>NZ_JBNNWO010000001.1:0-637444 GCF_050281105.1 Methylobacterium sp. NPDC080182
CGCCCCAGGAATTTGCCCTGGCGGCGGCCCTGCAGGCCGCCGAATGAGATCCGGAAGCTCACCTTCCGGCCGGACCAAAATCTGGGGGACCCTCATGAGATCCGGAAGCTCACCTTCCGGCCGGACCAAAATCTGGGGGACCCTCACCCTACACGTCGGGAATGGTCAATACCTTCCACAGTTTCAGCCAGACCTACGGCTATTTCGAGATGCGGGCCGAACTGCCCGCCGGTCAGGGCTTCTGGCCGGCGTTCTGGCTGCTCCCGGCGGACGGTTCCTGGCCGCCCGAGATCGACGTGATGGAGATGCTCGGGCACGATCCCGGCACCCTCTACACCACGGTTCACAGCCTGGCGCCCGGCCAGACACCCGGCAACCACACGATGAGCCAGGGGATCTCCGCAGTCGCCGACATGAGCGGCGGCTACCACACCTACGGCGTTGACTGGCAACCGGACACGCTGACCTTCTACTTCGACGGACAGGAGATCTATCGTACGCCGACGCCGGCCGGTCTGGACAAGCCCATGTACATGATCGCGAATCTCGCCGTCGGCGGCTCTTGGCCGGGCGACGCCGACGCGTCGACGCCATTTCCCGCGCAGATGAATATTGACTACATGCGGGCTTATCAGGCCAGTCCGGGCGCCGCGGCGCTTGAGCCGGTTTTTCACTTCTACGACGCCGCCTCAGGACGGCATTTCTACACGGCAAGCGCCGCAGAACGTGCGCAACTTGAGAGCGCCCCGTCGGGCTACGCCTATCAGGGCGTCGGCTGGGCCGCGCCAGTGTCGTCGTCTGCCACGGCTGACGTCTTTCGATTCACCAACCCGACGACCGGCGACCACTTCTACACGACCAGCACCGCGGAGCGCGACGGGCTTCTCTCGGACGGTTCCGGCTACAACTATGACGGTGTTGCGTTCGACGCCTACGCGAGTTCGACCGCCGCGGGATCGCAAGCGTTGACTGTCGAGCGGTTCGTCAACACCGAGAGCGGACGGCACTACTACGCTTCCTGCGCCGATGAGATCAGCTACATCGAGCAAGGTCACGCCGGAAGCGGCTGGATTGATGAGGGTCATGCCTTCACGTTGCATGCTCCGACTACGAACATGTTCGGCATGTAACGGTCTTTCCGGAAGACCTGCTCCGAGGCAGCCAGTCCCACTTCTCGTCTCGACCGGGCCGCTTCCCGCCCGTCGGCACGGGCGGTTCGGTCCCTCGACTGCTCCACCAGGGTCGCGTTCTCGGCGCCTGTCCGCCCACCCTGAGGCTCGCAGGCCGCGGTGCGGCGACAGGGCCGCGATCAGAAGCTGTACCCGACGCGCAACCGCATCTGATGGCGGTCGAAGCTCGACAGGTCGAGCGGGCCGGGCTCGCCCGTGGCCTGGCCGGCGACCTGGAAGCTCCAGGTGAACGAGGCCCAGGCCTGTGGTGACAGGGTCATGTAGGCGGTCGGTCCGAGATACACGGCCTCGCCCGCGAACCGGTCGAGCGCCAAGCCGTCGTAGGTCCGGGCATAGCGTGCCTCGCCGCCGAGGAAGAGGCCGGGTCGGACGCAGTAGGCCAGCGCCCCCGCCACCTCGATCCCCGATCCGCGCACGGGCGCGTCCATCAGGGGCAGCCGCGTCGTCGCGAGCGCGAAGCCGACATTGACGGCGGCGATCAGCTTGCCGGGGATGATCTCGCGGTCCGCCAGCAGGCCGATCTCGGTGCCGAAGCTGCGCGCCGGCACGCCCGTCCCGCCGTCGACGGTTCCGTAGCCCGGCACGATGTTGAGGGTCAGGCCGAAGGGGGCCGTCCGGCGATCCATCAGGCGCACCCGGGTCTCGAGGAAGCCGCCGTTGAAGCCGCCCGTGGTCCGGGCCGGGGTGCCCGGCGCGCCGATGTCGTAGGCGTTGAAGGTGACGCCCGGGGCCAGGCGGAAATCGTTGGTCAGCGGCACCTTCAGGGCCAGGGAACTGTCCACGGTCAGGAAGCGGGCGACGCGCCGGCCGAGTCGCCCGCTCGTCTCCCATTCCAGCTCCGCCTCCCCGGGAACGCCGAGGTCGCTCCCCTCGGTGAAGCCGAACAGATGCTCGCTGTCGAGGTCGCCCGGCGTCAGGTTCTCGGCGGCGGTGGGCAGGGACTGGGCCAGTGCCGGCCCGAGCGCTGCGGCCACCCAGAGCCCCGCGGCCAACCCGAGCGCCGCGGCGAGGCCGCACAGGACCGATCCTAGAGCCGAGAGGCGACGCGGAGCGCCGGTGTGCGTCATAGCCCTGACCCATCATTATAGCTAATGCTATATCTAATAGGGTGGGCGATGTAAGGCCGTCAACGGTCGAGCATGCCGGACGCGTGGTCTCCGGAGGTCCGGTCGCGGATCCGGCGCCGCGCGTCGGAGGGAACGGCGTCGCGCGGTGACGGCGGCGCGGGGCGTGAACCGCAGGGCGCGGAGCGGAACCGCGCCGCGTCCGCGCTCCGGCTCACGCCGGTCCGGTCTCGGGGGTTGTCCCGGCCGGGGGCGGGGACGCGACAGGCCCGGGCTGCCCCCGGCGCGCGCGGCGCTCCTCGATCCGCTGCAGGATCACGTAGAAGGACGGCACGAACAGCACCGCCAGGCAGGTCGAGGCGAGCATGCCGCTGAACACCGTGATGCCGATCGACTTGCGCGCCGCGGCCCCGGCCCCGGAGGCGGTGACGAGCGGCAGCACGCCGAGGATGAAGGCGAACGAGGTCATCAGGATCGGGCGGAAGCGCAGCCGCGCCGCCTCCACGGCGGCGGCCGCGATGTCGAGTCCGGCCTGCCGCTTCTCGCGGGCGACCTCGACGATCAGGATGGCGTTCTTGCTCGCCAGCGCGATCAGCAGGATCAGGCCGATCTGCGTGTAGAGGTTGTTGGCGACGCCGAGCAGCAGCAGCGCCCCGACCGTGCCCAGCAGCGCCAGCGGCACGCCGAGCAGGACCGCCAGCGGCAGGATCCAGCTCTCGTACTGGCCGGCCAGGACCAGGTAGACGAGGAGGATGGCCAGCGCGAACACGAGGTAGATCTGCGCGCCGACCGCCTTCTCCTGGTACGACATCGCCGTCCAGTCGTAGCCCGTGCCCGGCGGCAGCACCTTGGCGGCGATCTGCTGCATCAGGTCCAGCGCCTGCCCGGAGCTGAAGCCCGGCGCCGCCCCGCCCACGATCGTCGCCGTCGGGTAGAGGTTGTACAGGCTGATCAGGGACGGGCCCTGCACGGACTTGATCTCCACGACGGTGCCGAGCGGCACCATCACGCCGTTGCCGGCGCGCACCTTCAGGTTCTCGACGTCCTCGGGGCGGAGCCGGTAATCGGGCGCGGCCTGCACGTAGACCTGGAAGGTCCGGCCGAACTTGTTGAACTGCGTGACGTAGGACGACCCGACGTAGCTCGAGAGGGTCGAGAAGACCTGCCCGACCGTCACGCCGAGGGCCTCGGCCTTGACCCGGTCCACCGCGATCGCGATCTGCGGCACGCCGGCCCGGAACGAGGTGTTGAGCTTCCGCAGCCCGGATTGCGAGTTCCCGTCGGCGACGACCGTCCGGGCGAGGCTCTCCAGCAGGGGGTAGTCGAAGTCGCCGTTGCGCAGCTCGATCTGCATGGTGAAGCCGCTGGCGTTGCCGATGCCCTGGATCGGCGGCGGGATCAGCACGAAGGTCTCGGCGTCCTCGACGCCCGCCAGCATCGTGTTGAAGCGCTCGTAGAGGCTGCGCAGATCCTGGCCCCTCTCCTTGGCCCGGACATCCCAGTTCTTGAGAACCACGTAGGCGACGCCGGCATTGGGCAGGCTGGCGCTCGAATCGAGGACCGAGATCCCGCTGATCGAGAGCACGTTGTCGACGCCCGGCGTCGCCTTCGCCTGGACGCTGATCCGCTGCATCACCGCGTCGGTGCGCTCCTTCGAGGCCCCGTCCGGCAGCTGTGCGCCGATCAGGACGTAGCCCTGGTCCTCGGTGGGCAGGAAGGCGGTCGGCAGGCGGGTCAGCCCCCATCCGGCGAGCCCGATCAGCAGGAGCGCCACGGCGACCATGAGGCCGCTGCGCCGGACCATGGTGGCGATCAGCCGGGCGTACCAGCCCTCGAGGACCCCGTAGACGCGGTTGAAGCCGCGGTAGAACACGTTCCGCTTCTCCGGCGGCACCGGCTTGCGCAGCCACAGGGCGCACTGGGTCGGCTTCAGGGTGGCGGCATTGATCGCGCTGATCAGCGCAGTGGCGGCGATCACCAGGGCGAACTGCTTGTAGAGCTGCCCGGTCAGGCCGGGCAGGAACGCGGCCGGCACGAACACCGACATGAGCACCAGGGTGATGCCGATGATCGGGCCGAACAGCTCCTCCATCGCCTTCTCGGCCGCCGCCCGGGGCGAGAGGCCCTCGTCGATGTGGTGGGAGACCCCCTCGACGATCACGATGGCGTCGTCCACCACGATGCCGATGGCCAGCACGATCGCGAACAGCGTCGAGAGGTTCACGCTGAAGCCCATCGCCGCCATGGCGGCGAAGGCGCCGATGATCGTCACCGGCACCGTCGTCGCTGGCACCAGCATGGCGCGCCAGTCCTGGACGAAGACCAGGATGACGATCAGGACCAGGACGGCCGCCTCGAACAGCGTCATGTAGACCTCGTGGATCGAGGCCTGCACGAACTCCGTCGTGTCGAACGGGATGGCGTAGACGAGGCCCGACGGGAAGGTCTTCGCGAGCTCGGCCATCCGAGTGCGGACCGCGTTCGCCACCGTCAACGCGTTCGCCTCGGGCAGCTGGTAGATGCCGATGCCGGCGGCGGGCTGCCCGTTCAGCGTGAACGACTGGCTGTAGGTCTGCGCGCCGAGCTCGACGCGGCCGACGTCGCGCAAGCGGGTGATGCGGCCGCCGTCCTGCGCGTCCGCCTTGACGACGATGTTCTCGAAGTCCGGGGCGCTGTTGAGCCGCCCGTTGACGTTGAGCGTGTACTGGAAGTCCTGGCCGGCCGGGACCGGCGGCATCCCCACGGCGCCCGCGGTGACCTCCTGGCTCTGCTGCTGCACGATGTTGATGATGGCGTCGGGGGTGAGGCCCCGGGCCTGCACCAGGTCGGGATCCAGCCAGATCCGCATCGCGTACTGGCCGGCGCCGAAGACCGTGACGTTGCCGACGCCGGGCAGCCGGGCCAGCTCGTTCTGCACGTTGATGACGCCGTAATTCGACAGGAACAGGCTGTCGAACTTCCCGTCGCTGGCCGACAGTGTGACGAATTGCAGGACCGCGGTGGATTTCTTCTGGGTCGTGACGCCCTGGACCTGGACCGCCTGCGGCAGCGACGACATCGCGATCGCGACCCGGTTCTGCACCAGCACCTGGGCCTGATCGCCGTCCGTCCCGATCGCGAAGGTGACCGTGAGGGTGTAGGTGCCGTCGCTCGCGCTGGTCGACTGCATGTAGAGCATGCCCTCGACGCCGTTGACCTGCTGCTCGATCGGGAGCGCCACCGTGTCGACCACCGTGCGGGCGCTCGCACCCGGGTAGCGGGTGGTGACCTGGACCGTCGGCGGCACGACGTTGGGATACTGCGACACCGGCAGGTTGAAGAGCGACACCGCGCCGATCAGCACCATGACCAGGGCCAGCACGTTGGCCAGGACCGGCCGCTCGATGAAGAAGCGCGAGATCATGCCGTTGGCCCTCGGTGCCGGCGTCTCAGGGGCGGCCCGCCGCCAGGGCGGGACGCAGGGTGGCGGAGATCACTGTCCAATCGTCGGGCGTGTCGGCCTCGTCGGCAGCGCCGGGACTTCCGGACGACGGCTCACCGCGGGAGTGGTGCCGGGTCGGGCAAGGCTTCGGCCACCGCCACCTTCTGGGGCGCGACCTTCGCCCCGGGGATTGCCCGCTGGATGCCGTCCGTGACGACCCAGTCGCCGGGTGCGAGCCCGGTCTCGATCACCCGGTAGCGCCCGTCCCGGGGCCCGAGCGTCACCACCCGCTGCGAGACCGTGTCGTCGGCGCCGACCGTGAGCACGTAGCTGCCCTGCTGGTTCGTCCCGATGGCGTCGTCGCGCACCAGCAGGGCCTTGTCCTGGCGCCCGACCGGGACCCGGACCCGAATGAACAGGCCCGGGAGGAGCGCGTGGTCGCCGTTCTCGATGAGCGCCCGCGCCATCAGCGTGCCGGTGGATGGGTCAACCTGCGGCGCGAGGTAGTCGAGCTTGCCGGTATGCGGATAGCCGGTCTCGGTCTGCAGCCCGATCTCCACCGGGATCTTGGACAGGTCGCCCAGCGTCCGATGCGTCGCGAGCAGGTGCTCCTTGACCAGCAGCACCTGCTGCTCGCTGATGTTGAAATAGACGTAGAGCGGATCGATGCGCACGAGCTGCGCCAGCTTGGTCGGTCCGCTGATGCCGACGAGCGCCCCGACATCCGCGAGGTGGTTGGTGACCACGCCGTCGAACGGCGCGGAGACCTGCGTGTAGCCGAGATTGATGGCGGCGATGTCGAGGTTGGCCTGCGCCTCCATGACGGCGGCGCTGGCTTGGTCCTGCTTGGTCTTCGCGTCCTCGACGCGCGCCTGCGAGGCGAATTCCTGCCGGCCCAGCGTGGACTGGCGCTGATACTCGGACTGGGCATTCGCCAGGGCGGCCTGCTGCGCCGCCAGGGCGCCCTGCGCCTGCTTGAGCTGCGCCTCGTAGGTGTTGCGCTGGATGGAGAAGAGCGGCGTGCCCTTCTTCACGACGGCGCCGTCCTTGTAGGTGATCGCCTCTAGGAAGCCCTGGACCCGTGCCTCGAGCTCGACGGCCGCGAACGCCTTGGTGTTGCCGGTGAGTTCGAAGTAGCGCGTGACCGTGCGCACGAGCGGTTGCGCGACCGAGACGCTGGGCGGCGGCGGCGGGACGTACTGGTTCGCATCGCGGCAACCGGCGGCGAGTCCCGCGATGGCCGCCAGGGCGAGGAGACGGAGGGATCCGGGAAGCTGCAGCACGATCGGCACGGTCGACCCTCAACCTGAGAGCGTTACGGGACGGTCTTCGGTCTCGGTCCTGACGCGCACTACTGATCGTCCTCAGCCTTGGCTTCCCGGGCGAGGGTCAGGCACTCCAGCAGATCGACGTAGCTGGGCAGGCCGTCGAGCTGGGCCTCCGCCGCGCAGCGCGTCCGATCGACCGCCGGGAAGCTGGACCACTTCTTCGCCACCTCGGCACGGGCCGACCCCTCGTCCTGGAGGCAGAGCTTCTGCCGAACAGGATCGAGGGTCATCGCCGTCGTCGCCGCCCGACAGCTGCCGCGAACGTCGAAGACCGGCATCTTGTCCGAGACCGGCGTCGTCAACGCCAGCTCCAACAGCAAGGCGGGGACAGCAAACATCATGATCGGCACACCCGCGCGTCGCGTCGACCGGACGGTCCGGTCGATCCTTGTTCTGGCGGCCCCGCACGGTTGCCGTGCCCTGCAGCAATACAGGTTCGATACTCAAGACCGGCCCGATTCGGTCGCCTATCCTGTATCGATAGCATATGTCGCGGTTAAGTTGTTGCAACAAAAATCGTTATCAACCACGGCGCACTACCTAAAGCGGCGGCGTCCGGCAGAGCGGCCGTATGATTTCTGTGATGTCTGCCAAGTGAGTAAGATAGAATGAAAAATTGGAATGTTTGCTAAAATAATGAGAGCTTTCCAGCGTAATAGGTCGATTGAGCGAGTACGCAGGGCAACTGTACGATCGCTCGGGCCGCGGGCGCCGGCGCCAGCCTGGCGGTGTCCGTCGCGCCCGGCGCGGCCAGTGGCTCCGGCTCCGGGACAGGCCGAGGCGCTGACGGTGTCCGTCATGCCGGCCGGCGAGACCGTTTCGATCGGTGCGCCGGGTCCCGGCCACGGCGCGGCCGGGACCCGATCCGCCTACTTGTCGAGGGCGTTCTCGACGGCGTCCTTGGCCTTGCCGCGCTCCTGCTGGGCCTGGCCCCGGAGCTTCTGGTCGTGCCCCTCGGCCTTCAGCGCCTCGTCGTCCGTCAGGTTGCCGACGCCGCGCTTGGCGCCGCCGACCGCCTCGTTGGCGAGGCCCTTGAGCCGGTCGACCGCGCCCGCCGTCGTCGGCGTGTCGTCGGCCAGCGCCGGGCCTGCGAGGGCGAGGCCGAGGAGGGCGCCACGAAGCGCCGTCTTGCGGGTGCTGCTCATCCGGTTCTCCCGAGAGATTCGAGGGAGCGCGGTCTGACCGACCGTCCGCGCCGGCGCAATGACGCACACGTACCGGATCGCCGGACCGGCAACCGGTACGGCACCGGTCCGCCGGTTCGGGCGTGTCCCGTGACGCGGACGGCCCTGCGCGGCCGAGATCCCGGCGCGAGGCCGGTCAGGCGGCGGACCGGAACGCCGCGCGCCCGTTGCGGAGGATCGAGATCAGCGCTCCGACGAGGCCGGCCAGGATCACCCCGTCGATCGCCAGGAGGGTGATCGCCCGGTTCCACAGCCGGTCGAGGCCGAGATCGGTGGTGACGGACTCGGGATGCGCGGGGTCGGCCATCACCCCGATCGTCCAGTCGCCCGCGTGCAGGCCGGTGAACACGTAGTTCACCCGGCGGGTCACACTGCCCGCGGGCGTCCGCAGCGAGAGCGTCGCGTCGCAGATGTGGAACACGAGCTTGGTGCTGCACTTGCCGTCGCTCACGCGGGCGTTCGGGACGGGCCGGGCGGCCTCGCGGACCTGCCAGTCCGAGATCAGCACGGGCGCCGTGTAGATGGCGCTGGCTGCCAGGAGGCCGCCGAACAGCACGAAGCCGAACAGCACGCCCAGGATGACGGTCCAGCTCGCGCGGTCGGGCGGCAGGCGCAGGGTCTCGGCGGTCTCGGGCGATCCCATATGATCCTCAAGCAGTCTGAGCTTCGGGAGAGGGGGTGTGGGCGGCGACGGTCGCGCGCGCGGCGCGCTCGGCCAGGGCGCGGCGGGCTTGGTGCGCGGCCTGGTAGCGGGCGATCAGGTCGGCGAAATCCTGCGGCTTCATCCGGCGCGGCAGTCCGACCGTGAGCGTCACGATGCGGCGCTTCGGGTCGAGCTTCACGGGGTGTCGCCCCGGGGCCCGCTCCGGCCAGTCCGCGCCCGGCGGCAGCAGCAGGCGGGTGACGATGCCGCCGCGGCTCAGCGACATGTCGAGATCGGCGACGGCCTCCCAGGGGATCACCCTGTCGAGACCGGGCGCCGTCAGCCCCGCGGGGCTCAGGATCAGGGCGATCGGCTCGCCCCGCGACAGGACGAAGGCGCCCGCCCCGCCGAAGGCGGCCGCGAGGGCCAGGGCCACGGCCGCCACGATACGGGCCTCGTACGGCGACAGGCCCGGGATCCGGAACAGGGCGAGCCCGAGCGCCGCGGCGGCGAAGAGGCCGGCGCTGGCGGCCAGCGTGAGGCCGCGGGCGCGGTGGCTGGCGCGCAGCACCCGTTCCTCGGTTCCGATCTCCGCGGCGGTCGCCTCCAGATGCGCGCGGGCGGCGGCCTCCCGCGCGCGGACCGCGCCGAGGAAGTCCCGCGTCGCGGCCCGGCACAGGCCGTCGGGGTCGGCGAAGTAGGCGGCGAGCTGGTCGCGGGCCCGGGCCGGCGGCGCGGTTCCGGCCGCGGCCAGCAGGTCCGCGTCGATCGCCAGCCCGAGGGCCGCGACGCGGTCGCGGGTCGGCGGGTGGGTGTCGGTCGGGTGGGCCTGCTCGTCCTCGAGGCGCGCCGCCGGATCCTCGAGGCCGCGCGCGATCGCGCCGTCGAACGCCGCCGCCACGAGGTCGGCGGCGGCCGTCTCCGGCGCGTCGGTCGCCGCGTCCAGGGTCTCGACGACGCGCGGGCGCGCGGCGCCGTAGCGCAGGAGCGCCCGGGCCGAGGCGTCGGGGGAGGTCACGGCGGCGCCGGCCGCGTCGGCCGCGAACTCGCGCACCCGGCTCCAGTGGCGCACGGCGAGGTGGAACTGCTCCATCACGAACAGGCCGAGGCGGATCGACGGCCCGAGCACGCCGAGCGCGCCGCGCTCGCGCTCGGCCATCGCGTCGAGGGAGCGCCCGACGCCCGCGTAGATCGGCAGGAAGCGCTGGCTGTAGGCGGTGTCCCCGCCGGCGTAGTGGGCGAGTTCGTGCCCGAGGATCGCCGCCGTCTCGTCGACGCGCAGCAGGGCGAGATAGGGCAGGGGCACGTAGAGGATCCGGCCGTCGAGCCGCGCGCCGCCGGGCTCGAGCACGGCCGGGCCGGCGCTGACGAAGAAGCCCTCGGTGAGGCCGACGACCAGGGCCTCGGGCTTCAGCGCGCCCATCCGGTCGGCGAGCGCCTCGACGAGGCGCCAGAGACCCGGCGCCTCGGCCGGCGCGATCCGCCGCCCCAGGATCGGCAGCGGCTCGGGCGCGAAGGCGACGAGGGCCCGGCGCAGGCCGATCAGGGCGCCGCACGCGGCGAGGATCGTGGCGCCGACCGCGCCGGCCGCGATCGCCAGGAGCTTCACGCCGCCGCCGCTGAGGCCGCCGTCGACGAGCAGCCCGGCCTCGAACAGGACCACCGCCACGAGGCCGGCGGTCGCCGCCACGATCTGGGCGGCGAGGGCGGGCGGAAGCAGCCGCCGCACCAGCGAGAAGCCGCGGACCAGGGCGTCGCGCGACCCGCGTCCCAGCTGCCCGAGCAGGCCGCCGACGAGCAGAACGAGCACGGAGAGCGCCGCCGCGATTCCGCCGCCCGCGACCGCGACCGCCGGCAGCCTGCGCCGCCAGTCCATCACGGCGGCGAGGGTCCCCGCGTGGTCGCGGATCTCGCGGGCCTTCACCGCGGCGTAGGGGCCGCCGTAGAGGCGGCCGTCGTGCCGGAACTGCAGGCTGAAATCGGGGCGCCCGTCCCGCGGAGACCGCGCCTCCAGATCCGCCACGACCGCGCCGAGGCGGTCGCGCTCGGCCGCGAAGGCCCGCCAGTCGTCGAGGCCGCGCTGGCCCTGCCAGAGCCCGATCAGCAGGATCGCGAGCGGCAGCAGCACGGTCGCTGCCAGGAGCCCGGCGAGGGCGCGCGGTCGCGAGCGGTCGCGCGGGGGCGCTGCTTCGGCGATGGTCGGCTCCTGGATAGCGAGACGCCGGCGCGGCAGGGCGGGCGCGGCAGGATTGCGGTCGGGTCGGCGTCCCGGTATCGAGCCGGCGCAGCGAACAGTCTCGGTCCAGGAGGCTATAGATGCGGTCGAGCTACAGCTTCCGAGCGACAAAGATTGGGCGCAACCGGATCGATAACCGATTCGACGGCCGGTTTTCTAACCGGCCGAACGGCCACGTCAACCGAATGCTGCGGTCCGGCCTCCGAGGGCTCCGGGCGCGGCGCGCCTTGCCCGGCCGGTGCGCCCGCCCCACTCTGGGCGCTTCCGCGCTCGCGCCCGGCGCGACCGGGCCCGGTTTGGATGCCAGCCTCGGAGGCGCCGCTCCGCGGGAAGACCGGAAGGGAGAGACCATGAATCTGCTGAAGCGGCTGTTCGGACGCGCCGATGCGGCACCGGCGGAGGCGGCGCCGGACGAACCGCTTCTCGTCAACGCCTACGCGACCGTGCGCGACCTGCCCGCGCTCTCCTTCGACCACGCGCTGAACGGCCGGCGGGACCTGTCCGACCCCGAATTGCAGCCGCATCTCGACGGGTTCATCGGCTACGTCATGGGACGGGGCGACGGGCAGATGACCGCCCACCGCTACCATCTCTGGCGCCACCTGCAGCGCGTCCGCAACCACGTCAGCTTCGCGGTCGCCGCGTCCGACCTGCCCCGCGTGGAAGCCTGGGCGCTCGCGGCGAACGCCGTCCTCTTCCTGCCCGACGGCTCCGTGCGGGCGCCCGACATGGCGCTCCTCCTGTCGGCCGCGGGCGAGACGGATCCGGCCGCGCGTCTGCCCTACCCGCCCGACGCCGTCGCGCGCCGCGCCCGGACCCTGGAGCGCCTGGAGGATCTGGACCCGAAGCCGCCCGCCGGCATGCCCCCCGCGCTCGGCGAGGCGGAACTCGCGCTGCGACCGCCGGCGGAGGTGCTCCGGCGGGCTCTGGCCCTGCTCTACATCGCGGCCTGGGGGCAGGCCTTCGGCGCCGGCACGACGCTGCGCGAGCCGGGGCAGAGGACGCTGAATCCGATCGGCTTCGCGGCCCTGTCGCCGGCCGAGCGCGCCCAGATCGAGGCGGCGGACCCGAAGGACGCCGCGGCGGCGTCCTGGCGCTACGAGGCCGCGAACACCCTGCTGTGGGCGCTCGGCGTGCGCGCGGCCCGGATCGCCGACAGCGACGCCACGGTCGACGTCGACGCGCTCTGGCGGGCGGTCGCGCCGCTCGCCCGGGACGCGGGCGCGGCCGACGCCGCGCGGCTGCGGCCGCCCGGCGAGATCCTGGAGGCGCTGGACCGCGCGTGGCGGGCGCACTGGGTCGTCCGGCAGGCGCGGCAGAAGGGGACAGCCCCCGCGGGGCTCAACGGCGACGTCGTGGCGGAGCGCCACGTCGCGCTGAACTGGCTGACCGGATTCCAGAACGACCGCGACACGCCCTGGGACGCGACCGACACGCCGACGTGACCGCGCCGCGGCTCAGCGCAGACCGTCGAAATAGTCGAAGAACACGCGGTCCGGATCGTGCTCGTCGCGCAGCGCGCACAGCCTCTGCCACTTCTCGGGCGTGAACGCCTGGGCGACGATCTCGGGCTGCTCGACCGTGTTGGTCTCGCCGATGTAGTAGCCGATGTTGAGCGGCTTCAGCGCGGCGATCACCGCCCGATGCCAGGCGGCGTTGGCCTGATCGTCGTCCGCCTCGTGCCACATGGTCCAGGGGCCGCCATAGACCTTCGAGGTCATGGAGCGGGCCATGTTCCGCTGCGGCCCCGGGACGTCGGGTCCGCAGAAGATCGTCGACAGGAACACCGAGGTCGCCGAAGGCGCCCGCTGCCACAGGGGCAGGATGGCCGCCATCACCGCGCCGGGGCTGTGATTGGAGAAGGTGGCCTCGACCCGGGATCGCACGCCCTCCGGGAAGAGCGCGCCGGACGCGTCGAACAGTTGCTCGAAGTCGAGGGGCGTCACCCGCGCGCTCGACAGGGGCGCGACCGGTGCGTCATCGAGCGGCGCCAGCGCGCGCCGGGCCGCCTCCGGGGTGTCCTCGAAGGCGGTGGCGGTGACCATGCAGACCCAGCCGTTCCGGTCCGCCGCCGCCTCGGCCAGCGCGGGCGGCGCCTTCACGAGGAACTGGGTCAGCTCGACGCTCGGCGCGATCGTGGGCGCCGCCTCGCCGAGCCACGTGCCGACGGCCGGCGCATCCTCGAGGCGATAGAAATACTCGCTCCCGTGAATGGCCTTCGGCAGCGCGTGGAGCTTGAGGAAATACTTCGTGACGATCCCGAAGAAGCCCGGGCCGGCGCCGCGCGCGGCCCAGAAGAAGTCCGGGTTCTCGGTCTCGCTGGCCCGGATCCGCTCGCCCTGGGCGGTGACGAGCTCGATCGCCTCGAGGCTCTCGGTGCCGTAGCCCCAGACCGTGGGGTTCCAGGCCATGCCGCCGCCGAGGAAGTAGCCGCTCGCCTTGACCTGGGGGCAGTGGCCGGTCGGGAAGGCGAGTCCGTGGGCGTTGAGCGCCTTCTGGATGTCGCGGTTGCTGACGATCGGCTGGATGACCGCCCGGCGCTGCGCGACATCGATCGCCAGGATCCTGTCGAGGCTCCCGAGGTCGATCAGGATCCCGCCGTTGCGCAGGGTCGGCTGGCACCAGTTGTGGCCTCCGCCGCGGACGACGACCTTGAGGCCGTGCGCGCGGGCGAACTTCACGGTGGCGACGATGTCGTCCTCGTCGGCGGCCCTGACGATCATCTGCGGCGCCCGGTCGGGGATCAACCTGTTCCACAGGTTCCCGTGAAGCGCCTCCCGGAACTGCGGGTCGCCCGCGTCGATGACCGGGCCCTTGCAGGCCGTCCTCAAGGTCTCAGCATTCATGACTGGGCACTGCGCGGGCGTGGAGGCCCGCTCGGGCGACGCGGCCTGAGCGGGCGGAGCAGGACGGCCGGTCTCGCGATCCGGCCCTCAGTAGGGGACGCGGTCCGCCTTCTGGGCGTACTTCTTCCAGACCTCAACGGCCTCCGCGCGCATGATCTGCTGGGTCGGGATGGAGCGCTCGCCGACATCCTTCTTGAGCTCGGCGTAGATCATGCTGTCGTCGAAGCCGCCGTATTCCAGCGCGTCCTCGACCTGCGCCGCGTAGTAGACGTTCTTGACGCCGGCCCAGTAGGCGGCCGCCATGCACATCGGGCAGGGTTCGGCGCTGGTGTAGAGCGTCGCGTTCCGGAGCTTGAAGCTGCCCTGCGCCTTGCAGGCCTTCCGGATCGCCTCGATCTCGCCGTGCCAGGTCGGGTCGTTCTCGGCGACGACGCGATTGGCACCCTCGGCGATGATCTCGCCGTCCTGGACGATCACGCAGCCGAACACGCCGCCGGCACTGTCGACCAGCGACGTCTTCTCCGACAGGGCGATCGCCCGGGCCATGAACTTTTCGTGGTTGTCAGACATTGGAACCTCTGTCGTCGCGAAACGGGTCGGTTGGTCGGGACTATGAACCGCGGAGATTTCTTAATCGAGGGGCGGTCCCGATTGTTGTGTCGAACCGCACTAGACTTCGCGCGGCGTGCTTAACAACTCCGGGTCGGCCGACCGGCATTGGCTTCGGGTTGAGCGATGTCGCCGCGCGGTCCGGCCGAGCGGTGCGGGGTGTCACGGAGCGCGACCGCCGTCGAGCCGCGCGGGCAGGATCGGCGACGGGGCCGCGCGCGGATCGGGACGTTCCGCTGAAACCGTGCGTCCTGCGAACGCATGGTCGTCAGCCAGTAACGAGCGGCTACCCGCGGCTTGGCGACAGAATAGACAGGGGCGGAAGTGCCGCGTCAACGCCGGCCCGCGATCGTCGGCAGTCGAATTGTAAATATAGGGAAATGCAATAAAACGACCGTGAAGAGATGATCGATCAGGCTCTCCGGCCCGATCCGAGCAGCACATATGGCGCGTCGCGGTCGCGGCGGCGGCTCCTGATCGGGACGGCGGCGCCCCGCCTGAGACGGACGGACAAGAAATAATCCGTCCCGTCATGGCAGGGCGCCCCGACCCTGCGCCCCGACCCTGCGCCACACCCGGCGCCACACCCGGCGACGATCGTCTCCGCCCCGTCTTTTCATTGTCGCTCCGTCCCAGCTCGGCGGGGCTCGGGCGGAGCGGGCGCCGAAAAAGTCCGGCATTCCGGGCCGCGCGCGCGGAAGATAAATATCGTGCAAGCGTTTCCGCTTAAAAGACGATCGCCGTAGAGAACGTGATGTATTTACAATTAAAATACTCGACCTCCGCGCTGAGGTCTTGACTCCGGTCGAAGATTGCCCGCTGATACAGGCATGCAGAGCAGTGCTGCCAATGGAGTGGCGGGCGCTCGATGCAAGATCAATTTTCGGTTGTTCATCCTCGTGTTCCGCGGCGCGGCAGATCCCTGCGGGTCCGCCGCCGCCTCGGTGCCGCGGTCCACGGACCGGCCGTCCGGGCCGCCGGAGGTGGCGCCTCTCGGCACCGCCCCGGACCCGCCGGGCGGTGACCGGGCGCGCCGCCGGGGGCCGCGCGAAGCCAACGCGCGAGTGCAGGCAGCCGTGCAACGGAAGCGCGTCGGTTCATGAGCGGTGCCACATCGTCCGTCAGCATCGTGACGCAGACGACCATCCGGCCGGAGAGCGCGGACGCCTTCGCCCGCTGGCAGGTCGACACCAGCGCCGTCGTCGCGGCCTTCCCGGGCTTCATCGAGCAGCAGCTGATCCCGCCGCGCCCGCCGCTGCAGGTGGACTGGGTGATCGTGCAGCGGTTCCACAGCCTGGAGCAGGCCAAGACCTGGATGGCCTCCCCCGAGCGGCAGGCCCGCATCCAGGGCGCCACGCCGATGCTCGTCGGCCGCGACGACGTCCACATCGTCAAGGACGACGCCAGCGCGGCCCGGACCTCGCCGGTCAGCGCGGTGATCAGCACCCGCGTGAAGCCCGGCATGGAGGCCGCCTACCTCCGGTGGGAGCAGAAGATCGCGGCCGCGCAGTCGCGGGCGCCCGGCATGCAGGGCTACCGGTTCGAGCCGGCCGTGCCGGGGGTGCAGGAGGACTACGTCGCGATCCTGCGCTTCGACAGCGAGGCGAACCTGCGTACCTGGATGGACTCGCCCGAGCGGCGGGCCCTGGTCGCCGAGGCGGCGCCGATGACCGCGGAATTCCACACACGGACGGTGCAGAGCGGCTTCGAGCAGTGGTTCCGCAACGTCGCGCCGCCCGGAGAGGGCGCGCCCGCGGCGTGGAAGATGAACATGATCGTCGTGCTGACCCTCTACCCGACCGTGTTCCTGTGGGGCGTCCTGGTCGGCGCGCCAATCCTGGCCGGCATGCTGAAGGTGGATTTCCCGGTCGCCCTGTTCATCGGCAACGTGTTCAGCGTGCTGCTCACCTCGCTGATGGTGCCCTGGACGGCCAAGCGGCTGGGCTGGTGGCTGACGCCGGATCCGGCGCGGCGGACCCGGGTCAACCTGCAGGGCGCCGCGCTGCTGATCGCCGCCTACGGGCTCATGATCCTCGTGTTCTGGAAGCTGTTTTGACCGGCGGCGCGCCCGGGCGGTCGCGGCCCGCGCGGCGCCGTCGTGGGCAGGGGCCGGGCGCGGGGACAGGATGCGCGATGCTCCGGTCGGTGTCCCGGGCGAGCCCGCGCCCGGCGGCCGGCCTGCTGATCCTGGCCTGCGGGGTCGGTCTGGCCGGGCCCGCCCGCGCCGAGCCGGCGCCCGCTCCGGCCACGGCCGCGGCCAGTTCCTCGGCCACGTCGGGGACGGGTGCGGCCGACGGGACGCCCGTCGCGGCCGCGGCCCGCGCGCGGCGCCAGGAGGCCGCCGTTGCCGTCGCGGCCGCCACCGTGATGGCGGCGCCGCCGCCGTCCTTCTTCAACTTCTCCGACACTGTGGTGAGCTACCGCTTCCAGGGACCCTCGGCGGAGCCCGGCCTCCGGGTCCAGCGTCCCGACGGCCAGTTCGTGGGGCGCGAGGTCCCCAAGACCGTCATCAACCTGTTCCACGCCAACGCGTGGGCCTACGGCACCAACCTGCTCTCCCTCGACATCCTCCGGTCCGGATCCCAGGATCCGGCCGGCAATCAGGTTGGCCGGTTCGAGGGCGTCGGCGCCACCGAGTTCTACCTGATCTACCGGGGCGTCCTGAGCCTCAACAAGGTCTTCGACACGCAGGCCCTGGCCATCCCCGGCTTCGTGAAGGATGTCGGCCTGTCGTTCGGGGCCGACGTCAACACCAAGGACACGACCTTCGATTCCGAGAAGCGCGCCGGGACCTTCGGGCTGAGCTTCGCCTTCGACGTGCCGGCCGGGTTCGTGAACCTGAAGGTCCAGGGCTACAAGGAGTTCTCCCGCAACGGCTTCGCCGGATACGGGCCGGTGCCGGGCTTCGACTACGCGCATTTCCGCAGCGTCGAGTTCAAGATGACGCCGGAATTCGAGATCACCTACACGATCCCGCTGCCGTTCACCGGGCTGCCGCTGTCGCTCGCCGGCTTCAACACGATCGTGCTGCCCAAGGGGCGCTACGGTCGATTCAACGAGAACGACACCCAGCTGGAATTCGTCTCCCAGACCAATCTCGTGCTCGATGTCGGGCAGCTCGTCGCCGGCACGCCCAACCGGGTCGAGGTCTTCGCCGGGTTCCAGTACTGGCACAACAAGTTCGGGGGCGACCCGCGGCGCACGCTCAACACCGAGGAGAAGGCGCTGATCGCCGGGGTGGCCTACCACCTGAAATGAGCCCGCCGGATCGGCGCGGTCGGGGACATGACGGGCCCGGTGTCGGGCCCGAAGAAGCGCGGCCTCAGGCGCGGACGAGCTTGCCCACGACGGCGAGCAGCTGCTCGGGCTTGAACGGCTTGGTGATCCAGCCGGTCGCCCCGGCCGCCTTCGCCTGCTGCTTGATCGCCTCGTCGGATTCCGTGCTCAGGAAGAGGATCGGCACGCCGGTGTAGCTCGGCAGCGTCCGCAGCTGCTTGATCATCTCCAGCCCGTTCATCACCGGCATGTTGAGATCGGTGATGACGAGGTTGACGCTCTCGCTCCTGGCCTTCGCGAGGCCTTCGGCGCCGTCGCCGGCCTCGATCACCGTGTGGCCGGCCGGGCCGAGCACCACCTTGATCATCTGCCGGATGCTGGGCGAATCGTCGACGGCGAGGACAGTGGCCATGACACGGATTCCGTTCTTGTGCCTGACGCGCGCCTAGAGGAGCGGCGCGCTGGGGTGTTCGATCGCGGCGCGCCGGAACGCGCTCTCGACCGCCGGGGGGACGTTGACCAGCGCGATCCCGGCGGCCCGACCCCGCGCCGTCCGGTCGGCCGCGAGCACGACCTGGACGAAGGTGACGTCCGCGCGCTCGACCGCCGCGCAGTCGAGGGTGAGGCCCTCCCCGCCGGCGAGCGCCCCCGACAGCGTGTCCTGCAGCGCCCGGACGGTCCGGATGGTGCAGTCGGGACCGAGCGTGAGGACGGGAGCCTCGGACATGCGGGTTCGTGACCTCGACGACGGATGTGCGGTGCGACGCGCCGCCGCGCCCGAGTCAACACCGCGGCGGGTAAATTCTTCCTGAAGGTTCGGCCAATCGCGGACGGCCGACGCGGCCGCAGACGCAGCACAGGACGGAGGTCTGCCCGGCCTCGGACAGTGTTGATTGGCTAATACTGTGATCTCTGCCGGCCGCAGCGGCCATCGGCCGGGCGATAACGCTTTCTTCAACGGCGATCCTTAGCCTCGGTCGGGTGCCGACCGTGGGATTGTTGCATGACCCGCGCGCGTCGGACGACGCCGAGAGACCCGCCCGCCGATGGCCTTCCAAGTCGCCCACGACATCCTCAGGCAGGTCCCGGACCGGTTCCGCCGGCCCAGGATGCGGCCCGAGGTGGGGTCCGAGGTGGGGCTCGATGACCGGCGCGGATCGGGCGCGGCGATCCCGGCCGCCCCGCTCCCGGAGGCGGCCGCGTCGTCCAGCGAGCCCGCGCCGCTACCCGCCGCGATCGTGGCCGAGCCGGTGCCCGCCGCGCAGGCGGCCGACCTGCTCCAGGCCTGGCTCGGCCTCTCGGCGCAGCAGCGGACGCTGCTCGACGCCCTCGTCGCCGAGCTCGGGATCGTCTCCACCGACGTGGAGGCCAACGTCCACGGCCTGTCCAACCGCTTCCAGAGCATCGCCGCCACGACCTGCGAGCAGTCGGAGATCGTCCGGGGGCTCGTCGCCTCGGTCCAGACCGTCCGGATCGACGACCGGACCCTGCAGCTCGGCGACGTCGCCGCCGGCCTCGGCGAGACGCTCACCGCCCTGATCGAGCGGATCACCCTGATGTCGTCCCGCGGGTCGACCCTCGCGCAGGGTCTGGCCGGGGTGCTCGAGGGCCTGTCGTCGGTCGAGGGGAGCGTCGCGCAGATCGAGCGGATCAACCGCCAGACCAACCTCCTCGCCCTGAACGCCAAGATCGAGGCGGCCCGGGCCGGCGCCAGCGGCGCGGCCTTCGCGGTGGTCGCCGACGAGGTACGCGGCCTCGCCACGACGATCAACGCCCTGTCGGACGTGATCAAGCAGCAGATCGGCACCATGGCGGCCGGCCTGCGCGGCAGCCATGCCCTGCTGGGCGACATCGCGGCGATCGACATGTCCGAGGAGAGCCGGACCGCCGAGACGCGCGTCCGCATGGTGATGCGGGCGCTGGTCGAGCAGAACGCGCAGGTCGCGGGCATCCTGCAGCAGACCGCCGAGACCACGCAGGCCATCACGCAGGACGTGTCGGCGGCGATCGTGGCGATGCAGTTCCAGGACCGGGCCAAGCAGCGCATCCAGAACGTCGAGGGCCTGCTGCGCTCGGCCGGCGCGGAACTCGGGCGGCTCGCCGACCACAGCGCGGACCGCGCCGCGGCCCCCGGCGCCGCGGCCGATCCGGCCTGGATCGCGGCGGCGATCGCCGGCTGCACCCTGGGGGAGGTTCGCGCGCGCCTGACGGAGCGCCTGCTCGGGGGGGCTCCGGCCTCCGAGACGCCGGCCGCCGACGCCGCCGACGATCTGGACGGCATCGACCTGTTCTGAGCGCGCCCGCCGCGCCGGCGCGCGCCGAGGGCAGCCCGTTCGGGCCCGGTCGGCGGTCGCGCCGCGGCCGGGCCTTCCCGCGCCGGACCGGCCGCGTCCGGCCCCGTTCCCGGTTCCAGTCCCGTCGCGATCCGCGCGCCGCCCGCAGGGACCTGCCGCGGCCCGCATCGGCGCGGCTGCGCGCCGGTGGACGTCGATGTTCGTCCACGCCCGTCCGCGTCCGTTCACGTCCGACCGAGTCCATCGATGTTCGTCGACGCGCGTCGACGCGCCGTGATGGCCGGAGCCGTGCCGCACCGCGCGCCCGAGATCCTGTGATCCGCGTGTCACACGATCGCAGTATCCGATAATCAAGCTCTTCGAACCCGATGTGGATATACTTCCCGTTCAGGACTCAAATCTGTTCGTTAACCGAAAATTTCTGGTCCGATTATATACAACCCACGAAGTCAGGCGGTGGCTTCGCGTCGTGTCCCGTCACCGCGCGGTCGCCGCGCGCCGGGACAGTCTGTTCGACTGCCTGATCGCGAAGGACGCGGCCGGTCTCCGGTATCGGCGCGTCCGTTCGCGCTCGGGATCGGGCGGTTGGTTCTGTATCTGCGTTCTGTGTCCGGGGGTCCGTTCGTCCCATGACTGCTCTCGATCCCGCGGAGATCTTCCGCGCCGAGGCCGCCGAGCTGCTCGCCCGCCTGGAGACGACGCTGCTCGACCTCGGCGACCGGCCCGAGGACCGGGCCCTGATCGACACGGCCTTCCGGGCCCTGCACACCATCAAGGGCTCGGGCGCCATGTTCGGCTTCGAGCAGGTCGCCGCCTTCACCCACGATTTCGAGACCGCCTTCGACCGCGTCCGGCGCGGCGAGGTCCCGGTCGGCCGCGACCTCGTCAACGTCTCCCTCTCGGCCAAGGACTACATCCGCGGCCTCATCGAGGAGCCCGAGGCGAGCGCCCCGATCATCGGCGAGGCCATCCTGGCCGAACTCGAGCAGCTGCTCGGCGCCGCGTCCCGCCCGGCCGCCCCGTCCGCGCTCCTCCCGGAGCCGGCCGCCGAGCCCGCTGCGGCGGGGGAGGGGGGCTGGCAGATCGGCATCGCGTTCGCGCCCGAGATCCTCCGCAACGGGACCAATCCCCTGGCGCTCCTCGACGAGCTGCGCGACCTCGGCGCCTGCACGATCGTGCCGCGCCTCGACGCGCTGCCCGAGCTGCCGGCCCTCGACCCCGAGAGCCTCGCCATCGGCTGGGACGTCACGCTGCGCGCGGCCGTGCCCCGCGAGGCGATCGAGGACGTCTTCCTGTTCGTCCGGGACGAGATGACCCTGACGCTCGTCCCGGTCTCGGCCGCGCCATCGGACGCCGCGCCCGAGCCGGCCGGGGCCGCACCGTCGCCGTCGGGGCCGCCGTCGGGGCCGCCGTCGGGGCCGCCGTCGGGGCCGCCGTCGGGGTTGCCGTCCGGCGCGGCTCCGGCTGCCGGCCTCGCCGTTCGCGCGTCCGGCGAGACCGGACCGGCCGGGCCGGGGGCGGTCGAGCCCGCGGCCCGGGCCGCCGAGCGCGTCCCGGCCCGGCGGGCCGAGGAGCGGCCGGCCAGCAGCGTCCGGGTCGAGGCGGAGCGGCTCGACGAGCTGATGGACCGGGTCGGCGAGCTGGTCATCGCCCAGGCGCGGCTCAGCCAGCTCGCCGGCCTGCATGCCGATCCCGGCCTCAAGGCCATCGCCGAGGAGATCGAGCGCCTGTCCGCGCGGCTGCGCGACACCACGATGAGCATCCGCATGGTCGCCATCGGCGCCCTGTTCGGCCGCTTCCGCCGCCTCGTCCACGACCTCTCGCGCGATCTCGGCAAGCCGGTCGAGTTCGTCACCGCCGGCGAGGAGACCGAGCTCGACAAGACCGTGATCGAGCGCCTGGCCGACCCGCTCGTCCACCTGATCCGCAACGCGATCGACCACGGCATCGAGGCGCCCGAGCGCCGCGCGGCCGGCGGCAAGGCCGCCACCGGGCGGATCACGCTCACCGCCGAGCATGTCGGCGCGCAGGTGCTGGTGAGCGTGCGCGACGACGGCGCCGGGCTCGACGCGGCCCGCATCCGCGCCAAGGCCGAGGAGAAGGGCCTGTGCGCGCCGGGCGCGGTGCTCACCGACCAGCAGATCTACCAGTTCCTGTTCGCGCCGGGCTTCTCGACCGCGCAGGAGATCTCGGCCCTGTCGGGGCGCGGGGTCGGCATGGACGTCGTCAAGAAGACGATCGAGAGCCTGCGCGGCACGATCGACATCGCGACCGAGCCGGGCGGCGGCACCTGCGTGGCGCTGCGCCTGCCGCTGACGCTGGCGATCATCGAGGGGCTGCTGATCCGGGTGGGGGAGGGACGCTACGTCATCCCGCTGGCCGCGGTGGAGGAATGCGTCGAGCTGCCCGCCAGCGAGCGCGGCGGCCGCGGGCGGGACTTCCTCAACATCCGCGGCGCGCTGGTGCCGTTCCTGCGGCTGCGCAGCCTGTTCGGGGCCGCGGGCGAGCCGGACCTGCACCAGAAGGTGATCGTGGTGGCCGCCGGTGAGGCGCGGGTCGGCCTGGTGGCGGACCAGATCATCGGCAACCACCAGACCGTCATCAAGTCGCTGTCGAAGCTGCACGCGGACGTGGCGACCTTCTCCGGGGCGACGATCCTGGGTGACGGCACGGCCGCGCTGATCATCGATGTCGGCCGCCTCGTGAGCGGCGGGCGCGCCGAGGGCGTGCGCGAGTACCAGGAGGTGGCGTGATGAGCGGCGGCGTGGCGCGCGGAGTCGTCGAGCCCGGCCCGCAGGCGGCCGCCGACGGCGGCCAGCGGGACGGTCGGCAGGGCGACCAGCAGGTGGTGATGTTCCGGATCGGTTCGGAGAGCTTCGCGCTGGAGGCCGGGATGGTGCGCGAGATCATCGATCCGATCCCGGCGACGCGGGTGGCGGGGGCGCGCCCGCATATCGATCGGATCGTGAACGTGCGCGGCAACGTCGTGCCTCTGGCCGACATCCGCGAGCGGTTCGGGATGCCGGCGGCGTCGGCGAGCCCGGACACGCGCTTCCTCGTCCTGGAGGTGGCGGTGGCGGGCGACCCCGTGGTCGTCGCGCTGGTGGCCGACAAGGTGTTCGCGGTCACGGAGGTCGATCCGGCGCAGTGCGAGGCGGTGCCGCCCGTCGGCACGACCTGGCGCCCGGAGTACATCCGCTCGATCGTCAAGGCGGGGGACGAATTCATCATCGTCCCCGAGCTCGAGCAGATCCTCGACTGAAGTCTTTCCGAAGTCCTGTCAGAATCTCGTGTTTGCGTAGGGGTAAAGGGCGATGCGTTTCTCGATCAAGGCCAAGCTCGGGGTCGGCTTCGGCGCGATCCTCGTTCTCCTGGGGACGGCCAGCGGGGTCGGCTACCAGAGGCTCACGGCCGCCGACGCGACGATGAAGTACGTCCTGAGCCGCGCCGAGATCCAGAAGCAGGTCCTTGAGGGCAAGGCGCACGCCATCCGCAGCGCGTTCAACGTCCGCGGAGCCCTGATCAGCCCGGACGAGACGCAGATGACGGAGTTCGCCAAGCGCTCGGCGACCAACCACGGTGACGCCATGGCGTCCCTGGCCAAGGTGAAGACTCTGCTCATGACCGACGAGGGCAGGAGGCTCTACGAGGACCTGTCGGCCAAGTACGAGAAGCAGAACGCGCTGGGGAACCGGGCTCTGGAGCTGACCCGCGACAATTCCAACGGGAAGACCTGGGCCGAGATCAATGCGGCGGGTCGCCCGGCGCTGGCCGCCCTGCGCACGGACCTCGACGCCCTGATCAACACGGCGACCGACGCCCAGAGCCCCGCTGGAGAGCGGCTCGCCCGGGTCGCCGCGGTGTTCAAGAGCCGGGTCGAGCGGGCCTGGGGGCAGCTGACCTCGGCCACCGGGACGACGAGCGTCGAGGCGCTCCAGCAGCGCGTGGCCCTCGCCAAGCAGTCGCGCGAGGAGATCAACCGGTCGGTGGACGAGCTCGCGGCGGCGGCCCAGGCGGCGGGAATCGCCGTGACGGCCGTCCGCGAGCGGTTCGGGACCTGGGCGTCCTCCTTCCAGCGGGCGATCGCCCTCGTCGAGATCGGCAGCTCGGTGAAGGCGGCCGAAGTCGCCTCGGGCGAGTACGCGACGGTGAGCACGACGGCGATCAACGCGTTCGAGGCGCTGGCGGATCGGCAGAAACGGTTCATGGACGACGCCGCGGCCCAGGCCACCGCGGAATCCGCACAGGGTCAGACGATCCTGCTGAGCGTGGCGGCGGCCGCGCTCCTCATGGGCCTCGGCATCGCGACCTGGCTCGCTCTCTCGATCTCCCGCGGCCTCGGCCGTGCCGTCTCGCTGGCCGACGCGGTCTCGATGGGCGACCTGAGCCAGACCGCGACGGTCACGACCAACGACGAGCTCGGCGACCTCGTCGGCGCCATGGGCCGCATGACCGAGAACCTGAACGCGACCGCGGCACTCGCCAACGCGATCGCCCAGGGCGACCTCACCGTGGAGGCCCGGCCGCTCTCCGACAAGGACACGATGGGCCTCGCCCTGCAGACCATGCTGTCGAAGCTGCGCACCGTCGTGGCCGAGGCGACCGCGGCGGCCGGCAACGTCTCGGCGGGGTCCCAGGAGCTCTCGGCCTCGGCCGAGCAGCTGTCGCAGGGTTCGACCGAGCAGGCCTCGTCGACCGAGGAAGCCTCGGCCTCCATGGAGGAGATGGCCGCCAACGTGAAGCAGAACGCCGAGAACGCCAGCCAGACCGAGACGATCGCCCGGCAATCGGCCCAGGACGCCGAGGCGAGCGGCATCGCCGTCGGCCGCGCCGTCGAGGCCATGCAGACCATCGCCCAGAAGATCACCATCGTGCAGGAGATCGCCCGCCAGACCGACCTGCTGGCGCTCAACGCCGCCGTGGAGGCGGCCCGGGCCGGTGAGCACGGTCGCGGGTTCGCGGTGGTCGCCAGCGAGGTGCGCAAGCTCGCCGAGCGCAGCCAGGCGGCCGCGGCCGAGATCGGCACGCTCTCGTCCGACACCGTCAAGGCCGCCCAGCAGGCCGGCGACATGCTCGGCAAGCTCGTGCCCGACATCAAGAAGACCGCCAGCCTGGTCGAGGAGATCACCGCCGCCTGCCGCGAGCAGGATGTCGGCTCGGGCCAGATCAACCAGGCGATCCAGCAGCTCGACAAGGTGACCCAGCAGAACGCCAGCGCCTCCGAGCAGGTCTCGGCCACCTCCGAGGAGCTGGCCACCCAGGCCGAGAAGCTGCAGGCGACGATCGCCTACTTCCGGATCACCGAGGCGGCCGCGCCGGTGGCCGGTGTCGACCAGGCGGTGACGCGGCTGCGCGCGACCGCGGCGCGGATGGGCACGCCCTCGGCGGCGATCCGCTCCCCGAGCCCGAAGCGGGCGGGCGCGCGCGGCCCGGCCGGGGGCGGCGGCTTCGCCCTCGACATGGGCGAGGGCGACGCGCAGGACGCCGCCTTCACCCGGGTCGCCTGACACCTCGCCCGAGGCCCGGATCCGCGCGGTGCCCGTGCCCGCGCGGATCCCGCCGCCGTCGTCAGCCGCCGTCGCGAGCCGCCGTCGCGCGCCGCGCTCCAGCCGGAGATCCTGCATGTCCAGTGTGTGGCAGTACCTGACCCTCGGCCTCGGGGCCGAGACCTTCGGGATCGACGTCGAGCACGTCCACGAGATCCTCGACTACCGGGTCCCGGCCGCGCTTCCGCAGGCGCCGGCCTTCCTGCTCGGCATGATCGACGTGCGCGGGCAGAGCTACCCGGTGGTGGACCTGCGGACCAAGCTCGGACTGCCGCCGGTGGCGCGCACGCCGGCCACCCGGATCATCCTGCTCAACGTGCCGATGCCCGGCCGGGCGCTGCGGGTCGGGTTCGTGGCCGACCGGGTGATCGAGGTGACCGAGCTCGACCGGGCCGAGATGGAGGCGGCGCCCGAGGTCGGCGGGCGCTGGAACGCCCGCTACATCGCGGGGATCGGCCGCCGGGGCGAGGCCTTCGTGGTGGTGTTCGACCTCGTCGCGCTCATGGACGGCGACGGCCCGGCCCTGGTCGAGACCCCGCAGGCCGCTTGAGGGATCCGACACCATGGAGGCCGATCCGGGTCACCTGAGCGACCGGCACTTCCGCTCGGTCGCCGACCTCGTCCAGCAGCATGCCGGCATCCAGCTCCCGCCGGCCAAGCGCACCATGGTCGAGGGGCGGCTGCGCAAGCGCATGCGCGCCCTCGATCTCCCGACCCTGGAGGCCTACGGCCGCCACCTGTTCGAGGCCGGCCACCTCGCGGACGAGTTCCCGCACCTCGTCGACTGCGTGACGACGAACAAGACCGACTTCTTCCGCGAGCCCGCGCATTTCGACCTGCTGCGCGAGACGATCGTGCCGCGGCTGGCGGCGCGGGGCGACCGGCCGCTGCTCAAGGTCTGGAGCGCGGCGGCCTCGACCGGTGCCGAGGCCTACACGCTGGCGATGGTCCTGCACGACATGGCCGCCGACCGGTTCCGCTACGCCATCCTCGGGACCGACATCTCCTCGGAGGTCCTCGACCGTGCCCGGACGGCGATCTACCCGGCCGAGATGCTGGACGCCGTGCCGGCGGACCTGCGCCGCCGCTACGTGATGGTCGCGCGCGATCCGGCCCGGCGCGAGGGGCGGATCGTGCCGGAGCTGCGCGCCCGGGTGCGGTTCCAGCGGCTCAACCTGATGGACGAGACCTACCCGATCGACCGGGACGTCGACCTCATCTTCTGCCGCAACGTGCTGATCTACTTCGACAAGCCGACCCAGAGGGCGGTGGTCGCGCGCCTGGCCGGGCACCTGCGCCCCGGCGGCTACCTGATCGTCGGCCATTCCGAATCCATGGCGGGCGTCGGCGTGGCCGGCCTCGACCAGATCTCCTCGACCGTCTTCGGCAAGCTGCGGGAATCCGGCCGGTGAGCGCGTCCAGACCGATCCGCGTCCTGATCGTCGACGACTCGGCCTCCGTCCGCCAGACGCTGTGCAGCATCCTGGGGACGGCGCCCGACATCGAGATCCTGGGCACCGCCGCCGATCCGTTCATCGCGGCGCGCCGCATCCAGGAGGAGATCCCGGACGTCATCATCCTCGATCTCGAGATGCCGCGCATGGACGGCCTGACGTTCCTGCGCAAGATCATGGCGCAGAAGCCGCTCCCGGTGATCGTCTGCTCGACCCTGACCGAGGCCGGGTCCCGGATCCTGTTCGAGGTGCTGGAGGCGGGCGCCGTCGACGTGCTGCCGAAACCGCGCGTCGACACCCGCCAGTTCCTGCTCGAATCCACGGTCCGGGTCTGCGACGCGGTCCGGGCCGCCGCCCGGGCCAAGCTGCGCGGGAGCCGGCCGTCCCGGCCGCTGGTGGAGGCGAAGCTCTCGGCCGACGTCGTCCTGCCGCCGCCCGTGCCCGGGCGCGTCGTGGCCGGGACCGACCGGATCGTCTGCATCGGCGCGTCGACGGGCGGCACGGAGGCGCTGCGCGACGTGCTCGAGGTGCTGCCCGCCGAGTCCCCTGGTCTCGTCATCGTGCAGCACATGCCGGAGCATTTCACGGCGGCGTTCGCCAAGCGCCTGAACGGCCTCTGCGCGATCGCCGTCAAGGAGGCGGAGGACGGCGATCCCGTGGTGCGCGGCCGCGCCCTGATCGCCCCGGGCGGGCGGCACCTCATGGTCGAGCGCCGGGGCGGCAGCTACGCGGTGTCGGTGAAGGACGGTCCCCTCGTCGCGCGCCACCGCCCGTCGGTCGACGTCCTGTTCCGGTCGGCCGCCCGGGCCGCGGCCGCGAACGCGCTCGGCATCCTGCTGACCGGCATGGGCGACGACGGCGCCAACGGCCTGCTGGAGATGCGTCGCGCCGGGGCGCAGACGGTCGCCCAGGACGAGGCGAGCTGCGTCGTGTTCGGGATGCCCAAGGAGGCGATCGACCGCGGTGCGGCCGCCAAGATCCTGCCGCTGGAGCAGATGCACTTGGAGATCCGGCGCTTCGGCCTGCCCGCGGGGCGCTGAAGCCGCGCCGAGGGCCGGTGCCGGCTCAGGACTGGTCGCGTTGCCCGGGCTGCGCCTCGGCCTTCGCCCGGCGTCCGCGCGGGCGGCTGGACGGTTGCGCCGCGCCGCGCCGCGTCCCGCGGGGGCCCGCCTTCACCGGCCGGGCTCCGGGAAGCCCCTCGCTCCCGCCCCGCCGTGCGCCGCGCTGGGCGACCTGCCCGGGACGGTCACCCCCGTCCCGGGGTCCAGAATCCAGCAGGTCCTGAACGCCGGGCGGGTGATCGGGCACGCGGAACAGGCGGGCCAGCCCGTCGGCGACGCCCCGGAGAACGGCATCTGCCTGCTCGTGATCGTCCTGGCCCTGTACGACGATGAAACTCATCTGCGCACCCGGATGGTTCGTTCAGGTCCTCAACTCGACACGCTGCTAAGGGTTGCCTGGGCCTGTCGGAAGTCATCCGACGATCATGCGAATCCGCACGTCATGAACGTCATGTAATCAACTGGTGGTCGTATCTCGGTGAATAATGAATGATTGTGCCCGGTGGTGACGGCGACTCGCGACGAGTCCCGGAGTCTTGCTCAACGCACGGTCGGATCGCGTTCGGTGCGATACCGGGCAGAGTTGTGCTGGTGCGCCACGGCACGCGCTGCGCAGCGCGACGGCGGTTCAGTGACCGGGCGACGGGGAGTCGGACCGGTCAGGGCCGATCCGGCCGGCCGGCTCACGCGGCGTAGCGGTCGAGGGCCAGATCGTCGCTCGCGATCTCCGGCGCCCGTCCGGACACGAGGTCGGCGAGCAGGCGGCCCGATCCGCAGGCCATCGTCCAGCCCAGCGTGCCGTGACCGGTGTTGGTAAACAGGTTCCCGACCCGTGTGCTCCCGACGATCGGCGTGCCGTCCGGCGTCATCGGCCGCAGGCCGGTCCAGAACGCGGCTCGGTCGAGGTCGCCGCCGGCCGGGAACAGGTCCTGCACCGAGCGCGCGAGGGTCTCGCGGCGCGGCAGGCGCAGGGCGCTGCTGAACCCGGCGAGCTCGGCGGTGCCGCCGACGCGGATGCGGTCGCCGAGCCGGGTGATCGCGACCTTGTAGGTCTCGTCCATCACCGTCGAGACCGGCGCGGCCGCCGGATCGGTGATGGGGAGCGTGAGCGAGTAGCCCTTCACCGGGTAGACCGGCAGGGCGATCCCGAGGGGGCGCAGCAGGGCCGGCGTGTAGCTGCCCAGCGCCGCCACGTAGGCATCCGCCCGCAGGAGGTCGCCGTCGGCGGTCTCGACCGCCGTCACCCGGTCCCCGACGTGATGCAGGCGCGCGATCGCCGTGCGGTAGCGGAAGGTGACGCCGAGGCCCTCGCAGATCGCGGCGAGGCGCTGCGTGAACAGGTGCGCGTCGCCGGTCTCGTCGCCCGGCAGCCGCAGGCCGCCGACGAAGACGTCGCGCACGGCGGCGAGCGCCGGCTCGGCACTGACGCAGCCGGCCGGGTCCAGCACCGTGTAGGGCACGCCGTAGGCGTCGAGGACGCGGGTGTCGTCGCCGACATGGTCGAGCTGCTTCTGCGTCCGGAAGAGCTGGAGCGTGCCCTTCTCCCGGTGGTCGTAGGCGATGCCGGTCTCGGTGCGCAGGTCGCGCAAAGCGTCGCGGCTGTACTCGGCGAGCCGGACCATGCGGCCCTTGTTCCGCTGGTAGGCCTCCTCGGTGCAGTTCGCGAGCATGCGCGTGAGCCACGCGTAGAGGCGGGGCTCGAGCCGCGGCCACAGCACCAGGGGGCGGTGCCGCATCATCAGCCACTTGAGCGCCTTCACGGGGATCCCGGGCGCCGCCCAGGGGGCCGAGTAGCCGGGCGAGACCTGCCCGGCATTGGCGAAGCTGGTCTCCAGGCCGGAGCCCGGCTGGCGCTCCAGCACGGTGACCTGATGGCCGGCCCGGGCGAGGTAGTAGGCCGAGGTGACGCCGACGACGCCGCCGCCGAGGATGATCACGTGCATGGCGGGCCTCAGGCTCCGAGATAGATGCGGTGGAAGCGGTGGCCGAGGCTGGTCAGGACCTCGTAGCCGATCGTGCCGGCCGCCGCGGCGACGGCGTCGACGTCGCGCTCCGGCCCGACGATGTCGACGAGCGCCCCCGGCCCGAGGGTGCCGGGCGCCACGTCGGTGACGTCGAGGACGAGGCTGTCCATCGAGACGCGCCCGACCACGGGCAGCCGGACGCCGCCGAACCACGCCGCGCCGCCCGCCGTGCTGCGGAAGAACCCGTCCGCGTAGCCGATCGCGACCGTGGCGAGGCGGCTGTCCCGGGCGACGGTGGCCGCGTGCCCGTAGCCGACCGGCGTCCCCGCCGGGACGCTGCGCGTCTGCATCACGCGGGCCCGCAGGCCTATTACCGGCCGCATCGGGTTCGCCGCGCCCTCCTGCGGGGCGATCCCGTAGAGGGCGGCGCCGGGGCGCACGAGGTCGAAGTGGAAGTCCGGACCGAGGAAGATCCCGGACGAGGCCGCGAGGCTCGTCGGCACCGCGGGCAGACGCCGCCGGACGGCCTGGAAGACCGATAGCTGCGCGGCGTTGACCGGGCTGTCCGGCTCGCCGGCGCAGGCGAGGTGGCTCATCACCAGCCGCAGGTCGAGGCCCTCAAGCGCGTCTGGGTCGTCGAGCAGCGCGCCGACCTCCTCCGGCGCAAAGCCGAAGCGGGCCATGCCGCTGTCGACCTGGAGGATCGCCGGCAGGCGCCGTCCGAGGCGCCGGGCGAGAGACTGCCAGCCGTCGTGCTGGGACCGGTCGTTGAGGACGGGCACGAGATCGTGGTCCGCGCAGGTCGCCTCGCTGCCCGGGGCGGCGCCGTTGAGCACGGCGATCACCGCGCCGGGGCCGAGGATAGACCGGAGGGCGACGCCCTCGCCGACCTGGGCGACGAAGAAGTGCCGGCAGCCCGCGGCGGCCAGGACCGGCGCGACCCGGTCGGCGCCGAGCCCGTAGGCGTCCGCCTTGACGACGGCCGCGCATTTCGCGGTCCCGGCTTGGGCGGCGAGGCGGCTGTAATTCTCTGCGATGGCCGCGAGATCGATGGTGAGGAGCGCCGAGGCCGTCCCGGCCGGGCCCGCATCGGGCCGGAGATCACGATCGATCATGCTCATGTCGACCCTCGGGGCGGCGCTCGGATGCAGTGCCAAAAGGCTACACGAAGGATCGTCGAACGAGCGTGCATCCTGTCGAAGAGATTTGAATTTCGAGCTTGGCTGTGGAAGTATCTGCGGCCAGTTCGAAGATCCTGCGAGGTGCGCGTGGACGCGATCGACCGCCGCATCATCCAGGCCCTGCGCGGCGACGGCCGGATCAGCAACGCGGATCTCGCCGCGGCGGTCGGCCTGTCGGCCTCGGCCTGCCATCGCCGCGTGCGGCTGCTGGAGGAATCCGGCGTCATCCGGGGCTACACCGCGCTGATCGGCGGCGCGGTCGACGGGCCGGGCCTCGTGGTCCTCACGCAGTTCACCCTGGACCGCCAGACTGAGGACTATCTCAACCGGTTCGAGGCGGCCGTCCGGCGCTGTCCCGAGGTGCAGGACTGCTATCTGATGACCGGGGCGGCCGATTACCTCGTGAAGCTCAAGGTGATCGACGCGGCCGACTACGAGCGGCTGCACAAGGATGTCCTGTCGCGGCTGCCGGGGGTCGCCCGGCTGCAATCGAGCTTCGCGATCCGGACTGTCGTGGCCGCCGGCCGGCCGCTCTGAAGGAAGCCCCGCCATGACGCCGAGCACCGAACCGCGCTGGGACGCCCCCTGCGACCTGCGCCTCCACGACGCCGCGCTCGCCGAGGGAAGCCGGGCGACGATCGACATCCGGGGCGACCGCGTGGCGGCGCTGCGGGATCCCGGCGCGCCGCTCCCGCCCGCCGGCCGCACGATCGATCTCGGCGGCGCCCTGGTGCTGCCGGGCCTGTCGGACGGGCACGTCCACCTCGACAAGTGCCTGCTCGGCCTGCCGTGGCGCCCGCACGCGGCGGCGGGGTCCGTCCGCGCGATCATCGACGACGAGAAGGCGTTCCGCCGCGCCACGCGGATCCCGCTCGCCGAGCAGGGCGCCGAGGCGCTGCTCGAACGCATGCTCCGCGGCGGCACGACGAGCCTGCGGACCCATGTCGACGTCGACGACGTCACGCGGCTCGACCACCTCGCCCAGATCCTCGACCTGCGGGCGCGCTGGGCCGACCGCCTGCAGATCCAGATCGTCGCCTTCCCGCAGAGCGGGATCCTGGGCTGCCCGCCGGTCGCCGACGACCTGGGCGCGGCCCTGCGGATGGGCGCGGACCTCGTCGGCGGCCTCGATCCCGTCGGCATCGACGGAGACCGCGACGGTCACCTGGACATCGTCTTCGCCCTGGCCGAGCGGCACGGGCGGGGCATCGACATCCATCTCCACGAGGGCGGCGCGGCCGGACTCGCCACGATCGCGGCGATCGCGGCCCGGACAGCGGCAGCCGGGCTCGGCGGGCAGGTCACGATCAGCCACGCCTTCGCCCTCGCGGAGGCCGACGACCTGGAACTCGGCCGGATCGCCGAAGCCCTGAACCGGGCCGGCGTCGCGATCCTCAGCAGCGTGCCGGGCGGGGCCCGATGCCCGCCGATCCCGCGGCTGCGCGCGCTCGGCGTCCCGGTCTGCCTCGGCACCGACAACGTCCGCGACTGCTGGAATCCCGCCACGGTGACCAGCATGATCGCCCGCGCCCAGCTCGCCGCCTACCGGTTCGACCTGCGCACCGACGCGGACCTCGCGGCGTTGCTGGCGCCGATCACCGCCGTCCCGGCGCGGGTGCTGGGCCTCGGTCCGGGCGCGGTGGCGCCCGGCGCGCGGGCCGACCTGATCGCCTTCGCGGCCGGCGGCGTACCGCAGGTGATCGTGGAGCGCCAGGAGCCCGTGCTGGTCGTGGCGCGGGGCGCCGTCGCGGTCGACCGGCGCGGCGCGGCCGCCGGGGACCCGCCGCCGTGAACGACCGCGCGCTGCGCTACTTGCTGGCCGTCGTGCGCGCGGGCTCGGTCCGGGCGGCCGCCGATGTCCTGAACGTCGCCGCCTCGGCGGTGAGCCGGCAGATCATCGAGCTGGAGGCGCAGGTCGGCGAGACCCTGCTCGAGCGCCTGCCCCGGGGCGTGGTCCCCACCGAGGCCGGCCGCCTCGTCGCCGAGCACGCGCAGCGGCAAGCCGACGAGGCGGCCCTGCTGGAGGACCAGCTGAAGCGCCTGCGCGGGGTGCAGCGGGGCACGGTCAGCCTGCGCTGCGGCGCCGGCTTCCTGATCGACCTCCTCGACAACGCCCTGGCCGGCTTCGCCCAGGACCATCCGGGCATCGCCTATCAGGTCGAGATCGGAACGACCGACGGCATCCTCGCGGCGATCGCCCGGGGGGACGCGGATATCGGCCTCGTCTACAACCCGCCCGCGCACCCGGACGTCCGCGGGATCGTCTCCGCCCGGCAGCCGCTCCTCGCCGTCCTGCCGATGGGGCATCCCCTCGCCGACGGGGCGGCCCCCGTCCCGCTGCGCAGCTTCGCCACCGAACCCGCCGCCCTCCTGCCCCCCGACCACGGGGTCCGGCAGCTGATCGGCCGCGTCGAGGCCGACGGCGGATTCCGGCTGGTGCCGCGGCTGGAGACGGCGTCCTTCGAGCTGCACCGCCGCTTCGTGATGGCCGCCATGGGCGTCGCGTTCCTGCCCCGCTTCGTGGTCGCAGCCGAGCTGCGCGACGGCCTCCTCGCGGCTTTGCCGCTGCGCGACGCCATCCTGTCGGAGGCGAGCGCCCACCTCGTCGTCCGCGCGGGGCGGCGCCTGCCGGAGGGCGCGGCGCGGCTGCTCGGCTGGCTGGCCGACCACATGGTGGCGTTCCGGCCGCCGCCGGCGTGACGCGAGCGTGCGGATTTTCCGCACGCCTCGTGCAGAAATCGGTTGTTGTCGCAACGCTCGTTTGCCGGAACTATCGTGCCGCTTCGTGAGGACGGATCGGCATGACCATCGCAACGGTAGGCGTCGTCGGGCTCGGCAACATGGGTCTGGGCATGGCCGCGACCCTGGCCCGCAAGGGCTTCGCGGTCCTGGGCTACGACCTCAGTCCGGCCCGGCGCCCTGCCGCCGAGGCGGCCGGCGTGACCGTCCTCGACGCCCTCAACGACGTGCTCGGCCGGGCCGACGCCCTGGTGTTCTCGCTGCCGCTGGCGCGGGACGTGGAGGCGGTGGTCACCGCGGAGGGCGGGCTCCTGTCCCGGACCGACCGGAAGGTCGTGGTGATCGACACCTCGACCTCGGATCCCGGCACGACCCGGCGCCTCGCCGAGCGTCTCGCCGCGGCCGGTCACGCCCTCCTCGACGCCCCGGTGAGCGGCGGCCCGTCCGGCGCCGCCGAGGGCACCCTGACCATGATGATCGGCGGCGCCGAGGCGGATTACGAATTGGCCCGTCCGGTCCTCGAGGCCATGTCGGCCCGCGCCCCCCATGTCGGGCCGTCGGGCGCCGGCAATATCGTTAAGCTCGTCAACAACCTGCTGGTGGCGGCCCATCTGGTTACCACCGGCGAGGCCCTGCGCCTGTCCGAGGCCGCGGGTCTCTCGGCCGAGGAGGCGGTCAAGGTCGTGAACACCGCGACCGGCCGCAGCGCGATCAGCGAAATCATGGTCCCGCGCTGGGTCCAGTCCGGCACCTTCGACAGCGGCTTCTCGGCCGGCCTGATGCGCAAGGACGTGCGCCTCGCCCTCGAACTCGCCGCCGAATGCGGGATCGACCTGCCGCTCTCCGCCGAGGTGAAGCGGATCTGGCAGGCGACGCAGGCCGCCATCCCCGACACGGCCGACTTCACCCGCATGGCCGATTACCGCGATCCCAAGGGAGCCCACTGATGTCCGGCACGCCGCACTCGCCCGCCGCCGACCGGGTCGCCGCCCTCCTGGCCGACCTGCTGCCGGGCGGCCGCATCGGCAGCGTCGTGGCCGGCGAGGTCCTCGCCGGGACCGGCGCCGCCCTCGATCTCACCAACCCCGCCGACGGCGGCGTGCTCGCGACCTTCGCCGATGCCGGCCCGTCGGTCGTCGAGGCCGCCATGGCGGCGGCAAGCGACGCCCAGCGCGCGTGGTGGGGCATGAGCGCCGCCGCCCGCGGCCGCGCGCTGTGGGCGGTCGCCGCCCTGGTCCGGCAGCATGCCGGCGCGCTCGCCGAGCTGGAGACCCTCTCGGCCGGCAAGCCGATCCGCGACACCCGCGGCGAGGTCGCCAAGGTCGCCGAGATGTTCGAGTACTACGCCGGCTGGTGCGACAAGCTGCACGGCGACGTCATCCCGGTCCCGACCTCGCACCTGAACTACACCCGCCACGAGCCCTTCGGCACCGTGGTGCAGATCACGCCCTGGAACGCGCCGATCTTCACCGCGGGCTGGCAGATCGCGCCGGCGATCTGCGCCGGCAACGCCGTGGTGCTGAAGCCCTCCGAGCTGACGCCCCTGACCTCGCTGGCGCTGGGCCTGCTCTGCGACCGCGCCGAGGGGATGCCCCGCGGCCTCGTCTCGGTGCTGGCCGGTGCCGGCCCGACCACCGGCGCCGCCGCGGTCGCCCATCCCGAGACGCGGCTCGTCGTGTTCGTCGGCTCGGCCGAGGCGGGCGCGCAGATCGCCGCCGCGGCGGCCCGCGCCATCGTGCCGAGCGTGCTGGAGCTCGGCGGCAAGTCGGCCAACATCGTGTTCGCCGACGCCGACCTCGACCGGGCGCTGATCGGCGCGCAGGCCGCGATCTTCGGCGGCGCCGGCCAGAGCTGCGTGGCGGGCTCCCGGCTCCTCGTGCACCGCTCGATCCACGCGTCCTTCGTCGAGCGCCTGTCCCGCGCCGCCGCGCGCATCCCGGTGGGCGCGCCGACCGACCCGGAGACGCAGATCGGCCCGATCAACAACCGGCGCCAGCGGGACAAGATCGCCGACATGGTCGAGGCCGCCGCGGGGGCGGGGGCCACGATCGCGACCGGCGGGGCCTGCCCCGCCGCCTTACGCGACACGGGCGGCTTCTACTACGGCCCGACCATCGTGGACGGCGTCGCGCCGGACGCGGCGATCGCCCGCGAGGAGGTGTTCGGCCCGGTCCTGACGGTCCTGCCGTTCGACGGCGAGGACGAGGCGGTCGCGCTGGCCAACGGCACGCCCTACGGCCTCGCCGGCGCGGTCTGGACCCGCGACGGCGGGCGCGGCCACCGGGTCGCGGCGGCGCTGCGGGCCGGCACCGTCTGGGTGAACGGCTACAAGACCATCAACGTGGCCTCGCCGTTCGGCGGCTTCGGCCGCTCGGGTTTCGGCCGCTCCTCCGGCCGCGAGGCGCTGATGGCCTACACCCAGACCAAGAGCGTCTGGGTCGAGACCGCCGCCGCGCCGGCCGTGACCTTCGGCTACGTGGGCTGAGCCCGACGCCACGGGCGCAATGACCGAGACGATCTAACGCCAAGCCGGCGCTCAAGACCGGCAGGCGGAGCAACGGGCAGCCCCGAGGGGGGCCAAGGAGGATGACGATGGCGGGGGAACTGTTTGCGACGAACACGCGGCCGGTCGCGCCGCCCGTCTCGGGCGGGGGCAAGCTGACGCTGTTCCTGCTCGCCCTCGTCATCGTCGTCATCGCGGAGGCGATCGGCAACGTCAGCATCCCGGTGGGCGCCGGCAAGATCGTGCTGCTCCCGCTGCTCTGGGCCCTGCTGCTGGGCGGCGCGCTGGGGCTGATGAGCCCGCGCCTGCCCGGGCCGCTGCGGCTGTCGGGCGCCCTGCAGAACGCGGCCGGCGCCTACCTGCAGCCGGCGCTCCTGATCTTCATCGCCAAGCTCGGCCTGCTCGTGGGCGGCTCGCTGCCGAAGATCCTCGCCTCGGGCTGGGCCCTGGCCTTCCAGGAATTCGGCCACTTCTTCGGCACGATGGTGTTCGGCCTGCCGGTGGCGCTCCTGCTCGGCATCAAGCGCGAGGCGATCGGCGCGACCTTCTCGGTCGGCCGCGAGCCCAGCCTCGCCATCATCGGCGAGCGCTACGGCATGGACTCGCCGGAGGGGCGCGGCGTGCTGGCCGAGTACCTGACCGGCACGGTGTTCGGCGCGGTGTTCATCGCCCTGCTGGCCGGGCTGATCACCAGCCTCGGCATCTTCAACCCGCTGGCGCTGGCGATGGGGGCCGGGGTCGGCTCCGGCAGCATGATGGCCGCGGCCTCGGGGGCGATCGCGGCCCAGCAGACGCCCGAGGTCGCCAAGGACGTCGCCACCTTCGCGGCCGCCAGCAACCTCGTGACCACCACGATCGGCACGTACTTCACCCTGTTCCTGTCGCTGCCCTTCACGATCTGGGCCTACGGCAAGCTGGAGCCGATCCTCGGCCGCAACCGGCCGGACGCCGCCCGCCCGGCGGCCGCCGACCCGCAGGCGCCGGCCCATCAGCCGGCCCACGAGGAGGTGCGGATCGGCCTCGGCGAGACCGTGCTCGCCTGGATCCTGATCGGCGCCTACGGGCTCATCGGCAACTGGCTGACCTACGGAATCGTCCCGGACGCGCAGGTCGTCGCCGGGATGGCGATCATCATCGGCACCGTGCTCGCCGGATGGGGCCTCTACCTGCTCCTCGGCCGGCGGCTGCCTGCCGTCCTGTGGGTGTCGATCATCGGCATGGCGCTGACCTATCCCGGGACGCCCTACGCGGCCGAGATCGCCGCCCTGACCGGCAAGCTCAACTTCCTGGCGCTGGCCACGCCGATCCTGACCTTCGCGGGGCTCTCGGTCGCCAAGGACGTGCCCGCCTTCCGACGCCTCGGCTGGCGGATCGTCGTGGTCTCGTTCATGGCCAATGCCGGGACCTTCCTCGGCGCGACCCTCATCGCGCAGTTCTTCATGCACCCGCCGCTGGGGTGAACCGCCGCGCCGATCCGCGTAGGGTCCGGGCGGGGGATCGAGGCGCTCCGGCAGCCTCCCGTATCATGAGAGAGATCGCATGCGCATCGAGGCGGAGACCGTGGAGCGGATGGTCGCGTGGCGGCGCGACCTGCACGCCCATCCCGAGCTGGCCTTCCAGGAGGTCCGCACGGCGGATCTCGTCGCCCGGGAACTGGCCGCCTGCGGCCTGTCGGTGAAGACCGGACTCGGGCGCACCGGCGTGGTCGGGACCCTGAGCCGGGGCGACGGCCCGACCATCGGCCTGCGCGCCGACATGGACGCCCTGCCGATCCAGGAGGCGACGGGCGCCAGTTACGCGTCCCGGACGCCCGGCGTGATGCATGCCTGCGGCCATGACGGCCACGTGGCGATGCTGCTCGGCGCGGCCCGGCACCTCGCGTCGCGCACCGACCTTTCCGGCACGGTGCACTTCATCTTCCAGCCGGCGGAGGAGTGCGAGGGCGGCGGGCGCGCCATGGTCGAGGACGGCCTGTTCCGGCTGTTCCCGTGCGATTCCGTCTACGGCCTGCACAACTGGCCGGGCCTGCCGCTCGGGACCTTCGCGACCCGGGTCGGCGCCATCATGGCCTCCCTCGACACGTTCGAGATCGCGGTCACCGGGTTCGGTACCCACGCGGCCATGCCGGAGCGCGGCACCGACACGCTGGTGGTCGCCTCTGAGATCGTCCTGGCCCTGCAGACCATCGTGAGCCGCCGGATCGCCCCCACGGACCCGGTCGTGCTCAGCGTCACGCAGATTCACGGCGGCGATGCTTACAACGTCATCCCCGAGCGCGCGGTCATCCGCGGCACGGTCCGCTGCCTGGACGAGGCCGTGCGCAAGCGCGTGGCCGAACTCGTCGAGGCGATCGCGGGCGGGACGGCCGCCACGCACGGCGCCCGTGCGGAGGTGGACTACCGGTTCGGCTACCCCGCCACCGTCAACACCGCCGACGCCGTCGGCACCGCCCTGGAGGCGGCCGGGGCCGTCCCGGACATCACCGCGCGCCGGGGCGAGGTCGGCCCCTCCATGGCGTCGGAGGATTTCGCCTACATGCTGGAGGCCTGCCCCGGCGCCTACGCGTGGATCGGGACCGACGGGACGCGCAAGAGCCTGCCGCTCCACAATCCGGGCTACGATTTCAACGACGAGGCCCTGCCGGTCGGCGCCGCCTACTGGGCCGCGCTGGGGGCGCACAGCCTCAGGCCGTGACGCGGCGCGCACCCTGAGAGATCGCCCGCGCCGGAGGCGCGGGCGATCCCGATGGCGGGCGTCAGGCCGCCATCGGCCCGTAACGCCGGTGACCCTTCACGTCGAAGCGGTCGAGCATCATGACCTTGTCCCAGGCCTTGACGAAGTCCGCCACGAAGCGCCGCTGGCCGTCGCTGCCCGCGTAGGCGTCGGCGATGGACCGGAGCTGCGCGTTCGAGCCGAAGACGAGGTCGCTGCGGGTCGCCTCGAACTTCGTCTGCCCGCTCGCGCGGTCCTTGAGCGCGAAGGTCATCCCCTCCGCATCCGCCTTCTCCCAGACCAGATCGACGTCGGTCAGGTTGCGGAAGAAGTCGGTCGTCAGCGCCCCGACCCGGTCGGTCAGGACGCCCCGGCTCGACCCGTCGTGGTTGGCGTTGAGCGCGCGCAGGCCGCCGGTCAGGACGGTCCATTCCGGGGCCGTCAGCGTCAGCAGGTTGGCCTTGTCGAGGAACATCTCCTCCGGCGAGACGCTGCGCGTCATCTGCCCGAAGCCGTCGTCGACGTAGTTGCGGAACCCGTCCACCACCGGCTTGAGCCACTCGAACATCTCGAGGTCCGTGAGCGCCTGGGTCGTGTCCACCCGGCCCGGCGTGAACGGGACCGGCGTCTCGACCCCGGCATCGCGGGCCGCCTTCTCCACGGCGACGCAGCCGCCCAGCACGATCAGGTCCGCCAGCGAGATCTTCTTGCCGTCGCTGCGGCCGCCGTTGAAGGTCGCCATCACGCCGCTCAGGGCCTCGACCACGGGCGCGGCCCGCCGGTTGACGGCCCAGTCCTTCTGCGGCGCGAGGGCGAGGCGGCCACCGTTGGCCCCGCCGCGCTTGTCGCTGTCGCGGTAGGTCGAGGCAGCCGAGAAGGCCGTGAAGGCGAGATCCGAGACCGACAGGCCCGTGCCGGAGATCGCCTGTTTCAGCGCGGCGATCTCCGCCTCGCCGACGAGGTCGTAGTCCCGCTCGGGCAGCGGGTCCTGCCACAGGAGCCCGTCCTCGATCACGACCTCCGGGCCGAGGTAGCGGTGCTTCGGACCCATGTCGCGGTGGGTAAGCTTGTACCACGCTTTGGAGAAGGCCTGGGTGAAGGCGTCGAAGTCGTTGAGGAACTTCTCGCAGACCTTGCGGTAGTCGGGATCGACCTTCAGGGCGATGTCGGACGTCATCATCATCAGCGGGTGCATCTGGCCGGAGACGTGGGCGTCCGGCGTCTTCGGCGCGGCGGGATCCTTCGGCGTCCACTGCAGGGCGCCCGCCGGGCTCTTGGTCTGCTCCCACTCGAACTTGAAGAGGTTCTCCAGGTAGGCGTTGTCCCACTTCGTCGGATCCGGGGTCCAGCTGCCCTCGATGCCGTTGGTCATCGTGTCCTTGCCGGAGCCGGTGCCCTTCGGATTGTGCCAGCCCAGCCCCATCGCCTCCATCGGCGCCATCTCGGGCGGCGGCCCGATCTCCTTGGCCGGCACCATGCCGTGGCTCTTGCCGAAGGCGTGGCCGCCCGCGATCAGCGCCACGGTCTCCTCGTCGTTCATCGCCATGCGGGTGAAGGTGATCCGGATGTCGCGCGCGGAGGCCAGCGGATCGCCGCTGGCGTAGGGGCCCTCCGGGTTCACGTAGATCAGCGCCTGGTGCGAGGCGGCCAGCGGGTTCTCGAGGTCGTAGTCTGCGTCGCCGTTCTTGCCCCGCCAGCGCTTGTCGCGGTTGACCATGTCGTCGAAGCTCGAGACCGAGCCCATCTCGACGACCTCCGGTCCCCAGTAGGTCGCGTCGTCCGCCTCCCAGGCGTCGAGGCGGCCGGCGGCGAAGCCGTAGGTCGGCAGGCCCATGATCTCGAGGGCGCAGTTGCCGGTGAGCACCATGAGGTCGGCCCACGACAGGGCGTTGCCGTACTTGTGCTTGATCGGCTGCAGGAGGCGCCGCGACTTGTCGGTGTTGCCGTTGTCCCACCAGCTCGAGATCGGGGCGAAGCGCTGCATGCCGGTGCCGGCGCCGCCGCGCCCGTCGGCGATCCGGTAGGTGCCGGCCGAGTGCCAGGCCATGCGGATCATCTGCGGGCCGTAATTGCCGTAGTCGGACGGCCACCACTCCACCGACGAGGTCAGGAACTGCTTGATGTCGCGCTTGAGCGCGTCGAAGTCGATCTTGGCGAACTCGGCCGCGTAGTCGAAATCCGGGCCCAGGGGATCGGCCGCCAGCCCGTTCTGGTGGAGCACTTCCACCCGCAGGCGGTGGGGATACCAGTTCTCCAGCGTCGGCCGGTTGCCGTGGGCGCCGCCGATCCGGTCGCCGCCGAACGGACACTGGCCTGCCATGTGAAACGACGTCGTGTCCGTCTTGTCGATCGTCTCGCTCATCGGGTGGTCCCCCTTGGTGTTGCACGACGGCCGGGCGCGCGGGGCCCGGACGTCGAAGGCGGTGGGCGGTGCAGGCGGTCCGAACCCTCAGGCGATTCCCGTCGCGCTCGAGACTCGTGACGAAATGAGGCGGTCTCCGGCTGGATCAAGCGCGGGGCGTCGAAGTCTTGCCGGGCTTGCGGTGGAGGCTCCCGCAGAGACCGCGATGACGTTGTCGCGATCTGCCCTGTCGCCGCCGTCGCGGAGAGCCGGCATCGACTCGACGTCGACAACGGCCCGCGCCCGGGCATTGCCCTTCGTCTTGGAGCTGTGGGCCGACCGTCATGATGGTCGTCTCGCGGGGGGAGGTCCTGTCCCCGCGCGGACCGATCGAAACGGCCGGCGCCGGTCGACGTCGGTCGACGTCGGTCAGGGCGTGGATCGCGTCCCGGCCGGCGGGGCGCTGATTGATCCGCTCTCGGAGCCGGTGACGACCTTGCGGGCGGCGGCCTGACTCTGGCTGGCGTAGTCGGGCGGCGCGGTCTCACCCTGCCAGATCATCAGGCCGGCCAGGGCGGCGACCATCAACCCCACACTGACGAGGAGCACGACCAGAACCGGCCTGCCGCGCCGACCCTGACGGGTCTCTCGAGACGTACGATATTCGACCATCCGCGCCTCGCTGGACCATGATACCGGGAAATCCCGGCGGAAACCCGCGGCCCGGCGAATGGGTCCTGTACTGCGACGCTGTGGACCAGGGGATCGGCGCGCGCCGGCACCGCTCCGTCGCCCATTGGCGCCTGCCGGCGATAGTCATACAGTCATACACATGACCGTCGTGACCGCACCCCAGCCCGATCTCCGCTTGCCGCTCTACCAGCGCCTGCGGGACGAGATCGCCTTCCAGATCGCCCGCAACGTCTGGCGGTCGGGCGAACCGATCCCCACGGAGGCGGAACTGGCGGCGACCCACCGCGTCGCCATCGGCACCGTGCGCAAGGCGATCGACGTCCTCGTCGCCGACGGCCTCGTCGAGCGGCAGCAGGGCCGCGGCACCTTCGTGCGGCGGCCGCGCTTCGACCGGTCCCTGTTCCGGTTCTTCCGGCATCTCGGCCCGGACGGCACCCAGGCGGTGCCGGAGGGCCGGATCCTGTCGCGCGAGGCCTGTCCGGCCCCCGCGACCGTCCGCGAGGCCCTCGGCCTGGACGCGCGCGGCGACGCGATCCGGCTGATCCGGACACGCCACCTCCAGGGCCGCCCGATCCTGTCCGAGACGATCTGGCTGCCGGCCGCGCGGTTCGCGCCGCTCCTCGAAGCCCCGCTGACGGAGATCGGCGACCTCCTCTACCCCGCCTACGAGCGTCTCTGCGGCGAGATCGTCGCCCGCGCCGAGGAGACCCTGACCGTCGGCATCGCCGACGCGACCGACGCGGGGCACCTCGCGATCGCCGACGGGGATCCGGTCGTCGTCATCGAGCGCCTCGCCTATGGCTTCGATGCCCGCCCGATCGAGTGGCGGGTGACGCGCGGCGCCGCCCGGGACTTCCGGTATCACGTCGACATACGCTGAAAGGCAGGCGCCTTGACGTGCCGACTCTCGCGTGCTCATCTATTCATATAAATGACTAGTCCTCTTCGGAGGACGGAGGAAAGCCTGTGTTCCGCTGGTACCGAGAGGTCGGTCCGGCCGAGCGTCGCACCTTCTGGGCCTGTCTGGGCGGGTGGTCGCTCGACGCCCTGGACGTGCAGATGTTCAGCCTCGCCATTCCCGCGCTGGTCGCGAGCTTCGGCCTGAGCCGCTCGGATGCCGGCCTGATCGGCGCGGTCACGCTCGTCGCGGCGGCGATCGGCGGCTGGCTCGGCGGCCTCGCGGCGGATCGGATCGGCCGCGTCCGGACCCTCCAGATCACGGTGCTGTGGTTCGCGGTCGCGACCTTCCTGGCGGCCTTCGCGCAGAGCTTCGCCCAGCTGCTGACCCTGAAGGCGCTGCAGGGGATCGGCTTCGGCGCCGAGTGGGCGGCCGGCGCCGCGCTCATGGCGGAGGCGATCCGGCCCGAGCACCGCGGCCGGGCGCTGGGCGCCGTCCAGGGCGGCTGGGCGCTCGGCTGGGGCGCGGCCGTGCTCCTGTCCACGGCGGCGTTCTCGGTGCTGGATCAGGAGACCGCTTGGCGAGCCCTGTTCGCCTGCGGCCTCGCGCCGGCACTCCTCCTGCTCTACCTCCGCCGCTCCGTCCCCGAGCCGGTCCGGTCCGTGGCAGGGCCGGCGCCGTCACGGGCCGGATCGCTCGCGATCTTCGCGCCCGGCCTGCGCCGGATCACGGTGCTCGCGACGCTGCTCGGCCTCGGCGCCCACGGGGGCTTCCACGCCCTGTTCACGTGGCTGCCCACCTACCTGAGCGTCGAGCGCGGCGCCTCGGTCCTCGGGACCGGGCTCTACCTCGCCATCATCATCGCGGCCTTCGGCCTGGGCTGCCTCGTCGCCGGCGGCCTCGTGGACCGGCTCGGCCGCCGCCGGACCGTGGCGCTCTACGCCGCCGGCTGCATGGCCCTGGTCGTCCTGTACCTGCTGCTGCCGGTCGGCGGCACGGGCCTGCTCCTCCTCGGGGCGCCCCTCGGCTTCTGCACGGCCGGCATCCCCGCGAGTCTCGCGGCGCTGTTCAGCGAGCTCTTCCCGGACGGGCTGCGCGGGACCGGGATGGGCTTCTGCTACAACGCCGGCCGCCTCGCCTCCGGCCTGCTGCCCCTCGGCGTCGGCCTGCTCAGCGAGATCTGCGGCCTCGGCCCGGCGATCGGCCTGTCGGCCCTCGGCGCCTACGGGCTCGTCCTCCTCGCCGTCGCGCTCCTGCCGGATCGGCAGCCCGGCGGCGCGCTGATCCCCCAGACCGTGAGATGATCCGATGAACCGGCGCCTCTTCTGCCGCACCCTGCTCGCGGGCAGCGTCACGCTCGCACTCCCCGCCCGCGGCCGCGCGGCCGGGACCGCCAACGACGGCGTCGCTGCGGTGGACACCCACGCCCACGTCTTCACCCGCTCCCTCACCCTCACGGGCGACCGGCGCTACGCCCCCGACTACGACGCGAGCATCGCCGATTACCGCGCCATGCTGGACCGGAACGGCATGGCCCGCGGCGTGCTGATCCAGCCGAGCTTCCTCGGCACCGACAACGGCTACATGGTCTCGGCCCTGCGCTCCGCGCCGGAGCGGCTGCGCGGCATCGCCGTGCTGGCCCCGGAGGCCGAGACCGCGACCCTGCGCGACCTCGCCGGGCAGGGCGTCGTCGGCCTGCGCCTCAACCTGATCGGCCGGCCGGACCCGGATTTCGCCGGCCCGGTCTGGCGCGCCCACCTCGCGCGCGTCGCGGATCTCGGCTGGCAGATCGAGGTCCAGGCCGAGGCGCGGCGCCTCGCGCGGCTGCTGCCGCCGCTGGTCGCGGCGGGCGTCCCCGTGGTGGTCGATCATTTCGGCCGGATCGACCCCGCCCTCGGCATCGCCGATCCGGGCTTCGCCGACCTGCTCGGCTTCGGCCGCGGCGGCCGCGTCTGGGTCAAGCTCTCGGGCGCCTACCGCATCGGCAGCGGCGAGGCCGGCCGGCAGACGGCGGTGCAGGCCGCCGAGCGCCTGCGCGGCGCCTTCGGGGCGCGGCGCCTGCTCTGGGGCAGCGACTGGCCGCACACGCAGTTCGAGACCCAGGCCAGCCCCGCCGAGGCCCGGCGCGATCTCGACGCCTGGGTGCCGGACCCGGCCGAGCGCCGGATCGTCCTGGCCGAGACGCCCGCCGAACTCTTCCGCTTCGACCGCTAGGCCGAGGCGGCCCCGCCCGAATTCCAGCGAGGACAGGACCATGGCAACACCGACCACGCCACACGCGGCGGACGCGGCCGCCTTCGAGAGCCGAACGATGCGGAAGGTCGGCCTGCGCCTGATCCCCTTCCTCGTGCTCTGCTACTTCATCGCCTACGTCGACCGGGTGAATGTCGGCTTCGCGGCGCTGACCATGAACCACGATCTCGGCCTCTCCGCCGCGGCCTTCGGCCTGGGCGGCGGCCTGTTCTTCGTCGCCTACGTCCTGTTCGAGGTGCCGAGCAACCTCGCCATGGAGCGCGTCGGCGCGCGGATCTGGATCGCGCGGATCATGATCACCTGGGGGCTCGTCGGCATCGGCTCGGCCTTCGTCACAGGTCCGCTGAGCTTCGCCACCGCCCGCTTCCTGCTCGGCGCGGCCGAGGCCGGGTTCTTCCCCGGCGTGATCCTGTACCTGACCTACTGGTTCCCCAAGGCCTACCGGGCGCGGATCGTGGCGATGTTCATGGTCGCGATCCCGCTCTCCAGCTTCTTCGGCTCGCCGCTCTCGGCGGCGCTGCTCACCCTCGACGGCGCCGCGTCCCTGCGCGGCTGGCAGTGGCTGCTGATCATGGAGGCGGTCCCGGCCGTCCTGCTCGGCGTCGCCGCCCTCGCGCTGCTGCCGAGCCGGCCGGCCGAGGCGACCTTCCTGAGCCCGGCGGAGCGCGGCTGGCTGACGGACCGGCTGGAGACCGAGCGGCGCGCCGCCGAGGCGAGCGCCGGGCACCACGCTCACGGCCTCGCGGCGGTCTGGGCGGTGCTCGCGAGCCGGCAGGTCTGGCTGCTCGCCGTGATCTACGCGGGCAGCTCGGCCACCAGCAACACGCTGTCGCTGTGGATGCCGCAGATCCTCAAGGGGTTCGGCCTCAGCAACCTGCAGACCGGCCTGCTGAACATGATCCCGTTCGGCATCGCCTCGGTCTTCATGATCGTCTGGGGCCTGCGGGCGGACCGCAGCGGCGAGCGGATCTGGAGCACGGCCCTGCCGCTGGCGCTGACCTCGGTGAGCTTCGCCCTGACGCTCCTGACGGGCTCGCTCTGGATGACGTTGGTCCTGCTCTCGCTGGTCCTGCTCGGCAACTACGCGATCAAGGGCCCGTTCTTCGCCCTCGCCACGGAGACGCTGCCGCCGGCCCAGACGGCCGCCGGCATCGCGGCGATCAACACCCTGGCGCATCTCGGCACCGGGGCGATCACCTCGCTGATCGGCGTGCTGCGCGAGCAGACCGGCAGCTTCCCCGTCGCCCTGCTGCCGCTCTGCGCGCTCACCGGCGTCGGCTGCGCCCTGGTCTTCTGGATCGGCCGGCACCAGCCGCGGGCGGCGACCGTCGGGGCGACCCCGTCGATCGCCCGGGGCTGAGGCGGCGGCCCGTCAGGTCGGCTGGCCGAGGATCCCCAGGATCTCCCGGCGCAGCCGCACGATCTCGGCATCGTCGCGGTGGCGCGGATAGGGCGCCGCGACGGGCAGCTCGGCCCGGATCGCGGCCGGGCGGTCGGAGAGCACGATCACGCGCTCGGCCAGCACCAGCGCCTCCTCGACGTCGTGGGTGACGAGGAGCGCGGTGAAGCGCTTCTCCTGCCAGAGCCGCAGGATCTCGGCCTGCATGGCGAGCCGCGTCAGGGCGTCGAGCTTGCCCAGCGGCTCGTCGAGGAGCAGCAGCCGCGGCGCGTTGACGAGCGCCCGGGCGAGGGCCGCCCGCTGCGCCATGCCGCCGGAGAGCTGGTGCGGGTAGACGTCGGCGAAGCCCGTGAGGCCGACGAGCCCCAGCGCCTGGTCGACGAGGGCCGCCCGCGACCGCCCGACGCCGCGGGCCTCCAGCCCCAGGGCGACGTTGCCGCGCACGGTCCGCCACGGATAGAGCGTCGGGTCCTGGAAGACGAGGAGCCGGGACGGGTCCGGCCCCTCGACGAGGTCGCCGTCGACCCGGATCGCGCCCTGGTCGGGCGGCTCCAGGCCGGCGACGAGCCGCAGCAGGGTGGACTTGCCGCAGCCCGAGGGGCCGAGCAGCGCCACGAAGCCGCCGGGCTCCACGTCGAGGCTCACCCGGTCGAGGACCGGCAGCGGCGCCCCGCGGATCGCGAAGGCGTGGCTGACGGCCTCGACCGCCAGGCGGGCCCCGGCGCTCTGGGCGGCGGGGCGTTCGAGGGTCGCGGCGGCTACCATTGCACCAGCCCCTTCTGCCACGCGAGCAGGCGGTCGCGCAGGCGGAACAGCAGCGTGATCAGGGAGGAGCACATCAGCGCCATCACGATCAGCGCCGCGTACATGTTGGCGTAGGCGGCCCAGCCCTGCGCCCACTGGAGGTACCAGCCGAGGCCAGACTTCACGCCGAGCATCTCGGCGACGACCAGCACCGCGAAGGAGCCGCCGAGCCCCATGAACAGCCCGACGAAGACGTGCGGCAGCGCCGCCGGGATCGCCACGCGCAGGATCAGGAAGCCGCGCGAGGCGCCGAGCGTCCGCGCCACGTCGAAATAGGCCTTGTTGACGCCCGCCACCCCCGACCAGGTCAGCACCGTGACCGGGAAGCCGGTCGCCAGCGCCACCAGGAAGGTGCTGGCCGACCACGAGGACGGGAAGACGAAGAAGGCGAGGGGCAGCCACGCCGTGGCCGGCAGCGGCCCGACGAAGCGCAGCACCGGGTGGGCCCAGTAGCCCACCGCCCGGAAGGTGCCGATGGCGACGCCCAGGACGAAGCCGGTCGCCGCCCCGATGGCGTAGCCGCCGGAGAGCAGGATCAGGGAGTTGAGGATGCTGCCGCCGAGCTTCGGCCAGTCGTCGAGGAAGACCTCCAGGATCGCCTGGGGCGACGGGAAGAACGGCATCGGCAGCAGGGCGAACTTCGCCGTGACCGCCTCCCAGACCAGCAGCGCCACCGCCAGCACCGTGAGCCAGGGGCTCCAGTACCGTAGCCGCGACCCGAGAGGGCCGAGGCGGGTCGCCAGGGGCGCGAGCGTCAGGAGGGCGAGGCCGAGCGCCGCCGCGCCGGACGCGAAGGCCGCGGTCTCGGGCAGGTCGTCCGCCTCGGGCAGGCCGAGGGTCACGCCGGCCAGGGCGAGCCAGGCGCCCCCCGCGAGGACGATCCGCCAGGGCGGCCGCGGCAGCCTTCGGGACGGGGCGGCGGCCCGCGGGGCGACGCCGGCGGTGATGCTTCCGGACATGGCGCGCCTCAGCTCAGCACGTCGGCGTAGATCCGCTCGGCGAACTTCGCCGTGTCGGTGGACCGCCGCAGGACGTTCACCTGCTTCAGCTCGTCCCCGTAGAGCGCGAGCTGCTGCTTGAGATCGCCGCCGACCGGGCTGTCGCCGTGCTGCTGGCTGCGCAGCATCGCGGCGAGATCCGTGATCGAGCCCTTGCCGCCGTAGCCGGAGAAGGCCCGGGCGGCGGCCTCGGGATCCCGGTGGACGGCGTGGCCGCCCTCTAGGATCGCCCGGGTCAGCGCGCGCGCCACCGCGCGGTCGTTCCGGATCAGGCTGCCGCGGGCGGCGACGACGCAGCAGGTGCGGGTGGCGAACTCGCCCGACAGGTTGGTGGCGACCTCGGTGAAGCGCGGGTCCTTCAGCCAGATCCAGGTCCGCGGGTCGGAATCGGCCAGCGCCTGCGCCTCGCCCTTCTCCACCGCGAGATTCAGCAGGTCGGCCGGGTACTGCCGCCACTCCACCCCGCTCTCCGGATCGATCCCCGCCTTGGCGAGCAGCAGGCCGAAGAAGTTCTTGGCCGGGCTCGCCTGATCGCTGATCGCGATGGTCTTGCCCTTCAGCCCGGCGATGTCGGCGATGCCGGAGGACTTGGCGCTGAGCAGCCGCAGGCAGCCGCCGTGCAGCCCCGCGGTGATCTTCACGTCGAAGCCCTGCTCCAGGGGCTTGAGCCAGCGCAGGGCCATGCCGATCCCGGCATCGGCCTTGCCCGTGGCGATCGCCTCCAGCAGGGCCTCGGTCGAGCCGCCGAAATTGACGAACTCCACGTCGAGGCCGTGCCGGGCGAAGATCCCCTGCTCCTTGGCGAGCGGCGCGGCCGCCGTGCAGATGGCCGTGGCGTTCCAGGCCAGCTTGACCGTCCGGAGCGGGCCCGCGGGCGCCTCCGCGGCGGCGGGTCGGCAGAGCGGGCCGGGGTCGAACGGCGCCCTCGGTCCGGGTGCCCAGGCGCGGCCGGTGCCCATGCCGAGGCCGAGCGGCAGGGCGGCGGCCGCGGCGCCGACCTGCAGCAGGCGCCGCCGGGAGGGCGAGGGATCGGAGGAGGGGCTGCCCGGTCGGGAGGGCGCTTCGGTCATCTCGGGTCTCCGGGCCGCGCGACCGCGCGGCGGGAACGGCGCGCGTCACCGCACCGGTGGCGCGACCGGGCGGATCTGGCGTCCTCGTCTTCGGGAATGATCCGTCGAGGGATCAGGGTGCCGAGTATTCGATCGCTGCAGGACCGAGTCAACGAAAGCGTTTCCTCTATTTTCGCGCGATCGGGTAAGATCATTCACGGATCGGCGCCGTCGCACGGCGCTCAGGCGCCCCGGCTCATCGGCGAGAAGCGTCGCTCGTCTGTCTCTCGATGGCGGGATCCCGAACGACGACCGGGAGAACGATCGATTCCTGCCCCCGGGGGGCGGAAACACGTTCTTCTTCACCGTCCGACGACGCGGCAACATCCTCCTTCCGATCCATGAATATTCGGAACGGCATTCCGTTGACGCGACCCGGGTCCGGGCGGACCATCGCGGCTCCCGGGATGGTGCCGCGCGGCCGCCCGCCGATCACGTCGCCGAACACCCCATGACCGTCGCCGTCCCGCCCCCCGACATCGTCAGCAGCCTCGCCGGACGGCTCGCCGCCCGCGCGGCCGACCACGACCGCGCGGGGACCTTCCCGCACGACTCCCTCGCGGCGCTCCGGGAGGCCGGGCTCCTGGCCGTCACCGTGCCGCGGCGTCTCGGCGGTGGCGGCGCGGGTCTCGCGCGGGCCGCCGCTCTGGTACGCGCGCTCGGCGCCGCCGACCCGGCGACCGCCCTGGTCGTGGCGATGCAGTACCTCCTGCACGGGCTGATCCACGGGCCCGACACCCCGTGGCCGCGCGCGCTCGCCGACGCGGTCGGCGCGGCGGCGGTGGCGCGGGGGGCGCTGATCAACGCCCTGCGGGTCGAGCCCGAACTCGGGACGCCCTCGCGGGGCGGCCTGCCGGCCACGGTCGCCCGCCGCGACGGCGCGGGCTGGCGGATCTCCGGGCACAAGATCTACGCGACCGGGGCGCCGGGGCTCGCCTACGGCCTCGTCTTCGTCCGCACCGACGAGGCGGAGCCGCGCACCGGCACCGTCCTGGTGCCGTTCGACGCGCCGGGCATCCGCATCGCCGAGACCTGGGACCATCTCGGCCTGCGCGCCTCCGGCAGCCACGACGTCCACTTCACGGACGTGCCGATCCCCGGGGACCACGCCGTCGACCTGCGGCCGCCGGGCGGCTGGTCGGGGCCCGATCCCTGGCAGCAGGCCTGGAGCTGCACCCTGCTCGCCGCCCTCTACGACGGCGTGGCCCGGGCGGCGCAGGACTGGTTCACCGGCTTCCTGCGGGCGCGCCGGCCCGGCAGCCTCGGGGCGCCGCTGGCGAGCCTGCCGCGCTTCCACGAGGCGGTCGGCGAGAACGAGCGGCTGCTCGCCGTCAACGCGCGCCTCGTCGCCGGGCTCGCCGCCGAGGTCGATGCGGGACATCCCCCGCCGCCGCGCGAGTCCGGCTTCGTGAAGCTCACCGCCACGGAGAACGCCGTCGCGGCGGTCCAGCGCGCAGCGGAGCTGTCCGGCAACGCCGGCCTGTCCCGGGCGAACCCGCTGGAGCGGCACCTGCGCGACGTCCTGTGCGCGCGCATCCACTGGCCGCAAGGGGACGCCGTCCGCGCCGCCGCCGGCAGGGCCGCCCTCGGCGCCTGAATCCGCCCTCGACCCGGAGATCGCACCATGAGCCTGCTTCCCCCCGATGCCGTCGAGTTCATCGGCTTCGTCGCCCCCCGCCACACCTCCGAGATCCACCCGGCGGCGGGGCCGTCCATCGACCGCGACTACCTGAAGCTCCTGGCGCAGGCGCACGAATGGGGCGGGTTCGACCGGGTGCTGGTGGCCTTCCACGCGACCACGCCGGACGCGCTCCTGCTCGCCGGGCAGGTCGCCGCCGTGACCGAGCGGCTGGGACTGATGATCGCCCACCGCACCGGATTCACGGCGCCCACCGTGGCGGCGCGGCAATTCGCGACCCTCGACCAGCTCACCGGCGGCCGGGTCGCGATCCACGTGATCAGCGGCGGCGACGACCGGGAACTCGCCCAGGACGGCGACCACCTCACCAAGGACGCGCGCTACGCCCGCACCCGGGAGTTCCTCGACATCGTCCGGCAGAGCTGGACCGCCGCGGAGCCGTTCGACTACGCGGGCGATCACTACCGGGTGGAGCGCGGCTTCTCCGAGGTGAAGCCGGTCAACGCGATCCCGGTCTATTTCGGCGGCGCCTCGCCGGCGGCGCTGGCGGTGGCCGGCCGCCACGCCGACACCTACGCCCTCTGGGGCGAGACGCACGCGCAGGTCGCCGAGCTGATCGCCCGGGTGCGGGCGGCGGCCGCGGCCCACGGGCGGGCGCCGCGCTTCAGCCTGTCGGTCCGGCCGATCCTCGCCGAGACCGAGGCGCGGGCCTGGGAGCGCGCCGAGGACATCCTGGCCCGGACCCGGGCCGTCCGGGCCGCCAAGGGCCTCGGCCCGGCGGCGACGCCGCAGAACGAGGGCTCCCGGCGGCTCCTCGCGGCCGCGGCCGCGGGGCCGCGCCACGACAAGCGCCTGTTCACCGCCATCGCGGCCGAGACCGGGGCGGCGGGCAACTCGACCGCCCTGGTCGGCACCCCCGAGCAGGTCGCCGACGCCCTGCTCGACTATCACGACCTGGGCGTGCGGACCTTCCTGATCCGCGGCTTCGACCCGCTGGAGGACGCGCTCCAGTACGGCCGGTCGCTGCTGCCCGCCGTCCGCGCCGCCCTCGGGCGCCGCGGCGCCGCCGAGGCCGCCTGATGCGCGCCGTCATCCTCGCCTTGCTGGCGCTCCTGGTGGTCCGGCCGGCGCACGCGCAGGAGGTGCTGCGGGTCGGCGACCAGCGCGGCAACGCCCGCGCGCTGATGGAGGCGGCCGGCGTGCTCGACGGGCTGCCCTACCGGCTCGACTGGAGCGAGTTCCCGGCGGCCGCGCCCCTGCTCGAGGCGCTGAACGCCGGCGCGATCGACGCGGGCGGCGTCGGCGACGCGCCCTTCACCTTCGCGGCGGCCGCCGGGGTGCCGGTGAAGGCGTTCCTGGCCTTCCGCAACCGGCAGGACGGGCTGGCGATCCTGGCGCTCAAGGAATCGCCCCTCCGCACCGTGGCGGACCTGAAGGGCAAGCGCGTCGCGACGAACCGCGGCTCGATCGGCCATCAGGTGGTCCTGGCGGCGCTGGAGGAGGCGGGGCTGCCCGCCGACAGCGTGACCTTCAGCTTCCTGCCGCCGGCCGACGCCAAGATCGCGCTGGCTTCCGGGGCGGTCGACGCCTGGGCGACCTGGGAGCCCTACACCTCCACGGCGGAGCTCGCCGGCCTCGTCCGGGTGATCCGCGACGGCAACGGCATCACCCCGGGCCTGACCTTCGCGGTGGCGAGCGACGACGCGATCCGGATCAAGCGGGCGCTGCTCGCCGATTTCGGCTCGCGCCTCGCCCGCGCCCGGGCCTGGGCCCTGAAGGATCCGGCGCCCTACGCGTCCGTCTGGTCGAAGCTCATCGGCCTGCCGGAGGCGGTGCCGCTGCGCTGGTTCGGCCGCGCCGCCTACCGGGCCGTCCCGATCGACGCGTCCGTGATCGCCGACGAGCAGCGCAACATCGATCTCTACGTCCGCGCCGGGCTGATCCCGAAGGCCCGCGCGCCGCGGGCCGAGGCGATCCTCGACACGAGCGTCTCGCAAACCGCCGCCGCCGTGCAATGATGGCGCGGGAGGACCCGACATGCACGACCACGGCGACGACCACGGCCACAGCCACGATCATGGCCACGCCCACGATCACGCCCATGCTCACGCCCATGCTCACGCCCACGATCACGGGGCGTCCGAGCGCTGGAAGCACGACGGCGTTCGGGTGATCCCCGGCGACCGGCTCGACGCCAACACCGCGCAGACGCCCGGCATGTACCGGCAGGCCGCGATCAACGCCGCCCGGGTCGGCGCCCAGAAGATCTGGGCCGGCACGGTGGCGATCCAGCCCGACGCCAAGACCGGCGTGCACCACCACGGCGAACTGGAGAGCGTGATCTACGTGGTCTCGGGCCGCGCCCGGATGCGCTGGGGCGACAGGCTCGAATACGTCGCCGAGGCCGGGCCGGGCGACTTCATCTTCGTGCCGCCCTTCGTGCCGCACCAGGAGATCAACGCCTCGACCGACGAGCCGCTGCACTGCGTGCTGGTGCGCTCCGACAACGAGGCGGTGGTGGTCAACCTGCCCGACGTCGAGGCCGCCGAGGCGCCCGAGACGGTGTACTGGGTCGACCCGATCCACAAGCATCCGTGAGAGACCGGAGACGGCAGCGATGAGCCGGGACCGCCAGCTGCATCTCGGCGCCTTCATGCGCCCGGTCGGCATCCACACCGCGTGGTGGCGCTATCCGGGCGGCTATCCGGACGCGAACTTCAACTTCGAGCACTTGGCGCACTTCGCCCGGCGGCTGGAGGCCGCGAAGTTCGACGCGTTCTTCATGGCCGACCACCTCGCGGTGATGAACATGCCGGTGGCGGCGCTCCGCCGCTCGGCCACCGTGACGTCGTTCGACCCGCTGACCCTGCTGCCGGCGCTCGCCGTGCTCACCGAGCGGATCGGCCTGATCGCCACCGCGTCGACCACCTACAACGAGCCCTACCACGTCGCCCGCAAGTTCGCCTCGCTCGACCACATCTCGAAGGGGCGGGCCGGCTGGAACCTCGTCACCTCCGGCAACCCGGACGAGGCCCTGAACTTCGGCCGCGACGCGCATCTGGAGCACGCCACCCGCTACGCCCGGGCGCGCGAGTTCTTCGACGTGGTGACCGGCCTGTGGGATTCCTTCGCCGACGACGCCTTCACGATGGATCCGGAGAGCGGCCTGTTCTTCGACCCGGCGAAGATGCGCGTCCTCGACCACCGCGGCGACTTCCTGAAGGTGAAGGGGCCGCTCAACGTCGCCCGGCCGGTGCAGGGCTGGCCGGTGATCGTCCAGGCCGGCGCCTCCGAGGCCGGCAAGCAGATCGCCGCCGAGACCGCCGAGATGGTGTTCGGCGCGGCCTCGACCCTGGAGGCGGCGCGGGCCTTCTACGCCGACGTGAAGGGGCGGATGCCGGCGGCGGGGCGCGACCCGGACCAGCTCAAGATCCTGCCCGGCTGCTTCATCGTCCTGGGCGAGACGGAGGCCGAGGCGCAGGCCAAGAAGGCGCGCCTCGACGACCTCGTCCATCCCGACAGCGGCCTCGCCAACCTCTCGGTCCGCCTCGGCGTCGACGCGACCGGCTTCGACCTCGACGCGCCGCTCCCGGAGCTCCCCGAGAGCAACGCCAGCAAGAGCGGGCAGGCCCAGATCGTCGACTACGCCCGGCGCACCGGCGCGACCGTGCGGGAACTCGCCCGCAAGGTCGGCGGCTACGGCGGCCTGCAGATGGTCGGCACGCCCGCGCAGGTGGCCGACCGGATGGAGGAGTGGCTGGAGACCCGCGCCTGCGACGGCTTCAACGTGATGTTCCCGTTCGTGCCCGAGGGTCTCGACGACGTGGTCGACCGGCTGGTGCCGGAGCTGCAGCGGCGCGGGCTGTTCCGCCGGGACTACGCGGGGACGACGCTGCGCGACCATCTCGGCCTCGCGCGGCCGGCCAACCGCTTCTTCCCGCCCGACGCCCCGCCCGACGCCCCGGCTCGGCCAGGGGGCTGATCGACCCGCCGCGCGGGCCGGCGCGGTCCCGCGCCGTCGGGGTGCGTGGCGGATCATGCGAACGGCGCGAACCTCCGGTCGTGTCGCGCGGTTATTCTCGGATCGTCGCGCGCCGATGGGAGGGGATCGTGCCCGAGGCTGTTCCGCCCCTGTCCGGGTGCCGCGTCCTCGTCGTCGAGGACGAGTATCTCATCGCCAGCGAGGTCAAGCGCTGGTTGCACAGCGCCGGGGCCGAGGTGATCGGCCCGGTCCCGCGCGCGGATCTCGCCCTGGACCTGATCGCCGAGCAGACGCCCCACGCCGCGGTGCTCGACGTGAATCTGGGCGACGGGAACAGCGTCTATCCGGTCGCCGAGCGTCTCGGCGTCCTCGGCGTGCCGTACCTGTTCGCCACCGGCGACGTGCGGGTTACCGGCGCCCCGGCCGAGGCGAGCCGGCCCATCCTGGAGAAGCCCTTCGTGGCGGCGGAGCTGGTCCGGGCCGTGACCAGGCTCGTCGCGGCCGCCTGAGGCCGCCGCGCCGCCTCAGAGAGGGCCCGGCCCGGGATGCGGGCCCATGCGCCGGCGGTCGTGCTCGATGGCGAAGACGTGGGCGTAGAGGTTCGCGACCCAGCCCCGCCCCTCGACCGTGAGGTCGAGGAACCGGATCGCGTCTCCGATCACGGGCTCGATCTTGCCCCAGAAGAACGACGGGTAGCGCTCCGCGAGGTCGGCCGGGCTGTCGTAGCCGAGTTCCGCGTTGACGCCGATCTCGGCGAATTCGTGGAACAGGGCGTTCAATTTGCGCGGGTAGAGCGGGTCGCCGAGCTGACCGATCAGGTCGGCCGCCCGCAGCAGGCCGGCCTCGGTCCCGGTCTCGCGATGGGAATCGTCCTCGGGGACCGGGAAGCGGGTCAGCTCGATCGCCCGGATGACCCGGGACGCGTCGACGAGATCGTGCGTGCCGAAGCGCTCCTGCACGGCCAGCTTCGAGCGCTCCACGTGGTAGGGTGCCAGCGCCGCGTCAGAGGCGCCCCGGGGCAGGCTGACGGTCGTGCCCTGCGCGTCGATGACGAAGGCCTGCAGCCGGTCTCCGGCGCAGACGCCGCGCACGTAGCCGATGTCGTGGTAGAGGGCGGCCAGGATCATGTGCAGCCAGTCCTCGGGCGTGATGCCCTGCTGCAGGAAGCGGCCGCGGAGGATGTCCTGGGCGACCAGGGTGACGAGGGCCGTGTGGTCGCCGTCATGGTAGAGGGCGTCGCTCCCGACGATCCGCTCGATCGTCAGGCGCGCCGCGGCCTCGATGATCTCGGCGTAGCGCGGCTCCCGGCTGCCGAAGGTCCGCTGGTAGGTCAGGGCCAGGTGCTCGCCGAGGGCGTCGGCGAGCATCTTGGTCGCGTCGAACATGGGATCCTCGCCGTCAGCTGCGTCGGGCGGCGCCGCGCCCGGCCGGGTCGATGGAGATCACGCGGATCGCCCCCCGCGATCGACGAGCCGCTCCTCGAGATAGGCCGCCGCGTCCGCGTAGAGTTCGTAGCGGCGCAGCAGCACTGCCCGCTTCTCGGCCTTGGTCGCCGCGTCGAGCTTGGCGCGGGCCCTGTCGGCGCGGGCGCGCAGCTTCCCGGCGAGCTTCTCGAAGGCGGCATCGATGCGCGCGCCGACCTTCTCGCCCTCGGCGCGCGCCGGATCGGGGTCGACCTGCCGGCGCTTCGGCCCGGCCCTCTTCGCTTCTCCAGCCATGACGCATCTCCGGTCGCCCCGATCGGTGGCGGAACCGTATGACGGAACGATCACGGGCGCGACATGGGATCGGCCGCCGCGGGCGCGGCGCTTTCTCAGGCGTGTCACGGAACGCTGCTCTAGGTCGGCCCCGCGACGCGCAGGAGAACCGGCGATGCGGCCCGACGACAGCTCTGCCCCGGATGCCACCTTGAATGCCAATTCGGATGCCACCCTGGAGGCGATCCGGCGTGACCTCGCCGACAGCTACGACGAGGAGCTGGAACTCGGGCTCGAGGAGGATCGCCTCGACCGGCTCGCGGCCGAGCTCGGCGGCGCGCCGCCCGATCATCTCGACCGCAAGGTCTATTTCCGCGCGCTGCTCCGGCTGCAGCACGAGCTGGTCCGGCTCCAGGACTGGGTGCAGGATCGGAAACTGCGCGTGGTCGTGCTGTTCGAGGGCCGCGACTCGGCCGGCAAGGGCGGCGTGATCAAGCGGATCACCCAGCGCCTCAATCCCCGTGTCTGCCGCGTCGCCGCCTTGCCCGCCCCGAGCGAGCGCGAGCGGACGCAATGGTATTTCCAGCGCTACGTCTCCCATCTGCCCGCCGGCGGCGAGATCGTGCTGTTCGACCGCTCCTGGTACAACCGCGCCGGCGTCGAGCGGGTCATGGGCTTCTGCACCGAGGCGGAGGTCGAGGAGTTCTTCCGGTCGGTCCCCTTATTCGAGCGCATGCTGGTGCGCTCCGGCATCGTCCTGGTGAAGTACTGGTTCTCGATCACCGATGCCGAGCAGGAATTCCGCTTCCGGATGCGGATCCACGATCCGCTCAAGCAGTGGAAGCTGTCGCCCATGGACGTCGAGTCGCGGCGCCGCTGGGAGGACTACACCCGGGCCAAGGAGGACATGCTGGCGCGGACCCATATCCCCGAGGCGCCCTGGTGGGTGGTCGAGGCGGTCGACAAGCGACGGGCCCGCCTGAACTGTATCAGCCACCTGCTCGACCAGATCCCCTATGGCAGCGTGGAGCACCCGGCGGTCCACTTGCCCGAGCGCTTGCGGCACGCGGACTACGTGCGCGGCCCGGTCCCCGCCGCGATGATCGTTCCGGCCGCGTTCTGATCGCGGCGCGGAGACGGCGCGGGAGTCGTGATCCTGTCGCGGTGGCGCGGCTATAGCGCCGCCATGGCGAAGCGCCCCATGACTCTCGACCTGTTCACGACCCTGGATATCGTCGATGACGACGTCTCGGCTGTCGTCGACGCCTATCTGGCCGATCCCACGCCCGGTTCGGTGGCGTTCGGGGACGGCTTCCGCATCGATCCCGCGGCCGCGGTGGCCTCGCATCCCTTCGCCCGGACGCTGATCGATCAGCCCTGGGCCGATGCCGGGCTGCGCCGGGCCGCCATCCGCGCCGCCATCCTGCTGGCGGAGCCGGAGCGGGTCTGACCGGATCGGCCGCCTGTCGCGCGACGGTCGCGCGATATTCGTGGGGCTGGCATGCGGCTGTCATCGCGCTGGCATACCGCTGTCATGCGGCCGTCATGGGCGGGATGGCAGGTCGCCGCCACGGCGAACCTCCCGACCCTATGCCGCCACTCCGCCCGCCCGGTCCTGCCGTGGCGGGCTTTTGTATGCCCGCGGCTCGGCCATCGCGACGACGCGCGTCGGATCCTACGCCTAAAACGGTAGGTGTGCCGACCTCCGACCACACGACGCCCGGTTGTAATCTGGGGCGGAGACGGCGCGGATGAACGGCGCGCCTTCACGGTGAACGATCGGTTTACCCAAACCGCACAATTGCGCCGACCGCCCCGATCCGGGCGCGATCGGCGGGCGTTCTACGGGCAGGTCCACCGGAGACGTGCTGACATGCTGATCCTCAACCCGACGACCGGCCAGATGGTCGAAGTGCGCGTGCCCCGGCCGAAGCCGAAGGCCGCCTGAGCGCGCCTGCTCTCCGTCCGCTTCCCCGCACGCCCGCGGCCCAGGCGGCGTGCCCCTCCAGCCCCGCACGACCCATGCTGCCGACCGATCTCGACCGACCCGCCGAACTGACCCTCTGGCCGGGCTACGCGCCGGCCCGGGTGGCCGTGTCGCACAGTTTCCCGACGCTGCGGGCCGCCCTCGCCGCCGCGGTCGCGGCGATCGACGCTGAGGATGCCAATCCCTGGATCATCACCGAGGGCGGCGACATCCTCGCTCCGGGATGGATCCGCGCGAACACCGCGGGCGCCGTCCTGCAGTAGCCGGACGTCAGCCGGCGAGCTGGTCCGCGCCGCGGTTGCGCCACCGGTACTCGCTCGGCGAGATCCCGTAGCTGTCCTTGAAGCGGCGGCTGAAATGGCTCTGGGTGCAGAAGCCGCAGCTGTAGGCCAGCTCTCCGACGGCCAGATGGGCGAAGCCGGGATCGGCGAGACGCTGCGCGGCGGTCTCCAGCCGCCGCCGCCAGATCCAGTCGGCGATGTTGCGGTCCTGCTCACGGAACAGGGCCTGGAGGTGGCGCAGCGACACGCCGACGGCCGCCGCGAGCCGGGCGGGGTCGAGGTTCAGGTCGCCGAGATGGGCCTCGATGTGGGCCAGCGCGCGCTGGAAGATCAGGACGCCCTGGATGTTCTTGGGGGTCTCGTGCGCGAGGCGTTCCGCGATGCTCGCGACGATGAGATCGACGCCGACCGACGCCATGCGGTTCGACATGTCCGGCGTCAGGCGCTCCGCGTTGCGGACCAGTTCCTGGAAAAAGGTCGTGACCATCGACGTGCCGACTTGATCCGCGCCGATCGTGAGGCACGTGAACCGGCGCGTCGAGCCGAGGGCGCGCTCCAGGGCCGCGCGCGGCAGCTCGACGAACAGCGTCTGCGTGTCGACGTCGGAGGCCATCGTCGCCGGCCGACGGTCCATCACGACGATGTCGCCGGGATTCTGGATCGCGGTGCGGTCGTCCTGCGCGCTGAACACGCGGCCCTTGAGCGTGATGGCGACGTTCAGGGTCTCGTACTTGCCGTGCCGGCGGATCGTGTCCGGGGTCGCGACGGTGGTGACGGCGCTCTGCGTCACGCGCGTGATCAGCAGCGGCCCGACCTCCGCGGCCTCCAGCGTGCCGGTGAAAGCGTGCGCCACGGCAGGCGTAAGTTCGACCGGCACGATCCGCTCGAAGATCGTCTCACGCCAGAGGCGGAAACTGTCTTTCGGCTTGAAATCCGCCGTCGAGAACAAAGTCCTCATCGTAAATTCTTGTATTCATGCTTCGCCGCGCGCGCTCGGGAAAACGGTAGCACGCTTTCAGGCAAGCGCAACGGCGCGGACCAACTTATGAGGGTTCTCGACCTTGTCAGGAGCCCATAACGTGTCCGATTCGACCCTCGTCAGCCCCCAATCCAATATCGTGCTGACGGCAGGGCTCGTCGCTGCCTACGTATCGAACAATCGCGTTCCGACTGCCGACCTCCCGACCCTGATCGCGCAGTGTCACGACGCCATCACCGCGCTGGCCACCAACGGGGCGGCGTCGATCGAGGCGGCGGGGGACACGGACGCGCTGCGCGACCGGCCTACCGCCGCGCAGATCCGCAGCTCGATCCGGCCCGACGGCATCGTGAGCTTCATCGACGGGCGCCGCTACAAGACGCTCAAGCGCCATCTCACGGCCCACGGCCTGCACCCGCAGAGCTACCGCGAGCGCTACGGTCTGCCGGCCGATTATCCGATGGTCGCGCAGGAATATGCCGAGCGCCGGTCCGCGCTGGCGCGCTCCATCGGCCTCGGCGTGCCGGGCGAGCGCGCCGCCTGAGCCGACCCGCCTCGGCAGGCCGCGGCTGATTCGTGGCTGGCGCTCCCGGCCTCAGGCGGCCGCGTGCCGTCCGTCGGGCAGCAGATCCCGGCTCGCCTGCTCGATCCGTTTGAGCCAGTCCTCGGCCGCCGCCGCCCGCAGGGTCGCGGCCTCGGCCCGCGCCTGGGCCTCCCGGACGCGCCGGTCGGCTTCCGCCTCGCGTTCGAGGACCTGCCGCGCCGCCTGCGCCCGCGCTTCCTCCAGGAGCGCCCGCAGGGTCCGGATCTCCTGTTGGGCGGCCTCCAGATCCGCGGCCAGCGTCTCGCAGGCGGTCGATTGCTGGTGCAGGCGCTGATCCTGCGCCTGCTTCGCGACGGTCGCGGCCGACAGGGTGTCGAGGATCTGGCTCCAGTCCGCCACCGGCCGCGACGGCGTCTCCGGATCGGGTTCGGGGGACGCTTCGGAACGCGCCGCCGGGCTCGGCGCGTCGGCTGTGCGCGGGCCGTCGGCGATCCCCGGAGCCGGCTCCGTCGGTTCTCCGCGCTCGCGCGCGATGCGGGCGTCGAGCTGGGCCCAGAACGTCGCGTTCATCGCCGGGGCGATTCCGCCGGGCCCGCGCCGGTCACGAAGCCGCCCGCGTCGCGGAAGCCCGAGCGCTGCCCGCCTGGCCGGTCACCTGTCCGCCCGGCTGCATCACGAATTCCGCGTCGATCGTCTCGGCGATGCGCTGGAGCATCTGCTCCGCCGCCGCGGCCCGCTCCTCGGCGGCCGCGGCCCGGTCCTCGGCGGCCTGGATCAGCTTGATCGCCTGCGCGTGGACCTCGTGGGTCTCCCGCTCGGCCGCCAGCACCTGGGCGCGGGCCGCGTCCATGTCGGCGCGCACCTGCCGCAGCAGGTCCTGAACGTGTGTCTCCTGCTCCTGCGCCCGGTCCTCGACGTCCCGGATGTAGCGCGCCGCGCCCTGCACCCGCTCCAGCAGGTCGGGCCACCGCTCGACCGGCGACGGGTTCTGGTTGCGCCCCTGCGCCGAGACGCGCTCGTCCGCGGCGAGCAGGACGAGGTTGCCGGTGCGGATCCGGGTCGTCGGCTCGCGGGCGTCGCGCGCGACGGAATCGATCTGGTCCAGCGCCTCGGCCTTGGGGTGCTTCGTCTGTTCCATCACGCGTCCTGCCGACAGGGTGCAGCGCAAGCCTTCGGTGAGGCATCGGCGTCCGCCTCACACCGACGGAAAATGGTTAACAACTCCTTAATGTTCGCGCTAGGGTTGCGCTGCCGCGGCGATACCCGCGCGACGTCGCGCGCGGGACCGCCGGATCGCGGGCCGTCTCACGGGTAGCGGACGGGCTGCGGGTCCTCCGGCAGCGGGATGAACTCGGCGTCGTTCGGCACGGTGTCGAACCGGCCCTGGCGCCAATCCTCCTTGGCCTGCGCGATCCGCTCGGGCCGGGACGAGACGAAGTTCCACCACAGGTGGCGCGGGCCGTCCATTGGCTCGCCGCCCAGCACCATGAACCGGGCCGATTCCGTGGCGCGCACGCTGATGCGGTCGCCGGGGCGGAACACCAGCAGCTGGCCGGGGCCGAAGCCGTCGCCGGCGATCTCGATGGCGCCCGCGACCGTGTAGATCGCCCGCTCGTCGTAGGTCGGATCGAAGGGCAGGACGGCGCCGGCCTCGAGGGCCACGTCGGCGTAGACCATCGGGCTCGAGGTCCGGACCGGCGAGCGCGCGCCGAAGGCCTCGCCGGCGATCAGCCGGACGGTCTTGCCCTCGCCGGTGAGGACCGGCAGCGCGGCGGCGTCGTAGTGCTCGAAGGCGGGGGCGTTCTCCTCGTCCCGGTCCGTCAGCGCGACCCAGCTCTGGATGCCGAACAGCCGGGAGCCGGTCTGACGCAGCGTCGGGGCGGTGCGTTCCGAGTGCGTGATGCCGCGGCCGGCGGTCATCCAGTTCAGCTCGCCCGGCCGGATCGGCAGCTCCGTGCCGAGGCTGTCGCGGTGCATGATCTCGCCGTCGAACAGGTAGGTGACGGTGGAGAGGCCGATATGCGGGTGCGGCCGCACGTCCATGCCCTGCCCGAGGAGGAATTCCGAGGGGCCCATCTGGTCGAAGAAGATGAAGGGGCCGACCATCCGGCACTCGGTGGAGGGCAGCGCCCGGCGCACCGCGAAGGAGCCGAGATCGCGCGAGCGGGGCACGATCAGGGTCTGGATCGCGTCGCAGCTGAAATGGTCGCCCGGGATCGGGTCATCGGCACTGTGCCAGCTCATCGCCTTGCTCCTCCGCGCGGGGATCGGCCCCCCATCCGCAGGCATCCTGGACCGGGAGCGGCCGGGTTGGAACAGAAACGATCGAAACGCATCGTTTCCGAAAAATCGCCCGATCGTCCCGGCCGGGGCGACGGCCTACCAGGGTGTCGGCTTGGGGTTGCGCTCGTCGAAGCCGCGCTGGTGCCAGTACGGGTAGATCGGGGTCTCCTGGCTCGCCGCGTCGAGCCGGGCGACCTGCTCGGCCGTCAGGGTCCAGCCGAGGGCGCCGAGGTTCTGCTTCAACTGCTCCTCGTTGCGGGCGCCGACCACGATGTTGCAGACGGTCGGCCGGGTCAGCAGCCAGTTGAGCGCCACCTGCGCCACCGTCCTGCCGGTCTCGGCCGCCACGGCGTCGAGGGCGTCGACCACGCCGAACAGGTAGTCGTCGGAGACCGGCGGCCCGCCCTCGGCGCCGCCGGCGGCGATGCGGCCGCTCTGGTTGGCCTGTCCGCGGCGGATCTTGCCGGTGAGGCGGCCCCAGCCCAGCGGGCTCCAGACCATCAGGCCGACGCCCTGGTCGAGGCCGAGCGGCATCAGCTCCCACTCGTAGTGGCGGCCGATCAGCGCGTAGTAGCCCTGGTAGGCGACGTAGCGGGCGAGCCCGTGGCGCTCGGAGGTCGCGAGCGCCTTCATCAGCTGCCAGCCCGAGAAGTTGGAGGCGCCGATATAGCCGATCTTGCCCGCGCGGGTGAGGTCGTCGAGCGCCCGCAGCGTCTCGTCCACGGGGGTGAGGGCGTCGAAGCCGTGCATGAAGTAGACGTCGATATGGTCGGTGCGGAGCCGCTTCAGGCTGGCCTCGCAGGCGCGGATCAGGTGGTAGCGCGAGGAGCCGACCTGGTTCAGCTCGTCGTTGAACCGGAAGGTCGCCTTGGTGGAGATCAGCGCCCGGTCGCGCTTGCCCTTCAGGGCCTGGCCCAGGATCTCCTCCGAGGCGCCGCCCGAGTAGATGTCGGCTGTGTCGAAGAAGTTGACGCCGGAGTCGAGGCAGAGATCGACCATGCGGGTCGCCTCGGCGACGTCCGTCTGCCCCCAGCGCTGGAAGAATTCGTTCGTGCCGCCGAAGGTGCCGGTGCCGAAGCTGAGCACCGGCACGGTGAGGCCGGAGCGTCCGAACTGCCTGTAGTCCATCGGGTCCTCGTCGCGATCGCGGCCGCCGCGCGGCGGCGCGCCTGCCGGATCAACGCGCCGCGCCGCCCGGTTTTCCCGGCCGGCGCGGGCCGTCAGCGCCGCGACTCGACGACCGGCGCCCCGTCGCAGCGCTGGCCGGCGGCCGCGCCCGTGCGCCGGTCGGGCGGCAGGGCGTCCGGCGACCCGGCTGTCTCCGCCAGGATCGCGACGTTCGCCGTCATCCCGGCCGCCAGCACGATCGGGCAGGGCACGTCGTCGAGGTCGATCCGGATCGGCACCCGCTGCGCCAGCCGGACCCAGGTGAAGATCGGGTTGACCGTCGGCAGCCCCTGGACGCCCGGGGCGGCGTCGGCGACGCTGATCCCGCGGCCGAGGCCGGTGACGCGCCCCCGGATCGGACGGTCCGGCCACGCCATCAGCGACACGCGCGCGGCGTCGCCCGCGCCGATGCGCGGGAGCTGCGTCTCCTCGAAATAGCCCTCGATCCAGAAGCTGTCGCCGTTGACCAGCGTCAGCGCCGGCTGTCCCGTGGCGGCGAACCCGCCCTCCTGCAGCAGCAGGTTGGTGACCCAGCCGTTCACGGTCGCCCGCAGGGTTGTGCGCTCCAGGTTGAGCCGCGCCTGCGCCAGCGCGCCCTCCGCCTGGACCACGTCGGCCTGGGCGGCCTGCGCCTGGCCGCTGGTCGTCTGCTTCTGCTGCGGCGTGGTGGCGAGGTCGTCGAGGTCGGCGGTGCGCTGCGCGATCCCCGCGAGGTACCCGGCCCGCGCCCGGGCACTGGCGAGGGCGCCCTCGGCCTGGGTCACGGCGTTCCTGAACGTGCCGGGATCGATCGTGAACAGCACGTCGCCCTTGCGGACGAACTGGTTGTCGCGGACCCGGACCGCCACCACCGTGCCGGAGACCTCGGGCGCCACCTGCACGGTGTAGACGCGCACGCGCCCGTCCCGGGTCCAGGGCGTGTAGGCGTAGTAGAGGAAGGCGAGGTAGGCGAGGCCCACGGCCGCCGCCAGCGCCAGCAGGGTGGCGGCGACGTTGTAGGCGGGCGGCGGCTGCCAGTCGCGCAGCGACGGTCGCGGTTTCAGGGCCATCTCACGGGCCCTGGACGCGCAGGGACAGGATCAGCAGCGCCGTCACGGCGGTCAGGAGGCTGAAGTCGAACAGGGCGCGGTTCCAGACAAGGTGGTTGATGCCGATCCAGTCCAGGATCCAGCGCAGGGCCCAGGTGATCGCCAGGGCGGCGAGCAGGCAGATCACAGCGGGCTCGACGAAGAGCCCCAGCACGTCGACCGCCCGCAATCCGACCACGCCGATCACGCCCGCCCTCCCGGATCGAGGTTCGGCCAGCCCGCGCGGTCGAGATCCGACACGAGGGCGGCCAGCGCCCCGATGCGCTCCGCCTGGAGGGGCAGGGTCGCCCGGTCGGCGAGCGCGCGCAAGGGATCCGGCGCCGTCTCCGGCCCCGCCGGACGGGACGCGGCGAGCCGCGCCCAGACCGCCCCGCCGACGCGGCGGCCCTCCCGATCGTCCGTCTCCCGCAGGGCGAGCAGCAGGAGCCCGATGACGAGCAGGCGTTCGCCGCTCCGGGCCGCCGCGTCGTCCGCGCCGATGAGGGCGAGTCGGCCGAAGCCCCGGGCGAGGTAGCGGTCGAGCGGCGGCAGCAGGAGCGCCGGGTCGAGGGCCGCGCCGCGCACCGACCGGACCAGCCGGCGTCGGGCCCGCAGGCGCAGGGTCGCGGCGCTCACCGGCGGCGGCAGGGCGGCGAACGCGATCGCCGCCACCGCCATGCCGAGCAGCTCGGCCAGCACGGTGTTGAGCGAGTCGGCGAGGTCGTAGGTCATCGGGTTCTTGGGATCGAGCACGCCGAAGACGAAGAACCCGAAGCCGATCCCGTAGATCGCGCGCTTGTCGGCGCGGCCGACCACAGCCAGCATCGCCACCGGCAGCAGCACCGCGGCCAGCAGCGCGAAGCTCCCGGTGGTCGTCAGCAGGGTGTAGCGGACGGTGAGCCCGACCACGCCGGCGAGCAGCGCGCCGACCAGGAAGGCGCGGGATTCCGCCCGCGGGTCGGCATGGGCGGCGAGAAGGACGCAGACGAGGCTCGCCCAGGTCGCGGCGCCGGCCCCGTGCGACCAGCCGGTGACGTACCAGAAGCCGTTGACGAGCAGGACGGCGGCGGCAGTGCGCAGGGCGTTGTCGAAGGCGTGCCAGCCGTCCCAGTCCAGGTCGTTCCACAGGAGCAGGTGCGGGCGGAACGGGACGCGCCGCCGGCCCACGCGCCCGCCGGCCCGCAGGAGCCGCGCCGAGACCCGGACGCGCCCGACCTGCCGGACGGCGATCGCCCCGCCGGCCCCGATCAGGTCGGTCGAGCGCGATCCCGGCCGGTCCGGCAGCAGCGCCCGCAGCAGGCCCGCGGCGAGCACCCGCCGCAGCCGGGGGGCGGCGTTGCGGATGCCGCGGCCGCCGGAGCGCAGGGAGGGCTGCTCGGTGAACGTGTCGGTGACCTCCTCGCCCAGGGTCATGACCGCGGCGATCGGCATCGGGCCGGGCTGCTCGCCCCGCCGCAGGGCGGCCATCCAGGCGTCGCAGGCCTCAGCGGCCGCCTCGAGCCGCCCCGCCAGGGCGCGGCTGACGGCGGGGACGCCCGGCGCCACGAACACGTTCGACGCGTAGGCGCAGCCGATCCCGAGCAGGATCGTCGAGCATCGATCGACGCCGATCTGGAACACCGCCTCCGGGTTCTGCACGTCGGCCAGCGCGATGATCGGCACGGTGAAGCCCATCGAGGCGAAGCCGTAGGCGCGCTGGCCGCTCTCGACGCTGGAGGCCGCGGTGAGCAGGCCCATCCACAGGGCCAGCGCGAGGTCGAAGGCCAGGGTCGCCTGGGCGAAATTGGCCACCAGCACCATCGCGACGGTGACGCCCACCAGCGTGCTGCCGGCGCGCCACAGGCTCTTGCGCAGGGAGGCCGCGCGGGTGGCGAGCGTCACCGAGATGACCGTCCAGCCGGCCCAGTGCGGCAGCGCCAGCTCGAGCCACATGGCGAGCCAGACCGCCGCGATGGCGGTGAGCGCGATGCGCACGGCCTCGGCCGCCTCGCGCGGCCACCACGCCGCGAGGCGCTGCAGGAGGCCCGGCGCGTCCTCGGAGAGAGCGACCTCACCGGCCATCGCGCGGCCTCGCCGGCCGGGGCGGGTCCGGGAACCCGGCTGCAGGCTCAGTCATAGTGCTCGGCGATGTCGACCTTCCCCTTGAACACCCGGTAGACCACCAGGGTGTAGATCAGGGTGATCGGCAGGACCACGATCCCCGCGCCCCAGAACATGAAGGACAGGCTCGCCTCCGGCGCCGCCGCCTCGGTCACCGTCACGCTGAACGGCACCATGTAGGGCAGGAACGAGGCGGCGAGCGTCGCGAAGGCGGCGGCGAAGATCAGCGCCACCAGCGGGAAGGGCAGGGCATCGATCCGGCGCCGCGCCGCGTAGAGGAGCCCGGCGCAGGCCGCGGCCCCCACGAGCGGCAGGACCAGCATCTCGGGCCGCTCGACCCAGCGGTGCAGCACCCGCAGGTTCATCGCCAGCGCGTACGCGAAGGCCGCGCCGAGGAAGACCAGGACGCCCAGCAGGAGCCGCGGCAGCAGCCGGAAGCCGAGGTCGCGCACGTCGGACTCGGTCTTGCCGCACAGCCACGCGGCGCCGAGCAGCGCGTAGCCGAGGCACAGGCCGAGCCCGCAGAGCAGCGAGAACGGCGTGAGCCACGTGAACGCCCCGCCGGCGTAGAGCCCGTCGCGCACCGGCAGCTCCTGAACGAGCGCCCCGACCGTCACGCCCTGCACGAAGGCCGCGCAGTAGGAACCGCCGACGAAGCCCGCGTCCCAGACCCGCCGCAGCCGCCGGGACTTGTAGCGGAACTCGAAGGCGACGCCGCGCAGGATCAGGGCCGCGAGCATCAGGAGGAGCGGCAGGTAGAAGGCCGAGAGCAGCAGCGCGTAGACCGTCGGGAAGGCGCCGAACAGGATCGTGGCGGCGAGCACCAGCCAGGTCTCGTTGCCGTCCCAGACCGGGGCGATCGCCTGCATCATGTGCCGGCGCGCCGTCTCGTCCGGGGCGATCCCGAACAGCATGCCGACGCCGAGGTCGAACCCGTCGAGCAGCACGTAGAGCATCAGGGTGAGGGCGAGGGCGGCGGCCCAGAATTCGATCACGGCCGCTCACTCCGCCGGATTGCTGCTGGGGGTGCCGGGACTGTCGCCCGGCACGGCGAGCGGCCGCTTGGGGTTGGCGGCGCTCCCCGCACGGGCCGGGGTCGGCAGGATGCCGGCCTTGAGCATGCGGTAGATGTAGACGGTGCCGGCCGCGAAGATCAGCGCGTAGACCGCGCCGAACACGGCGAGGGAGGTCGCAACCTGCGGCGCGGCCAGGAACGGCGTCGCCGCGTCGGCGGTGCGCAGCTGGCCGTAGACCGTCCAGGGCTGGCGCCCGACCTCGGCGGTGAACCATCCGGTCAGCGTCGCCACGAAGCCGAGCGGGAACGACAGGAAGATCGCCCATTGCAGCCAGCGCGCCCGCTCCAGCCGCCCGGTGGCGTAGAAGGCCATCCCGCCCCAGGCCAGCGCCAGCATCAGCAGCCCGCAGCCGACCATGATGCGGAAGGCGAAGAAAGGGATCAGCACCGGCGGCCGGTCGGCCTTGGGAATGTCCTTGATGCCGATCACCTTGCCGGTGAGGGTGCCGTCGTCGATCAGGCTGCCGATCGGGGCGGGCAGCGCGATGACGAAGTGGTTCTTCTCCTGCGCCTCGTCGGGCCACGCGAACAGGATCTCGCCGGCCGGTGCTTGGCTCTCCCAGTGGCCCTCGATCGCGGCGATCTTCGAGGGCTGGTGCTTGACGACGTAGTCGCCGGTGAGGTGGCCGAAGAACAGCTGCAGCGGCACCAGGATCGCGGCGAGGCCGAGCCCCATCCGGATCATGGCGCGGGCCTCGATCCGGTCGCTGCCGCGCAGCATGTACCACGCCCCCGTCGCGGCCACGCAGAAGCTGGTGGTGACGTAGGCGGCCAGGACCATGTGGGGGAAGCGGACCCAGACGACCCCGTTGAAGATGATCGCCCACCAGTCCGTCGGCACGAACACGCCGTCCGGGCGCTGGGCGAAGCCGGTCGGGTACTGCATCCACGAATTGTTCACGAGGATCCAGAAGGACGACAGGCTGGTGCCGAGGCAGACCATCAGGCAGGCGAACAGGTAGAACCAGCGCGGCACCCGCCTGCGGCCGAACATCAGCACCCCGAAGAACGAGGCCTCGAGCGCGAAGGCCGTGAAGCTCTCGTAGCCGAGGAGCGGCCCCTGGATCGGGCCGGTGCGGCGGGCGAGCTCGCTCCAGTTGGTGCCGAACTGGAACGCCATGACGATGCCGGAGACCACGCCGAGCCCGAAGGCGACGGCGAAGATCTTGAGCCAGAAGTCGAACAGGCGGTCGTAGACCGGCTCGCGCGCGATCATCGCCCGCGCCTGCAGGAAGGCGAGCCAGGCCGCCAGCCCGACCGTGAAGGCCGGGAAGATGATGTGGAACGACACCGTGAAGGCGAACTGGATGCGCGAGAGCATCAGGGCGGAGATGTCCATCGTTCCTCTCTCCGGCCGAAGCTCGCCGGTCCGCCGCCGCGGGCCGGGCGCGTCGCACCCTCAGATGTCCGCCGGCGGGGCGCGGGGAACCGCGCCTCGCGAACCTGTCAGACGTTGTCGATCCTCAGGACCGGCGCCGTCTCGGCCCGGGTGCGGCGGCAGGCCTCGGCGTCCCGCTTGAGGTCGATGCCGTAGGTCGGGATCACCGCCTTGAGGCGGGGCAGCCAGGCATCCGGCGTGAGCCGGTCGGCGAAGCACTTCTCCAGGACCTCGACCGCGATGAAGGCCGCCGTCGAGGCGCCGGGCGAGGCGCCGAGCAGCGCGCAGATCGAGTTGTCGGCCGCGGCCACCAGCTCCGTGCCGAATTCGAGGTAGCCTTCCTCCAGCGGGTTCGCCTTGCCGGTCGGCTTGATCGTCTGCACCCGCTGGCCGGCCACCGCCGAGGTCCAGTCCTGCTTCAGCGCCTTGGGGAAGAAGTCCTTGAGGGTCGCGAACTGGTGGTCGGAGCTCTGGAGCACCTGGCCCACGAGGTACTCGGTGAGCGCGACGTTGTCCTTGGCGACGTCCAGCAGCGGCACGATGTTGTGCGGTGTCAGCGCGGTGAACAGGTCGGTGAGCGACCCGTGCTTCAGGAAGCGCGACGAGAAGCCCGCGTAGGGCCCGAACAGCAGCGAGCGCTTGCCGCCGATGATGCGGGTGTCGAGGTGGGGCACCGACATCGGCGGCGAGCCGGAGGCGGCCTTGCCGTAGACCTTGGCGTGGTGGCGCGCGCTGACCGCGTCGACGTCGCAGCGCAGCCAGATCCCCGAGACCGGGAAGCCGCCGTAGCCGCGCCCCTCCGGGATCTTCGAGGCCTGCAGCAGCGGCAGCGAGCCGCCGCCCGCGCCGATGAACACGAACTTGGCCGTCACGGTCTGGCGCGTGCCGTCGTAGGTGTCCTCGACGGTCACGGCCCAGCGGCCGTCGTCGACCCGGTCCAGGGCGACGACCTTGCGGTTGTAGTGGACGGCGAAGCCGGGCTGCGCCGCGAGTTGCTTGACCAGCAGGTGCGTCAGGGCGCCGTAATCGACGTCCGTCCCGGTGACGATCCGGGTGGCGGCGATCGGCTCGCCGGGATCGCGGCCCTCGATGATCAGCGGCGCCCAGCCGGCGATGACCTGCGGGTCCTCGCTGTACTCCATGCCATGATAGCAGTGGTGCGCCGACATCGCGGCGTAGCGCGCCTTGAGGAAGGCGACGTTCTCGGCCCCCCAGACGAAGCTCATGTGCGGGCAGGGATGGATGAAGGCGCGGGGGTCCGGGATCGCGCCCTTCCTCACCAGATGCGCCCAGAGCTGGCGCGAGATGTCGAACTCGGTGTTCACCTCCAGGGCCTTGGCGATGTCGACGCTGCCGTCGGGGCGCTGGGGCGTGTAGTTCAGCTCGCAATTGGCCGCGTGGCCGGTGCCGGCGTTGTTCCAGCCCTCCGAGCTCTCCTGCGCGCAGTCGTGCAGCGTCTCGAACATCGCGATCCTGAGCGACGGCTCCAGCTCCTTCAGCATCGTGCCGAAGGTCGCGCTCATGATCCCGGCGCCGATCAGCACCACGTCGGGAGCGTCGTCGAAGCTCATGGCGGCCATCGGGCCCCTCCTCAGGCGGTCTTGTTCGGGACGAAGGGGAGCCGGGCCTCGGCGCCGGGGGCGAGGATCACGTAGGCCCGGCACCAGGGCTCGTCGTCGACGAGGCGCCAGGAATGGCCGGAGCCGGCCGTGTCCTCGGCGATGAGGATGTCACCGGGGCGGATCGTGAAGTGCGCGCCGGCCCTCGTCTGGAAGTCGAGGGTGCCGCGCAGGGTGATGACGAACTGCCGGGTCGGCGCCGCGTGCCACGCGTAGGTCCCGCCGGCCTGGGTCTCGCGGAAGGAGATCGAGACCACGTCGGTCGTGCCGCTGAGGATGTCGCCGCGCTCGCCGTGGGGCAGGTCGATGACGCCTTCCTCGAAGTAGGAATTGTCGTCGTCACCGGTCCAGATGCGTACGCAGCGGATCATCGGGCAGAGCTCCGGCTTCGGAAGGGCGCCTCAGCGCCAGAGGTTGGTCTTGGCGAGGTCGATGATCTCGGTGCCGCGCCCGTCGATGACCGCCCGGGCGAGCCACATCCCGAAGCCCGTCACCTGCTCGAGGCCGACCTTCGGCGGCATCGACAGCTCCTGGCGGGCCGAGACGACGTCGAGCAGCGCCGGGCCGTCATGGGCGAGCATCGCGGCCATCGCGTCCGGCAGCGCGGCCGGGTCCTCCACGCGCCGGGCGAAGATGCCGGCCCCGCTCGCCATGGCGGCGAAGTCCGGGTTCACCAGCTCGACGCCGGTCTCGAGGAAGCCCGCCGCCTTCATCTCCATCTCGACGAAGCCCAGGGTGCCGTTGTTCAGCACCACGACCTTCACCGGCAGCTTGTGCTGGTTGAGGGTCAGCAGGTCGCCCATCAGCATGGCGAAGCCGCCGTCGCCGGAGAACGAGATGATCTGCCGCCCGGGATAGGCCGCCTGCGCGCCGATCGCCTGCGGCAGGGCGTTGGCCATCGAGCCGTGGTTCAGCGAGCCGATCAGCCGGCGCTTGCCGTTCATGGCGAGGTAGCGCGCCGCCCAGATCGTCGGCGTGCCGACGTCGAAGGTGAAGACCGCGTCCTCGGAGGCCGCCTCGCTGAGCGTCCGGGCGACGTATTGCGGGTGGATCTTGCCGCCGGGCTTGCCCACCGCCAGCGCGTCGAGCCCGGCGCGGGCCTTGCGGTAATGGGCGAGGCTGTCGTCGAGATGTGCCCGGTCGGTCTTGGCCTGCAGCTTCGGGAGCAGCGCCGCGATCGTCTCCCCGACGTCGCCGATCAGGCCGAGATCGATCCGGCAGTGGCGCCCGAGGCTCCCGGCCCGCAGGTCGACTTGCGCGACCTTGGCGTCGTCCGGGTAGAACTGGCGGTAGGGGAAGCCGGTGCCGAGCAGCAGCAGGGTGTCGCAGTCGAGCATCGCCCGGTAGCCCGACGAGAAACCGATCAGGCCGGTCATGCCGACGTCGTAGGGATTGTCCCACTCGACGTGCTCCTTGCCGCCGAGCGCGTGGACGACAGGCGCCTTCAGCGCCTCGGCGAGCTGCAGCAGCTCCGCGTGGGCGCCGGCGCAGCCGCGGCCGCAGAACAGGGTCACGCGCCCGGCCGCGTTGAGCATCCCGGCGAGCGCGTCGAGGTCGGCCTCGCGCGGGCGCACCACGGGCGGGGGCGGCACCAGGGCGGCGGAGAGTTCGGGCGCGTTCCCCGGCATGGCCATGAGGCCGACATCGCCGGGGATCACCACGACGGCGACCCCGCGCTCGGCGATGGCGACGCGCATCGCGGTCTCGATCACGCCGGGCAGCTGGGCCGGCGAGGAGACCAGCTCGCAGTAGTGGCTGCATTCCTGGAACAGGTTCTGCGGGTGCGTCTCCTGGAAGTAGCCCCGGCCGATCTCCGCCGAGGGGATCTGGGCCGCGATGGCCAGCACGGGCACGCGGGAGCGGTGCGCGTCGAACAGGCCGTTGATCAGGTGCAGGTTGCCCGGCCCGCAGGAGCCGGCGCAGACCGCGAGTTCGCCGGTCAGGTGCGCCTCGGCGCCGGCCGCGAAGGCGGCGCTCTCCTCGTGGCGCGTGTGGATCCAGGCGATCGAGCCGTCCTGGCGCAGGGCCTCGGTCAGGCCGTTGAGGCTGTCACCGACCACGCCGTAGATGCGCTTCACGCCGGCCTGCGCCAGCGCCCGGACGAACAGATCGGCGACCTTCGTGCTCATGGTATCTCGCTCAGCTGAGGGGGGCGGACGGACGGTCCCGGCGCGCTTCAGGCGCCGGCCAGCCCGTGGCCGATCATCGTCCTGGGATCGCACACCGCGTCGAAGCGCTCGGCCGGGACGCCCTCGGCCAGGGCGGCCGCGCGCAGGGTCGTGCCCTCGTCGTTGGCGCGGTGGGCGATCTTCGAGGCGAGGTCGTAGCCGATCACCGGCGACAGGGCCGTGACCAGCATCAGCGACTGGTTCACGGTCTCGTCGATCCGCCTCCGGTTGAGTTCGGTGCCCGCGACCGAGTAGGTCCGGAACTTCTCGCAGGCGTCGCCCAGCACGCGGATCGAATGCAGCGTGTTGTTGATGATGATCGGGCGCATCGCGTTGAGCTCGAAGTTGCCCTGCGAGCCCGCGAAGGCGACCGCGTTGTCCTCGCCGATCACCTGGATGCAGACCATCACCAGGGCCTCGCACTGGGTCGGGTTGACCTTGCCGGGCATGATCGAGGAGCCCGGCTCGTTGGCGGGCAGCAGCAGTTCGCCGAGGCCGCAGCGGGGCCCCGAGGCGAGCCAGCGCATGTCGTTGGCGATTTTCATCAGTGCGACTGCGAGCCCGCGCACCGCCGCCATAGCGGCGACCGTGGCGTCCAGCGACCCCTGCGCGGCGAACTTGTTGGGCGCCGTGACGAACGGCTTGCCGGTGAGATCGGCGATCTTGGCGGCGATCTCCGCGCTGAACCCTTCCGGGGCGTTGAGGCCGGTGCCGACCGCGGTGCCGCCGGCCGCCAGCTTGTACAGCCCGGCGCGCGACGCCTCGACGAGGGCCAGCGCGTCGCGCATCTGCGCCACGTAGCCCGACCATTCCTGGCCGACGGTGAGAGGCGTCGCGTCCTGCAGGTGGGTCCGGCCGGTCTTGACCACGTCCATCCAGGCCCGCGCCTTGGCGTCGATCGCGTCGGCCAGCGCCCGCGCCTTGGGGAGCAGGACCTCGTCGAGTTCGAGCACCGTGGCGACGTGCATCGCGGTCGGGAAGGTGTCGTTCGACGACTGGCCCATGTTGACGTGGTCGTTCGGGTGGACCGGGCTCTTGGAGCCGAGCACACCGCCGAGGAGCTGGATCGCGCGGTTCGACAGCACCTCGTTGACGTTCATGTTGGACTGGGTGCCGGAGCCGGTCTGCCAGACGTAGAGCGGATAGTGCGCGTCGAGCTTGCCCGCGATCGTCTCGTCGGCGGCCTGGACGATGGCCTGCGCGCGCCAGTCCTCCAGGCGGCCGGCGGCGGCGTTGACCAGGGCGGCGGCCTTCTTGACGTAACCGTAGGCGTGGTAGACCCGCTTGGGCATGCGATCGTCGCCGATCGAGAAGTGCTGGAGCGAGCGCTGCGTCTGCGCGCCCCAGTAGCGGTCCGCCGGCACGTCGATCCCGCCCATCGAGTCCGTCTCGTGCCGCATCCCGGTGGCGGCGATGCCGATCGGAACGTCGCGCAGGATGGGGTGGCCCGGGGCAGACTCGTTCATCGTCATCCTTCTCGGTGTCGGACCGTCTGGCACAGTGCGAGACGGGTTCGGCGAACCGGGTGCGCTTTGACGTAAACGGTGGTATTATTTTCGGTCTTCGGTCGATATGTGCAGATTTTAAGAAAGCTGACTATTAAATCTTCACTTAAACCTAGTATTAAAAACGCCGACAAAACGCATTACAGATCATGAATGCGAATTGCCAGATAACATAGATCGGTGTCAAGCGTTCCGCCGCGCGGAGGCTGCAAAAACATTCCCGCGATTGGTCAATTTATAGCGCTTCTGCTCCCCGGAGCGTCTTTCGAGCCGGACAAGCGCGCGCTGCCGAAATGTCTGACTTGTGCGGCCTCCGTCGTGCCGAGATCGCAGGCCGGGCGATCCCACCGCAGCGGCGCGCCCTCGATCCGCACGGGCGCGTGCAGCCGGAGGGCAGGTCCCCACGCCGTGTCCTCGATCTCCGGGGCGTAATCCGCGTCCCGATATCCGCCGAAGGCGGGCCCCGGCGCGCTGCCGGGATGGTCCGTGAGCAGGCGCGCGGTCCGGGCCAGAGAGAGCCGCGCGGTGACGGCGTGCCCGTCGCGCTGCCGGGCGATCAGGCCTCGCACGGCCGCCGCCGCCATCAGGTAGCCGGTGGCGTGGTCGAGCGCCTGGACGGGCAGCGGCACCGGCCGGTCGGCCTGTTTCCACCGCTGCCCGGCCGCCGCGATGCCCGTCGCCATCTGGACGAGGCTGTCGAAGCCGCGCCGTCCGGCCCAGGGTCCGGTCCAGCCGTAGGCGCAGAGCGCGACGTCGATCAGGTCCGGGTTGAGTGCCCGGCGTCGCGCCGCGCCGTAGCCGAGCCGCTCCAGGGCGTCCGGGCGGTACCCGTGCACGAGAATGTCGGCCTCGGCGAGCAGGGTCTCGAAGTGCCGGCGGTCGTCGACCTGCCGGAGGTCGAGGCGCGTGCAGACCTTGCCCAGGGTGACGTCGGGCGCCAGGGACGGTTCGTCCCAGCCGGGCGGGTCGATCCGCAGGACGTCGGCCCCGAGGCCGGCCAGGACGCGCGTGGCCACCGGCCCGGCCAGGATGCGGGTCAGGTCGAGGACCCGGATCTCCGCGAGGGGACGGGTCGGGTCCGGGCGCCACGGCACCCGGTGCTGGACGGGACGTTCCGCGAGCGCCACGAGGGGCTCGGCCCGGACCGCCCGGCCCTGGTCCAGGCCTTCCCAATCGTCCGGACCGCGCATCGCCGCCGCGCAGCCGCCGGCGCGCAGGATCGCCCCTTCCAGGTCCTCGGCCGCCGTGCGGGCCACGGCGGCCGCCACCGCCTCCCGCTCGCCCGGACAGTCGAGAACCGCCAGGGCGGCGGCGCGGTGACGGGGCGCGTTGGTGTGCAGCCGGATCCAGCCATCCGCCGCCCGGTAGTCCCCGGCGATCGGGTCCCAGGCGGCCGGCAGCGTCCAGCCCTGCGGCCGCACCGAGGTGCCGAACCACGCTGAGGCCAGGTGCCGGTCGACCGTGACGGCGGGCGCGGGGCCGGACAGGCCGAGGAGTTCGGAGACGGCGAGGCCGGCGGCGCCGATCGACGCCGTCGCCAGCGCGGTGACCGGGAAGCAGGAGGGCAGGCTCCCGGTGCCGGTCACCGCCAGCCGGTCCCCGGCCTCGGGCGGCAGCGCCAGGGCGGCCAGCGCCTCCGCGAGGATCGGCGCCAGGGCGTCGTGGTCGGCGTGTCGTTCGCGCATGGTCCCGGCCCTCGATCGGTTCGCGCAGGCTGCCGGCCATCGACGGATCGATCAATCTTGATACATCTGATCAACATGACGGAATGGCTGGACCGCGCCGAAGCCCTCGACGCCCTCGGGATCCGGGCCCAGACGCTCTACGCCTACGTCAGCCGCGGGCTGATCGAGGCGCGGCGGGCGCCGGGGCGGCGCCACAGCCAGTACCGGGCCGCCGACGTCGCGACGCTCGCCGACCGGCGCGGCCGGAGCCGCGCCAGCGCGGCGATCGCCGCGGGGGCCATGGCCTGGGGCGAGCCGTCGGTCGTCACCGCGATCAGCACCGTCCACCGGGGCAGCCTGATCTACCGCGGCCGCGACGCCGTGGCGTTCGCCCGCGACGCGAGCCTGGAGGCGACCGCCGACCTCCTGTGGGACAGCCCGGAGGCGACGCTGTTCGACGTTCCGGCCGACGCGGCCGCGACGCCGTTCCTGGCGCTGGCCGGGCTTCTGCAGGAGGCCGAAGCCGCGCTGGGCCGCGGCCACCACCGCCTGTGCCGCGACGCGCGCCGCGCCGTCGCGCATCTCGCCGCGTCCTGCGGCATCCCCGAAGGCCGGGCGCCCCTGCATCAGGGCCTCGCGCGGCTCTGGTCCCTCGACGCCGCGACCGCCGACCGGGTCCGCCAAGCGCTGGTGCTGCTGGCCGACCACGAACTGAACGCCTCGACCTTCGCGACCCGGGTCGCCGCCTCCACCGGCGCGCCGATCGCGGCCTGCCTCATGGCCGGGTTGAGCGCCCTGTCGGGACCGCGCCACGGCGGCGCCGCGGCGGCGGTGCTGCGGTTCGTCGACGAGGCCGCCGCGACGGGCCCGAGGGCGGCCGTGCGCGCCTGCCTGGATCGGAGCGGCGCGCTGCCGGGCTTCGGCCACCCGCTCTACCCGGACGGCGACGTCCGCGCCGCGGCCCTGGGCGCGGTCCTGCCCGCCGACCCCCTGCTGGACGCCGTCCGGGACTGCGCCGCGGAGGCCACGGGCGCGCGGCCGAACATCGACTTCGCGCTGACGGCGCTCGTCCGGACGGCGGGCCTGCCGCGGAGCGCGCCGTTCACGATCTTCCTGCTCGGCCGGAGCCTGGGCTGGGCGGCGCACGCCATGGAGCAGGGCCGCCAGGGGACGCTGATCCGGCCGCGGGCCCGGTACGAGGGGCAGCGGCGCCCGGCGGACCGCCCATAGCGGGAGGGCCGGCCTCGCGGCCGGCCCTCGATCTGTCGCGGCCCCCCGCGCGGGGCGGGCGCCGGCCTCAGGCGAACATGTCGGGCTGGGTCTCGGCGATGTGGTTGTACAGCGTCTGGAAGTGCAGCCAGCCGATGTAGTCGCTGCCGACGTGCTCGCGGCTGTAGCGGGCGGTCTTCTCCGAGAGGAGCTGCGGCTTGATGCCGGAGGCCTCGACCAGGAGCTGCTGCTGGCAGGCCCGCTCCAGGGCGATGAACCAGAAGGCCGCGTCGTCGATGCTGTGCTGCGAGCAGGTCAGCAGGCCGTGGTTCTGGTGCAGCACGCCGCGGTTGCGGCCGATCTGCTGGGCGACCGACAGGCCGCTCTCCTTCTCCACCGCCACGGCGCCCGCCGAGGCGCCGATCACGGCGTGGCTGTTGTAGAAGGCCGCCGCGTCCTGGCTGATCATCTCCAGCGGTCGGCCGGTGGCGCACCACGCGGTGCCGTAGGTGGTGTGCGCGTGGCACATCGCCATGACCTCCGGGTACTCCTCGTGCACGGCGGCGTGGAGGACGAAGCCCGCGCGGTTGATGGCGTGGCGCCCCTCGACCACCCGGCCCTTGTGGTCGGCCAGGATCAGGTTCGACATCCGCACCTGCGAGAAGTGCACGCACATCGGGTTGGTCCAGTACAGCTCCGGACGCTCCGGGTCGCGGATCGTCAGGTGGCCGGCGAAGCCGTAGTCGAAGCCGTGCATCGCGAAGGCGCGGCAGGCGGCCACGAGGTGCTTCTTGCGGTAGTCCCGCTCCTCGGCGTGGTTGGCGAAGTCCGGGATCTCCGGGAAGATCAGGCCGGCCTGCTCGGGCTGGTAGATCGAGGTCCGCCTGCGGCCGGCATCGTCGTTCGGCAGGTCGAGGGCGACGGCCGCCTCGTGGGCGTGATCGTCGAGCATGGCGTCTCCTTTCGTCGGGGTACGGACCGGCCCGCCGATCGCGTCGTGGCCGGCACTATCCTGCCGGATCCGCGCGTTGACAAACGACGATTTTTCACGCTTTCCATGAATTCAATTCACGGATTGCGCATGCGCCGGATCCCGAGCTTCTCCGCCCTGCGGGCCTTCGAGGCGGCCGCGCGCCTCGGCAGCTTCGCCCGCGCCAGCGCGGAGCTGCACCTCACGCCCTCGGCGGTGAGTCACCAGATCCGGGCGCTGGAGCGCTGGTTCGGGCGCGCCCTGTTCCGGAGGGCGAACCGCCAGGCGCTCCTCACCGCCGACGGCCAGCGCCTGCTGGCCGGGCTCTCGAGCGCCTTCGACGCGATCGAGGCGGTCTGCGCCGACCTCAGCCCGCCGTCGCCCGCGTCGCTGGCCGTGCACTGCACGCCGAGCTTCGCGGCGAAGTGGCTCGGGCCGCGGCTCCCCGCCTTCGTGGAGGCGCATCCCGGCATCGCCATCCGCCTCTCCACCAGCGCCGACCCGGTGGATCTCGGGCGGCACGAGGAGATCGACATCCTGATCGCCTACGGCCGGCCGCCGCACGGGCCCGGCCTGACCGTCGAATCCCTCGGCCCGGAGGAGATCGCCGCCCTCTGCGCGCCGGAGGTCGCCCGGGCCGCGCAGCCGGACGCGGCCGGATCGATCGGGCCCTTCACCCGGCTCGACTCGTCCTTCAGCCCCGTCCGCTGGCCGGACTGGTTCGCCCATAACGGCCTACCCTTGCCGACCGGGGCAGCCGGAGCGGCTTTCGACCGGGGCTCGCTGGTGATCTCGGCGGCCGTTCAGGGGCTCGGCGTGGCGCTGGAGACCCTCCGGTTCGCCCGGGACGAGCTCGCCGCCGGGCAGCTGGTGCGCCTCGGCGGCGATCGGGTCGCGAGCCTGACCCGCGACCTCCACTTCATCTGCTACCGCGAGCGCGACGGGGCCCTGGAGAAGATCCGGGCCTTCCGGCACTGGCTCCTCGACGTGGAGGCGCAGAGCCGGGCCGAGGCGGCCTGAGGCGGCCTGAGGCGGCCTGAGGCGGCCTGAGGCGGCCCGAGGCGGCCCGAGGCGGAGAGACCCGATCCCTCACCCCGCCCCGCTCCCGCACGGGAGAAGGGGGCGGCGCGTCGCCCGAACAGACCCCCGTCTTTTTATTCGGTGGGCCTCAACGGCATCGGGAACCGCGCTAGGTCCCCGTCCAACGACGCGGCGAGCGCGGCGGGGCCCGGTCCCGACCGCGCGCCACCCAGGGAGAGAACGCCCCATGTCCCTTTCCGCCAAGCTGCAGCGGCGCGCCGACGAGGGCCGGCCCGTCCGGGTCGGGCTGATCGGGGCCGGCAAGTTCGGCTCGATGTACCTGTCGCAGGCGCCGCGCACGCCCGGCATCCACCTCGTCGCGGTGGCCGACCTGTCGCCCGACCGGGCGCGCGAATCGCTGCGCCGGGTCGGCTGGGACGATTCGCGGTTCGCCGCGCGGGGGCTGGAGGAGGCCACGCGCGGCGGCACGACCCTCGTGACCGAGGATGCCGACGCGATGATCGCGAGCCCGTTCGTGGACATCGTCATCGACGCCACCGGCAGCCCGTCCGCCGGCATCCGCCACGCGCTCAAGGCCTTCGCGCACGGCAAGCACATCGTGATGGTCAACGTCGAGGCCGACGTGCTGGCCGGGCCACTGCTGGCGCGCCGGGCGGCCGAGGCCGGGGTGATCTACTCCATGGCCTCGGGCGACCAGCCGGCGCTCATCGCCGAGCTGGTCGACTGGGCCCGCACCATCGGGCTGGAGGTGATCTGCGCCGGCAAGGGCACCAAGTACCTCCCGGCCTACCACGCCTCGACGCCCGACACGGTCTGGGGCCATTACGGCTTCAGCGAGAGCCAGGTCGCGGGCGGCGACTTCAACCCGCAGATGTTCAACTCCTTCCTCGACGGCACCAAGTCGGCGCTGGAGATGGCCGCCGTGGCCAATGCCTGCGGGCTGACCCCGCCGCGCGACGGCCTCGCCTTCCCGCCCTGCGGCGTCGACGACCTGCCGGACATCCTGAAGCCGGTGGCGGATGGCGGCCTCCTCAGCGGACGCGGCACCGTCGAGGTGGTCTCGTCGGTGGAGCGGGACGGGCGGCCGGTCTTCCGGGATCTGCGCTGGGGCGTCTACGCGGTGTTCGAGGCGCCCAGCGCCTACGTGCGCGACTGCTTCGCCCAGTACGGCCTCAAGACCGATTCGAGCGGCCGGTTCGCCGCGACCTACAAGCCCTATCACCTGATCGGCCTCGAGCTCGGCATCTCGGTCGCCTCCATCGCGGTCCGCGGCGAGGCGACGGGGGCGACGGGCGACTGGCGCGGCGACGTCGCCGCCACGGCCAAGCGCGCGCTGCGGGCCGGCGAGCGGCTCGACGGCGAGGGCGGGTTCACCGTCTACGGCAAGCTGATGCCGGCGGCGGACTCCCTGGCGCAGGACGCCCTGCCGATCGGGCTCGCCCACAACATGGTCCTGAAGAACGACGTGCCCGCGGGCCGGGCCGTGCGCTGGAGCGACGTCGCCTTCGACGCAGATCAGGAGGCGATCCGCGTCCGGCGCGAGATGGAGGACCTGTTCCGCGGGGCGGCGGGGCGGGTCGCCGGGTAGCGTCTCAGGCGCGCCGGCCGGCCGTGCGCCCGGTCGGCGAGCGCCCGACGAGCTTCCGGAACGTGCGGCTCATGGCGCTGGCGCTCGTGAAGCCCGATCGCGCGGCGACCTCCGCCATCGATCCCGCGCCGGAGCGGATCAGGGCCTCGGCCCGGCCGACGCGCTCGCGCATGATGTACTGGTAGGGCGTGACCCCGGTGGTCTGGCGGAAGGCCCGGATGAAGTAGCCCTCGCTGAGCCCGACGATGGCGGCCAGGGCGGAGACGGTGATCTCCCGGTCGAGGTGCTCCCGGATATACGCGCAGGCCCGTCCGGCCTGCGACGCCGAGAGGTCGGGCGCCGCCGACCGGCCCGGCGCGCGCGCGGCGACGACCGAGCGCAGGACGGCCAGGTGGAGGCTCTCGATCAGCAGCGGATCGGGCGAGGGATCGTCCCGGTGCGCGCAAGCCAGCGCGTCGAGGATGTGACAGGTGCTGCGGCAGGCGCGGAGATCGCGCCCGTCCGCCGCGAAGGCGATCTTGCCGATCGGCGCCTCGGCGAGCCGCTCGACGGCCGCGGCCGAGAAGGAGAGGACGCGGCCGGCATACGGACCCGCCCACCGGGTCGTGCCGTTCAGGCCCGGGCGCCGGACCAGCAGGCCCTCGCGCTCGCTCAGCCGCGCCGCGATCTCGTAATCGACCGCGTGGTGCGCCCCGGCGGGCTGCGTGCTGGCGGCGACCTCGAGTCCGGTGACCGCGTGCGTGCTCCACCCGCCGACGGGGAAGCGGAAATCGATGAAGGTGATCTCCGGGAGGCCGCGGTCGCTCGGCGCGTAGCAGGTCAGCTCGGGACGGCCGGAGAGATGCCCGGTGCTGCCGCTCGTGGCGTACGCGATCGTCTCGGCTGTGGCCGCGGCTGAACTCTCGGCTGAATTCTCGGCTGTGCTGTCCATGCGGGCCCGTCGATCCCGGTGTCGTCGCGGTCTGGTCCCGCGACGGAGGAGGGCGGCCCCGCGGCCGCCCTCCCGGTGTCAGACCGTCAGCGCAGTGAGCCGGTCACGCCGCCGACGACACCGCCGACCGCGCCGAGCACGCTGCCCAGCAGGCCGCTCACCAGACCGCCGACCTGGCCCACGACCCCCGAGACCGCACCGAGCTCCTGGCTCGCGTCGACCCCGAGGCCGACGGTGAGGCCGACCCCGAGGCCGCCGCCGACCTGGTCCAGCTCGGCAGCGCTCAGCTCGCGGACGGTATCGATGCTGTCCTGCATGATCGTTCTCCAGATTGGAATTCAGGAAGAAGGTTATTTGCTTCGATCTATTGTCTGATCGTAGCGTCGAGGCGCCTTGGACGTCGGCGCCTGCCCTTAGGATTACAGAGATGTGCTTCGTGTCAATCGGTCCGGGGCGGCCGATACCGTTTGCGGGCGATCGACATCGGCGACTGCGCAAAAACTGACAGGGCTTGCCGTTCGTCGACAGTGCCCCAGGCGCTGCGACGCTCACCGACGTACGCGCTGCGAAACCCCGGGTCCGGGCGCGGCCTTCTCGTCAAGATTTTCGCGGCGCAGCATGAGATATCGCAAAAACTGACCTGTTTTTGCATCGCAAAACAAGTGATGCGGAGTATCGCGCTAAGCCTCTGAAGAACATGATTATTTCTGCGACTCTGCGACGTTCTGACGCAGAAAAAAAGTATTCAAAATTCGTCGCGTCGGCAAGTGTTGACACGCAACTCCCGCGATGCGACCGAGTAAGGCGGTACATGCCCAACGTATTGTCCTCGAATACGGCTGTCTCCTTCAGGAAGGTTGCTTTCTCCGGGTGCCAAGTCCGCTCTTTCGACTTGAGGTTATAGAGGCGCGACGCAACGCGTGGCTGGGCGAGGCGCAGATCATCCAGCCTCTGCCGGTCCGCATCGTGGCCGTGGCCTGCGTGATCATGGTGGCGGCGGTCGGCCTGTATGCCTGGCAGGGCACCTACACGCGCCGCATCCACGCCGTCGGCCTTCTCGCGCCCGATATCGGGCTGATCAGCCTCGCCAGCCCGGTGGCGGGGCGCGTCGGCTCGACCGGCGTCCGCGAGGGCGACAAGGTCGCGCGCGGGCAGCTCCTGTACACGATCGACCTCGACGCCGTGTCGGCGAGCGGCCCCACGCAGGAGCGCGTGATCGCCGAGCTGGAGCGCCAGCGCCAGAGCGTCGAGCGGCAGCGGACCGCCCGGGCCGATCTGGCCGGCACGGAGCGGCAGGCGCTGCGCGAGCAGGTGGCGAATCTGAGCGAGCAGTCGGCCCAGCTCGCCAAGCAGATCGACCTGCAGGACAAGCTGGTTCCGCCGCTCCGGGCGCGGGTCGAGGAACTCGCCGACGCCGTGGCGCGCGGCTACGCCCGCGCCGCCGACTTCCAGAGCCAGAACTACCTCTACATGCAGGCGAGCGCGCAGCTCGCCCAGTTCCAGCAGAGCCGCCTCCAGATCGACGGCAAGCTCGCCGAGACGAAGTCCCAGCTCGCCGCCTACGACGACCGGTTGGCCCGCGACCTCGCCGACCTCGACCGGACCGCCGCCCAGCTGGCGCAGCAGAAGGCCGAGAGCGAGGCGCGCCGCGCCATCGAGGTCCGGGCGCCCGAGGCCGGGACCCTGACGTCGATCCGCGCGCAGGTCGGCCAGACCGTGGCGGCCGGGGCGACGCTCCTGACCCTGCTGCCGAGCGCCGGGCGCCTCCAGGCCAACCTGTTCGTCGATTCGTCGGCCATCGGCTTCGCCGAGGCCGGCGCGCCCGTGATGCTGCGCTACGCCGCCTTCCCGTTCCAGCGCTTCGGCCTGCACCGCGGCGTCGTCACCGAGGTCACGCGGGCGCCGCTGGGCAGCGACGACGCGCCCGACTTCGCGCGGCGCGCCGCCGCCCGGGGGGAGGGGACCGACCTCTACCGCATCGTGGTCCGGCCCGATTCCGACACCGTGCTGGCCTACGGCGAGCGGCGCAGCCTCGAGGCGGGCATGCGCGTCGAGGCCGACATCGCCCTGGAGAAGCGGTCGCTCTACCGCTGGCTGCTCGATCCCGTGACGCATGTCCGGGAGAGCCTCGCCCTCGTCACGCGCGGCGGCCTCGACGCCCTGCCGGTCCGGAAGGCCGCCCCGTGACGGCGCCGTCCCTCGCCGCCCGGCTGGATTTCGGGCTCCGCCGCCGGGTGCCGGTCGTCCTCCAGGCCGAGGCCGCCGAGTGCGGCATGGCCTGCCTCGCCATGGTCCTGGCCTATCACGGGCGCCAGATCGACCTCGCGACGCTGCGGCGGCGCCATCCCCTGTCCCTCAAGGGCATGACCCTGCGCAACCTGATCGACCTCTGCGGCGCCCAGGGCCTGACCGCCCGCGCGCTCCGGGTCGAGCTCACGGACCTGCCCCGCCTCCGGTTGCCCTGCATCCTGCACTGGGGCCTCAACCACTTCGTGGTGCTGACCCGGGTCGAGCGCGGCGGCCTCGTCATCAACGATCCGGGCCGCGGCCGGCGGCGGGTCAGCCTCGCGGAGGCCTCGCGGGAATTCACCGGCGTCGCCCTGGAGGCGGTGCCCAATCCGGGCTTCCGGCGCGAGCGGGCCGCCCCGGGCCTGCGGCTGCGCGACTTGTTCCGCAACATGGCCGGCATCCGCGCCGCCCTGGCCCAGGTCCTGGCCCTCTCCCTCGGGATCGAGCTCGTCGCCCTCCTGATGCCCATCGCCTCGCAGGTCGTCATCGACGAGGTGATCGTGAACGCCGACCACGATCTGCTCCTCGTGGTGGCGATCGGCCTCGCGCTGCTGCTGCTGCTCCAGCTCGGCCTCAGCATCGCCCGCACCTGGGCGATCATGCTGGCCGGAACCCGGCTGAACTACCAGTGGTCGGCCGGCCTGTTCGACCACCTGTCGCGGCTGCCCCTCGACTACTTCGAGAAGCGCCATGTCGGCGACGTGATCTCGCGGTTCGGCTCCCTCGCCACCATCCAGAAGGGCCTGACGACCGATCTCGTCCAGGCCATGCTCGACGGGCTCATGGCGGTCGGCATGCTGGTGATGCTGACGGTCTACGGCGGCTGGCTGGTCGCCGTGGTCCTGGCCTCGACGGCGCTCAACGCGGTCCTGCGGGTCTTCGCCTACGGCGCGTACCGGGAGGGGAGCGAGGAGGCCCTCGTGGCCGAGGCCCGCCAGCAGACGCACTTCATCGAGACGGTCCGCGGCATGGCGAGCGTCAAGCTCCTCGACCTGCGCGAGCGGCGCGGCGGCGCCTGGATGAACCACTTCGTCACGGCCCTGAACGCCCGGCTGCGGCTGCAGCGCCTCGACCTCGTGTTCGGCCGCGCGAACGAGTTCCTGTTCGGCCTCGACCGGCTGATCCTGCTGGTGCTCGGCGCCCGCGCGGTCATCGGCGGGTCCCTGTCGCTCGGCATGCTGGTGGCGTTCCTGGCCTATCGCGACCAGTTCGCCACCCGGATCGGCAGCCTGATCGACGCGTGGTTCAAGCTGCGCATGCTCGACGTGCAGACCGACCGGCTCGCCGACATCGTGCTGTGCGAGCCGGAGGAGCAGGATCTCGCCGCCGGGGCGCAGCCGGGGGCGCCCCCGGTCGTCGCCCTGAAGGCCGGAGCGCTCGCCGGCGCGGGCCTGGCGCTGCGCTACGGGGCCGACGAGCCCTGGATCTTCCGCGGCGTCTCGCTGTCCGTCCGGGCCGGCGCGTGCTTCGCGATCACCGGTCCCTCGGGATGCGGCAAGACCTCGCTCATGAAGGTGATGATGGGGCTGACGCCGCCCAGCGAGGGGATCGTCACCGCCGACGGCCAGGACATCCGCACCTCCGCCGGGTCCTACCGGCGCCGGATCGCCGGCGTGATGCAGAGCGACGGCCTGTTCGCCGGCTCGATCGCCGAGAACATCGCGGCCTTCGACGAGCATCCGGACGCGGGCTGGATCGCCGAGTGCGCCGCCCGGGCGGCGATCCTGGACGACATCCGCCGCATGCCCATGGGCTTCGAGAGCCTCGTCGGCGACATGGGCTCGACCCTGTCGGGCGGCCAGAAGCAGCGCATCGTGCTGGCGCGCGCCCTCTACCGGCGGCCCGAGATCCTGTTCCTCGACGAGGCCACGAGCCACCTCGACGAGGCCACCGAGGCGGTGATCGCCCAGGCCCTGCGCGACCTGCGGATGACGCGGGTCATCGTCGCCCATCGCCCGGCCACGATCGCCCACGCGGACGCGGTGTTCGATTTCCCCGCCCAGGTCCGCGACCGGGCGGATCTCGCCGCCGCGGGCTGACGCGCCCGACGCGCTTCGCCTAGGGGAGCGCGGGCCGGAGGTCGCCCGGGGCCAGGCCGAAGCGCTTGCGGAAGCCGCGGTTGAAGGTCGGCACGTCGGTGAAGCCGCACGCGTAGGCGATCGAGGCGATCCGCACCTTGTCGCGGCGGGCCTCGAGGCGCCGGCGCGCGAGGTCGAGGCGCGCGTCGCGGATCGCCGCCGCGATGCCGCCGGTCTCCGCGAAGGCGCGGTACAGGCTGGTCCGGGAGAGACCGAGCGCGCGCTGGATGTCCTGCGGGTTCAGGTCGGGATCGTGCATCCGCCGCGCGATGTGGGCGCGGGCGAGCGAGACGACGGCCGCCTGCGAGACCGCCTCCGGATCGCCGCGCCGGGCCGCGCCGTCGACGAGGTGGCCGAGGAGGTGGAGCACGCCCTCGACGGCCGCCTGCGCCTCGTCGGCGGACATCCAGGCGACCGAGCCGGCCACCCCGCGCAGCCGCGCCCGGACCTCCGCCCCGGCCGGGAGCGGGCCGAGGCTGCGGCCCGCGAAGGCGTCGGCGTCGCCGACGAAAGCCTCGAACATCTTGCGCGGGACGGCGAGGCGGATCTCGCCGTAGGCGCTCTGGGTGCCGGCCACGAAGGGCCGGTTCCGCGTCAGGAAGCTGATGTCGCCGGGGGTCAGCTGGGCCCCGCGGCCGTTCTGTTCCTGGTAGCCGACGCCGTCGAGCGCGAGGCCGATCACCACCATCCCGCGGGCGTTCCGGTCGACGTGGCGGGAGCGGAACTCCACCGCGACCGGGCTGCTCACCGTGTGGGTCAGCGACCAGCCGGCCGAGGCCACGCTCAGGCGCTTGGCCGCGAACCGCTCCCGGGGGTGCCGCCGGCCGATGTCGCCGAATCCGGCCAGGGCCGTGCAGCGCCAGAACTCGAAGGCCTGCTTGGGGTCGACGTGGCTGGTCGTCTCGACGAGGCTCGGGACGAGCACCGGGCTAGACACGTGTGACACCCCCGGCGTGCCCGGCGGTTCCGTCCGGCTGCCTGCGCAACTTTATCGTGTGAATCTTGCCGGATTGGCAACCGACGCCATCCGGCGCGGCGCCGCGGGTCGGAGACCCGCGTCTCCGGGTTTCCCTAAGCAAGGGCCTGCCCGGACAGGCCGCGCGGTCCGGCGAGGAGCAGGGCCGCGCTCGCCGCGAGGACGAGCGTGATCACCGCGAACATCGCGTGCGGCCCGTAGGCCGAGAGGATCGGCAGGAGGATGATCGGCGCCAGCGCGGCCGCGACCCGGCCGCCGGCCCAGGCGCAGGTCATGGCCGAGGCCCGCAGCGGCGTCGGGAGCAGCTCCGTCGCGTAGACGGCGAGGATGCTGCCGTAGGTCGCCGCCGCGGTGTTGAAGGCGATGCCGACCAGGACCAGGGTCAGGAACGTGCCGCTCGCGGCGAAGGCCGTGCCGAGGGCCGCCATCGCCGCCGCCAGGGCCGTCAGGACGGCGCGCCGCTCGAGCCGGTCGATCGCCAGCGCGGTCAGCAGGGTACCCAGGGGCGGGCCGAGCATCGACAGCGCGGCGAAGACGAGGGATTGATCGACCTTGAAGCCCTTCTCCACCATCACGACGGCGCTGAGCAGCGGGAAGGCGATCGTCGCCAGGGGGGCGAGGGTGTAGAGGCCGACGAACAGGGCCGTCCGGCGCATCTGGCGCGTCTCGGCGAACAGGCCCCGGAACCCCGCGGGCCCGGTCGCGGGCGGGTCCGGGTCCGGGTCGGTGGGGGCGGCGACCCGGACCCGGCCGGCCGCGCGCTCGAACCGGCGGCAGGCGGCGTCGGCCTCGGCGGAGCGCCCGACCGAGGCGAGCCACCGCGGCGATTCCGGCAGCCGCGCGAACAGGACGCCGCCGAGCGCCGCCAGGGCGCCCCCGAGGATCAGCGCCCAGCGCCACGGCTCGATCCCGAGCGGCGCGGCCGGTGCCATCATCTGGACCAGGCCGATGGCGGCCAGGCCGCCGAGGAGCCCGAGTCCGGCGCAGACCAGCAGCGTCGCGCCGCGTCGGCGCGCGGGCGTCACCTCGGCGAGGTAGGTGGCGACCAGGGGCGGGAACCCGCCGATCGCGAACCCCGAGACCGTCCGGGCGATCGTCAGCGCCGTGAGCCCCTGGCTCGCGGCGGCCGCCAGCGATCCGGCGGCCATCAGCGCGAGGGAGGCCTGGAGCGCGCGCCTGCGGCCGAGGCGATCCCCCAGCATCCCGAAGACGGGTGCGCCCACCGCCCCGCCGGCGAACACGGAGGCGAGGAGCAGCGAGAGGCTGCCCCGCGGCAGGTTGTGGGGCGGCGCGAGGAAGATGGCCGCCAGGGCGTTGCTCAGGGCGACCTCGGCGATGTCGGTGAACAGGCCCAGCGTGCAGACGGCGAGCGCCGCCGCGTGAAGCCGCGTCATCGGAAGGGAATCGAGCCGCCGCGTGACGGCCGCGATCGACCCGGCGACCGATGCGGCGGCATCGGAGGCACTCGCGGTCTGGCTTCCGGCGTCGATCAAGAGTGTGAATCCTCTCCGGCCGGAGCGTGCCCGCAACCGGTGACGCACCGCCACGGCAGCGTGTTCCCCACCGGGGAACGTGACGGCGTTCACAAATGCACCATGCGCGCCATGGTTGCGGGTCGCAGGGAGGTCGGCGGTCCGCGGGTCTTGCGGAGCTGTCGATCCGCCCTCCGCTGAGAGCCTCGGCGCGGGGGCCGCACCGCCGTTCCGCGCCTTGCTGATCGTTGATCGGGAGGACATCCTGCGCGGGGGATGTCGGGGCGGATGGCCGGGGCACGATGTTCGAGATCGCGCGGGACGATCTGTCCGATACGCAGACACGAGCGCTGCTGGCGCTCCATCTCGCCGGCATGCACGCATCCTCGCCGCCGGGCAGCGTGTTCGCTCTCGACCTGTCAGGCCTGCAAGCACCGGACGTGACCGTCTGGACGGCGCGCCGCGGCGGGCGGGTGGCGAGCGTCGGGGCGCTCAGGATGGCGACGGACGGCACCGCGGAGGTGAAGTCCATGCGGACGCATCCGGATTTCCTCCGCCTGGGAGCCGGCGCGGCGATCCTCGACACCATTATCGCGGCCGCCGCCGCCCGCGGCGCGCGACGCCTCAGCCTCGAGACCGGATGCGGACCCGCATTCGCGCCCGCGCTCGAACTCTATCGGCGTCGGGGCTTCGTGAACGGCCCCGCGTTCGGGACCTACGTGCCGAGCGACTTCAACCAGTTCCTCCATCTCGCGATCGCCTGACGGGTCGGGTCGGCGTCCTCGTCGCGCCGCCGTTCCCGAAGCGGCCCGCGCCGCGCGTCCGCGATCCGTACGTCCAGGCGCAGAGGCCGACTGGGTTAGGGTCAGCAAGGCTGGCTGTCGGCCCGGTGAGTCGCGCGCGTCAGGGGGCCGCCCAGGACCCTCAAGGCCCGTCCAGGAAGCCGAGGAGCGCCGCGTTGAAGAGCGCCGGATCCTGGAGGAACGCGAAGTGGCTGGCATTGGGCAGGATCAGCAGCCCAGCCCCGGGAATCGTGGCAGCGAGGTACTCGGTGTGCGCGCGCTTGATACCCTCGTCGTGGTCGCCGTCCGCGATGAGGACCGGCGCGCGGATCCGCTTCAGATCGGCTTCGGTCCAGCGCGGCTGCCCGCCCCACATCCGGCCGACCGCGTCGACGAAGGCGGCGTAGTCCTTCGGGGTCGGCGAGAGGGCCTCGTACTCCTTGCCGGCCCGGTCGATGAAGGCGGCGAAGGTCGGGTTCGTCTCCACACCCTCGATCAGGCCCGACGGGTCGGCGTTGGCGCCGAACGCGAACACCTTGCCGACGCGGTCGGGATGGCGCATCGCCATGTCGAGACCGAGGATCGCGCCGTCGCTCCACCCGACGATGTCGGCGCGCGGGATCTTCAGCGCGTCGAGCAGCCCGACCACGTCGTCGGTCATCAGGTCGTAGCCGAATGGCCGATCGTCCCGGGTGCTGCGGCCGTGCCCGCGGCTGTCCACGAGGATGACCGTGCGGCGGGCGGCGAGCGCCGCGACCTGGTGGCCCCAGTAATCGGAGTTCGACAGGCCGCCGTGCAGCAGGACGACCGGCGGACCGTTGCCGATCGTGGCGTAATACAGCCGAATGCCGTTGACAGCGGCGCGCCCGGAAACCGTGCCGGCGACCGGCGCGGGGGTCGGCGGCAGGTCCTGCCAGCGCGGTCCGGCCCAGGCCGGGGCTCCGGCCAGCAGAAGCGTCAGGGCGATCGCAGTCCGAAGCATCGAGCACCTGTCGTCGTTGCCGGGGCCGGGCTGCCGGGGCGATCCGGTCCAGCGCGACCCGCCGCGACCGCGATCTGCGGTCGACCTGCGCGCGGACCGTGACCGGCTCGGATTACAGAACGATTTCAGGCCGTGGCCCGCGGGCGGCGAGCGCCGTCTCTGCCGGCGCCCGGGCGCCGAAGGCCGGCGCGCAGCACGGCGCTCGCGCGAGGAGCGGGGCCTCTAGAAGCGCGGGCTCGTGCGGCGGGGCCGGTCCGGCCGGGGCGCGGGGGCGGCTGGCGCATGTCGATGGCCGACCACGTCGCCGTTGCGGTAGGCCTCCTGGATGTTGCGTCGCGCGGCCCGCCCCGCCGTCCCACCGGGCTGCGTCACGGCCGAGTCTCCGGACGGGGCCAGGACGGTCTGCGCCGAGGCCGGTCCGATGCCGAGGAGAAGGAGGGCGACGCAGCCAGACAGACCCTTCATGGCCAGATCCCTCTCACCCGATCGCGTTGCCGGACGGGCCAACCCGCAGTGCCGGCACGCGCGCGCCGCCCCGCCCCACGCATCTACGTCCGTGCGGGCCATCGGTTCACGGGGGCTCGGCGGACGGGCTGCGTCGATCAGGCGGCCTTGCTGCCGAGCCGGATCGCCTTGGCGATCTCTGACCGGCGCTCGGCGTAGCCCGGCGCGGTCATCGGGTAATCGTCCGGCAGCCCGTAGCGCGCGCGGTAGAGTTCCGGCGTCAGCCCGTGCGCCGTGAGATGCCGCTTCATGGTCTTGTACGACCGGCCGTCGATGAAGCTGACGATGCCGTCCTGGCGGACCGAGCCGCGGATCTGAGCGGCGTCGGGCTGCTCGGGCGGCGCCTCGACGACCGCCGGCCGGTCGGTGAGCGCGGAGAGCGCGGAGAGCGCGCCGTGCACGGTGATCAGGAGTGGCGGTATGCTGGTGTGCGGCAGCGCGTTGTTCGACAGATAGGCGGTCACGACGCGCAGGGCCACGTCGCTGATGGTCGGCTCGAGCTGGTCCTGGTTCTTGCGCAAAGCGATCGACCCCTTCTTCGACCCTGCCGACACCTATTATAGACCAGGAATACTCGGACATTATCGTCTGTCAATGCAGAATAACATGCTTGGCAAGTAACGAATTTTGAATGCAGAATTTCGATGCGACGCGCGCCGTCCGGTTGGTCAATGATATGGTCATGGTCCTGTCCGAGATTGGGAGAGCGCCGTCGGATTTTTCGGGTCGCGCCTGCCGGACAATTCGCCGGCGCGGTTCCGACGCTTCCACTTCGCAGATCTTCGTGATCCAATACGCTTCGAGCGCATCGCGAAGTCCCTTCATGGCCGCCACACGCCGCCCGTCCGTTCCGAGGTCGAGGGTCCGGAAGTCCCGCACCGTGCCTGGGACGGGATGGGGACGCGCGATGCTGGCAGCGCTCCTCGGAGGCCTGCTCGCGGCGCCGTTCGCCCACGGACAGGGCGCCGACGATCTGGAGGCCGAGATGCGGGCGCGGGTCGCCGCGGCCTTCCCGGATGCGGGCCTCGTGAGATTCCGCAAGATCCGACCTATCCCCGCCGAGGCGGAGTCCGCCGTGGCGTTCTGCGGCCAGGTCAGCAGCGGCCCCGTCGGGCAGGGGCGGTCGGATTTCCAGGTGTTCCTGTACGACCGCACCGCGTCGGCCGAGACCGTCCGCATCCTCGGATCGGAATCCCTCAACGGCTACCGCGTCGGCCGGAAGCTGATCGGCGCCCTGCGGCGGGTCGGCTGCCTGTGAGGCGTGCGGCCGGGGCGGTCTGTCCCACACGTGACGGAAATGTGGCAGAAGCTTGACTATTGCCCTAAGGTCGGTTTATAGCTTGACCGTGGCGTTGCGGTTACACCCCCGAGTCCCATGGAGGTTCGGATGTGCGCGCGGAAGACCTTCTACATTTTCATCTCGGCCTCGGACGGGGAGCAGTTCTGCGCCGTCCGACAGGACCAGCCCATCCCGTCGCTCATCGACGGTGTCCGATGGATGTATGTCGGCTGCATCGATACGACCCGGGACAGGCCGTACGGATTCGACGTGGACGCGGCGCACGCGGCGATGCGGCACCGCGGCGTCTACTTCTACCGGCGCGAATTGATGTTCCGCCGGGCCAACTTCCTCCTCGAAGCCGCCTGATGGTGGCTGCCCCCGGACCGATCCTGGCCGGCGCCCTCGTGGTCTCCGGTCTCGGGTTCGCGTCCGCCGCCGAGGCGCAGGTGCCGACGCGGGTCGGCACCTGCGCGGCGACCACCATCGCGCGGATCGGGACCCGGTTCAGCGACACGCTCGTGAAGCCGAAGGGCGACGGGATCGGCGACGGGACGAGCGTCGATCTCAAGAACGGCGTCTACGGCGTCTCCTACGCGTATGTCGAAGCGGTCGCGCGGTCGCGGGTCGGCGACCGGGTCATGACCTGCCTCGTACTCGTGCCGACGGGCTGCCCCAAGGGCGACGATCGCGGCAAGATGTACACGACGACCAACCTGCGCACGCTGGATTCCTGGACTTTGCCCGACTCCCAGCACATGTGCGGCGGGGCCTGATCGGGCGTCCGTGAACCCGCCACCCGGAGGGGCGTGCTGCCTCAGGGGACGGGATCCGGGCCTCGGTGAAGAGGAGAGGGATCCGTGTCGCTCAGGAACGCTCTTGCCGCCCTCGCACTGGCGGTGGCGGGCTCCGCGCCGGTCCCCGCCTGGGCGTGGGGCGTCCCCGGATGCATCAACCTTCCCGAGTACAACCGCGCCCTGGGCGCCCTGCAGGGCATGACGAGCGCCTGCGACATGAGCGTCGAGGAAGCCCGCCGGATCGTCGCCACCCGTGACGGCGTCGCGCCCGGGCCCCCGGTCGCCGCCGCGGAGCCGCCGGCGCCGCCGCGGGTCGCGCCGCGGCACCGCAGGGCGCGGGCGCACCGGAACGCGCGGCCGCGGCATCACCGCTGAGCCGGCCGACCGGCGCTCAGGTCCCGTCCTCCGGCGCCCCCGGGGGATCCGCGCGGGTGCGCGCCCAGTCCCGGTCGCGCTCCGCCTGCCGGGCGCGCTGCTCCGCCACGTAGGCCTCCTGGTCGGCGCGCTCCCGCTTCCGGCGGCGGTCGGCGGCGGCCGCGCTGCGCTTGCGCCACGCCTCCGTCTCGGCCTTCTGGCGCAGCAATTCCTCGACCGTGACGGGTGTCACCGGTTCCTTGGGTTGCGCCCAGGGATAGGACCGCCGGGGCGGGGGCGGGCGGGTCGCCCGATCGGCGGAGGCCTGCCCGCTCCGCCGGAGCGCCTCGGCCGCCGCCGCGAGGGTCAGCCCGGCACCCCGGGCGATGCGCTCGGCGGCCGCCCGGGCGGCCGCGCGCTCGCCCGCCGTGGCTCCCTGATCGGCGAGCGCGAGGCACTTCTCGAACCGGTCCCGGTCGGCGGGCGTCATGGGCGACGTCATGGGCAGCGTCTTATCGCCGAGTCGACCCGCCTGTCCCGTCGCACCGGATCCGTCGATCCGGTTTCGCGCCAGCCTCCGTGCCGGTCAGGCCGCCGCGGCCGCGCGTCTCGCCGGCCGTCCGGCGCCGCGACCCGCGCGGCTACGTCTGGGCGCGTCCGTTGCCGCCCGGACCGATCGCCGGCAGCCCGGCCCCGTCCGGCAGGCCGCCGAGCACCACGAGGATCCGTCCCAGGAGCACCCGCGAGTGCCGCGCACCGCTGCCGATGGCCGTGAGGTCCGGCCGGCCCGCGCGGGCCTCGTAGGCCGCGCGCAGCCGGTCGAGCTGCCGCCTGCGCGTCTCGGGATCGCTGGAACCCATGGCCCATCCTCCCGGCGGGCCCTGGCTCGCGGTGCGCCCCCGCGAGCGAGCCTTCGACCATCCCGAGTCGGGGAGTTGGAAAACCGTGTCTGAACGGTCCCTACGACCTTTAGCGCCGGAACGCCTGGACATACGCCGCAGGCTCCCCGACCGTGTGGCCAAGGATACGGGTGCCGTTGTGGTCGGCACCGACCATCAGACAGGGGGTTCCACGCCCCAGGGCCGCGCGTACGGCCCCGCTGGCCTTCTAGTCGCCTCTAGGAAGGAAATCCAGCCCGGCGTGCCGCGCCGCGCTCGAGTCGGCGGAAACCGCCGTCGATCAGGAGCGCCAGCGCGGACACGACGAGGCCGCCCTGCAGGACGTAGGCGGTGTTGCCGGTCAGCAGGCCGGAGATGATCACCTCGCCGAGGGTGCTGGCGGCGACCGTGGAGCCGATGGTCGCCGTCGCCAGCCCGATGATCGCGGCGAGGCGGATCCCCGACAGGATCATGGGCAGCGCCAGGGGCAGCTCGACGCGGACGAGTCGCTGTCTGTCGGTCAGACCCATGCCGCGGGCGGCCTCCATCAGCGCCGGGTCGAGATCCTCGAGCCCGGTGAGCGCGGTCTCGAAGATCGGCAGCAGCCCGTAGAGGACGAGGGCGATCAGGGTCGGGACCGCGCCGAACCCGAGGATCGGCACGGCCATTGCCAGGACCGCGACGGGCGGGAAGGTCTGCCCGATTCGGGCCACCGACCGGGCGAAGGGCAGCACGTCGCGGCCGGCCGGCCGCGTGGCCGCGACCGCGAGGCCGAGGGCGATCGCGGCCGCGGTCACGGTCGCGGCGGCGACGAGCAGGAGGTGGTTGACGGCGAGCGTCAGCAGCGGCGTCTGGGCGTAGATCGGCGGCGTGTCGCCGGGGGCGAAGGGCCGGAACAGGGGCGCGAACCACCCCGGGGCGACCAGGAACGCCCCGAGCAGGGCGAGGAGCGCGGCCCGGGCGATCTGCGGGGCGCGGATCACGGCCGGGCGCCCCGCGCCTCGAGGGCCTCCCGCGTCACCCGGCCCAGGACGACGCCGTCGCGGCTGACCGGCAGGGCCGGGCGCCGGGACCACAGGCTCTCGGCGAGGGCGGCCCGCACCGTGGTCCCGGCCGGGATGGGCGGGCCCGGCGCCGGGCCGGGCTCGATCAGATCGTCCACGGCGCGCAGGGCCATGAGCTGGAAGGCCCGGTCGCCGCTGCCGAGGAGGGCGCCGACGAAGGCGGTGGCGGGCGCGCCGACGAGGTCCGCCGGCGCGGCCTCCTGCACGAGGCGCCCGCCATCCATCACGGCGACCCGGTCGCCGAGATGCAGGGCCTCGGTCATGTCGTGGGTCACCAGCACGATCGTGGTGCCGTAGCGCGCCTGGATCGCCAGCAGATCCGCCTGCGCCCGCCCGCGGATGATCGGATCGAGGGCGCCGAAGGGCTCGTCCATGAGCAGGATCGGCGGCTCGGCCGCGAGCGCGCGGGCGACGCCGATCCGCTGCTGCTCGCCGCCGGAGAGCGCCGCCGGCAGGCGGTCCCGGTAGATCGCCGGATCGAGGTTGAACAGGCCGAGGAGCTCGTCGACCCGCGCGGCGATCCGCCGGCGGTCCCAGCCGACGAGCCTCGGCACCACCGCGATGTTCTCCGCGACCGTGCGGTGGGGGAACAGCCCGTGGCCCTGGATGGCGTAGCCGATCCCGCGCCGCAGCAGGTGCGGCGGCACCTCCCGGACGTCCCGGCCCGCGATCCGGATCGTCCCGGCGCTCGGCTCGATCAGGCGGTTGATCATCCGCAGCAGGGTGGTCTTGCCCGATCCCGAGGTGCCGACCACCGTCAGGATCGCCCCGGTCTCGACCCGCAGGGTGACGTTCGCCACCACCGTGCGCCCCTCGAAGACGCGGCTCACCCCGGCGAGGTCGATCATGGGATCCGCTCCGCCGCGCGGCCGCGGCTCAGGTCGATGACGGCGTCGAGCAGCACCGCGGCGCCGGTCGCCATGGCGACGGTCGGCAGCGCGCCGAGCAGGACGAGGTCGCCCGCGTTCTGGCTGATGCCCTGGAAGACGAACACGCCGAGGCCGCCGCCGCCCACGAGACCCGCGATCACCGCGAGGCCGATATTCTGGACGAGGACGATCCGGATCCCGGTCAGGATCGCCGGCAGGGCGAGGGGCAGGTCGACCTGGACCAGCCGCTGGCGCGCGGTCATGCCGACGCCCCGGGCGGCGTCGCGCACCGGCCAGGGCACCGCGTCGAGGCCCGCGACGGTCGCGGCGGCCACGGGCAGGAGCGCGTAGGCGAACAGCGCCACGAAGGCCGGCGCGGCGCCGATCCCCGCGATGCCGAGGGCGGCCGCGCCCGGCACCTCCCGGCCGATCCAGGCCAGGGGCGCGATCAGCATGCCGAACAGCGCCATGGACGGGACGGTCTGCACGACGTTGAGGCCCGTGAGCAGGCCCGTCCGCGCGGGCGCGACCGGGCGCGCCAGCACGGCCGCCGGGATCCCGATCAGGGCGGCGGCCGCCACCGAGGCGAGGGCGAGGGCGGCGTGGGTCCGCAGCTCCCGGCCGAACGTGTCGGAGCGACTGGCATATTCCCGCAGGACCGAGAGGTTGTCCCAGAAGCCGGTGCGCAGGGCGAGCCCCGTCGCGGCGACCAGCAGGGCGAGCGCGGCGATCCGCAGGACCGGTCCCGGCCGCAGCCGCGCCAGCCCGTCGCCGGCCGCGAGGGCCGCCGTGACGAAGGCGAGCCACCAGCCCGCGTCCGGCGAGACCCGGCCGTACCGGTCGCCCGGCGCGGTCAGGTGCTCGGCCGCCCAGCCGGCCGCGAGACCGAGCAGCAGCAGGATCGCGGCGGCGGCGGCCAGCCGCAGGATCGGCGCCGACCGCAGGACCAGCGGCGGCAGCGCGAGGGCGACGACGCCCCCGAGGAGGAGCGCCGCGCCGGGGGGGAGCGCCGACCACGCCGTCAGCGCGGTGCCGGCCGCGATCCGGTTCGGCCGGGTCGTCATCAGCGGCAGGGCGAGCAGGCTCAGTGCCAGGACGGCCGCGAAGGCCGCGCCCAGCGGATCGACGCCCGGGCGAAACCGCCCGGTCGCGAGGGATTCTCCCATCCTCACGCTGCGGCGGCGCCCGGGGGCGCGACGATGGACGGAAATGCGGCGGGTCTCATGAGGCGGGTCACCGGCGTCGCGACGCTCTCGGGCGCCCCGCCGCGCATCCTTGCCGGCGGAGCCCCGGCTTGTCGACGCGGGATCCCGCGGGCCGCGGACGGCTCCGCCGGTGAGGGCGCGTCGCGCCGCGCTGTCCGCGCGGCCGGCTCACCGCACGAACCCGTTCCGCCGGAGGAAGTCCGCCGCGACCGCGGAGGCCGGCTCGCCGCCGATCTGGACCCGGCCGTTGAGATCCCGGAGCGTGGCCAGATCGAGCTTGCGGAAGATCGGGTCCAGCACCGCGGCGATCTCCGGATGGGCCTTGAGGACCGCGCCGCGGACCACCGGCGCCGGCTGGTAGACCGGCTGGACGCCCTTGTCGTCGTCCAGCATGACGAGGCGCGCGACCGCCATGCTGCCGTCGGTGCCGAACACCATGGCGGCGTTCGTGCCGGAGGTGCCCCGCGCCGCCGCCGCGATCGTCGCGGCCGTGTCGCCGCCAACCAGGATGACGAGCTGGTCCGGCCGGAGGGTGAAGCCGTAGGCCCGGCCGAAGGCCGGCAGCGCCCCCGGGCTGGTCACGAATTCCGACGAGGCGGCGAGCTTGATCGCGCCGCCGCCCGCCACGTAGCGGCCGAAGTCGCTCATGGTCCTCAGGCCCGCGGCCCGCGCGATCTCCTCGCGCACCGCGATCGCCCAGGTGTTGTTGGCCGAGGCGGGCGTCAGCCAGACGAGGTCGTTGGCCGCGCGATCCAGGTCCCGGGCCGTGCGGTAGGCCGCCTCCGGGTCCTTCCAGACCGGGAGATCGGCCTTCCCGAAGAAGAACGCCGCGTTGCCGGTGTATTCGGGATAGATGTCGATCTGCCCCTCGATCAGGGCCTGGCGGACGATCGCGGTCGCGCCGAGCTGGATCTTGTCGACGGTCGGCAGGCCCCGGGCCTGGAGCGCCTGCAGGATGATGTTCCCGAGCACCCCGCCCTCCGTGTCGAGCTTGGAGGCGACGACGATCCCGGCCGACGGCGCGCCGGGCGCGGGCGCGCACTGGGCGGTCAGCAGCGCGAGCCCCGCCGCGACGAGCCCCGCCCGGATCCGCTTCACCATGGCCTCCGGCTCTGCCCTGCGCCCCGTCGGTCCGGTCGGGCGCCCGCCTTCCGACATCTAGGGCCGGTCCCGGTCAAGTTGAGGCGGAGGCGCGCCGAGCCTGTGCCGCACGGGAGAGGGGCATGGCGCGACTGACTCCGCCCGAATCGTCGTCCGTCCAGACCGCTGCGACACGATCGGGAGCAGCTCTCGGGCCGGCGCCGCGGCGTGATTCGGTGCCCGAACCCGGTCGACAGCCGCGTCTCCCGCACCGGACCGCTCCGGCGTCGCGGGCCGCGCGACCCCCGCGAAGACCTGCGCGCCCGGCGAGTCCAATCGGGGCCGTATCAAATCAACACATTCCCGTTAACGTTGTTTAACCTTTACACGATCCTTCCGCGAACGATCCTGGCTTTGGCGATATAATCTTGAGTACATGCTTTGTGTCGAAAGGAGGGGGGGGTATGTCGTATTCGATTCTGGTTCGCGATCTCACCCGCGAGACCGACGGTACTCCCAAACTTCTGGCCTACGACATTCACGACCGCTCGGCGGCCGAGACTCTCGTGTCGGTGATCGCCACTTCGTACCAGGATCACGGTTTCAATCCAGCGACCCGCGTCCACTGGTTTCGCCACGCGGGCGGGCTGCGCGAGATCTTCACGTGGCCGCGGTCCTGACCGGCGGCGCGCGGGCTCAGGTGCCGCAGAAGGTCCGGTAGCCGACGCCGCCGCCCGCGGGCGCCTCCGCGAAGGCGGCGTGGTCCGGCTGGTCGTCGTAGGGGCGGGCCAGGACGGCGAGGAGCGTCGCGAACGGCGCGAAGTCGTCCCGCTCCACGGCGGCCTCGATCATCGCCTCGACCCGGTGGTTGCGCGGGATGAAGGCCGGGTTCTCCCGGCGCATCGCGGCGGCGGTCTCGACCGGGTCGCGCGCCTCCTGCGCCAGCCGCGCGCGCCACGCGGCCGCCCAGGCATCGTAGCGCGTCGGGTCGACGAACAGGTCGCGCACGGCCGCGTCGGCCTCAGGCCGCGCCGCCGCGTCGCAGAGCCGGCGGAACGTCAGGGTGAAGTCGGCCTGGTTCTCGGCCATGCCCTTGAGGAGGTCGCCCGCCAGCTCGGCGTCGCCGTCGCGAGTCTCGGCGAGGCCGAGCTTGCGGGCGAGGCCGCCGTGATAGGCCGCCTCGAAGCGCGGCGCGAAGGTGGCCAGCGCCGCCTCGGCCTCGGCGACCGCGGCGTCCTCGCCCTCGGCGAGGAGCGGCAGCAGCGTCTCGGCGAGCCGGGTCAGGTTCCAGAGCGCGATCCGCGGCTGCTGGCCGTAGGCGTAGCGGCCGTTGCGGTCGATGGAGCTGTAGACCGTCCGGGGATCGTAGGCGTCGAGGAACGCGCAGGGCCCGTAATCGATCGTCTCGCCCGCGACCGACATGTTGTCGGTGTTCATCACGCCGTGGACGAAGCCGACGTGCAACCAGCGGGCGACGAGGGCCGCCTGGGCCGCGACGACGCCCTCCAGCAGCGCCCGGTAGGGATTGCCGGCCCCGGCCGCGTCCGGATGGTGCCGGGCGACGACGTGGTCGGCGAGCGCCCGCAGCCCCTCGACGTCGCCCCGCGCCGCGAAGAACTGGAAGGTGCCGACCCGGATGTGGCTCGCCGCCACCCGCGTGAGGACCGCGCCCGGCAGGAGCGTCTCGCGCACCACCGGCTCGCCGGTCGTCACGGCGGCGAGGGCCCGGGTGGTCGGGATGCCGAGCGCCGCCATGGCCTCGCTGACGAGGTACTCGCGCAGGACCGGGCCGAGCGCTGCCCGCCCGTCGCCCCGCCGGGAGAACGGCGTCGGGCCCGCGCCCTTCAGCTGGATGTCGCGGCGGCGCCCGTTCCGGTCGACGACCTCGCCGAGCAGGACCGCGCGGCCGTCGCCGAGCTGGGGCACGAACTGGCCGAACTGGTGCCCGGCATAGGCCGCGGCGATCGGGTCGGCGCCGTCCGGGACCGCGTTCCCCGCGAGCGCCGCGACGCCGTCCGGCCCGGCGAGCCAGTCCGGATCGAGGCCGAGCTCCTCGGCGAGCGCGCGGTTCAGCCGGACGAGGCGCGGCGCCGCCACGGGCGTCGGCGGCCGGCGGGCGTAGAAGCGCTCCGGCAGGCGGGCGTAGCTGTTGTCGAAGGGGAGTGCCGTCATCGTCGGGATCTATGGAGCGCGGGGTCGGGGGGCAAGCGGGGCCGTCGGGGCCGCGGGATCCGGGCGGTGCCGTCGGCGCCCGTGGGCGTCTCGGACATCGACCGGAGCCGCGCGGCGGCGACGGAACCGCGGATCGTCCACCGGGCCCGGGTCATCGTCGCGCCTTCCCCGCTCCCTGGCCCATCCGCCGGGCTGGGGGATGTTCGCGGCCCGACCCGTTCTCAGGCGTCGGCGGGCCGGATCGCCTCGAGCGCGTCGATCCTCCGGGTGGCGGGATCGCGCGCGGCGGGATCGGCCGTCGACCCGCGCCGCCGGGCGCGGCAGGCCAGGGCCGCGAGGGCCAGGACACCGCCCGCCAGCACGTCCGGCAGGTAGTGACCGCCCGACCCGACGGTCGCGACGATCACGGCGGCGTTCAGCAGGGCGGCCAGGGGGCCGAGGAGCGGCACCGGCGCCAGCGCCCAGGCCGTGAGGACCGCGAGGCACACGTGGAAGGACGGGAAGGTCGCGAGGCCGCGCAGGTCACCGAGCGCCAGCGTGTGCAGGGTGCCGGCCCGCAGCCGCGCCACCGGCTCCAGGTGCCAGAGCGCGCCGACCGTCTCCAGGGGCTCGGACGGGACGACCCGCGGGGCGTAGTGGGCGTAGGGGCCGAGGGCCGGCAGCAGGGCGGCGAGGACGATCACGCACAGCAGCGTCGCGGAAAACAGCCGGATGTAGGTCCAGAGCCGGCCGAGGCGGCGGGTCGCGCTCAGCGCGATCACCACGAGCCCGACCTGCGGGCCGCTGGAATGGTAGGCGAGCGCCAGCCACCACGACAGCGTCGGGTGCCGCGCCAGGAACGCCACGTGACCGGTCCAGTCGAAGCCGAGGGCGGCCTCGATGCGGGCCAGCGCGGGATCGACGAAGGGCAGCCCGATCCCGGCGGCGAGGAAGTGCAGGACCGCCACCGGCACCGTGAAGGCGATGAGGAACGCGCTCGCCAGGGCCATGCCGCGCAGGGGCGGGTCGGACTTCACCGTGCTCAGGCAGGCGGCGGCGCTCAGCAGGACGAGGACGGCGAGGCCCGCGAGCGCGAAGCCCAGGGGCGCGGCAGCGATGCCGGACGCGGCCATCCAGACGGCGTCGACCGCGACGATCGCCAGGGTCAGGGCCCAGAGACGCGGGTCCGGCGCGGCGATGCCGGTGCTGTGCCGGCGCAGCAGGCGCCACCAGGGACGTGCCGGGTTTCGAGCGCGGACGATGGGCGCGCGGCCGGCGTGAACGGCCCGGTCTGGACGCATGATCCGGCTCACCTCGCCCGACAGGGCCGATGCGCGGCCGGGACGAGGCTCGGCCGCGACGGGGATGTGGCCGCCGGCCGGGGGTGGCGGCGGGCGGACAGGGTTGGGGGTGCGGGGGCGGACTCTACCGGCCGGTCGTCGGGGCGTCGCCCGTGGCCGGGGGCTTGCCGGTGCCGACCGCGCCCTCGGTCGGCGGCACGGCGGAGGGATGCGTGACGGCCTCCGTCGCGGTCTTGCCCGGATCCTTCGTGTCGGCCGCCGGCTTCGGCGCGGTCTCGGCCGGTGGCGCCGCCCCGGGGCCGGGCCGATCCTGCGCCCGGGCCGCGGCCGGAAGGGCGGCCAGCGTGGCGGCGGCGAGGACGAGGGCGGGGATCGATCGGGTCAAGCGTGGCTCCGTCGCGCGGTCGGGCGTTCAACCGGCCCAACGGCTGGCCGCAGGGGTCGTTCCGACGCGCGCCGGTCCGGGACCGGCCGGGAGGTGACGGGTGGGTCCGGCGAGGCCGTACCCGGTCCCGTCATCTCAGGTCCTGGCGCGCGGGGCGCCGGCAGTGCGCGCCGGAGCGCGCGGCCGGGGCCTCACGCCTCCGCGGCGGCCTTCCGGGTCTTGCGGCCCTTGGAAGCCTTCGTGCCGGCGCCGGCCTCCGCCGCGACGGTCTCCGCGGGCTCGCTCCGCTTGGCGGCCGGGCCGCGGCGCTTGTGGCCGAGGCCGGCGTTGCGGGCGAACTCGGCGCGCATCGCCGAGTAGTTGGACGCGGTTGTCGGGTAGTCCGGCGGCAGTCCGTAGCGCTGCCGGTACTGCTCGATCGTCATGCCGTTGCCGGTGAGATGCCGCTTGAGCGTCTTGTACGGCTTGCCGTCGATGAAGCTGATCAGGGCGTCGGGCGTGATCGACTTCTTGATCTGCGCGGGCGTCGCCTTCTTGAATTCGGGCTCCGACGTGACCGTCGTGTGCCCGAGACCGGCCAGCGCGGCGTGGACGCCGGACAGCAGCGACGGGAGGTCGGGAACCGGAACGGAGTTGTTGGCGACATAAGCCGAAACAATATCGGCGGTCAGCTCGACGAAATCGATCGGGTCCTGATGCGGTGCAGGATTGCTATCTTCCATGGGCGCCTCTCACGTGTGAGTGATCCATGAACGTGCATTCGCTTCTCGACAGTCAAGTCCTTATCTGCACGAAGATAACCCATTATGCCTGTTATCTACCGAATGGAGTGGCGAATACCAACATAGATCAGTGGCGCATTTCGCGCCGGATCTTTCGCCCGCCGGCACCCCGATTGCCGGATCCTCGGGCGCCTCTGGGCGCCTCCGGCCGCCACCGACCGGCCGGGGCCTTTTCACAAAGCGTTAACCCTGACCGTGGTCACTGACAGGGTCGCTCCGGCTTTGGGGGTAAGAAGCCGAACGACAGGCGGGCCGAGCCCTGCCCCTCCATGCTCGGCCCGCGCCCTCGCGCCGCGGCGACGCTCAGGCGTTGGCCGCGGTCCCGATCGGCGTGGCGATCGCGCCCCGCGTCCCGGGCGGGATGACGGCCTGCAGGACCCGCGCGGGCCCGGCCGCGTAGTCGGCGCGGTAGCTGCGCTCGAGGGTCATCAGGGTGCGCATCGGCGCCTCGGCCAGATCGAGCAGGCGGGCGTCGCGCCAGCGGAGCTTGGTGAGGCCGGTGCGGCTGAACCACCGCGGCCTCTCTTCCTCGACGAGCAGGACCAGCTTGCCCGTCCACGTCTTGCGGAACCAGAACCGTCCCGTGAGCTTGGCCGCGCCGAACATGCAGCACCTCGCGTGAGAGCCCCTTCAAAGCAACGCGGGTCAAGCTCGGCGGTTTCCGCCCGCGGCCCGTCGTCCGGCACCGGACCGGAGCCGCGCCCATGCGCCGGCGGCATGGGCGCGACGGCGGACACGGCTCAGCCGCAGGTGCGGTCGCCCAGATCGCGGCCGGCCAGGGTGGTGCCGGCCGCGGTGCCGCCGGCGAGGGCGCGGTCGGCCAGGATCGCGAGCGGGCGGCCCGCCAGGGCGCCGACGAGCCCGGCGGCGGCCTTGATCAGGAAGTCGTCGAACCGGCCGTGGCGGGTCCCGGTGAGGGTCTGGCCGGCTTCCAGGCCGCCGGCCAGGACGACGCTGCCCGCCAGGATCCAGAGCCAGTGCCGCGGGTAGGCCACCGTCATGAGCAGCCCGGCCAGAGCATAGGCCGCGACGCGCTCGTAGCTGGGATTGGCCGTGACCACCGGGCGGAGGCCGATCGGCACCAGCGTGATCGCGGCGATCAGCGCCACCAGGATCCAGGCCGCGACCCGTATCAGGCCGTGCCACTGCGCATTCGATCTCAGCATCGCGGAAACGTAACCTCGCGGCGACGGCGGCCGCGTACAACGATGGCGCGCCGCCCGACGTATCATAACGACGGCCGGGGACCGGAACATCTGATCATGCGTGGTACTCTGGTCGTCGCGACCCTTCTCGCCTTCTCGGTGATGCCGGCCGCCATCGCGGCCAATCCGGTGCGGGACGTGCTCTGGGTGGCGCTGCAGGGCTGCGTGCTCGCCAAGAAGGCCGCGGGCCGGAGCTTTCCCTGCCTCGCGGTCGATCTCGGCGACGCGGCGCGCCCGGGAACGGCGGTGCTGCGGGCGCCGGGCCAGCCCACCCACACGGTGGTGATGCCCACCGACAGCGTCTCGGGCATCGAGGCCCCCGTGCTCCAGGGACCGCGGGGAGCGGCCTACTGGCGGGCGGCGCTCGCGGCCCGGCACTACGTGTCGGACGCGCTGCAGGGTCGCCTGCCCCCCTCCGCGGTGGGCCTGGAGGTGAATTCCGTGGGCGGCCGCAGCCAGGATCAGCTGCACATCCACCTCGACTGCATGCGCCGGAGCGTCACGGCGGCCCTGAAGGCCCACGGCGACGCCGTCGGCGACAGCTGGGCCCCGTTCCCGGTGCCGCTGGCGGAGGTGTCCTACCTCGCCATGCGGGTCCCGGCGGACGCGGTCGCGGCGTTCAACCCGTTCGCCGCACTGGCCCGCGTGCCGGGCTGGCAGGGCCACCTGCACGACGCGAGCTTCGCGGCGGTGGAGGCCGATCCCGGGGATCCGCGGGGCGGGATGATCCTGCTCGCCTATCGGGAGCCTGAGGCCAGTGCCGAATACCTGATGGATCACGGCTGCCGGGTGGCGAAGCACGGCCGGGCCGGCTGACCGGCGGCCGAGCCCAGCCGTGCCGAGCCGCGGCCACTGTTGCTGCTACGTTCTATCCCTCGGGGGCACGAATCGGGCATAGAGCGAGCATGCGCATGCCGGTGCTCAGCTTGTCCGCGATGCTCCTCCTGACCGCCGGACCTGCGGTTGCGGGGCCGGCCGCCGGAGCCACCGATCCGGCCGAGCTGGAGCGCGCGTGGCACCGCTGCCTGCGGGACGCCACGGGGCATCAGCCGACGGGGCAGAGCCGCGCCGGCGACGAGCGCAACGCCCTCGACGAGTGCAAGGCCCGCGAGGATGCCCTGGTGGCGGCCCTGATGTCCGGCGCGCGCCCGGCGGACGCCCGCACCGGCACGGTGTGGTCACGGACCTGGGCGGCGTTCGTGGAGCCGCTCACCGCATGGCTCGGCGCGCTGCGGCGCTGAGCGCGTCGCGGTCTCCGCGCCGATCGTGCCGGGGAATACGGCGTCAGGCGCCGCCGATGCCGGTCGTCACCGTGCCGCTGCCCCGGCAATCGGAGCACTGCGCGTCGGCGACCTTGCCGGTGCCGCCGCAGGTCCGGCACAGGTTCTCGCCGGTGCCCGGCGTGCCGGGCGGGGCCTCGTCCCCGGGTTTGCGCGGATCCGCCTCGGCCATCGTCAGCCCTCTCCGGACGCCCGTTCCTGACCGGAAAACCGTGTCGGTCCGGCGCTGTTCCCGGTCGCGTGCGTCGTCGAGGCTCGGGGCCGTCCGCGGCGTCGCACCGCGCGCGGCCCGGCGAACCGCGGCCCGCGCGGGCCGTTGGCCGGCCATGAGCGATCAGACATCCAAGCCGCACCCGGATCCCGTCACCGAGGCGCGCCGGCGCGAGATGGCGACCGAGCATCTCCTGTTCGGGACGATGCGGTTCCTGGCGCGGCAGAACCCGGAGCTGCTGGACGAACTCGAGGGCAGCCTCGTCCACCTGTGGGATACGGTCGAGGGCGAGGCGCGGGACGATGAGGCCGTGCGGACCATCGCCCGGCGCATGCTCAAGGGGCTGCGGGCCGAGCGATGATCGGCCCGGCCCGGCTCACCGCTGGGCGGCGTCGGTCACCTTGATGGTCGGGATCATCGCCACGGCCTGCGCGGTCACGCGGTCGAACGTCTCCCCGGTCAGGCCCCGCTCCGTCGCGAGCTTCCGGATCCGGTCCGCGTGCTGCGAGAGGGTCAGGCCGAAATAGGTCTTCTCTGCCGCCTGTTCGACAGACTCGTTTGCCACGTGTTCACTCCTGTTCATGGTCGGTGAGGCGCGCTGATTTGGGCCAGGGCGGCCGGGGCTTCAACCCCCGGCCGCGGCCACCGCACCCCGGCCATGAATCGCGGTCATGCCCGGGACGCCGTAGGCGCGCGGTCTTGCCGACGCCCTGCAGCCGTCGGTCCGCGGCTATCAGCGGTTGCAGCCAATGCAGATGCCGCGGGTGATCGCGTCGTTGCGCTCCTCGACGGCGTCGCGGCGCTCGATGCTGCCGGTCTCGTTCGGGCCGAGGGCGCCGGGATTGGGCACCGTCTGGCCGGTCGCGGCGGTATGGGGCGCCTTGGCGGTGGTGGCGGGCCCGCCGCCGGTGCCCGTCTGGCTCACCGGGTCGGCCCAGGCGGTGACGGAGGCCAGGGTCAGGGCGGCGGCCATGGCGAGAGTCGCGGATCTGCGCATGTGAAGCTCCCAGCACTGCGTGCGTCGGTCTGTGCGAAACTGACGCACGCGCGCGCGAGAAGTTCCCGCCTCCGCGCGCGATCGGCACCCCGGCGCGAGTCGTTCGGCGGCTGAATGCGGCCGTTCACCTTCGGGCGTAACGGCTAAGCCATTTTGAGAACTGTCTTCGCTTCCGAATTCGGGAATCGTGGTGCTGTAACATTCGGAGGCGTACGTCATGAACCCGACCGTCAAGGCCGTGCTGCTGAACGAGCGGGCCTCTGTGCTCTCGGCGATCGCGGCGCGTCAGGGCACCGTCTCCGACCTCCTCGTGCAGATCAACGGCGTCGAGAACGATATCTGGCGGCTGCGCCACCGCCTCATCGATATCGAGGCGTACCTGGTCGGGCATCGCGTCGAGCTGCCGGATCTCGGCGAAGGGCAGACGGAGAGTGCGGACGGGACGGAGGTTCTCGTTCCGCGCAATGCGGCGCCCCAGGCCGCGACCCGGTCGGTCGAGGTGATCGGCCTGCCGACCTGCAAGCCCCTCGGCGATTTCGTCCGGCCGAAGACGTCCGCGCGGAAGGCCCAGGCGGCCGCCGGGCCCCGCCAGGTCGAGACCGCCTGAGGTCGTCCGGGGATCACGCCCATGCACCGCATCCGCCTGGCCCTTCGGCGGAGGGCCCCCGTGCCGCCGGCGCCGGCGCTGCCCGAGAGCCTGACCCGCTACGTGTCGCCGCCGGCTCCCGAGGCCGGCTTGATCACCGCGCCGCTCCGGGACATCGGCATGGCGCTGCTCGTCGGTGTCGTGGTCGCGCTCGTCGGCGGCCGGATTCTCGAAGCCTGGTAGCCGGTCCTGACTGTGTCCCGGCCATGGCCTATGAGGATCGGTGAGGATCCCGAGGGGGTGGACGGATGGGCAACGGCGACGGCAGCGGCGCGCCGAGCGCGAAGATCGCGGAGGTTCAGCGCCTGGCCACGGCGCTCGCGGCGCGCGTGCGCTACGCGCAGCTGGTAGGCCGCCCGGTCTACGAGGCGCAGATCTCCGCGCTGGTCGGCGCGGCCCGCCTGATGGATGAGGAGAGGGCCCCCTGGCCGCCGATGGTGGAGGAGGTGCTGACCGAGCTCGCCCGCGCGATCGAGGGGACCGAACCCGCCGCGGAAGGCGAGGCGGACGATTCTGGGCGAGACCCGGCGAAGGACGCGCCCGGACAGCCCTGAGCGCACCGCTCCCGTCGCCACATCCCCGTCGCCACCCCCGTCGCCACCCTTGTAACGGTCATCGCGCGATCGCGCCGGACCTCCGGCCGGGATCGCCCGGAGATGGGCCGCGCCTCTCGCGCGCTCTCAGCCAGATGGCGGCATCCAGCATGACGACGGGCGCCACCGCCAGGGCCGCGGCCAGGGTGCGGTTGCGCCGCGGGTTCGAGGGCGTGGCGCGGGCCGCCAGCAGGCCGGCATCGAGGAGATCCCCGCCCACCCGCAGGCCGAGATGCCGCTCCGGCTCGGCGGCAGCCAGGATCGCCGCGCCCGAGGCGATCTCGCGCAGGCCGTAGAGCTGGATCAGGGCCTCGTGGCCGTCGAGGCCGGTCGCGGCGGCGACGCGCCGGGGCGCGAAGGTCTCGGCGAGGCCGAGCCCGATCCCGAACCAAGCCAGCCCGCGGGCCATCTGCCTGTCATCCATCTGCGATCCTGCTCCGCGCGGCCACCGGTCCATGGTTGGCCAACCGGGCGGTTCCGGCCGTGTTCCGGACCGCCGCGAGGCCGGAACTTCGGGGCGAAGGGCTGATTGATCAGTGTGCCGGCACGGAGATCCGCGCCGCCGCCGCGGTGCGACGATCGCCTCCGGTCGCACGCCCCCAACCCGCTCGCGTCGTGAAGGCGATGGCCGCATGATCCTGAGCCTGCAGGCCGTGCAGGTCGCGACCGGCAGCGACGATGCCGAGAGTCAGCTCGTCTTCGCCGACGGGTTCCTGGTCGCGATCCTGGTCCGTCTCTCGGCGCAGCACGGGGCCGATGCCGGGAAGTGGTTCCTCGAAGCCGGGTTCGGCCCGATCGATCCCCTCGGGCCGCCGCTGTTCGCGGACCTTCCGGCGGCCCGGGCCTGGATCATGCGGCAGCTGATCGCCGCGGCCTGACGGCGGCGACGGCGAAACTCGGGGTGATCCTCGGGGTGATCCTCAGGACGGCGTCCCGAGCCAGCGGAGCGAGCGTCGCAGCCGGGCCGCACCGTCCGCGGCGAACCAGAGTCCGTGCGCGAACACGACCCGTTCCGGCGCCAGGCCGACGAGATCCGCGGCCGCCCGCGCGGCGTCGCGCCGCCGGAGCCTGATCACGAGGCGCAGGTAGGGCGGCGGCTCGCCGTGCGGCGGCGTCATGCGGGCGAGGCGCAGGAGCGGACGCAGCAGCGCCGGCATCTTCGCGGGCTCGAGGTTGAGGACGAGGTCGGTGAGGATCAGCGTGCGGCTCGCGCCGTGGAAGAACGCGACTTCCCGGAAGCCGAACCCGCCCGGCACGACGACCTGGCGCAGGTCCGCCGCCCAGTCGGGCGGCGCCGCATCCTCCAGGACCCGGTCGACGCGCAGGCCGGCGCGGCGGACCTGGCGACGCTCGCGCAGGTTCGGGGCTGCCCAGGTCAGGGCTTCCGGACACTGCGCCTGCCAGTCCTTCAGGAAGGTCCAGTGGGCGATGTTGGGCGCGACCAGGTGGCGGATCGGTCCGAGCGCGGCGATCGCGCGGTGCAGGCCCGCGTCGTAGCGCGTGGGGGAGTGCAGCCAGACCGATCCGTCCCCGAGACGGACGACGGTCATCCGGACGGGCAGGGGGATGCCGAGGGCGCGGAGCGGCCCGCTGTCGACGATCCAGACGCCCTCGGCCACTGGCTTGAGCACGTCGAGGGGTGGATAGGTCGCGTCCGGCAAATCCCGCTCTCTTCCTCGGCCGCGGGGCGTCACGCGCCCGCTCCCGTGCAACGGCGGGGCCGCGGCGGGTTTCCCGGATCCATCGCCGCAGGCCCGGGGCGTCTCACGCCCGCGCGCAGTCGGGCGCGACCGGCTCCATCGGCGGGACCGGGGCGGCGCGCAGCAGCGCGATCGCGAGACCGAGGATCGTCAGCACGTCGCAGGTCAGTCCGAAGACCGAGCCGACCAGGAGATTGTGCCCGGCCCAGCACAGGGAGGCGCCGAGGAAGAGCTGCCGCATCGCCTGCGGCGCCGCCTGGAGCCGCGCGCCGGTGGCGAGCAGCGAGCCCGCGGCCGCGCAGGCCGACGGCCAGCCGTTCCACGTGGCCGCCGTCAGGCACGCCGCCGCGAGGGTGCTCGCGGCGAAGACCGGCGGCACCCAGCCGCCCCGGCCGGGCGCGCCGACGCAGCGGAGGGAGACGAGACTCTGCAGCACCGAGATGGCGCACATCGCCGTCCCGGTGAGCGCCCCGAGCGTCAGGTAATGCGCGCCGAAACAGGCGGCACAGGCCGCCGAGGCCGCGAGGATCCAGGCGCGCCGCGGCATCACCCCCGCAGTAAAGCCCAGGATCAGGCCCAGCGACCCGAACAGATCGAGGTGCGTCGCGGCGGCGGCGGACCAGGAATACAGGAATGATGCGGCGTTCATCGTGCGCGACCGGCCGGCGCGGGGGCGCCGTTTCAGTCGATCGCGCTAGGATCGCCCGGTAATCGGATGGTTAACGCCGCCTCCGGCGACGATCGCGACCCGGCGAGCGTGTCCGCGCCGCCGCACCGCGGTCCCGCGCGGCGACCAGCCGTGCCCACCTGTCGGTGGGCCCGATCATCGGTCATTCCGTGTGTCGATCTACATCATGTGAGTATTAAACCAAAACAAGATATTTGAACTCCGGGATTAACATAGATCAGGGGCCGATCTGCGCGTATTGCGCAGGGAACAATGCCTGCGGCTTCCGGTTCTCCGGGCATTCGAGTCGGGACGACACCGCGGCCGGTCGGGCGGGGGTGCGCGCGCCGGCTACCGGTGGTGTGAACCGACGCTCCGATGCAGCTTCCCACGTATGACGATCACCATCCCGTCGCCGCGCCGTTTTGGGACTTCATCGGGCCTGGACGACGCCCGCATCTACCTGGCCCTGCTCGCCTTCCTCTGTCGGTACCGCGCGGTACCGCGCGCAGCCGGGCCTGTTCCGGAGCTTCGCGGTGCTGTTCGACCGGGGACGTCCGGCAGGTCGCCGCCGGTCGCGCGTCGTGCGCCTTCGTGATGCGCCGGATGGACAGCTGAGGGCCGACCGATGACGCGTTCCGTTCCGATTGCCGCTCCGTTTCCCGAGGACGAGGAGGCGGTGCTGGCGCTGGCGCGCGCCCTGCGCGAGACCGGCTACACCTTCACCACCGTGACCCCGGCCACCCACGCCCACGTCAACGCCCGGCCGCGGCACGCCGAGGCGCGCAGCCTGCGCGACGTGTTCGGTTGGAGCCGGCCGTTCCGCGCCGACCTGGTCCCGGAGCCGATCCTGCGCCTGATGCGGGCGGCCGGCGCCGTGCTCGAGGACGGCCCGCTGCTGCGGCCGACGCTGCGCGTCTCCAGCCTCGACGGCGAGCTGTTCGCCCATTCCGCGTATCCCCCGAGCGCGGCCGACGCGGTGTTCTTCGGGCCTGACACGGCGCGCTTCGCCGCGGCGGTGATCGCGCATCTCGAGGCGCGGTCGCGGCCGGTGCGGCGCGCGGTCGATATCGGCTGCGGCTCGGGCGCGGCCGGGATCTGCGTCGCCAAGAGGGCGCCGGGCGCCGAGGTGGTGCTCGTGGACATCAACCCGGCGGCCATGCGGGCGGCGCGCGTCAACGCCCGGCTCGCCGGGACCGACGGGGTCGATGTCCGCCGCAGCGACCTGCTGCGCGACGTCGAGGGCCCGTTCGACCTCATCGTGTCGAACCCGCCCTTCATGATCGACACGGCGGAACGGGCCTACCGGCACGGCGGCGGCCCCCTCGGGGCCGGGCTGCCGCTCGCGGTGGCCGAGCAGGCGGCCGAGCGGCTCGCGCCCGGCGGCAGCCTCGTCCTGTTCACCGGCGCGGCGATCGTCGACGGCGAGGACCCGTTCCGCGACGCCGTGGCCGACCTCTGCGACCGGGCCGGGCTGGACTGGACCTACCGCGAGTTCGACCCGGACGCGTACGGCGAGGAACTCGCGACGCCCGCCTACGACGCGGTCGAGCGGCTCGCCCTCGTCGTCCTGACCGCCACGCGCCCGGTGACCCGGCCATGACCGACAGCATGACCGACAGCTCGACCGACACCTTCCTCCGGGACGCCCTCGCGGGCCTCTCCGCCGAGCCGAAGACGCTGCCGGGAAAGTATCTCTGGGACGAGACCGGCTCGGACCTGTTCGACAGGATCTGCCACAGCGCCGACTACTACCCGACTGCGCAGGAGATGACCGTCCTGCCGCAGGTCGCCGCCGACGTGGCGCGCCGGCTGACGCCGGGGGTGACCGTCGTCGAGTTCGGCAGCGGCGCGAGCCGCAAGATCCGCACGCTCCTCGACGCGCTGCCCGAACCGGCGGCCTACGTGGCGATCGACATCTCCGGGGCGTACCTGGAGGCCGCGATCCGGCGGCTGGCCGCCGATTACCCCGGCATCCCGATGATCCCGGTCTGTGCCGACTACTCGCAGCCGGTCCAGCTGCCGCGAGGTGCCGGGCCGGGGGGCATCCTGGGCTTCTATCCGGGAACGAGCATCGGCAACTTCGACCCGCGCGGGGCCCGGCAGTTCCTCGAGCGCGCGCGCGCCACGCTCGGGCCGAGCCTCTTCCTCGTCGGCGCGGACGGCACCGCCGACCCGGACCGCCTGCAGCGCGCCTACGGGCGCGCCGACGGCCTCATGGCCGCGTTCCACCGCAACATCCTGACGCGGCTGAACCGGGAACTCGGCGCCGATTTCGACAGCGACAATTTTCGGCACGCCGTGCGGATCTGCCCGGACCCGCTGCGGGTCGAGGCCCACCTCGTCGCGACCCGGCCGGCGAGCTACCGGCTGGGCGACCGGACCATCGCGTTCGCGGCGGGGGAGAGCGTCCGGACCGATACGTCGCACAAGTACCCGGCGGACGCCTTCCGGGCGCTCGCGGCCGAGAGCGGCTGGCAGCCCCGCGCCCTGTGGACGGGGGAGGGCGGAGATTTCAACCTCCACCTGCTGCAGGCGGAGGCCTGACCCGGCGCGGAACTCTTCTCCCGACACGCTCGCGCGCGCCGGGCCAGTAGTTAATCCGGCGGCGGGCGCTCTAGACGGCCTCGATCGGCGCGTGCTTGCCGTCGTGGGCGGAGCCCGACTCCATGCTCCGCGTCTCGCCGGCCTGCCGCTGGTCCCGGGCCGGCGGCGGGTAATCCGTCAGCGGGCGCCAGGGGGCGGACGGAGTGCCGAGGCGCGCGCCGGACGGCCGCATCGACATCCAGATCGCGACGGCCATCCACGGGACGACGAAGAAGACGAAGGCGGCGAGCCCCACGGCGATCCTCCTTAGGTACGGTGACGCCGGGAGAACGCCCGAATGGCGGCCCCGGATCCGACGCGATTGGGCCTGGAGCCCGGCGCGGTCAGAACCTACAAGGATGGGCCGCTCGGCCGGGCCCACCGGACCTGATCGGCGGCCCCGCCGGGCGCGGCCCGGTCCGGACGCCCGCGCGGCGCCGCGCAGCCTGCTGGAGCGAGCAATGGCAGATCTTTCCGGAAAGACGGTCCTGGTCACGGCGGCGGGTCAGGGGATCGGGCGCGCCAGCGCGCTCGCCTTCGCCCGCGCCGGGGCGCGGGTCCACGCCACCGACATCAACGCGGACGCCCTCGCCGACCTGCGCGCCGACAGCCTGAGCACCGCGACCCTCGACGTGCTGGACGCGGACGCGGTCGGGGCCCTGGTCGCGCGCATCGGCGCGGTCGACATCCTGTTCAACTGCGCCGGCACCGTCCACGCCGGCACCATCCTGGAGATGCGCGACGACGAGCTCGACTTCGCCCTCGACCTCAACGTCAAGGCGATGATCCGCACGATCCGGGCGGTCCTGCCCGGCATGCTGGAGCGCCGCGACGGCGCCATCGTCAACATGGCCTCGGTGGCCTCCTCGGTGAAGGGCGTGCCCAACCGCTTCGCCTACGGGGTGACGAAGGCGGCGGTGATCGGCCTGACCAAGGCGGTGGCCGCCGACTATGTCGGCCACAACATCCGCTGCAACGCCATCTGCCCCGGCACGGTGGAGAGCCCGTCGCTGCAGGAGCGCATCCGCCAGCAGGGCGACTACGAGCAGACCCGCGCGGCCTTCATCGCGCGCCAGCCGATCGGCCGGCTCGGCACGCCCGAGGAGATCGCCGACCTCGCCGTCTACCTCGCGGGCGCGACCTACACGACCGGCCAGGCCGTCGTGATCGACGGCGGCTGGACGATCTGATCCGCCGGGGCGGGCCTCAGAACCGGGCGACCAGCGCCACGCCGCCGATCATCAGGGCGCCGCCGAGGATGCGCCACAGGCCGGCCTCGTGGACCTTGAAGCCCACGAGGCCGAAATGGTCGAGCAGGATCGACGTGACGACGCCCGCCGTCACGATCAGTCCGAGAAAGGTGGCCGCCCCGATCCGCGCGGAGACGGAGAGCTGCGCCATCGTCAGGCCCGCGCTCATCACGCCGCCGAGCCATGCCCACCAGGGCACCTGCGCGAGGCGGTCCAGCGTCGGCCACCCGTACTGCCCCGTCACCAGCATGGCGACGCAGATCGCCGCGACGCTGACGACGAGGCTCACCACGCCGGCGAGCAGCGGCCGCGCGAGGGACTTGGCGAGGCCCGCGTTCTGGCCCGGTTCGATCGCGGTGGCGATGCCCGCGAGCAGCGCGAAGCCGTACAGGAAGAGCATGCTGGGATCCTGAGGATGGGAGGCGGTCGGCGGATCGACGGTCCCGTCAGAACGCCGCCACGAGGGCGACGCCCGCGACCATCAGCGCGCCGCCGAGGATGCGCCAGCGCCCGGCGCGGTGGCGCGCGAAGCCCACGAGGCCGTGATGGTCGAGGAGGATCGAGCCGACCACGCCCGCGGTGATCACGCAGCCCAGGAACGGCGCCGCGCCGACTTTCTCGGAGATGTAGAGCTGCGCCAGGACGACCGCCGCCCCGAGCACGCCGCCCGGCCAAGCCCACCAGGGCACGGGCGTGGCCGCTTCGGCCTGGGAGCGGCCGCGCAGCCGGGCGACGGCCATCGCGGCGAGGAAGCAGGCGATCGCGAGGCCGAAGCAGAACAGGCCGGCCAGCATCGGCTGCCCTGTGACCTTCGCCAGCGTGGCGTTCTGGCCCGGCTCGATGGCGTTCGCGACGCCGGCCACGAGGGCGATGCCGTAGAGATACCACTTGGACAAGGCGGCGCCTTCCCGACGAGGAGCGGATCGCACCCGGACGGGGCGGTCTGCTGCCAAACCCGCCGCCGCGCCGGGTGACTGCATCACAGGCCCGGTCGGCGCCGGGACACATCGCCCCAGGGCGGGGCGGGGCAGGGTGAGGCCGGGCGGGCCGGGCGCGGCGCGGGAACGTTTCCGGCCCCTCGCGTGCTGTGCCTGTGGCAGCCCGAGTGGACGATGGACGCCCGCAGCCCGACGATCACGCCGACGACGCAGGACCGTCAGGCCGAGCTGACCCTGCGGGGGATCGCGCTCGGCGCGGCCATCACGGTCGTGTTCATGGCCGCCAACCTCTACATGGGCCTGAAGACCGGGATGACGTTCTCGTCCTCGATCCCGGCCGCGATGATCTCGATGGGCGCGTTCCGGCTGATGGGCGGCGCCGGCATCCTCGAGAACAACATCGTGCAGACGCAGGCCTCGGCGGCCGGCACCCTGTGCAACGTCATCCTGGCGCTTCCCGGGCTCGTCCTCGTCGGCCACTGGCACGGCTTCCCGTTCTGGCAGACTACGGCGGTCTGCCTGCTGGGCGGCCTGCTCGGCGTCGCCTTCTCGATCCCGCTCCGCCGCGCGCTCGTGTCGGGCAGCGATCTCCCCTATCCCGAGGGCATCGCCGCCGCGGAGGTGCTCAGGACCGGCCACGAGGAGCAGGGCGGCCACGGCCTGCGGGACCTGCTCGGGGCCGCCGCGGCCGCCGGGACGATCGGGCTCGCCACCACGGGGCTGAAGGTCCTGGGCGAGGGGCTCAACGGCGCGGTCAGCCTCGGCGGCGCGGTGTTCCGCACCGGGACCGGCTTCTCGCTGGCGCTGGTCGGCGTCGGCTACCTCGTGGGCATCGGTGCCTGCCTCGCGCTGCTGACCGGCGTCCTGATCGCCTGGGGGATCGCGGTCCCGATCCTCACCGCCCTGTCGCCCGATCCCGCCAATTCGGCGGGCGCGGCCGCCGAGGCGGTCTGGTCCGGTCAGGTGCGCCTCATGGGCGCCGGCATCATCGCGGTGGGCGGTCTCTGGACCGTGGGCTCGCTGGCGCGCCCGATCCTCGGGAGCATCCGCGCCGCCCTGTCGGGCAGCGGCGGTCTCGGCAAGGATCACCCGCGCGAGGACCGCGACCTGCCGATCACCTGGGTGGCCGCCGCGACCCTGGGCCTGTGCGTCCCGCTCGCGCTACTGTTCTGGGCCTTCGCCGGGGCCGCCGACCTCGGCGGCCTGACGATCGTGCTGGCGGTGGCCGCCACCCTGTTCACCGTCCTGTTCGGCTTCCTGATGGCGGCGGCCTGCGGCTACCTCGCGGGCCTGCTGGGCTCCTCGTCGAGCCCGATCTCGGGGATCGGCATCCTGACCACGATGGCCACCGCGCTGCTCCTGCCCTTCATCCTCGGGCATTCCGCCGGGCCGGAGGGAGACCGGTTCGTCACCGGCATGGCGCTGCTGCTGACGTCGGTCATCATCACCACCTCGTCGATCGCCAACGACAACCTGCAGGACCTGAAGACCGGGCAGGTGCTGGGCGCCACGCCCTGGCACCAGCAGGTCGCGCTCATCCTCGGCGTCGGGGTCGGCGCCGTGGTGATCGCCCCGCTCCTGTCGCTGCTCTACGAGGCCTACGGCTTCGTCGGTGCCCCCGCGCGGGACGGGCAGGACGCGGGGAGCGCCATGCCGGCGCCCCAGGCGGCCCTGATGACCCAGATCGCCAACGGCATCACGCACGGCGAGTTGCCCTGGACCATGGTGCTGATCGGCGCCGGGCTCGGGGTGGTCCTGGTGGCGGCCGAGACGTGGCTGAAGCGGCGCGACCTCACCTTCCCGGCCCTGACGGTCGGCATCGGCATGTACCTGCCGCTCTCGGTGGAGATGACGATCGCCATCGGCGGCATCCTCGGCTGGGTCGCCGAGCGCCGGCTGCGCGCCCGGGTCGGCGCGAAGGGCGACGCGAAGGCCGACAAGGCGGTCGGCACTGCCCGCCGCCGGGGTGTCCTCCTCGCGTCCGGGTTCCTCGTCGGCGAGAGCTTCGTGGGCGTGCTGCTCGCCGGCACCGACCTCCTGGCGGGCCACAGCGCGGCGATCGCCGTGGTCGGCAAGGATTTCGCGCCCTACGCCACCGGGCTCGGCCTCGCGGTCTTCCTGGCGGGGCTCGCCGTCTACCTGCGGATGGTCTCGCGACCGGAAGCGGTCCCGCGGGAGGCGTGACGGATCCGCCGGCGCCCCGGGCGGGTTCCCCGCAGGACGCCGTCGCCCGCGCGGCCGCGGCCTCCGCCACGCCGGAGTTGCGCATGAGAGCGGCTGACAGAGCGGCTGACAGAGCGGCTGACAGAGCGGCTGACAGAGCGGCTGACAGAGCGGCTGACAGAGCGGCTGACAGAGCGGCTGACAGGGCGGTTGAGAGAGCGGCCGACACCCGGGAGCGCGTCTTCCCCGTGAGCGCCGGCATCCTGTTCGGGCTCGGCCTCGGCGGCTTCTTCGACGGGATCGTGCTGCACCAGATCCTGCAATGGCACCACATGCTGAGCAGCTGGTACCCGATCGACACGATCCCGAACCTCGAGCTGAACACCCGCTGGGACGGCCTCTTCCACAGCGCGACCTACGTCTTCGTGGTCCTCGGGCTGTTCCTCCTCTGGCGCGCCGCGCATCGCACGCACCTTTACTGGTCCAGCAAGCTGCTCGCCGGGTCGCTCCTGATCGGCTGGGGCCTGTTCAACCTCGTCGAGGGCCTGATCGACCACGAGATCCTCGGCGTGCACCACGTCAACGAGCGGGCACCGCCGGAGCAGTGGCTCTACTGGGACATCGGCTTCCTGCTCTGGGGCGGCGCCATGCTGGCCGCGGGTCTGGGCCTCGTGGTGGTCGGCAAGGGCGAGGAGGCGTCGCTGGCGCGGAATCCCGCGTGAGGGCCGCCGGTCCCGGCCTGCGCCCGGTCCTGCCCTGGCTCGCCCTGGCGGCCGGCCTGATCCTCGCCACCCTGCCGGCCTGGCGGCCCCTGGTCTTCGGGACCGCGCTCACCGTCGAGGATCTGCTCACCCTGCGCTGCCTGACGCGCTGATCGGCGCGCCCCGGCCCGGGCCGGTCAGGCCCCTGCTCAGCCCCCCTCGGCCGCCTCGCCGAGCAGCGTCCGGACGAACCGGCGGGTGCGCGGGTCGGCCGGCCGGGCGAAGACGTCGGCGGCCGCGCCCTGCTCGACGATATGCCCCCCTTCCAGGAACACCACCGTGTCGGCGACGCGCCGCGCGAGGCGCAGGTCGTGGGTCGCCATCAGCATGGTCGTGCCCGCGTTCGCGAGGCCGGCGAGCACGTCCACCACCTCGGCGGCGAGTTCCGGGTCGAGGGCCGAGGTCGGCTCGTCGCAGAGCAGCAGGCGCGGGGAGGGGGCCAGCGCCCGGGCGATCGCCACCCGCTGCTGCTGGCCGCCCGACAGGCTGGCGGGCCAGTCCGCGGCCTTGTGGGCGAGGCCGACGCGCTCCAGCAATTCCAGGGCGCGCGCCCGCGCCCGGTCCTGCGGCCACTTGCCGACGGTGACGAGCCCCTCGGTGACGTTCTCCATCACGGTCCGATGGGGGAAGAGCTGGAAATTCTGGAACACCATGCCGGTCTGCCGGCGCACGGCGAGCACGTCCCGCCGCGCCGGCGGGCTGCCGGGCCGGAAGGTGAGGCGTATGTCGCCGAGGGTCAGCGTCCCGGCCTGCGGGACCTCCAGCAGGTTCGCACAGCGCAGGAGCGTCGACTTGCCCGAGCCCGAGGGGCCGATCAGCGCCGTGACCCGCCCCTCCGGCACCGCGAGGTCGACGCCCCGCAGGACCGGGTTGTCGCCGAAGCGCTTCTCGATGGCCGACAGGGCGATCACGCGCGGGCCTCCAGGTAGCCGCCGTAGCGCCCGAGGCGCCGCTCCAGCAGCGTCTGAAGCCAGGACAGGAGCGTCGACAGGACGAGGTAGATCAGCGCCACCTCGATGTAGAGGATCAGCGGCTCGTAGGTGACGGCGACGATGCGCTGGGCCGCCTGGAACAGCTCCGGCACCGTGATGGCGGCCGCGAGCGACGTGTCCTTCACCAGGGCGATGAAGGAGTTGGCGAGCGACGGCACCGCCACCCGCGCCGCCTGGGGCAGGATCGTGCGGCGCAGGGCCTGGACCGGTGTCATGCCGGTGGCGTAGGCCGCCTCCCACTGGCCCTTCGGGATGGAGGCGATGGCGGCGCGGACGATCTCCGACGTGTAGGCGCCGACGTTGAGGGTGAACCCGATCACGGCGGCCGGGAAGGCGTCGATCAGGATGCCGGCGCTCGGCAGGCCGTAGAAGATCACGAACAGCTGCACGAGGAGCGGCGTGCCCCGGAAGATCCACACGTAGAACCACGCCAGGGCCGCCAGGGGCCGGGGCGCGAACAGGCGCACGAGGGCGGTCCCGAGCCCCAGCGCGAGGCCCAGCACGAAGGTGATGAGCGTCAGCGGCACGGTGAAGCGCAGGCCGGCCGCGAGCAGCGGCCCCAGCGACTGGAGCATGAGGTCGAGCCAGTGCGGCACGGGGCGGCGTCTCCTACCGGGCGATCGAAGCGTGGGGCTGTACGAGGCGGCGCCCCGGGCGGGACTCGTCCGGGCGGGCCCTCTGCGGACGGTCTACTTGGAGACGTCGGCCCCGAAGTACTTCTGGGCGATCGCCGCGTAGCTGCCGTCGGCCTTGATCGCCTCCAGCGCCTTGTCGATCGCGGCCTTCAGCGCCGGGTTGTTCTTGCGCATGATGATACCGGAGGCGTCCGCGTCGGCCTGCTCGGCGGCGATCTTCACGGGGGCGTTCGGCTTCTGCTTGTGGAAGTCCAGGAACGACAGGCTGTCGTTGACGGTGGCGTCGGCGCGGCCGGTGAGGACGAGCTGGATCGACTGGTCGAAGCCGTCCGTCCCGACGAGCTCGGCGCCGGACTGCTCGGCGAGGCGCGCGAAGTTGCTGGAGAGGCTCTGGGCGGACTTCTTGCCCTTGAGATCCGCGAAGGACTTGATGTCGGACCGGTCCGCCCGGGTGATCAGCACGGCCCGCGCGCGGATGTAGGGCTCGGAGAAGTCGAACTTCGTCTGCCGCTCCTTGGTGATGCCGACCTGGTTGATCACCACGTCGTAGCGCTTGCCGTCGAGGCCGGCGATCAGCCCGTCCCACTTGCCCTCGAGGAATTGCGGCGCGACGCCCAGCTGCTCGGCGACCTTGCGGCCGATCTCGACGTCGAAGCCGACGAGCTGCCCGGACGCGTCGTGGAACGTGAAGGGCGCGTAGGTGCCCTCGGTGCCGATGCGCAGGGTCTTGGCGGCGCGAATCGCGTCGAGATCGTCGGCCTTCGCGGGCGCGGCGAAGGGCGAGGCGGGGGCCGCGCCGAGGAGCGCCGCGACGACGAGCGCCGCGACGCGGCCGGCAGAGAAGAATCGCATTACAGTAGCTCCGAAAAGAAAACGCTGTTCTCGTGCGGCCGCCGCGCGCGATCTCGGCTGTCGATGGACAAAGCAAAGAAGAGCTCGGCCGTACAGGAAAGTCGGTGCGCTTGTCGACAGCTTGGTTGGTTCGATCCGGCCCGCGCCAGGATAGAGGCCGCGTGCTAAGAGGCGCCCGGATCCCGCCCGCGGACACGGCCGTCCGCCGGGACGCGCGATCCCGGCAGGAGGACCGCGCATGACTTCGCCCGCCCACGCCTATCGCGGCGTCTTCCCGGTCGCCCCCACGGTCTTCGACGCCGCGGGCGCCCTCGACCTCGACGGGCAGCGCCGGGCCGTCGACTTCATGATCGACGCCGGCAGCCAGGGGCTGTGCATCCTGGCGAACTTCTCCGAGCAGTTCGTCCTCACCGACGACGAGCGCGAGCGGGTGATGGACGCCGTGCTGGACCACGTGGCCGGCCGCGTGCCGGTGATCGTGACGACGACGCACTTCGCCACGCAGGTCTGCGCCGAGCGCTCGCGCCGCGCCCAGGAGGCCGGCGCCGCGATGGTGATGGTCATGCCGCCCTATCACGGCGCCACGATCCGCGTGCCGGAACTCGGCATCTTCGACTTCTTCCGCGCGGTCTCGGACGCGATCTCCATCCCGATCATGATCCAGGACGCGCCGGTGGCGGGCACGCCGCTCGGGGCACCGTTCCTGGCGCGCATGGCCCGGGAGATCGCGAACGTCGCCTACTTCAAGATCGAGACCGCGGGCGCCGCGTCCAAGCTCCGCGAGCTGATCGCGCTGGGCGGCGACGCGGTCGCGGGCCCCTGGGACGGCGAGGAGGCGATCACCCTGATGGCCGACCTCGACGCCGGCGCCACCGGGGCGATGACCGGCGGCGGCTACCCGGACGGCATCCGGCAGATCACCGACGCCTACGCGGCGGGCCGCCGGGAGGAGGCGATGGACGCCTACGCGCGCTGGCTGCCGCTGATCAACTACGAGAACCGGCAGTGCGGCCTGCTCGCCTGCAAGGCGCTCATGGCCGAGGGCGGGGTGATCGCCCACGAGACCGCGCGGCTGCCGATCCAGCCCCTGCACCCGGCGACGCGGGCCGGCCTGATCGAGCTCGCCCGCCGGAACGACGCGCTGGTCCTGCGCTGGGGGCGCTGAGGCGGGGGCCCAGGGGTCCCGGTCGCGAGGCCCGCGCCCGACTCAGTGCGCGGCCGGCGCCCGCGTCCCGAGCGCGCCCGCGAGCCGGCGCACCGCCTCCCGGGCCAGCTCCGGGCTGATGGCGAAGCACATCCGCACGAGACCCTCGCCCTCCGGGCCGAAGGCGGTGCCGGGCGCCACGCCGACCTTGGCCTCCCGCAGGAGGCGCAGCGCCAGGTCGAGGCTCGGCTCGTCGCCGCCCATCCGGGCCATGAGGTAGAAGGCCCCGTCCGGCGGCGCGACCGTGACGCCCGGCAGGCCCGACAGCCCCTCCACCAGGATCGCGCGGGCCTCGGCGCAGCGCTCCACCATCGTGCGGATGAAGCCGTCGCCCTCCTCGAGGGCCGCGATGCAGGCGTGCTGGACGAAGGTCGGGATCGAGGTGGTGCTGTACTGCCCGAGCTTCGCGAAGGTCGGCGCGAGGCCGCGGGGGTAGATCACCCAGCCGGCCCGCCAGCCGGTCATCGCCCAGTTCTTCGAGAAGGTGTTGGTCACGATCAGCCGGTCGTCCTCCGCGCAGATCTGCAGGAAGGACGGCGCGATCCGGTTGCCGTAGGTGAAGTGCGCGTAGACCTCGTCCGAGAGGATCCAGAGCCCGCGCTCCCGGGCGAGGTCGCGCAGGGCCGTCATCTCGGCCAGCGGCATGGTCCAGCCCGTCGGGTTCGAGGGCGAGTTCACCATGATCACCCGGGTGCGCGGCGTGATCGCCGCCGCGATGTCGGCGAGCGGCAGCGCGAAGCGCCCGTCCGGCAGGCGGCGGTACGGCACCGTCACGGGCACGCCGCCGGCGATGCGGACCGCCTCGCCGAGATTGGGCCAGGCCGGGGAGGGGATGATCATCTCGTCGCCCGGCTCCAGCAGCACCTGGGCCGCCTGCATGATCGCGTTCATGCCGCCCGCCGTGACGCCGAACCGGTCCGGCGGGATCTCCACGCCCCAGTGGCGGGCGTGGTAGGCGCCGAGCGCCGCGCGCAGCGCCGGCAGGCCCAGCGACGTGGTGTAGCGGGTGTGCCCGGCCAGCATCGCCCGGTGCGCCGCCTCGACGATGAAGGGCGGCGTCGGCAGGTCGCCCTCGCCGATCCACAGCTTCACCACCTCCGGGTCGTCCCGCCCGCGATCTGCCACGAGGCCGATCTGGCTCGTGCCGATGCCGCGGATGCGCGCCGACAGCGCGGCGGCGAGATCGACGGGCGCGGCGGAGACGAGGGTGTCGGCCATGGCGGCGCGTGCTCTCCGTGCGTCGGGACGCGGCGTCCCGTCGCGCGGCGCGCGTCCAGGGGCTCGCGTGGTCCCGACCTGTAGGGAATGCCGAGACCCTGACGCGTTCGGGCGCGGACGTCCAGACCCCGAGGCCGGATCGACCCCGGACGCCGGCGCATGACCAGGGCGCCGCACCGGCGACACAGGATGTTTTTACTTTTCAGAAATTTCTGAAATTGCTATACGCCGAGTCGCGCACAGAGCCGGAGGCACGACGTGCTCGCCAACCTCGATCCCTTGATCCTCGCCCGCATCCAGTTCGGGTTCACGGTCGCCTTCCACATCGTGTTCCCGGCCTTCTCGATCGGCCTCGCGAGCTTCCTCGCCGTTCTGGAAGGGCTCTGGCTCGCCACCGGGCGCCAGGTCTTCATGGATCTGTTCAAGTACTGGCTCAAAATCTTCGCCATCGCCTTCGCGATGGGCGTCGTGTCCGGCCTGGTGATGTCATACCAGTTCGGCACGAACTGGTCGGTCTTCTCCGACAAGACCGGCCCGGTGCTGGGGCCGATGATGGCCTACGAGGTGCTCTCGGCCTTCTTCCTGGAGGCGGGCTTCCTCGGCGTGATGCTGTTCGGGATGCGCAAGGTCGGGCCGCGGCTGCACTTCGCGGCGACGCTGATGGTGGCGGTCGGGACCTTCTTCTCGGCGTTCTGGATCCTGGCGGTGAACTCGTGGATGCAGACGCCGGCGGGCTACGGCACGAACGCCGAGGGCCAGTTCGTGCCGCTGGACTGGTGGGCGATCGTGTTCAACCCGTCCTTCCCGTACCGCCTCGTGCACATGGTGCTGGCCGCCTACCTCACCACCGCGCTGGTCGTGGGCGCGGTCGGCGCGTGGCACCTGCTGCGCGACCGGGCCAACCCGGCGGCCCGGACGATGTTCTCGATGGCGATGTGGATGGCCGCCCTGGTCGCACCGATCCAGATCCTCGCGGGCGACGCGCACGGCCTCAACACCCTGGAGCACCAGCCCGCCAAGGTCATGGCCATGGAGGGCCACTTCCGGAGCCACCCGGACGGCGCGCCGCTGGTGCTGTTCGGCCTGCCCGACCAGGAGGCCGGCACCGTGCGCTACGCGGTCGAGATCCCGAAACTGTCCTCGCTGGTGCTGAAGCACGCCCTCGACGCGCCCCTGAAGGGGCTCGACAGCCTGCCGCGGGCGGAGTGGCCGCCGGTGCCGATCGTGTTCTGGTCGTTCCGCATCATGGTCGGCCTCGGGATGCTGATGCTGCTCCTGGGCGCCCTCAGCCTTCTCGCCCGCTGGCGCGGCACCCTCTACGCGTGGCGCCCGCTGCACCGCTTCGCGGTGGCCATGGGCCCGGCGGGCTTCGTGGCGGTGCTGGCCGGCTGGATCACCACCGAGGTCGGGCGCCAGCCCTACACAGTCTACGGCCTGCTGCGCACGGCGCAGTCGGCCTCGCCGCTGCACGCGCCGGCGGTGGCGGCCTCGCTCACCGCCTTCGTGGTCATCTACTTCGCGGTCTTCGCCATGGGCACCGGCTACATGCTGCGCCTGATGGGCCAGCCCCCGCATGCCGGCGAGAGCGGGATCGAGCCCGGCGCGCCGATCCGGACGGCGGGCATCACGCCCGCCCCGGCGATCGACCCCGACCGCCACCTCCAGCCGGCCGAGTGAGGGACCCATGGCCTACAGCGTCGATCTCACGGTGGTCTGGGCGCTCGTGATCGCCTTCGCGGTCTTCGCCTACATCGTCATGGACGGCTTCGACCTCGGCATCGGCCTCCTGTTCCCGGTCCTGCCGCCGGGCGCGGAGCGCGACACCGCCATGAACTCGGTCGCGCCGGTCTGGGACGGCAACGAGACCTGGCTGGTGCTGGGCGGCGGCGGCCTGTTCGCCGTCTTCCCGCTGGCCTACGCGGTGATCCTGCCGGCGCTCTACGCGCCGATCATCGCGATGCTGCTCGGGCTGATCTTCCGCGGCGTCGCCTTCGAGTTCCGCTGGCGCGACCCCCGCCACCGCGCCGCCTGGGACGTGGCCTTCGCGGGCGGCTCGCTGGTGGCGGCCCTCGCCCAGGGCATCACGCTGGGCGCGCTCCTGCAAGGCATCGCGGTCGAGGGGCGGGCCTATGCCGGCGGCTGGTGGGACTGGCTCACGCCCTTCAGCCTCCTCGTCGGCGCGAGCCTGGTCATCGCCTACGCGCTGCTCGGGGCGACGTGGCTGGTGATGCGCACCGAGGGCCTGCTCCAGCTGCGGGCCCGGCGCCTGGCCCTGCGCCTCACCGCGGCGACGGTGGCGGCCATCGCCCTCGTCAGCGCGGTGACGCCGTTCCTCCAGGGCCGCTACTACGAGCGCTGGCTGGCGATGCCGAACGTGCTCGTCACCGCGCAGGTGCCGCTGCTCGTGGCGCTCGCGGCCTACGCCCTGTGGCGCACCCTGCGGGGCGGCGCCGAGCGGGCGCCCTTCCTGATCGCGCTGGGGCTGTTCGCCCTGACCTTCCTGGGGCTCGGCATCAGCATCTTCCCCGACATCGTGCCGGGCCGGATCACGATCTGGCAGGCGGCCGCGCCCGAGGCGAGCCAGATCTTCCTGCTGGCCGGCGCGTCGGTTTTGATCCCGATCATACTGGCCTACACCGCGTACGCGTACTGGGTCTTCCGCGGCAAGGTCGACGCGCACGGATATCATTGATGGCACCCGCAGCAGCACAGCCCCTCTGGAAGCGCCTCGCGTGGTTCGCGGGGCTCTGGGCCTCCAGCATCGTCGGCCTCGGCTTCGTCGCGACGGTCCTGCGGTATTGGCTCAAGAGCTGATAGACCGGGGCGGCGCCCGCCCGATTATCGCCCGCGTCGGATCCCTGCCGTGCAACTGCCCCCGCTCGTCCAGACCTTCGTGCTGCATTTCGGCGAGATGGGCTCGCGCTGGGGCATCAACCGGACCGTGGGGCAGATCTACGCCCTGCTGTTCGTCGCCGAGCGGCCGCTCAACGCCGACGAGATCGTCGAGCGGCTCGGCGTGTCGCGCTCCAACGTCAGCATGGGCCTGAAGGAGCTCCAGGCCTGGAACCTCGTCCGGCTCCAGCACCGGCCCGGCGACCGGCGCGACTACTTCACGACGCCCGAGGACATCTGGCAGATCGTCCGCACGCTGGTCGAGGAGCGCAAGAAGCGCGAGGTCGATCCGACCTTGACCCTCCTGCGCGAGCTCCTGATGCAGGAGCCGGCGACCGAGGAGGAGCGGCACGCCCAGGCGCGCCTGCGGGAGATGCACGACCTCTTCGAGCTGTTCGCCGGCTGGTACGCGGACGTGCGCCGCCTCGACACCGAGCGCCTCGTCCAGCTCCTGACCCTCGGCTCGAAGGTCCAGAAGGTCCTGGAGATGAAGGATCGCCTGACCCGCCTGCCGGGCCGGATCGGCGGCCGGTCGGCCAAGCCGGACTGAGCCGCCTCGCGGACGATCAGGCCTCGGCGAGCGCCCCCCGGTAGAGGGCGATGAGCGAGGCGCCGACATGCTCGATGTGGCGCCGCAGGCACGCGGCCGCCGCCTCGAACGCGCGGTCCTCGCACAGGGCCAGGATCTGCGCGTGCTCGCTGACCGCGCGGGTCGCGTCCTCGGAGGTCGCGATCTGCAGCCGCGTCGGCCGCTCGCAATCCTGCAGCAGCGCGGAGACGATCGCCAGCGACCGCGGCCGGCCGGCGTGCCGGATCAGGTCGAGGTGGAAGCGGCTGTTCAGGTCGCCCCACCGGAGGACCTGACCGGTCTCCAGCGCCGCGCCGTACTCCTTCGAGAGCGCGTCGAGATCGCGGATGTCGTCGCGGGTCAGGTGCGGGGCCGAGAGCAGGAGCAGTTCCGGCTCGAGCTGGACGCGCAGCTGGAAGATGTCCTCGACCTCCTGCAGCGAGAGGCCTGTCACGACCGCCCCGCGATGCGGCACGATCCGCACGAGCTTGCTGGCTTCCAGCTGGAGCAGGGCCTCGCGCACCGGGATCCGGCTGATCCCGAACTCCTCCGCCAGGGCGTCCTGGCGCAGCTGCACCCCCGGCGGCAGTTCACCGTTCAGGATCTGCTCGCGGAGCGAGTCCGCGACAGCCGCCGCCACGGTCTTGTGCCGCAACCGGTCGGGTGCGGGGCGTCCGGGAATCAAAGGGGACATCGACGCCTCAACAGAATCGTATACATGTATACAAGGCGCCTTACTGACCGGAAAATGCGCCGCTGTCCAATGCCAGATTGTCCTGGATAAACCTGAAGTTTGCTTGGCCGAGATTCCCGGCCGAGCGGCAAGTCTCGGCCGTTCTCCGACAGATGCACCCGCAAGGAGCAGGCCGTCTTCGGAGGCACGGTGCTCGCCGGTAACGCACGTTCGCGTAGACGGCATTGATCCAGGTGAATGACGTGCCTGGATCGCGCGCGCCGGCGCGGGACTCACCGGTCCGCCGCGTGGCCTCGCGGCGGCGGCGCGGCCCAGGGCGCCTGGCCGAGGGTCTGGGCGAGATGGGCGATCAGCGCCGTCACCCGCGCCGGCCGCGGATCGCCCGGCGGCGTGACGAGGTGCAGGGCGATCGGCGGCGGCGACCAGGCCGGCAGCACCCGCTCGAGGCGCCCGGCTTCGAGGTCGTCCCAGATCATGAAGTCGGGCTGCAGGGCGAGTCCGAGGCCGGCCCGCAGCGCCGGCGCCAGCGCCTCGGCGTTGTTCGCCCGGAGCTGGCCCGCCGGCACCACGACGGCCTCCGCGCCGCTCCCGTCCACGAAGCGCCAGCGGTCCGGCGTCGGCAGGTAGGCGTAGCCGAGGCAGGTGTGGCGGACGAGGTCGTCCGGGTGCTCGGGCCGGCCGTGCCGGTCGAGATAGGCGGGCGTGGCGACCAGCGAGCGGCAAATCTCGCAGAGCCGGCGCGCGCGCAGGGAGGAATCCGGCAGGGCCGCGATGCGCAGCCCGATGTCGAACCCGCCGCCGACGAGGTCGACGACCGCGTCCGACAGGTGGAGATCCACCGAGACGGCCGGGTACTCCCGGAGGAAGGCCGGCAGGATCGGGGCCACGTGCATCACCCCGAAGGTCATCGGCGCCGCGAGCCGCACCAGCCCGCGCGGCTCCGCGGCGCCCGCCGTCGCCAGCGCCTCCGCGACCTCGCCCTCGGCGAGGATGCGCGCAGCACCGTCCTTGGCGGCCTGCCCGGCCTCGGTGAGGGCGAGCTTCCGCGACGTGCGGTTGAACAGGCGGGCGCCGATCCGCAGTTCGAGCCGGCTCACCGCCTTCGAGACCGTGGCCTTCGACAGGCCCAGTTCCGCGGCGGCGCGGCCGAAGGAGCCGGTCTCCACCACCTTGGCGAACACGGCCCAGGCCTCGAAATCGGGCAGTCTCATCGATCAGATCCAGAAACGATAGGTTTCCACCGTTTCTATTTTCGCCGCCCATGGCAAGGGGCACATTCCCGTCATCGCAACAGGCCGCCCGCCGCGGCCTTCCGTCGGGAGACATCGCCATGGTTCAGACCGGCCTCCACCACGTCACGGCCTTCTCCGGGCCGGCCCTGCGCAACCTCGACTTCCACACCCGAATCCTCGGGCTGCGTCTGGTGAAGAAGACCGTCAATTTCGACGATCCGGGCACCTACCACCTGTACTACGGCGACGCGGCCGGGCGGCCCGGCACGATCCTGACCTTCTTCCCCGTCGAGCACGCCGCGCCGGGCCGGGTCGGGATCGGCGAGACCCAGGAGACGGCCTTCCGGGTTCCCCGCGCCTCCATCGGCTGGTGGACCCACCGGCTCATCGAGAAGGGCGTGGCCCACGAGCCGCTGGTCCAGGTCTTCGGCGCGCCGACGCTGCGCTTCCGCGACCCGGACGGCATGATGCTCGCGCTGGTGGGCGTCGATGTCGGCGACGCGGAGGGCTGGGCGTCGAGCGAGGTGCCGGCCGAGCACGCGATCCGCGGCCTGCACGGCGTCACGCTCCTCCTCGACAGGGCCGAGGCGACCGCCGCGATCCTCACGGAGGTGCTCGGGCTGGAGGAGGTCGGCCGCGAGGGCAACCTGATCCGCTTCGCGGGCAGCGCCGAGCTCGGCGGTCTCGTCACCCTGCGGGCCGTCGGCGGGTTCCTGCCCGGCCGCCCGGGGGCGGGCTCGGTCCACCACATCGCGTTCCGGGCGGCGGACGACGCCGCGCAGGCCGCGATGGGCCGGGCGCTCGCGGCGCGGGGGCTCCACGTCACCGAGCAGCGCGACCGCCAGTACTTCCGCTCGATCTACTTCCGCGAGCCCGGCGGCGTGCTGTTCGAGATCGCCACCGACGCGCCCGGCTTCGCGGTGGACGAGCCGATCGAGGCCCTCGGCCAGGCCCTCAAGCTCCCCGCCGGCCTGGAGCCGCACCGGGCCGAGATCGAGGCCGTGCTGCCCAAGGTCGCCTGATCCGCGACCTCCACGCCCGCCCCGCGCCCGCGCGGGGCGGGACCTCTCCCCGTCACCCGTGAGGCCATCATGACCCAGGACACCGCCGGCTTCATCCACCGCTTCGAGCCCGGTCCCGACACCGCGCGCCCGCTGCTGCTCCTGCACGGGACCGGCGGCGACGAGACCGACCTCCTGCCCCTCGGCCGCACGGTCGCGCCGGAGGCCGCCCTGCTGGCGCCCCGCGGCGCCGTCAGCGAGAACGGCATGCCGCGATTCTTCCGGCGCCTGGCGGAGGGCGTCTTCGACGAGGCGGACCTGCGCCGCCGCACCGGCGACCTCGCGGCCTTCGTGGCGGCGTCCCGGACGCGGTACGGGCTCGGGGCGCCGGTGGCGCTGGGCTTCTCGAACGGCGCCAACATCGCCGCGTCGCTGCTGCTGCTGCGGCCGGAGACCCTGGCGGGCGCGGTCCTGATCCGCCCGATGGTGCCGTTCGCCGAGCCCCCGGCCGCGGATCTCGCCGGCCGGCCGGTCCTGATCCTCTCCGGGGCGATGGACCCGATCGTGCCCGCCGAGAACGCGCGGCGCCTCGCGCAGCAGCTCACCGCGGCCGGAGCCCGCGTCGAGCACCGGATCCTGCCGACGGGCCACGGCCTGTCGCAGGCCGATATCGGCTTGGCGCTGAACTGGCTTCGCGGCCTCACACTTCCCGAAGCGGCCTGAGCCGGCCGCGCACGACAGGACGGAGCGTTCGACGATGCCCCCGATCTATTCTTCCAGCGCGACCGCCCTGCTGCCGGTGACCGGCCGGGTCCTGATGAGCGCGATCTTCCTCGTGAGCGGCGCCGGCAAGCTCGCGGCCCCGGCAGCGACGCTCGCCACCATCGAGGCCGCCCACCTCCCGCTGCCGCCGCTCGCCTACGCGGCGGCGACCGGCACGGAGATCGTCGGCGGTCTGCTGCTCGTCGCCGGCTACCGCACGCGGCTGGTCGCCCTGGCCCTCGCGCTCTTCGCGGTGGCCACCGCGGTGACCTTCCACGCGGCCCTCGGCGACCAGAACCAGATGTTCCACTTCCTGAAGAACCTCGCCATGGCCGGCGGCTTGCTTCAGGTCGCGGCCTTCGGGGCCGGCCCGCTCAGCCTCGACGCGCGGCAGGGCCGAGCCTGACCGGTCCGTCGGTCCGCGCGACCCCTCCTTCTCGCCCTCTGCCTTCTCGACCCTCGGGAGACCACGATGCCCTACTTCACCGCGCAGGACGGCACCCAGATCTACTACAAGGACTGGGGCGCCGGGCAGCCGGTGGTCTTCAGCCACGGCTGGCCGCTCAACGGCGACGCCTGGGAGGACCAGATGCTGTTCCTCGCGGAGCGCGGGTTCCGGGTCATCGCCCATGACCGGCGCGGTCACGGTCGCTCCGGGCAGTCCTGGTCGGGCAACGACATGGACACCTTCGCGGACGACCTCGCCGGGCTGATCGCCCATCTCGACCTGCGCGACGCGGTGCTGGTCGGCCACTCCACCGGCGGCGGCGAGGTCGCCCGCACCATCGGGCGGCACGGGACGGCGCGCATCGCCAAGGCGGTCCTAGTCGGGGCCGTGACGCCCCAGATGGTCCGGACCGACGCGAATCCGGGCGGCCTGCCCCGGGACGTGTTCGACGGCATCCGGGACTCGGTCCTGCGCGACCGGTCCCAGTTCTTCAAGGACCTGAGCGGCCCGTTCTACGGCGCGAACCGCGCCGGCGCCGCGGTCAGCGAAGGCCTGCGGGACACGTTCTGGATGCAGGGCATGATGGCGGGCCTGCGGAACGTGCACGCCTGCGTGGCGGCCTTCTCGGAGACCGACTTCACCGAGGACCTGAAGCGCATCGACGTGCCGACCCTGCTCGTGCACGGCGACGACGACCAGATCGTGCCGATCGACGCCGCCGCGCGCGCCGCCGTCAAGCTCGTGCCGGGCGCCGTGCTGAAGGAGTATCCGGGCGCCCCGCACGGGCTGGCCGCCACCCACAAGGACCGGCTCAACGCCGACCTGCTCGCCTTCATCCAGGGCTGAGATCCCGGGTCGCGTTGACCGGCGGCCTTCCCCACGCCGGTTCGGGCTCCTAAAGCCTGCGACGGGCCGCGCCCCGCGGCCCGTCAGACGCCAGAAGCCGCACGGATTCCCGCATGCCGACCTCCGACGCACCGCTCACCATCGGGATCATCGGCGCGGGAATCATGGCCGAGCGCCTGCTCGGCGCGATCCACGGGGCGACGGACTCGCCCGTGCGGGTCGCGGCGATCTGGGATCCGGCCCCGACGGCCCTGGACCGCATCGGCGCGGCCTTCCCGGCGGTGCCGCGGGTGGCCGATTCCGCCGCCGTCGTGGCGGCGAGCGACTGCGTCTACGTCGCCTCGCCGCCCGCCTCGCATCTCGGCTACGCCCGCGCCGCCCTGGCGGCCGGCCGGAGCGTCTTCTGCGAGAAGCCGCTGGCCATCGATCGCGCCGATGCCCGCGCCTTCGTGGCGGAGGCGAGGGGCGCGGGCGCGGTCAATTTCCCGTTCGCCTCGTCGCCGGGCGTGGCGACGATCGAGCGCTGGATCGCGGCCGGCGCGGTCGGCACGCCCCGGGCGCTCACCGTCGCGGTGGCGTTCGCCCGCTGGCCCCGGCCCTGGCAGGCCGACGCCGCCCGCTGGCTCGACGCGCGGGGCGAGGGCGGCTTCACCCGCGAGGTGGTCTCGCACTTCCTGTTCCTGGCCCGCCGCCAGCTCGGCCCGCTCGCCGGGCTCGCCGGACGGATCGACTTCCCGGAACCGGGCCGGTCCGAGCGCGCGATCGACGTGACGCTCACGGCGGGCGGGATCCCCGTCACCCTGACAGGCCGGGTCGGGGGCGTCGCGGCCGACGACCACAACACGTGGACGCTGGAGGGCGACGCGGGCGCCGTCCGGCTGCGCGACTGGGCCATCGCCGAGCGACGGGGCGCCGACGGGCGCTTCGAGCCGGAGCCCGACGCGATCCCGAACGAGAAGCTGCGGCCGATCACGCTCCGGCGCCAGCTCGAGGGCGTCGTCCGCATGGCGCGCGGCGAGCCTCACCACCTCGCCACCTTCGCGGAGGCGCTCGACGTGCAGGAAGTCGTCGAGGCGATCCTCACCCTGTGAGGGCGGCCCGCGACGGCGTCAGGAATCCAGCAGGTCGACCAGGAACGGGATCAGCGGCGCGTCGGCGGGCGGCATCGCGAGGTCGCGCAGGGCCTTGGGGCGCACCCACTTGAGCGCCTGCCCCTCCATCGGGCGCGGCGTCCCCGTCCAGCGCCGGCAGATGTAGAGCGGCATCAGCAGGTGGAAGTCCGGGTAGGCGTGGCTCGCGAAGGTCAGCGGCGCGAGACACGGCTCCTCGACCTGGATGCCGAGCTCCTCCGCCAGCTCGCGGATCAGCGTCTGCTCGGGGCGCTCGCCGGGCTCGACCTTGCCGCCGGGGAACTCCCACAGGCCGGCGAGCTGCTTGCCCGCCGGGCGCTCGCTCACGAGGACGCGGCCGTCGACGTCGACGAGGGCGACGGCGACCACGAGGAGCAGGCGCAGGGGCGCGGCAGCGGGGGCGCCGTCGGGGGCGTTCTCGGGCGCGCTCACTGCGCCACCGCGAAGGTGGCCGAGACCTCGGAGGACATCGGGATCGTGCCCGCCTCCAGCGGCACCCGCCGCCCCTTGGCGGCCATCGGCGCCGCGCGGGCCATCTCCAGCGCCGGGCGGTACGGCGTGCCGGCCGCGGCTGTGCTCAGCGTGCAGAGCGGGCCGAGCTTGGCGCCGACCGCCTCGGCGAGGGCCTCGGCGCGGCTCCGCGCGTCCCGTGTCGCCGCCACCTGGAGGGCCGCCTCGCTCTTGTCCGGGTCGCGCAGCCCGAAGCTCACGCCGTCGATGCGGTTGGCGCCGGAGTCGAGGGCCTGCCGGAGCAGGTCGCCGAGGCGGTCCATGTCGGCGAGCCGGACGGTGACGAGGTTGCTGGCGCGGTAGCCGTCGGGCTCCTCGGTGACGGCGCCCCCCGGCCGGGCGACGGTGCGGGTCGCGGTCTGCAGGGTGACGGCGGCCGTGCCGAGGTCGGCGGGCGGGACCCCGAGGGCGCGGGCCTGCGCCGAGACCCCGGCCACCGCCTTCGAGGCCGCGTCGAGGGCGGCCGCCGCACTCGCGCCGCGCGCCTCGATGCCGATCGTCACCTCGGCGAAGTCCGGCGCCCGCGTCTCCGACGCGCGCCCGACGACGCTGATGTGGCGCTTGCACGCCGCGTCGTCGGCCCGCGCCGCGGTCGCCAGGCTCAGGACGAGGAGGGCGCCGGACAGGACCGCCCTCACGAGCGGTAATCCCCGTTGATCTCGACGTAGGCCTTGGTCAGGTCGCAGGTCCAGACGCGGGCCGTGCCGTCGCCCAGGCCGAGATCGACCCGGACCGTGATCTCCGGCGCGCGCATCACGGCGCTCGCCGCCGCCTCGCTGTAATCGGGGTCGCGGGCGCCCTGGACCGCCACCCGCACGTCGCCGAACCAGATCGCGAGCCGGTCGCGGTCGGCGGGCTCGCCGGCCTTGCCCACGGCCATCACCACGCGGCCCCAGTTGGCGTCCTCGCCGGCCACCGCGGTCTTCACCAGCGGCGAGTTGGCGATCGACATCGCGATGCGGTGCGCGGAGGCGTCGCTCTCGGCGCCGGTGACCCGCACGGTGACGAACTTGCGCGCGCCCTCACCGTCCTTGGCGACGAGCTGGGCCAGCTCCACCAGCAGGCCGTCGAGCGCCTCCCGGAAGCCGGCGAGCCGCGGGTCGGCGGGATCGGTGACCGCCGGGTTGCCGGCCCTGGCGGTGGCGAACAGCATCAGGGTGTCGGAGGTGGAGGTGTCTCCGTCCACGGTCACGCAGTTGAAGCTCGTCTTCGTCCCGGCCGAGAGGAGCGCCTGCAGCACCTCCTGCGGCAGGGCCGCGTCGGTGAAGACGAAGGACAGCATCGTCGCCATGTCGGGCGCGATCATGCCGGCGCCCTTGGCGATGCCGTTGATCGTCACGCGCACGCCGTCGATCTCGGCCGTGCGCGTCGCGAGCTTCGGGAAGGTGTCGGTGGTCATGATCGCCCGGGCCGCCTCGGTCCAGGCGGCCGGCCCGTCCTCGGCGCGGGCCGCGCAGTCCGCCAGCACGCCCGCGAACCGCTCCGCCGGGAGCGGCTCGCCGATCACGCCGGTCGAGGCGACGTAGACCTCGCGCGCGCCGCAGCCCGCCGCCTCCGCGGCGATCTCGACGGTGCGCGCCACCGCGTCGCGCCCGACCCGGCCCGTGAAGGCGTTGGCGTTGCCGGAATTGACCACGAGCGCCCGCGCCGACCCGTCGGCCAGGGCGTCGCGGCACCAATCCACCGGCGCCGAGGGACACTTCGACCGGGTGAACACCCCCGCTGCCCGGGTCCCGGCCTCCAGCGCCACGTAGAGCACGTCGGTGCGGCCGCTGTAGCGGATCCCCGCCTGGGCGGTCGCGATTCGCACGCCCGGCAGGGGCGGCAGATCGGGCATCGCGGTGGGCGCCAGCGGGGAGACGGGAGGGGCTTTCGCGGACGACATCGGCTCTGGCTCCGGCAGCGCGCGGCTCAGGTCCCGCGGCGGCCCGGTGTTGCCCGCGCGACCCCGCCGGCGTCAACTCCGTGCCCAGCCTATGATCAGGCCGCCGGAGTGCTTCGCCATTGTGCAACGGCGGCGCCGAATGCGGCGCGATGACGGCGCCGGGCTTGCGTGTGGATTGCATCCCAGCTTAGCATGCTGCATCGCAAAGCCAGCGCGAAGTCGAGTGCGGAATGCCCCCAGCCGACGACGAGACTGCCTCGAGCAGCCTTCCCCAGGGCAGCTGCTACCGGATCCAGGTTCTGGTCGTCGGCCGTCACAAGCGCTGGCGCGACGAGGTCTCGGCCCAGGTCCGGATGCTGGGCTACCAAGTCACCGCCTGCGACCGCGGCGTCGACGCCATGACGGTGCTGGCCCTGGGCCTGCCGGTGGACGTGCTGGTGGTCGATACCGCGCTCCAGGGCGGCCTGTGCTGCGCGCAGCTGGCCGTCGAGGCCCGGGCCCTGCGCCCGGCCCTGCGCATCATCCTCGCCAGCGACCCGGTCGACGCCATGGGGCCGGAGGCGTCGGTCCGCGTGCCCGACGCGCTGCTGGTCCCGCGCGACCAGTTCCAGAACGGGATGATCGCCACGACCATGCGCGAGGCGCTGGCGAGCCGCGCCGCCTGAACTCCGGCGCGAGGCCTGATCGACCCGGACGGCCCGCGAGCCGAGGGTCTGCGCGACCCGTCGATCGAATCGCGGCCGACGCGCTTCAGGCCGTCGCCATGTCTCCCCGAAGGTCGGGACTGTAGCGCGGGTCTTCCTGCCCGATGTCAGCAACGCGGGCCGGACCGTGCCGCAATGCAAGTGCATCGCCCGCGTGATCCAGCGCGAGCGTGTACCGCGCGAAGTCTCGACGCCGCTCGGCAGCGGACACGCGCAGGGCGAAGCTTCCGGGCGGACCGGGAGGCGCCGTCAGAACTGATCCATCGCGACGAGAACGCACCGATTGCCGTTTGCGCGCGCAGCCCGGCAGGTTTGGTCACCTCGAGCGCCCGAGATATCGGGTCTGTCTCTAAGTATTGTCGTCTATCATCTATAATACAAGTTGAACTTGATCGCGCGACACGATGTTGTCATGATCGTATCGTCTATCGTAAGGCCGAAAGTCTGGCCTCTTCTGTGGAAGATACGTCTGTGAGAACTGGGATACGCGCTCGTCTCTACGCGGGATTTGCGATGCTCGTCATGATCACGGGCATCATCGGCGCATTCGCGATCTACCAGCAGGCTGTCATCGGCGCGGACCACGCGCTTCAGGAGCGCGTGGAGCGGGGGGCGCAATCGGTCCTGATGATCGACGGTCACGCCGCACGCCTCGTCGGGACGGCCGAACGGTACCGGCTCCAGCCGGATCCCGACCTGATCGCCGCGATGGAGCAGGCCCGGCAGGCGATCGAGCAGACCTGCGACCGGTACTTCTCGCTGGCCATGACGGACGGGGGGCGGAAGCTCTACGACGACGTGCGGGAGGCTGCCCGCGCCATGAAGCCGGAACTGGAACGCCTCGCGGCGTCGGGGGCGAGCCTGCGCGAGGCCAGGACGAAGCTCTACGAGACCGGCAACGCGCTCACCACCCTTCTCGCGAGCCTGCTCGCGGACGTACGCGCCCGGGCCGGCGAGGCGATGCTCGCGCGGGTCGAGCACGTCGAGAACGCCGTCCTGCGGTCCCGCATCGCGTCGGCCCGCTTCGTGATCGGCCTGGACGCCCATGACCGCGACGCCTTCGAGCAGCGGGTCGAGCAGGCTCTTGCGGCCCTGGATGCGTTCAAGGACGCGCAGGGCGGCGCGGTCTTCGGGCAGCAGGTCAGGTCCGTCCGCGACGCGCTGATCGCCGCCGCGGCCGGCTTCCGCACGTACGATCGGGCGGTGGCGTCGGCGAAGGCGACGTTCGAGACCGGGATCAAGCCCCACGCCGACGCGATCGACCGGCTCGGCATCGCGCTGCGCGACCGGATCGTGGCCGCCGGCGAGACGATTTCCCGGGAGACCGCCCTGGCGGCGAGGCGGGCCCGGTACATCCTGATCGGCCTGGTCGCCGCGGCCCTGCTCCTCGGGGGTATCCTGGCCTTCGTGCTGGCCCGCAGCGTCATCCGACCGGTCGCCGGCATGACGGAGGCGATGACGCGGCTGGCCGAGGGCGATCTTCACGTCGCGGTGCCGTACCGCGCGGCGACCGACGAGATGGGCGCGATGGCCAAGGCCGTCGACGTCTTCCGCCAGAACGCGGTCGCGCGGGCGGAGCTCGAGGCGGCGCAGGCCGCCGAGCGGGAGGCTCGCCTACGCCGGGCCGAGCGGGTCGAGCAGCGCGTCCACGCCTTCCAGGCGAAGATCGCCGCCTCGCTCGACATCGTCACGGCGGCGACCAGCGAACTCGACGCGACCGCGCAGGCGATGACCCGGGTGGCCGACAACACCAACAGCCAGGCCGTGACGTCGAGCTCGGCCGCTGCCCAGACCTCGGCCAACGTCCAGACCGTCGCGGCCGCCGCCGAGGAGATGGTCTCCTCGCTCCAGGAGATCGAGCGGCAGGTCGTGCGCTCGAACGCGGTGGCCGGTCACGCCGCCCACGAGGCCGAGGCGACCAACGCCGCCATGGCGAGCCTGCACGCCGCCGCCGAGCAGATCGGGGCCGCCGTGATGATGATCTCCGGCATCGCGAACCAGACCAACCTGCTCGCCCTCAACGCCACCATCGAGGCGGCGCGGGCCGGCGAGGCGGGACGCGGCTTCGCCGTCGTGGCCTCCGAAGTGAAGGAGCTCGCCGCCCAGACGGCGCGGGCGACCGAGGAGATCGGCGGCCAGATCGCCGCGATCCAGGCGGCCTCCGGGCAGGCCGCGGAGGCGATGGCGCAGATCGCCCGCACGATCGCCTCCGTGAACGAGATCAGCGGCGCCATCGCGGCGACGGTGGTGCAGCAGACGGCGGCCACCGGCGAGATCTCGCGCAATGCCGGCGAGGCGGCGCGGGGGACGGAGGGCGTCTCGGCCAACGTGGCGCGCGTGCTGGCCGCTGCCCGGGAGGCCGGGAGCGCCGCCGCGCAGGTTCAGAGCGCGGCGGCCGAACTGGCGACGCAGTCCCTGACGGTCAAGCGCGAGGTCGACAGCTTCCTCAGCGACATCCAGGCCGCGTGAGCGACCGGTCTAGATGGCGGCAGCGGGGTCGCTCTCGTCACCGTCGCCGTCGCGGCTCCGCCGCTCGCGCGGCCGCCAGTCCAGGAACGAGCGGCCGATGGCGCGCAGGGGCGCCGTCAGGCGGCGAACGTCCTCGGCCCGCTCCATGATGCGCTCGCCGTTGCGGATCTCCTTGTCGAGCCGCGCCATCGTCCGGGCGAGCGCCGGATCGTCGTCGTCCAGCCAGACCTGGGTCACGCGGGCGAAGGCGATGACCACGCCCTGCAGCTTGAGCTGCCCGAGCGACCCCTCGGTGTCGATCCCGGCCGCCGCCAGCATGTAGCGGTGCGAGTTCAGCATCACGCCGTTCAGCGCCAGCATCGAGAGCGGCTCGCCCCGGAGCGCGTAGGCGATCCGGCGCAGCGCCGGCTTGTAGGGCTCCATGGCGTCGAGGCGGCGCATCAGCACGTCGAACAGCCGCTCGCGGGTCGGCTCCTCCTCGAGACCCGTGAGATCGCCCTCCAGAACCTTGCGGTCGATGATGCGGGTCAGCCCGCCGAGAACCGCCCCCTTCGACGGGAACAGGTCGCGCAACTCGGCGAGCGTCAGGCCCGCCTCCCGGGCGATGTCGCTGACCTCGATGTCGTTCCAGGGCTGCTCGGCGGCGAGGCGCATCAGGGCCTCGACGGCGGCCTCCCGGGGCGACAGCTTCGGCGCCCCGGCCTGCGTCCCCGAGGCGTCGGCCCCGGTCTTGTCGCTCTCCTGCGCGACGCTCGCGTGGGCAGCACTCTCTCGGGCAGCGCCTTCCTGCGCGTCGCCCGCCTTGGCGGGGCTCGAGGCCTTGCGGGGCCGCTTCGAGGGGGCTTTGCTGTCGGTCATGGATCGGTCGCCCGGTCTGATCGGTCGTGTCGCCTCATGTAGGCGGGCGGGCCGCGAAGGGCAGGTCCGTCGCGCGGCCATGCCGCACGGACGCCGCCCGATGTCAGCCCTTGATGCCAACGCCCGATGTCAGCCGGACAGTTCCCCCGCCCGCCGACGGGCCGCGGCCACGGCCTCGCGCATCAGCGCGCTGAGGCCGTCCTCCCGCATCAGCACGTCGAGGGCCGCCGCGGTGGTGCCGCCGGGCGACGTGACGTTGCGGCGCAACTCCGCCGCCTCGGCCGGGCTGGCATCGAGGAGCGCGCCGGCTCCCGCCACGGTCGCCCGGGCGAGGCGGCGGGCGACGTCGGGCTCCAGGCCGGCCGCGATGCCGGCCTCCGCCAGCGTCTCGGCCAGGAGGAAGACGTAGGCCGGTCCGGAGCCCGAGACCGCCGTCACGGCGTCGATCTGCGCCTCGTCGGCGAGCCACGCCACGGCGCCGTTGGCCGCGAACAGGGCCTCGGCGGCCGCCCGCTGCGCGGGGGTGACCTCCGAACTCGCACAGGCACCGGTGGCGCCCCGGCCGATGCTCGCCGGCAGGTTGGGCATCGCCCTGACGATCGCCCGCGCCCGCGGCAGCCGGCCGCGGAGATCCGCGACGGTCTTGCCCGCCAGGATCGAGACGAGGAGCGTGTCGCGGCCGATGAGCCGATCGAGCCCGGGGGCCGCCGTGTCCAGGCCCTGAGGCTTGATCCCGAGGACCAGAACGTCGCCGGGCTCGGGATCGGACGGGTTCAGGGCGATGCCCCGCTCGGCGCAGAGATCCACGATCGGGCGCACGGGCACCGGGTCGATGATGGTGGTGCGGCGGGGATCGAGGCCCGCCTCCAGCCAGCCCGCCAGCATCGCGCCGCCCATCTTGCCGGCCCCGGCCAGGACCAGGGAGGCGGGCATCCGCGCCGTGGGGGCGCCGGGGGCGGTCACGCCTCGCCTTCGGTCTCGAACAGGACGGCGTCGAGGGCCTCGCGGGCGCTCTTGCCGGCCCAGAGGACGAACTGGAACGCCTGGAAGTAGCGCTCGCAGGCGTCGACCGCCGTCTTCATCATCGTGGCGCATTGCGGGTGGGTCGGGACGGCGCCGCCGGTCAGCAGGAGCGCGTGCCGGAACATCACCACGCTGTCGGTCGTCCAGAGGTCGAAATGGCCGACCCAGAGCTGCTCGTTGATCAGCGCGATCAGGCGCATCACCTCGGTGCGCTGCCGCTCCGGCACCTTGAGGTCGAAGGCGCAGGCGACGTGGAGCGCCTCGACGTCCTCGATCCACGTGAAGGCGACGTTGTAGTCGGTCCAGCGACCGGGGCTCGTGACCGACATCTCGTCGGTCTCGGCCCGGTCGAAGATCCAGTCGCGCAGGGAGGCCAGCCGCTCGACGACGTCGAGCGGATGCTCGTTCCGGTCCGGGTCGTGGAAGTCGACGTTGAGAAGCGGCATGACGATCCAAAAGGACGACCCGGACGAGATCCGGCCCGACGTGGCGGTGACGCGAAACCGGAGCGCGAGAACACTCCGAGAACTGGAACGACCGGCAGATCTAGGCCGGCGGTGACGCGATCGACTGTCGAAGCTCTGCGGACATCGCCCCGCAGCCCCCGAATCACCCTATGCCCGACTATAGACCGGCCGTGACTCGCGACACAAAGTGCAGGTCACATTCAGTGAACAGGAAACCGGATCGTCGACGCCGCTTCCTGTGTAAAAGCCCGCGGCGTTGCCGCGGAGACTCAGACCACCTCGCTCAGGCCCGCGGCGCCCGCTCCGGCGCTCCCGGATCGCGCCTCCAGGGCCGCCACGCGGGCCGTCAGGGCCTCGTTCTGCGCCTGGAGCTGGGTCACGAGGTCGCGGAGCACGTCGAGCTCTTCGCGGGAGGCGATGTCGAGGTCGCGGACGACGCGCTCGAGCTGCGCCCGGACCACGGTCTCGGCCTCGCGGCGGACGCCCTGGGCGGCGCCGGCGGCGTCCGTCATGAGGCGGGCGAGGTCGTCGAACAGTCGATTGGAGGGGGGCATCGGGGTCTCCCGGATCGGCCGGCTGCCGCGGCGGCCGCCTGACGGCGCGATTCGAGACGACGAGATAGGAATCTTCGGAACGGGGAGCAACGCCCGGTTCCGGTCGGGCGAGCGGAGCGGGGCCGGAAGACCCCACTCCGCCGTTCAATCACATGCGGTGCATGCGGCGGTGCACGCGGTGATGCATCATCCGGCGCTCCATGCGGCGGTGCATCATGCGCCGCTCCATGCGGCGATGCATCATGCGCCGCTCCATGGGAGTCATCCGGACATGCGTCACCGCGTCGGGCGCCGACACGGCGCCGGGCATCGCGGGGGCGGCCGAGGCCGGCTGGACGAGGGCGGCGCCGCCGAGCGAGGCCAGCACGGCGAAGGCGAAGGTCAGTTTCCTCACGAGGAGACTCCAGTTCTCTGAAGGCCGGGCTCGGCGCCCGGTTCATCCTCCCGAATGGGAGGTGCGGAGAGTCGTCTCGTGCCGCGGGACGGCACGGCGGGTCTGCGAGGACCCGCCGCCATCAACTTCCGATTTAGAGATTCGTTTCCTCGAACGCCTTCACCCACTCGGCGCAGATGCCGGAGCGGACGATGTCGTTGCGGGTGAACTCCACCACGGGGATCGGCATCATCCGGCTCTTGACCATGTGCATGACGGTGCGCAGGCCCGAGGTCTCGCGGAGGTCCGTCTGCGAGACGTCGCCGTTGATGATGACCTGGCAATCGTCGCCGATCCGGGTCAGGAACATCTTGATCTCGTTGATCGTGGTGTTCTGCGCCTCGTCGAGGATCACGAGGCAGTTCTTGAAGGTTCGGCCGCGCATCACCTCGAAGGGGACGATCTCGATGTCGCCGGTCTTCAGGGCGATCTCGAAGGCGGCGGCGCCCATGCGCTCCTTCATGGCCTCGGTGAGGGGGGCGACCCAGGGGGCGATCTTCTCTTCCAGGGTGCCGGGGAAGTAGCCCAGCGACCGGCCGGAGGGCACGTTCGGGCGGGTGATGACCACCTTGGCGATGCGGCGCTGGCGGAGCTGGTCCGCCGCGCGGGTGCCGGCGATGAAGGTCTTGCCGGTGCCGGCGGGCCCCAGGACGATGACCTGCGGCGAGCGGGCGAGGGCGTCGAGATACTCGGCTTGGCGTTCGGTGAGCGGCTGGATGGGAGCGAGATTGCGTTCTTCGTCGAAGCGTGTGCGATGAATGCGGGACGTGCGGTCTTCAACCAGTTCAAGTCGTGCGCGGCGTCTCTTCATGGATGTACACTCCAACGGGACTTGCCAACCTGGATCTGTTTCTGAACTGCCGTTTACCTGCTTGCTCCCGGTTCTACTCGCTTGCGGAACTTAATACCGGCCCAAGGCCGAAGGTTCCGCCCCGCGCTCGTCCGCCTGTGGAGAGCGTCACGACGTTCCGTGCGCGGCCGAATACGCGATGCAACTGGCGCACCAGTGCGATTCGCGCCCGACGATTGCGCGCCGGGTGTGACTAAGGGGTGACGGTCGGTGAAGGGGCTTCGAAAAAGCCGAGCGGCTGGCGCGGATGCATCAGGTTCGGGACGGTGGTGTCGCGGTAACGCGGCATCCGGCACGGTCGCGATCCTCCCCGCCCGCGCGGGCGAAGCCGGCCGACCCTGCCGCCCTGACACGTCCGGGCTTGGTCGGCGGGACTAGCTCGATCCGGCCTGGACGAAGCTGTCGAGGACCATCTTCCGGCCGGCCTTGTCGAAGTCAACGGTCAGCTTGTTGCCGTCGACCGCCGCGACCGTTCCGGGGCCGAACTTGGTGTGGAAGACCCGCTGGCCGCCCTGGAAGGCCGAGGGCGCGCCCGTCGACTTGGCGATCAGCTCGCCCTCGATCTGGCGGGGACCGCCGGACTGGCTGCCGGACCGGCCGCCCGGGCCCGCCGAGCGGAAGCCGCCTCCGGACCCCGATCCGAACCCGGACCGGCCGCCCGGCGCGGTGTTGGCCTGCGCGCGCTGCCAGCCCGGCGTGCCGTAGCTCGATCCGAACGGCGTCGGGTTGCGGTCGAACCGCGAGGCGCCGGCGGAGAAGTGCGCCGGGGCCTCGACCACGTCGACCGCCGTCTCGGGCAACTCGTCGATGAACCGGGACGGGATGGTCGAGGACCAGAGGCCGTGGATGCGCCGGTTGACCGCGAAGGACAGCTTCGCGCGCTTGCGCGCCCGGGTCAGCCCGACATGGGCGAGGCGCCGCTCCTCCTCCAGGCCCGCCCGGCCGCTCTCGTCGAGCGCGCGCTGGTTCGGGAACAGGCCGTCCTCCCAGCCGGGGAGGAACACGGTGTCGAACTCGAGCCCCTTGGCGGCGTGGAGCGTCATCAGCGAGACCCGCTCGGCGCCCTCCGCCTCCGAGGCCTCCATCACCAGGGAGACGTGCTCCAGGAAGGCCGCGAGGTCGGGGAACTCCTCCATGGAGCGGACGAATTCCTTCAGGTTCTCCAGCCGGCCGGCGGCGTCGGCGGAGCGGTCCTTCTGCCACATCTCAGTGTAGCCGGACTCCTCAAGGATGGTCTGCGCGACCTCGCTGTGCGGCTGCGTCTCCGCGAGCCGCGCCCATCGCGAGAAACTCTCGGTCAGCGCCCGCAGGGTCGAGCGGACCCGGGGCTTCAGCTCGTCGGTCTCGCACAGGCGCGCGGCGGCGATGCGCAGAGGCAGCCGGTTGGCGCGGCCGTAGGTGTGGAGCTGCTGCAGGGTGGCGTCGCCCAGGCCGCGCTTGGGCGTGTTCACGATCCGCTCGAAGGCGAGGTCGTCGCTGACGTTCACGGTGGCGCGCAGGTAGGCCAGCGCGTCGCGGATCTCGGCGCGCTCGTAGAAACGCGGGCCGCCGATGACCCGGTAGGGCAGCCCGAGCTGGACGAACCGGTCCTCGATCTCGCGCATCTGCGCCGAGATCCGCACCAGCACGGCGATCTCCGACAGGGGATGCTGCTTCGACTGGAGGGACTCGATCGACTCGGCGAGCATCCGCGCCTCCTCCTCGGAATCCCACGCGCCCGTCACGGTGACGCGCTCGCCCGGCTCGTCGTCGGTGCGCAGAGTCTTGCCGAGGCGGCTCTCGTTCCTGGCGATCAGCCCGGAGGCGGCGGCCAGGATGTGGCCCGTGGAGCGGTAGTTGCGCTCCAGGCGCACCACCACCGCGCCCGGGAAGTCGTGCTCGAAGCGCAGGATGTTGTCGACCTCGGCCCCGCGCCAGCCGTAGATCGACTGGTCGTCGTCGCCGACGCAGGCGATGTTCTTCCGGGACTGCGCCAGGAGGCGCAGCCACAGGTACTGGGCGACGTTGGTGTCCTGGTACTCGTCGACCAGGATGTAGCGGAACCGGTCCTGGTAATTGGCCAGGACGTCGGGGTTCTCCCGCCAGAGCTTGAGGCAGAGCAGCAGGAGATCGCCGAAATCGACGGCGTTCAGCGTCGCCAGCCGGGCCTGGTAGGCGGTGTAGAGGGCGCCGCCCTTGCCGAACGCGAAGGCCGAGGCCTCGCCCGGGGGCACCTGCTCGGGGCCGAGGCCGCGGTTCTTCCAGCCGTCGATGGCGTGGGACAGGGCCCGGGCCGGCCAGCGCTTCTCGTCGACGTTCTGGTCGGCGATGACCTGCTTCATCAGCCGGAGCTGGTCGTCGGTGCCGAGGATGGTGAAGTCGGATTTCAGCCCGACCAGCTCGGCGTGGCGGCGCAGGATCTTGGTGCCGATGGCGTGGAAGGTGCCGAGCCACGGCATGCCCTCTCCGGCCGGCCCGATCAGCGCGCCGATCCGGTGCTTCATCTCCCGGGCGGCCTTGTTGGTGAAGGTCACCGCCAGGATGTCGAAGGGGCGCGCCCGGTTGGTGGCGATCAGGTGGGCGATGCGGGTGGTCAGCACCCGGGTCTTGCCGGTGCCGGCGCCGGCCAGCACCAGGACCGGGCCCTCCGTGGTCTCGACGGCGCGGCGCTGCTCGGGGTTGAGCCCCTCGAGGTAGCCGGCCGCGTCGCGCCGGAGGGCGCCCATGGCGCGGGCGGCGATGGACGTGGCGGGCGCGCCGTCCCCGGTGGGTTGCGGATGCGGGCGGTTCTGCATCCCGCTTCCCTGGACCAAATCGCGAACGGCGTCGAGGCCGTTCGCGCCGCGGCGGGGGCGCGGAGCCATGAAGCGCGGCTGTCCGCGCCGGGGTGATCCGCGTCCTTCGGGCTGGTCGCGTTCCGCGGCCGATCGCGCGATCCATAGGCCGCGGGCCCGGGATGCCCGAGGAACCTCGCGCGTGCCCCGACCGCCGCTCGGGACCGTGGCATCGCCGCTGGCGCCCCCGGCGGCTTATCGTGCTATGGCCGTGGCGACTGACTCGCGGGGGCACGCGGGGCACGGCGGCCCGGTGAGGTCGCGGCCTCGCGCAGAGATGGTGCGGAACGGGACCATTGCGTGATCTTCTGACCGCGCTGGCGTGCGCCGTCATCCTGGTTCTCGTGGCGGCGCTCGCGGTCCCGCCCTTCGTCGACTGGCAGGCCCATCGCGGGCTCGTCGAGCGGGCGCTCGCCCGGTCCCTGGGCGTTCCGGTCCGGACCGACGGCCGGATCGAGGTCCGCCTGCTGCCGTCGCCGCGGCTGCGCGTCGACCGCCTCCACCTCGGCGCCGATCCGGACCGCCCCAGCCTCGATGCCCGGTTCGTCAAGGCCGAGATCGCCCTGGCGCCGCTCCTCAAGGGCGAGTTCCGCTTCACCGAGACCCGGATCGGCCGGGCCGAGATCAAGCTCCCGGTCGCCGGCCCGGACACGCTGAAGCTGCCGCCCGATTTCGGCGGGGCCCTGCGCGACCGCGACCTCGCCATCGAGAACCTGCACATCCAGCAGTTCCTCGTCACCACGCAGGTCCCCGCCACCGGGCGGACCGACCAGCTCTACGTCCAGGACCTGCGCCTGCAGGCGCCGGCCCTGGTCGGGCCCTGGCGGATCGAGGGGACGAGCGGCGGCGTCCCGTTCCGGGCGGTCAGCGGCACGCCGGGACCGGACGGGCGCCTCGCCGCCAAGATCTCCGGCGGCGGCGACGCGACGCCGCGCTTCGAGGCGGACGCGCGGTTCGGCCTCGTCCCCGCCGAATCCGGCGGCGCCCAGGTCGAGGCCGAGGGCTCCGCCCGCCTCGTCGTCGGGCCGCCGACCCAGGCGGCCGGCGCCTACCTGCCGTTCTCGCTGGCCGGCACCTTCAAGGCCCGGGGCACGCAGGTGCGCTTCGAGGCCGTCGACCTCGCCATCGACCCCGGCGGCCGGGCCCTGCGGCTCGGCGGCACCGGACGGCTCGACCTGCGCCAGTGGCGCGCCGGCCTGACCCTGGACGCCCGCCGCCTCGACCTCGACGCCTTCCTGGCCTCGGCGGAGGGGCAGAACCTGATCGCCCGCGGCCTGCCGCGCTCGACGGGCAGCCTGCCGGCGATGCTCGACCTCGACCTCACGGTGGGCAGCGCCGTGCTGGGCGGCGAGGAATGGTCGAACCTCGCCCTCACCGGCACCCTGGAGCGGGCCGGCGGCCTGCTGCTGCGCCGCTTCGCGGTGACCGGCCCGGCCGAGTCCACCGTCACGGCGAGCGGGCAGGTCGAGACGGCGCCGCTGCGCTTCTCCGGCCCGGTGGCGCTCGCCGCCCCCGACTCGGAGGCGCTCGGCCGCTACCTGCGCCGCCTCGGCGCCGAGGGGCCGCTCGTCGCGCTCCTCGACGGGCGGAAGATCGAGGCCGCCGCCGACCTGTCGGCCGCCGGGACCGGCCTATCCCTGCGCAACATGCGCCTCGGCCTCGGGCCGGCGCGGATCACCGGGAACGCCCGCTACACCGCCGCCGAGGGCGCCGAGCGCGGGCGGTTCGAGGCCCAGATCCGCGCCACCGGCCTCGACATCGCCGGCCTGCCGCCCCTCGGGACGACCCTCGGCACCCTGCGCGACACCGACCTCGCCCTGACGCTCGAGGCGAAGGACGTCCGGTTCGGCACCGCGGGCTCCGGTACCGGCACGATCGCGGCGCGGATCCAGTCGGACGGCGCCGGCCTGGCGGTCGACAGCCTCGACGTCACCGACCTCGCCGGCGCCAGCGCCCGGCTGTCCGGGCAGATCGGCGCGGACGGGACCGGCCGCGTCTCCGGGCGCCTCAAGGCGCCGGCGGCGGCGCCGCTGCTTGGCCTGCTCGAGCGGGTCTGGGTGGGCGAGATCCGCCTGCTGCCCGCCTTCCTGCGGGACGCGCCCCTCGACCTCGCCGTCACCCTCGACCGGGAGGGCGGCGCGGCCGCGGCCCTGCGGACCCAGGCCCGGGGCAGCGCCGGCGGCGGCACCCTCGACCTGACGCTCGCGAGCCGTGGCACGCGGATCGAGGGCGGCACCGCCACCCTCACGGCGCCGCGGGCCGGACCGTGGTTCGGCCGCGCCGACCTCGCCGGCCTGCAGCAACCTGCCGAGCTTCGGCTGACCGCCGAGCGGCCGGACGGCCAGTCCCTTGCCCTGACGGCGAGCGGCACGGTCGCGGGCCTGCGCCTCGCCACGGGCCGCCCGATCCTGGTCGGTCCCGACTTCGTCCCCACCGGCGGCACGCTCCGCGGCGAGACGGCCGATCTGGCGCCGTTCCTGACGCTGGCCGGCGCCGCGACCCTGGCACCGGGCGCGTGGCCGGCCGACCTCACCGTCACGCTGTCGCGGCAGCAGGGCGAGGCCGCCGCCGCGCTCGCCGGCACGGTCGCGGGCGCGGGGGTGAACGGGACGCTGCTGCGGTCGGCAGGCGGTGCCCTGCACGGCCGCCTCGCCCTCGACCGGCTGTCGATCCCGCAGCTCGCGGCCGCCCTGGTGATCCCGCCGGGGGCGAACGGCGCGTTCGGCCCGCCGACCGCCCACCCGGCCCTGTCGCTCGACGCCCGCGTGGCCAGCCTGGATCTCGGCCGCGGCCTCGTCGCCACCGACGCGACCGCTGCCCTCGGCCTCGCCGACGCGGGCCTGACCCTGCGCGACCTGACCGGCAAGCTCGCCGGCGGCCGCCTCGCGGGCTCGGTGACGATCGCCCGGCTCGGGGCCGGCGCCTCGGTCTCGGGCTCGGGCAGCCTCGACGGCGCGGCGCTCCCCACCCTGGCCGGCGGCCCGTTCGGCGGCCGCCTGAGTGCCGACCTGCGCTTCGCCGCCACGGCCGAGACCCTGCCGGGCCTCGCCGACAGCCTCTCGGGCAGCGGCGCGCTCACCCTGACGGACCTGAGCCTGCCCGCGGCCGATCCCGCGGCGCTCGGCCGCGCTCTCGCCCGCGCGGCCGAGATGGACGACCCGCTCCGCGAGGGCCGGCTCCAGGCGCTCGTCACCGAGGAACTCGCCCGGGGCGGCGCGCAGGCGCGCGGATCCGCCCGGGCCGCCGCCACGATCGTGGGGGGCGTGCTGCGGGCCGGGCCGTTCGACCTCGATCTCGGGCCGGCCCGCTGGGTCGGCACCGTCGGCTACGACCTGCGCGCCGGGCGCCTCGACGCCCGCGGCACGCTCGCGGGCGGCCCGGTGCCCCGCGGCTGGAATGCCGGGCCGCCCGCGGTCCAGTTCGGCCTGACCGGGCCGCTCGGCGCGCCCGAGCGGGTGCTCGACGTCGGCACCCTGTCGAACGGCCTCGCGGCCTTCGTGCTGCAGCGCGAGCTGGAGACGATCGAGCTGACCGAGGCCGACCAGGTGGAGCGGCAGCGCCGCCGCGCCCGGATCGAGATGGATCGGGCCCGCGCGGCGGCCCTCAAGGCCGCGGCCGAGAAGGCCGCTGCGGACAGGACTGCCGCCGACAAGGCCGCCGAGGAGGCGGCGAGGCGGCCGCGCAACCCGGAGGAGGGTGCTGCCCAGCCACCGGCGCCGGCCGAGGCCCGGCCGTGAGGCCGGCCGCGTCCTGAGGGCGGGGGTGGGGCTGGCCAGCGTGACGGCCTCAGGCGCAGCACCCCTTGGAGCGCCGCGCCCGCACGGGCGGCGGCTCTACGCCTTCCCCACCGCCATGAGCGCGAAGGCGTAGATCAGCGCCACCTCCTCCAGCCGGTCGAACCGGCCGGCGGCGCCGCCGTGGCCGGCCTCCATGTTGATCCGCAGGAGCACCGGCCCGCCGCCCGTCATGGTGGCGCGCAGCCGCGCGACCCACTTGGCCGGCTCCCAGTAGGTCACCCGCGGGTCGGTCAGCCCGCCGAGCGCCAGGATCGCCGGGTAGTCCTTGGCGGCGACGTTGTCGTAGGGCGAGTAGGACAGGATCGTCCGGAAGGCGGCCTCGCTCTCGCCCGGGTTGCCCCATTCGGGCCATTCCGGCGGCGTCAGCGGCAGCTCCGCGTCGAGCATGGTGTTGAGCACGTCGACGAAGGGCACGTCGGCGACGATGCCGGCGAACAGCTCGGGCGCGAGGTTGGCCACAGCCCCCATCAGCATCCCGCCCGCCGACCCGCCATGGGCGACGATGCGTTTCTCGGCGGTGTAGCGCGCCGCGATCAGGGCGCGGGCGCAGGCGATGAAGTCCGTGAAGGTGTTGGGCTTCTTCTCGCGCTTGCCGTCGAGGTACCAGCGCCAGCCCTTCTCGGTGCCGCCGCGGATATGCGCGATGGCGTAGACGAAGCCGCGGTCGACGAGGCTCAGCAGGTTCGTGCGGAACGCCGCCGGCATCAGCGTGCCGTAGGAGCCGTAGCCGTAGAGCAGCAGCGGCGCGCTGCCGTCGAGGGCGAGGTCCCGCCGGTGCAGCAGCGAGATCGGCACCTGCTCGCCGTCGGGCGCGGTGGCGAAGAGCCGCCGGGTCACGTAGGCGGCCGGGTCGTGCCCGCTCGGCACCGCCTGCCGCTTGCGCAGGAGCCGGGTGCGGGCCGCGCAGTCGTAGTCCCAGGTCTCCGACGGGGTCGTCATCGACGAGTAGACGAAGCGGATCGTGGCCGTGTCGAAGGCGAGCCCGGCCCGCAGGCCGAGGGAGTAGGCCTCCTCGGCGAAGGCGACGCTGTGCTCGGTGCCGTCAGCGAGGTCTCTCACGACGATCCGCGGCTTGGCGTTCTCGATCTCCAGCCGGACCAGGTGGCCGGCCAGCAGGTGCAGGTGGCGGATCATCACCCCGGGCCGGTGCGGCACGAGGTCGGTCCAGTTGGCGCGGCCCGGATCGTCGAGCGGCGCGGTGACGATCTTGAAGTCCTCGGCGCCGTCCGCGTTGGTGCGGATGAACAGGCGGTCGCCGCGGTGCTCGACGCCGTAGATCAGCAGCGGCGTGCGCGGCTCGACGAGGCGCAGGGGGGCGTCTTCCGCGTGCCGGTCGAGCAGCCGGACCTCGGAGGTCTCGTGGTCGCTCACCGTCACGTCGAGGAAGGCGCCGGACTGCGTCTTGCCGATGTGGACGAAGTAGCCGGCATCGGCCTCCGTGTAGACGGTCTCGTCCTCGCTCTGCCCCGTGCCGACGCGGTGGCGCATCACCTTGGCGGGGCGGTGGTTGGCGTCCACCGCCACGTACCAGAAGCTCGCGCCGTCCGCGGCCCAGACCGCCTCGCCGGAGGTCGCCTCGACCCGGTCGTCGAGATCGAGGCCGGTGGCGACGTCGCGCACCCGGATCGTGTAGAGTTCCGAGCCCTTGGTGTCGGCGCTCCAGGCGAGCCGGGCGTGGTCGTCGGAATGCACCGCGGCGGCGATCTCGAAGAACGGCAGGCCCTCACCCTCGCGGTCGCCGTCGATGAGGATCGTCTCATCCGGGTCCATGCCCGACTCGGGTACGTCGGGTGATGTGGCCGGCCGCCGGCAGATCAGCGGGTGCTGCCCGCCCTCGCGGTGGCGGGTGTAGTAGGCGAAGGGCCCGTCCGGCTCGGGGACGCCGCTCTCGTCCTCCTGGATCCGCCCGCGCATCTCGGCGACGAGCTGCCGCCGGAGTTCCGTGCTCCCGGCGAGCGCCGCCTCGGCGAAGGCGTTCTCGGCGTTCAGGTAGGCGGCGATGTCCTCCGGCAGCGCGGCCGGGTCCTTCAGGACCGTCTGCCAGTTCTCGGCCTTCAGCCACGCGTAGTCGTCGGTGATCTCCTGCCCGTGGACGCTGAAGCGTCGCGGCCGGGCCTCGGCCACCGGCGCGCCGGTCCTGTGAGCGAGCAAGCCGTGGCCGATCTCCGTCATCGTCTCTCCCGTCGGGTCCCGTCGCGCGCGGGTGTCGCGTCCGGGTGAGGGGATGTGTCCCGCCGGGCGCGCGGATGCAAGGCGTCCGGGGGCGCGGCCGGGGCGGGCGGCGCGTATCGCCGGCCGGGACGGCGCGGCCACGGGACCGGGGCCGATCCGTTGCTTTCCGGCATCGGTGGCGCGGGAAACGGTCCGGCCGACGACGCGATCCGCCGGCGCGGTCCCGCGCCGGAGCGGCGTCGGGAGCCGCGCCGGGGCGGCCCGATCGTGCGGTCTCGGCGAAGGCCCCGAACCCGCCAGGGACTTGGCGCAGCGGCCGATTTCGGCCTCAACGCGGCACCGGAACGCCGCGGGTGCGCCACAGATCCTGACAAGTCGAGCCGAGCACAGGCCCGAGAAAATCGCTCTGGGATTATCCGGCTCCGCGATCCGTCCGACATGAAGGGGGACTTGCGGATGGTGGAATGGCCGATTCGATGCATGTTTTGTGTGCGGAGTACCGGAAACATCGTGCGAAGCGGGGGACAACGGGCGTACTGGCGGGTGTTGCGGGGTTGCTGAGTCTGCCGGCGGAGGCGGCGGAACTTCCCGATCGGCGAAAATCGCAGCTCATCGAGCACGTGCGGATCTGCTCGGCCTACGGCCAGGCCTTCTTCTTCATCCCCGGCACCGATACCTGCCTGCGCCTCTCCGGCCGCGCGCGCTACGAGTACGCCTACCAGCCTTCCTACAGCCGTTCGGGGAGTGCGACCGCCACCCCGGGGGATTACAGCGGCTACCAGGGCCGCCTCCGGATCAACCTCGACGCCCGGTCCCAGACGTCCTACGGCACCCTGCGCGCCTTCCTCCGCCTCGACGCCGGGAGCCGGACCGGTTTCGCCACCATGCATGCCGGCGCGCTGAACCGGATCGGCGGCGCCTTCCCGGCCCTGGGCGTCGACCAGTTCGGGCGGGCCCAGCAGCAGTTCAACGTCGACAAGGCTTTCATCCAGTTCGCCGGCATCACCGCCGGCCGCGCCTCCTCGTTCTTCGATTTCTACGCTCACGACTTCGAGTTCATCGTCGCCTCCATCGGCTCGGACAATCCCTCGACCAATCTCGCCGCCTACACGGCGACGCTGGGCAAGGGCCTGTCCGCATCGCTGTCGATGGAGGACCCGGTATTCCGCCGCACGCCGGTCTACGCGTCCCAGAACGCCGCGGCCTCGGCGTTCCCGAATCCCGGCGCGATCCTCTCGCCCGGGAACCCCGTCGCCCCGGTCTTCGTCGGCTACGACGCCGCCGGCAGCCCGACCGGGGTGGGCTTCGTGGACACGGTCCAGCGCAGCCGCATGCCCGACATCGTCGGCGTCCTGCGCTCCGACCAGTCCTGGGGCTCCGCGCAGCTCTCGGGGGCCGTGCACGAGGTCAACCACGGCCTGCTCAGCAGCGTCTCGTTCGCCGGCACCAACCTGGGGGCGCCCGTCTCGGTGGGCAACAACCGCACCCCGGGCGGCGCGGCCTCCGCCCTCGGCTGGGCCGTTCAGGGGGGCGTGAAGATCAACCTGCCAGCGATAGCGACCGGCGACACGCTCTACCTGCAGGGCGCCTACGGGGAGGGCACCGCCCTGTATACCGGCCTGCCGGCCTATAACGGCCCCTGGGCGCAATCGGCCACCGCGGTGCAGGGGGCGGCCTTCTCCCAGTTCTTCAGCGACGGCGTGATCAACCCCTTCACCCAGCGCCTGGAGCTGTCGACGAGCTACTCGTTCACGGCGGCGATGCTGCACTACTGGACGCCCGCGGTCCGCTCCGCCTTCTTCGGCTCCTACGGCGCCCTGAGCTTCGCCCGCGGCGCCCGCGCGGCGCAGGGCGCCTATTTCGGCGTGACCGGGACCGGGCCGGGCACCCCCGGCACGCGGTTCTTCGACCTGAGCCAGGTCCTGCGGGACAGCTACCGCTTCGTGGTCGGCGGCAACCTGATCTGGTCGCCGGTGAAGGAGTTCGATATCGGCGTCGAGGCGATCTACACGCGCTACGGGCCGCAGAGCGGCCGCATCCTCGACCTGGGCCGGTATCCCAACCAGAACGCGGCCTACGTCAACAACCTCGCCAACCCGGTCTCGACCGCCCGCCACGTCGACGTCATCCAGGTTCGCGCGCGCGTGCAGCGGGACTTCTGAGGGCGGCTGCGGATCCGGGGTGATCCAAGAGGGCTGGCGGCGATGCCGGCTCGGCCGGGAGCCGGTTCCGGCCTGGGGCGTTGAACCGCGGGCCGTGGCGTCTACCACGGTCACCGGTTCGATCCCGAGGTGCCGACATGGACGCGACCCCCGATCCGCAGCCGGATCCGCAGGACGATCACCCCGCCGCGGACCTGGAGCGGGTGAACGACATCCTCGCCGCCTGGGCGGCGCGCTCCGCCACCGAGAGCGCCGCGCTGATCGACCGGTTCGAGGCGATGGGCTACGAGGTCCGCGGCAAGTCGGAGGGCGAGATCGCCGACATCCTGCACCGGCCGCCGACGCGCGCGGCCGTCGCTAGATAGCTGTGGGTTGTAGGTAAAAAAGCCTTGACCTTCTGATTTTTCCTGAGAGACTGGAGGCTTCGCACGTCCGTCGTAGCACACACGGAACAAAACATGAACATGCGAGTGAAGGGCGGCCGTTCCGCCTCCGCGGGGACGCGTCACCGCGGCGCCGCTCCGGGGGATCTCCCGGCGGAGGCGGTGCGCCTGCTGGCGCGGCTCGGGGAGCCCGGCGCCTACGCGCGGCCCGACCCCCTGGTCGAGGACGCGCTGGTCGCCCGGCGCGGCGGCGACGGGATCTCGGTGGGGAGCGGCCGCTTCGCGGCCACCTCCGGGCGCGCCCTGGCGGCGGCCGATCTGGCGACGTGGAACGCGGCCGGCACACGCCTGACGATCAGCGAGGCCGGGCGGGCGCGCCTGCGCCGGGAGGCCCGGCCGGGCGACCTCGCCTTCGCGAACCAGCACCGCGATCTCGCCGTCGTGGAGGGCGGCGCCGGGCCGACCCTGCGCAACGCCGCCGAGAACCCCCTGGCCTGGATGGTGCGCCGGCGCGACCGGGACGGCGCGCCGCTCATCGACGCGGCCGCCTTCGAGGCCGGGGAGCGGCTGCGGCGGGACATGACCACCGCCGCCCTGCTGCCGCGGATGGGCGCGGATCTCGGGGCGCCCCGGATCGACGGTGGCGGCCCGCGCGACCCGGCCTCCGCGGCCGACCACGTGATCGCGGCCCGGCAGCGGGTGCGCGGCGCCCTCGACGCGGTCGGGAGCGACCTCTCGGGCCTGCTGATCGACCTCTGCGGATTCCTGAAGGGCCTGGAGCGGATCGAGGCCGAGCGCCGCTGGCCGGCCCGGTCCGCCAAGGTCGTGGCCCGCATCGCCCTGGGGCGGCTCGCCGAGCATTACGGGCTGGAACGGGAGGCGACCGGTCCGGACCGGGCCCGCCTGCGCCTCTGGCGCGGGTGAGGCCGCTCAGGCCTCGGCGGCGAGCCGGACCGCGTCGCGGTGGATGCGCTCCGCCATCGCCCGGACGCCGTTGGAGCGCTTCGACGTGACGTGGGCGCCGAAGCGGAGCTGCCGGAACAGGTCGAGGCCGTCGGTCTCGGCGGCCTCCTGGGGCGTCTTGCCGGTGTAGAGCGCGATCATCAGCGCCACGAAGCCGCGGACGATGAACGAGTCGCTGAAGCCGTGCAGGACAAGGCGCGGCGTGCCGTCCGCCGGCTCCGCCCGCGTGTCGATCCAGACCTGGCTCTCGCAGCCGTGGACGCGGTTCGCCTCGGTCCGCTCCGACTCGGGCATCGGCGGCAGGGCGCGGCCGAGCTCGATCAGGTACTCGAGCCGCATGTCGTCGTCTTCGACGATCTCGAAATTCTCGATGATGGTGTCGATGGGAGGGAGCATGCTCGGCCGGGTCCGGAAAGGTCTGGGCCGCTATAGGCCGGCCGCGCCGTTGTGGCGACGGGGTCCGGCGCCGCGGGCCCTCATTGCGGGCCGGGGCGCGCCGGCGGCAGGGTCAGCCACAGGGGGTCGCCCGGGCTGGCATCGCCCGCGACGCTGATCTCCGCCTGGGCCGCGTAGGCGGCGATGAGGCGGGGGCCGAGCTTCGGGACGTTCGGTCGGCCCGACTCGGCCGTGTCGCTCACCTTCGAGACGATCGAGAGGCGCAGCGGCGCGGCGGCCTCGATGTCGATGGCGATGGCGCAGGCGACGTGCTCGGCGGTGGCGTCCAGGCACTCGGCCACGATCTCCGCGACGATCATGCCCAGGGCGTTGGCGGTGCGCGGCTCCACGAGACCGTTCCCCGAGCCGCCGACCTGGACGCCGATCCGCCCGGCCCGCCGGAGCTGCCCGAGCCCGGAGGCGAGGCGGTGCAGGTAGTCCTTGAGGTCGATCGACGCGATGTGCGGCGCCTCGTGCAGGTGCTGCTGCACCAGCGCGATCGCCCGGACCCGCTGGCCCAGCGCCTCGAAGCTGCCGCGGCAGGGGTCGGGGGCCGCCCGCCCGTAGAGGCCGATCAGGCTGACCATCACCTGGAGGTTGTTGCGGACCCGGTGGTAGACCTCGGCCAGCAGCGCCTCCTTCTCGGCCAGCGCGTGCTCGATGTGCTCCTCCGCGTGCTTGCGGTCGGTGATGTCGAAGCAGGAGCCGAGATAGCCCTGGAACCGGCCGTCCTCCACGAGGGGGCGGGCGGTGTCGAGCAGCCAGCGGTACTCGCCGTCGTGCCGCCGGAGGCGGAACTCGACGGTGAAGGGCGCCCGCGCCTCGAACGCCTCGGCGACGATCCGGGCGTGCCGCTCGAAATCCTCGGGATGCAGCCCGCTGCGCCAGCCCAGGCCGAGCTCCGCCTCCAGGGGGCGCCCGGTGAATTCCAGCCAGCACTCGTTGTGGTGGATCGCCTGACCGGCCTCGTCCGAGCGCCACATCATCAGCGGCACCACGTCGGCGAATCGCCTGAAGCTGTCGCTGAGGGCGGCGGCTTCCGCGGTGCCCTGCGCCGGGCCCCGACCAGGATCCCCCGCGGGGCCGTTGCCCAGCGGGTCTTCCGCGCCGGACCCTGGTGGCTCACCGACCATTCTGTACCCGATTCACTCTGACGAACTGCGTGAAAGGCGACGCCTGCGTGCGGATGGCGCCGGTCAACGTGTCGACCGGACGGCCGTTCCGGTCCTGAACCGCGTTCAGATCTGCCATTCACCGGGACATTAGCGGCAATACCTTTCGAGCCCGTTCAGCATCCCGCCGACGTGCGGGGCCGCACCGGGCGCGCGGACGCGGCGGAGAGCCGGTCGGGCGACCCCGGCCGAGGTCCGGCCCGCGCGCAGCCCGTGACCCGCGCGCACAACCTGTAGCTGGCTTCTGGATAACCACAGATAGTTCGTGACGCCCCGATCCGGTTGTGTCTCTTGGCAGATGATACAACCTTGAGGGTGCCGTGCTGCCTGTCCTGACCGCGACGAACGCCGCCCGCTGGCCGGTGTTCGCCGGCCTCGTCCTCCTCGGCCTGTCGGGCGGCGCCGTCGCCCGGCCGTTCTCGGAGCCCGACGACCGGAACCTCGACCGCCACGGCCACTACCGCAGCCGGGACGGGTCCGACGTCCACCGGCCGGCCAAGAGCCTCGACGGCAGGAAGCCCGCGGGCGCCACGGCCAAGTGCCGGGACGGCACGTGGAGCTTCAGCCACACCCGTCGAGGCACCTGCTCGGGTCACGGCGGCGTGGCGCACTGGGAGGGCTGAGACCGGACTGTGCCTTAAGTCCTATATCGCCCGAGAAATAGGAATTTGCGCTTGACACCGGCGCGCTGCCGGGGTATCAACCAGGCACGGTCGAGACGTGTGCGGAGAGACCCCGATGTGGCCACCCCCTCCCAGCAGGGCGGACAGCCGCGCCGAGGCCCTGACGCTCCTGCGCGAGACCGACCTGACGTGCGACGCGATCGCGGCCCGTCTCGGCGTCCACCCGAAGACCGTGCACACCTGGAACGCCCGGGCCGGCTGGCCGAGGCCGCGGCAGCACCGGCCGCGGCTCCTGACAGGGCGCTGGCCGGCGGCGCGCCGGGCCGCCCTGATCCGCCTGCTGTGCACGCCGGGCGCCGATCCCGGCGACGTCACCGAGATCCTCGGTCTCGGCCGGCTCGACCCGGCGATGATGGCCACGGCCTTCGGGGCTGACCTGCCGCCGGCGGTCACCGGTCGCGGCGACCCCGCGGCCGACCCGGCGACCCTGCGGGCGCGTCTGCGCGCCCACATCGCCCGGCAGATCGCCGCCTTCGACGCGGCTCTGAGCGGGGCGGGGGCGGGCGCGGGCGACTCCGCCCGAATCCTGCGCGACCTCGGCGGCCTCAAGCGGCTCCTCGACACGGTGGATGCGGAGGGCGCGCGCGGCGCCGCGGGGGAGGGGGGCGATGGCACCGGACGCGACACTGGACGCGACACCGAACCCGACACCGAGCCCGACCTGCCCGCCCTGCGCGCGGAGATCGCGCGACGCGTTGCTGGCTTTGTCGGCGGCGGGGCGGCTGCCTGACTTCCTCGAGACGCTGCCGCCGGACCTCCTCCGGGCGCTCGCGGGCGACTGGCTGCACCAGGCCCGGCCGGACCAGCTGCCGCCGCCCGACGCGGCGCCCTGGACCACCTGGGCGGTGATCGGCGGCCGCGGCAGCGGCAAGACCCGCACCGGGGCCGAGTGGGTCGACGCCCTCGCGCGCGGCGACCCGGCCTTCGCGGGCGCGCCGGTCGGGCGGATCGCCCTGGTGGGCGAGACCCATCTCGACGTGCGCGACGTGATGGTCGAGGGGCCCTCCGGCCTCCTCGGCCTGCCGGCGCGGGGACGGGCCCGGCCCGCCTGGTCGCCGAGCCGCCGCCGGGTGGAGTGGAGCAACGGCGCCGTCGCGCTCGCCTTCTCGGCGGAGGAGCCCGACGCGCTGCGCGGCCCGCAATTCGGCGCCGCGTGGTGCGACGAGGCCGCCAAGTGGCGCCGGCCCGAGGCGGCCTTCGACATGCTGCAGTTCGGCCTGCGCCTCGGCGCCCGGCCGCGCAACCTCGTGACGACGACGCCCCGGCCGGTGCCGCTGATCCGCCGCCTGCTCGCCGACCCGCGCACGGTGGTGAGTCGTGCCCGGACCCACGACAACGCCGCGCATCTCGCGCCCGACTTCCTCCAGCAGGTGGTCGGGCGCTACGCCGGCACGCGGCTCGGCCGGCAGGAACTCGACGGCGAGCTCATCGCCGACCGGGACGACGGCCTGTGGACGCGCGCGGCCCTGGAGGCCGGCCGCCTCGCCGCGGCGCCCGATCTCGGGCGGATCGTCGTGGCGGTGGATCCCCCCGCCGCCTCGGGCGCGCGCTCGGACGCCTGCGGGATCGTGGCGGCCGGGCGCGCGGGCGGGCACGCCTACGTGCTGGCCGACGCGAGCCTCGCCCGCGCCACCCCGCAGGCCTGGGCGGCCGCGGCGCTGGCGCTCTACCACCGGCTCCGGGCCGACGCCCTCGTGGTCGAGGTCAACCAGGGCGGCGAGATGGCCGCCGCCGTGCTGGGCCAGTGCGACCCCGCCGTGCCGGTGACCCGGGTCCACGCCACGCGGGGCAAGTACCTGCGCGCCGAGCCGGTCTCGCTGCTCTACGCCCGCGGGCTGGTCCACCACGTCGGCGCCTTCCCGGCGCTGGAGGACGAGCTGTGCGATTTCGGCCCGGACGGCCTGTCCGGCGGGACCTCGCCCGACCGGCTCGATGCCCTGGTCTGGGCGCTCACGCACCTGATGCTGGAGCCCCGGGCCGAGCCCCGGATCCGGCGGTTGTGACAGCGGTCGCCGGAAACAATTCGGCGCGCTTCGGGTGAAGCGCGCCGGAGTCGGTTCGTGGTCTCTGGAACGAACTGCATGCTGTATACACAATGTCGTGCGCCAAATCTGTAGCGATCAGGCCACGGCACGCGGTCCTGAGCTGGGAATCCCCACCGTAATTCTCCGTATTGCGCGGCGACGGCGGGCGGATTGAGCGGCGCATCTGTCGGGTTGATCCCCGCCGTCCTTCCCGGGCGCCGCGGCCCGCCTCCGATACCCGAACCGTCGTCGCTGCCCGACCCCGGCACATCGGCATGCCGGGTCCTTGGGCGTGCCGGGTTCCTGGGCGTGCCGGGTTCTTGGGCGTGCCGGGTTCCTGGGCGTGCCGGGCTCCTGGGCGTGCCGGGCTCCTGGACGCCCGAGCGGTCGCTCAATCGCCGCCGCCACCGCCATCACCGCCGCCGCCGCCGTCGCCGCAGCTGCCGCCGTCGCTGCCGTGGCAGCCGCCATCGCCGAAGATCGCGCCGCCGTCGCCGCCGGAGCCCGAATCGTAGCTGAGGGAGCCGGAGCGGCGGGGCCCCCGGGAGCGCGTCGCGGAGGGCATGAGGCAGCGGAGGAAGGGGACGAGCGCGATGACGAAGATCGCGAGTTCGAGGGCCTGCTTCCTGTCCATCGGAACCTCCATCGGTTCGTCGGTCCGGACAGTCTAGCACAGGTCGGCCCCGGGCCGGTCACGGCGGCGCGGTCAGGCTCCGCAGGGCGGCCCGGACGTCGGCGAGGGTGCCGACCAGGGCGTAGCAGGCGAAATCGTGCGCGCCGGCGGCGGCGTTCGCCAGCCGGAAGCGGCAGCTCAGGCGGTTCGCCCCGGCCTCGGGCGCAACCGCGAAGCCGGGCCGCGGCGCGTCGGGCTCCTGCTCCGGCGGACCCGGGGCCCAGACCGCGACGGCGTGCGAGCCCTCCGGCGTCGCCAGGATCACCGGGTCCGGCCGCTCCCCCGCTCCGGGGCCGAGGGGCGCGAGCCCGCCGGTCGACGGGTCGAAGCGCCAGGCCGCGGAGAACTCCGCCGGCACCGCGGCGGCGAGGGGTTCGAGACGCAGCGCCGCCGCGGGCTCGGTCAGGACGAAGCTCGCCTGCACCTCCACGGCGTTGCCGAGGCCCGGCAGGCCGAGGGCGACCCGCTTGCGCAGGAGCGGGGCCGGGGGCGGGGCCGGGATCGCGGGGCTCGCGGAGGCGGTCGGGCAGTCCGCAGGCGGCTCGTCGGCCGGGTCGGCGGGGCCGTCCCAGGCCATGCGGGTCTCGGTCTCGGCCCAGCTCCGGCCGGCGCGCAGGGCGCGGAGCCGGCGGGCCGCGGGCGCGCCGGACCCGTCCTGCGGGGTGCCGGCCTCGCTCGCCCGGCGGCAGGCGGCGCCGGAGCCGATCTCCGCCCGCGCCTGCAGGGCGTCGCCGGGCTCGGTGTCGGCGAGGAAGGTGACGCCGTCCCAGGTCAGCGTGTCCACCGCCCCGGCGACCCGCCGGGACAGGCGCAGGCTGATCTCGGACCGGCCGAAGGGGCGCGCCAGGATCAGGGTCCCGTCGGGCTCCGGCCACAGGGGCGCGGGTGCGGGCGCATCCGCGGCCCGGGCCGGCGCGGCCGGGGGCGCGGCCAGGGGCCCGGCCAGAGGCCCGGACAGAGGCCCGACGACGAGCGCTGGGACCAGAGCCGCGACCCGCGCCGCGACGCGGGTCCCCGCCCGGACCCGTCCCCGGACCCGTCCCCGGAATCGCGCCTGGGGCCGCGCCTGGGGCCGTGTGGGGATCCGGGGCTGCATCGCGTGACCATAGCTCAGGAACGGACCGGCATGTCGACCCTCCTCGAACGCCTGGCGCGGGTCGCGCGCCGCGCCGCCGGCGGCCCGGCCCTCGCCACCAAGGCCGCCGCGGCCCCGGCCTTCGCCCTCTACGCCGAGGGACGGGCCAGCTGGACGCCCCGCGATCCGGCAGCGCTCGCCCGGGCCGGCTACCAGGCCAACCCGGTCGTCCACCGGGCGGTGCGGCTCGTCGCCGAGAGCGCCGCCGGCCTGCCGCTGATCGCCACCGGCCCCGGCGCCGAGCGCGCGGGCGACCTGCTCGCCCTGCTGGCGCGGCCGAACCCCCGGGAGAGCGGGCCGCACCTCCTGGAGACGCTCTACGCCGACCTCCTCCTCACCGGCACGGCCTACCTGGAGGCGGTGTGCCTCGACGGGCGGGTCGCCGCGCTCCAGGTCCTGCGTCCCGGACGGATGCGGGTGCTGCCGGGCCCGGACGGCTGGCCGGCGGCCTATCTCTACACGGCGGGCGGGCGCAGCCGCCGGTTCGACCTGCCCGAGCCGGGGATCGCCGTGGCGCCGATCCTGGCGCTGACGCTGTTCCACCCGGAGGACGAGACCGGCGGGCTCGCCCCGATCGCGGCGGCGGCCGCCGCCCTCGACATCCACAACGCCGCCAGCGCCTGGAACAAGGCGCTGCTCGACAACGCCGCCCGGCCGTCCGGCGCCCTGGTCTTCGCCGGGGCGACGCTGTCCGAGCCGCAATTCGACCGGCTGAAGGCGGAGCTGGAGGCGAATTACCAGGGTGCCGCCAATGCCGGCCGGCCGCTGCTGCTGGAGGGCGGCCTCGACTGGAAGCCGCTCGCGCTCTCGCCGCGCGACATGGACTTCGTGGCGGCCAAGGACGCGGCCGCCCGGGAGATCGCCCTGGCCTTCGGCGTGCCGCCGCTGCTGCTCGGCCTCCCCGGCGACAACACCCACGCCAACTACGCCGAGGCCAACCGCGCCCTCTACCGCCAGACCCTGATCCCCCTCGCGGCCCGCACCGCCCGGGCGCTGGCCGGCTGGCTGGAACCCGCCTTCGGGGCGATCGACCTGGAGCCCGACCTCGACCGGATCGAGGCGCTGGCCGGCGAGCGGGAATCCCTGTGGCGCCGGGTCCAGGCCGCGGACTTCCTGTCGGTGGCGGAGAAGCGGGAGGCCGTGGGCTACCCGCCCGCGATGCCGGGGGCGCCGGGCACACCCTGAGGCGCGGGGCGCGCCCTCACTGTCCCATCCGAGGATCCCCCCATGGACGGCCACTTCTCCGGCTATGCCAGCCTGTTCGGCGTGCCCGATCTCGGCCGCGACGTGGTGGTGCCGGGCGCCTTCGCGGCGAGCCTCGCCCGCCGCGGGGCCGCGGGCGTGCGACTCCTGTTCCAGCACGACCCCGCCGAGCCGATCGGCCGCTGGCTCGCCCTGCGCGAGGATGGCCGCGGCCTGTTCGCGGAGGGCGCGCTCAACCTCGCGGTGCAGCGCGCCCGCGAGGTCGACGCCCTGATGCGCGGCGGCGGCCTCGACGGGCTCTCGATCGGCTTCCGCACGCTGCGCGCCCGGAAGGGCGCCGGCGGCGAGCGCCGGCTCCAGCAGGTCGATCTCTGGGAGATCTCGCTCGTGACCTTCCCGCTGCAGCCGGGGGCCAGGGCGAGCCCCGCGTCGATCCCGGCTCCGGACCCGGAGGCCGACGCGATCCGCGGCCTCGCCGGCCTGATCGCGCCGCCGGGCGCCCTCGGACCCGCCGCGAGACCTGCCGCTCGGCCGCTGCCGGCCGCGCGGTCCTGACTTCCACCCCCGACGAGGCCCATCATGGACGCCCAGACCCCGATCGCCGATCCCGCCCCGCTGGGCGGCCTGCCGCCGCTGGAGAACAAGGCCGCCCATTCCGACGGCGGCCCGGTCCGCTCCGCCCTGGACGAGCTCGCCGCCGCCTTCGCGGCCTTCAAGGAGACGAACGACGCGCGGATCGACCGGATCGAGGGCCGCCTCGGCGTCGACGTGCTCACCGAGGAGAAGCTCGCCCGGATCGACGCGGCCCTCGACGCCGCCCGCACCCGGCTCGACCGCATCGCCCTGGAGCGGGCCCGGCCGCCCCTCGGGCAGCCGGACGTCCGGGAGACGGGGGCCGCGCACGAGCACAAGGCCGCCTTCGACCTCTACGTCCGGGCGGGCGAGAGCGCCGGGCTCAAGCGCCTGGAGGCCAAGGCGCTCTCGGCCGGCTCCGGGCCCGACGGCGGCTACCTCGTCCCCGACACGATCGAGCGGACCGTGCTCGCGCGCCTCGGGCAGGTCTCGCCGATCCGGTCGATCGCCAGCGTGCAGCCGATCTCGGGCGCCCAGTACAAGCGCGCCGTCTCGGTGGGCGCGCCGGTCACCGGCTGGGCCGCCGAGACCGCGCCGCGCCCCGAGACCGCCGCGCCGGCCCTGTCGGAGATCGCGTTCCCCGCGATGGAGCTCTACGCGATGCCGGCCGCCACCCAGACGCTCCTCGACGATTCCGTGGTCGATCTCGACGCGTGGCTCTCGGCCGAGGTGGAGACGGCCTTCGCCGAGCAGGAGGGCGTCGCCTTCGTGTCCGGCAACGGCGCGAGCCGCCCGCGGGGCTTCCTGAGCTACGACACGGTCGCCAACGCCGCCTGGGTGCCGGGCAAGATCGGCACGGTCGCCACCGGGACGGCCGGGGCCTTCCCGTCGGCGAGCCCAGGGGACGCGCTGTTCGACCTGATCTACGGGCTGCGGGCGGCCTACCGGCAGAATGCCGGCTTCGTCATGAACCGGCGCACCCAGAGCACGATCCGCAAGTTCAAGGATTCGGAGGGCAACTATCTCTGGCAGCCGCCCCTCGCCGCCGGCCGGTCCGCGACGCTGGTCGGCTTCCCGGTCACCGAGGCCGAGGCGATGCCGGACCTCGCCAAGGACAGCCTGTCGGTGGCCTTCGGCGACTTCCGCCGGGGCTACCTCGTGGTCGACCGGACCGGGATGCGGGTGCTGCGCGACCCGTACTCGGCCAAGCCCTACGTGCTGTTCTACACCACCAAGCGCGTCGGCGGCGGGGTGCAGGATTTCGACGCGCTCAAGCTCCTGAAGTTCTCCTGACGCGCGGCGGCGACCCTAGCCGGGGCAGCCCGCGCGGTCGCCGCAGCTCGCGAGCCGCCCGGCCTGCTGCTTGGCCCGCTCGAGATTGGTGCGGGCGGTGACCAGCCGCTCGCTGGCCTCCCGGCGGATCCGCACCGAGGTGCCGGGCTTCGCCTCGCGGACGTCCACGGCCTCCCAGTAGGCCATCGCGGCCTGCAGCTCGGCCTGCGCCTCCTTGAGGGTCGGAACCGGCGGCTGCGGCATCTCCGGCATCTCGGTGAGGCGGCCCTCCAGCACGGCCCGCGCCACGGCGATCTCGAACCGCCGGTCGACGCCGAACTGCGCCATCCGCTCCAGGTTCGGCTCGATCATCTCGAGGAGCGCCAGGGTCGGGACGACCAGCGCGTGCGCGTCCCCGCCCCAGCCCGGATCGCATTTCTCGCCGTTGACCGCCCAGAAGATCCCGCGCGCGGTGGCGATGCGGCCGTTCCGCACCTCGCGGACGCGCAGGAAGAAGAAGCGCTCGCCGTAGATCGGGTCGAGCGAGCGAATACAGGCCAGACTGCCGGTTCTGGCCGCCTGATAATATGTCTCAAGATCGATTTCCACTGACGTCTCACAATTTCAAGGGCTGCATGACGCGGATCCGCTCGGGCGGACGCGCGGAAATCATGGAAACGCTGAAACGGTACGCGGACGACTCGGGCGTGGGACGGGATGAAACGAAGCGCTGCGCATGGGCGGCTCGCCTAGGGCCGACCGGCCGTGCCGGTCGACCCGATGGGGTGAGAGGGGACCGGGACCCCGGCTCCGCCTCTCGATACCGAGCCGTCCGGGTCCGGTCCCGTCGGCAGACGTCCGTCGCTGCGGGGCCCGCGCACCGCCCGGCGCGGCGCCATCCTGCAGGGCGATCGGATCCGCGTCCGAGCCGGCCCGTGAGGGCTCGACGGCCGAATACCCCTTCGTTTCCGGTAGATCAATACGATCTGTCAGGGAAGTACAGTGTTTCTGCTAGAAACATGGTCTGTTAGTACGCTTTCCAGCCGAAACGCTCGTGCTGTGTCTGTTTCCGTCGGACAAACAAGATCATTTTTATGTGGCCGCGTGGCCACCGAATACATCGGCACGGGTGGCCGTTCCGATTTGGGATTGATGGCTGCGGCCATTTGCGGGAACTTATTCGAACAAGAGCTCGAAAGAACCAGAGCTCATCGGCAAGACGAATCAATTCGGCCGAAACAAATAATAGCAGCGCGGCCTGCGTGGCTGAATGCTGTCTCCAATATGGGTCTCGACGTTTTGGGGAAATCGATGAGGATCTTGAAGCACACGCTCCTCTGTTCCGCCGCGGCTCTGTCCGCGGCGAGCGCAGCGCAGGCGGCTGATCTGCCGGTCAAGAAGGCTGTCCCGATCGAGTACGTCCGCGTCTGCGGCGCGTACGGCGCCGGCTTCTTCTACATCCCCGGCACCGACACTTGCCTACGTCTCTCCGGCCGCGCCCGGTTCGAGGGCGGCTACATGACCAGCTACTCGCGGCAGAACGGCTCGAACGTCGGTGATACGTCGGGCTACCAGGGCCGGATGCGCATCAACCTCGATGCCCGCACCCAGACCGCCTACGGCACCCTGCGCGCCTTCGTGCGCCTCGATGCCGGATCCCGCACCGGCTATTCCGGCGTCGGCCAGTCGGGCACCCAGCAGCGCATCGGCCAGGCCTTCCCGGCTCTCGGCATCGACCAGTTCGGCCGCGCCTCGCAGTTCGTGAACGTCGACAAGGCCTTCATCCAGTTCGCCGGCATGACCGCCGGTCGCGCCTCGTCGTTCTTCGACTTCTACGCCCACGACTTCGAGTTCGCCGGCGCCACGCTCGGCTCCGACATCGCCTCGACCAACCTGCTCGCCTACACGGCCACGCTCGGCAACGGCCTGTCCGCCACGATCTCGGCGGAAGACCCGGTCTTCCGCCGCAGCCCGATCTTCTCGCAGACCAACAATCCGGCCGGCGTGACGAACAACTCCAACATCGTCAATTTCGCTCAGACGAACGCTCCGGCCGAGGTGTTCATCGGCTACACCAACGGCGTGCCGACCCGGTACAGCTTCGTCGACGTGATCCAGCGCTCGCGCATGCCCGACGTCGTCGGCGCCCTGCGCCTCGACCAGGCCTGGGGTTCGGCGCAGCTGTCGGCGGCCGTCCACGAGCTGAACGTCGGCAACGTGGCCAACGGCGCCGGCACCGGCACCGGCTCGAACATCAGCATCCCCCACACCAGCAACTCGTACGGCTGGGCGGTGCAGGGCGGCCTGAAGATCAACACGCCGTTCATCGCGCCGGGCGACGCCCTCTACCTGCAGGGCGCCTACGGCTCCGGCTCGCAGATGTACACCGGCTACTGCGCGTTCAGCGGCTGCTACTCGCAGAACCCGACGACCATCCAGGGCCAGAAGTTCGCGCAGTACTTCAACGACGCGACGCTCAACCCGTTCACGGGTCAGCTGGAGCAGTCGACCAGCTTCACCGCGACGGCCTCGTACCTCCACTACTGGACGCCGGAGTGGCGCTCGGCCTTCTTCGGGTCGTACGGTGAGATGAGCTACAGCAGCGGCGCCCGTCTGGCCCAGGGCGCGGCCTTCGCGCTGTCCAATCCGGCCGGTGCCAACTCCTTCGGCGTGAACGGCGTCGGCGTGCCGGGCAGCCGGTTCTACCAGCTCAGCGAGGCGCTGCGCGACACCTACCAGTTCGTGGCGGGCGGCAGCATCATCTGGTCGCCGGTCAAGGACCTCGATATCGGTGTCGAGGGCTTCTACACCCAGATCGGCGTCAAGAACGGCCGCGTGATCGACCGCGACAAGAGCCCGACGGCCTACGCGAACGTCGCCGGCATCAACAACGGCACCTTCGTGCCGCGGACCACGACAGCGGACAGCGTCTCCACCTTCCGCTTCCGCGTCCAGCGCGACTTCTGATCCCCGATCGGGACCGGTTCGCTCTCCAAAGCTTCCCGGTTCTGATGTCCCCGTGCAAAGGGACCCCACTGAGCCCGGCCTCGCGGCCGGGCATTTTCGTATCCCCGATCGCGTCGGGTCGCGCCCCGCCCGAAGGCGGGGCGCCGCGCTCAGCGGCCCGCGTTGCCGTCGCGCAGGGTGCCGGTCGGCTCCTGCACGTGCGCCTCGAGGAACCAGAGGTGCTTGTCGACCGCCCGCGAGATCTCGGTGAACAGGTCGGCCGTGTCGGGGTCGCCCGCCTCGTCGGTCTCGTCGATGTTCTGCCGGACCGCGTTGGCGTAGGCGGCGTAGCTGTCGATCAGCGCGGCGATGTGGTCGGCGATGGCGTAGATGCCGGTCGGGTAGGCCGGCAGCTTGGTGCGCTCGGCGACCGCCTGGGTCGAGCCGAAGGCCGTGGCGCCGAGCTGGACCGCGCGCTCGGCGACGCTGTCGTTCAGCTCGTCGAGCTGGGTGCGGAACCCGTCGAGCATCTCGTGGACGCCGATGAACTGCGGCCCCTTAAGGTTCCAGTGGGCCTGCTTGATCGCCAGCGCGAGGTCGATGCCGTCCGCGAGCCGGGCGTTGAGCGCCTCGATCGAGACCTTCTTGGCGTTCGAGTCGGTGTTGTTGCGGGTCTTGTGCGTCCGCGGGGTGTTGCTGGTGCCGGTGTCGGCCATGCTCTCGCTCCGTGAGCCGGGAAGGTTCGGATGCGAAAAGTGCCGATCGGCCTCCGGGTTCCCGCAGGCGCGAAGGATCCGAGGGCGGGCAGCGGCTTTGCCGCGGTCGGGCCGCGGTCAGGCCCCTCAGCGGCGGCGGCCTGGGCGGGCCATCCAGTCGGACCGGTTGCCGCGGGGCAGGGCGTCGCCGACCTGGATGCGCGACAGTTCCGCCGTGCGCGCGGCGATCCAGCCGGCATGCTCGGCCACCGGGGTCACGGCGGTGAAGCCGCCGCAGGCGGTCCGGCGCGCGCCCTGCTGCAGGGCGCCGCTCGACCAGCTCACCACGCCGACGATCCGGTAGCCGCCGGGGCCGCCGGTCAGGATCGGGCCGCCGGAATCGCCCAGGCAGGCGCCGGCGCCCGAGGTCTCGGCCATGCGCCGCCGATCGGTGACGACGGTGACCCTGTTGGCGACCTGGAGCGAGCCGATCGACACGAGGTGGGCGAGCCGCAGGATGCGCGCCGAGTTCCGCCGGTTCTCGGCCACCACGCCGAAGCCCGCGATGTCCACGGGCTGCCCGTCGGTGATCGAGCCCGCGCCCCGGGGATCGAGGGGCACGTAGTCGTCGCCGAGCGGGCGCTCGAGCTTGAGCAGCGCCAGGTCGACGCCGGGCTGGTCCTCGGGGGTCGTCCCGGGCACGAAGTCGGGGTGCATGGAGGCGGTGATCACCGCGGTCCGGTGCTGGCGGAAGTTCCGGTCGACGCTGATCACCGTGTAGCCGGCCGGCCGCATCACGCAGTGGGCCGCGCTCAGCACGAGGTCCGGGGCGATCAGGGTCCCCGAGCAGATCTCGCCCTCGGTGCTCTCGATCCGCACCACGAAGCTGCGCGCCCCGTTCGGGTCCCGCGTCGTCGTGCCGTTGATCACCGCCGCGGCGGGCGTGGGCAGCAGGCCGCCGAGGGCGCCGAGCAGCGACAGGCCCAGGAGCCCGCCCCACAGGCCGCCGCGCAGGCTGCGCTCGCGGGGGCCGGCCTTCCGGATCGGGCGAGGGGACATCGGGAACTCCGGGCGCGCGCGGGCGCGGGTGGGGGACGCCGGAGGCGGCGCCGAGGGAGCCTGGGGCGAGGGGCCCCAGATCGAGTGAGCCTAGAGCAAGGCAATAGCCCGGCCAAGCTGAGGTTCCCTGCGCACGCGGCGCCGCGCCGCTACTGCGCCCAGCGCGCCGTCCGGTCCCAGCCGTCGAGCACGCGGTCGATCCAGCCCCGTTGCGGCCCCACCAGGACGCCCTGGGTGAGGCCGCCGCAGGCGCCCCCGATCCAGGCCGACAGGGCCAGCACCGCCCCGTCCGGTCCCGCGATCGGGCCGCCGGAATCGCCCTGGCAGGCGCCGCCGCCCGCGCCTTTCAGCCAGACCAGGATGCGGCTCGGCCCGTAGGGCTCGATCACCGGCAGGCCGAGGCTGCGGTAGGTGCCGGTGGAGCGCGGGTCGCCGGGCTTGGCCGCGCCGTAGCCCGACAGGGTCAGGGTCTCGCCCGCCCGCGCCGGGGCGGCGCTCAGGGTCACGGGCGCGAAGCGCGGCGGCAGCGGCGTCTCGGTGCGCAGCAGCGCGAGATCGACGGAGCGCCGCCGGGAAGCGGCCGCGCCGGCGTCGTAGCCCGGATGGACCGCCTGGGCGGTGACGTCGACGAGCACCGGCGCACCGGCGGCGTCGCGGAAATGGACGCGGTGCTCCTTGGCGTCGGCGAGGCAGTGGCCGGCGGTCAGCATCGTGTCGGGGGCGAGCACCACGCCGGTGCAGACGCCGCCCTTCGACGACAGGATCATCACGGCCCCGCCGGCCGGCGCCTCGGTGCCGCCGACCACCGCCCGCGCCGGGACGGCCGCGAGCGCCGGGATCGCCATCAGGATCGCCGTGACGGTCGCTACCCGCGCGGCGCGGGCCGCCGGGTGGCACTTCGGGATCGGCATCGGACCACCTGCAGAGAGACGCGCGATGATCCCGTTACGCATCGCCGCCGCCGCCGTCGAGCCGGTGGGCGTGCCCGACCTGCGCGCCTACCTGCGCGTCGACTCCGACGCGGGCGCCGACGAGGACGGCCTGCTCCAGGCCCTGATCGCGGCGGCCCGCGCGAGCCTGGAGATCGAGACCCGGCGGATCCTGGTCCCGGTCCGGTACCGGATCGCCCTGACGGCCTGGCCGCCGGACGGGCAGGTGCCGCTGCCCCTGAGCCCGCTGGTCGCGATCCTCCGCGCCGGCCTCGCGGACCCGTCCGGAGGCGTCACCGACCTCGACGCCGGGCTGGTGCGCCTCGGCCCCGACCCGGACGGGGCACCGTCCCTGCAGGTGGATCCGGCCGCGCCGGATCCCGCCGGCCGCACCATCCTGATCGAGGTCGCGGCCGGGTACGGCGGCGACGGGCCGCCGCTCCCCGAGCCCCTGCGCCTCGCGATCCTGCGCCTCGCCGCCGCCCGCTACGAGCGTCGCGGCGACGAGCCCGACGCCGCCCGCACCGACGCCGCCGCGCTCGGCGCGCCGTTCCGGCGCCTGCGGCTGTGATCCTCGCACCCGGAGCTGCCCCGATGGCGACCTCGTTCCAACGCCCGCCCCTCGGCGCGCGGCGGCGCCGCTTCGTGCTCGAGCGGCCCCTGGAGGAGCCCGACGGGTTCGGGGGCGTGCTGCGCCGTTACGTGGCCGGCCCGGTCCTGTGGGGCGCGATCGCCCCGGCGGGACTCGCCGACCGAACGGCCGGCGGCCGCACCGACACGCGGCCCGCCTACCGCGTCACCCTGCGGGGCCGAGCCGCGCTCGACCCGACCATGCGGCTCGCCGCCGGGCCGCGCCGCTTCGCGATCCGCGCCGTCGCCGAGCCCGACGCGCGGGGCCGCGACCTGATCTGCCACGTCGAGGAACTGCCCGGGGAGGGCCGGTCGTGAGCGATCCCGGCCCGCTCCTGGCGCTCCGCGCCGGCCTGATCGCCCGCTTCGCCGCCGACGCCGCCCTGGCCGCCCTGCTGGGCGGACGCGTCCGGCTCTACGACGAGCCGCCGCGGGGCACGCTCCCGGTCTACGCGCTGTTCGGCGACGCCGAGATCGCGGACGAATCCGTCGACGGCGCCGAGCGCCACCGGCACAGCCACGCGATCGCGGTGATCGCCCAGGCGGGCTCGGTGCGTACCGCCCTCGACGCCGCTTCGCGCATGGCGGCGCTCCTCCGGGACGCCCCGACGCCCCTCGTCCTGCCGCTGGCCGGCTGCCGGCTCGTGACCCTCCGGGTGCGGGCCGTCCGCACCCGGCGCGACGCCCGGACCGGCGAGGCCAGGGCGACCCTGACGGTCGAGGCCGTCACCGAGAACATGTGAGGAGGGTGCCGATGGGCGCGCAGAAGGGCAAGGACCTGCTGATCCGGGCCGGCGACGGTGCGGGCGGCTTCGTGGCGGTGGCGGGCCTGCGCAGCCGCCAGATCACCCTCAACGCCGAGACCGTCGACGTCACCAACGCCGATTCCGCCGGGCGCTGGCGCGAGCTGCTCGCCGGGGCCGGGGTGCGGCGGGCCGCGATCGCCGGCTCGGGCGTGTTCCGCGACCAGGCCTCGGACGCGCGCCTGCGCCTGCTGTTCTTCGAGGGCGCGGTCGAGGTGTTCCAGATCGTGATCCCGGCCTTCGGGATCCTGGAGGGGCCGTTCCAGATCGCGAGCCTGGAGTACCGGGGCGACCATGCCGGCGAGGTCACCTTCGACATGAGCCTCGAATCCGGCGGCGCGCTCGCCTTCGCGGCGGTCTGAGCGCCGTGGCCAACCGGATCCGCGGCGAGGTGCCGCTCACCCTCGGCGGGCGGCGCTACACGCTCTGCCTCACCCTCGGCGCGCTCGCCGAGCTGGAGACCGCGCTCCAGGCCGGCGACCTCGCGGGCCTCGCCGCGCGCTTCGCCGGCGGGCGCGTCTCGGCCCGCGACCTGATCGCCCTCCTGGGAGTCGCCCTGCGGGGCGGCGGCCACGACCTCGACGACGCGGCGGTGGCGCGGCTGCCGCTGGCGGGCGGGCTCGACGCCGTCTCGGCCGCCCTGGGCGACGTCCTGGCGGCGGCCTTCGGGGAAGCGCCGGGCGGGGAGGCACCGGGCCCGGCAAACCCTCCCTAGGGCCGGACGCGGCCCCGCCGCCGCGTCCGGCCCCGGGCCGCTTCCCCTGGGACGACGCCCTCTCCCTCGGCCTCGGCGCGCTGGGCTGGCGGCCCCGCGATTTCTGGTCGGCGACGCCGCGGGAGTTCGCCGCGGCGCTCGGCCGGCGCGCCGGCTCGGAGCCGCTGTCCCGCGCCGCCTTCGCGCGGCTCCTCGCCGCGCATCCCGACCCACCCTGAGGCACCGCCATGGCCGAGACCGACCCGCAGGGGGACCCGCTGTCCGACGACCGGATCCGGCAGCTCGAGACCCTGGACCGGCTGGCGCAGAGCTTCGGCCGCAGCCTCGACACCGCCCTGACCCGCGGGGCCGCGTCCGGCCGCAGCCTCGACGGCGTGCTCGGCACCATCGGGGCGCGCCTCGCCGGCGTGGCGGCGCGGGCGGCGGCCGGGCCGATTCAGGCGGGCCTCACGGGCCTGATCGGCGCGATGCTGGGCTCCGGCGCGGAGACGGGCTTCGCCCGCGGGGGCGTGTTCCGGGGCGGCCGCGTCCAGCCCTTCGCCGCCGGCGGCGTCGTGGCCGCGCCGACCTACTTCCCCATGGCGGGCGGCGCCGGCCTCATGGGCGAGGCCGGCCCCGAGGCGATCCTCCCCCTCGGCCGCGGGCCGGACGGCCGCCTCGGCGTGGCCGCGGGCGGCGCCGCGGCGCGGCCGGTCTCCGTGACGGTCAACATCGCGACCCCCGATCCGGGGGCGTTCCGCCGCTCCGAGGCGCAGGTGACCGCGAGCCTCGCCCGGGCGGTGGCGCGCGGCCAGCGGGCGACCTGAGGCGCGCGCGGCCACAGCTCATGCCGCCCTGCGCGCCTCCGTCTCCCGCGCCCGGCTGGTGCGGCCGTCGACGCTCACCGGCGCGACGCCCTGGATCGTCACGCGGCGGACCACGCGGGGCGCCTCGCCGTAATCGTCCACCGCCCGGTGGACCGTGGCGCGGTTGTCCCAGATCGCCACGTCGCCCGTCCGCCACGACCAGCGCACGGTGTTCTCGGGCCGGGTCGCGTGGTCGTGGAAGATCGCCAGCAGGTGCTGCGAATCCGCGGTGGTCAGGCCCAGAATCCGCTGGATGAAGTGGCCGACGATCAGCGAGCGCTCCCCGGTCTCCGGGTGGACGTGGACCAGCGGGTGCTCGGTCTCGAACACGGTCCTGGTGAACACCTCGTCGTAGCGCCGCCGCCCGGCCTCCGACACGTTCACCCGGCCGCCGACATAGTCGTAGACGTTCGAGTGCAGCGCCCAGAGCTTGTCGGCGAGGTCGCGCAGGGGCTCGGGCAGGTCCGCGTAGGCCGCCGCCGTGTTGGCCCAGAGCGTGTCGCCGCCGTGGGGCGGCAGCGTCACGGCCCGCAGGATCGAGAGCGCCGGGTAGGCCGGCACGAAGGTCACGTCGGTGTGCCAGGAACTCGCCCGCTCGCCCCGGCTGCCGTCGATGTCGAGGATTCCCGCCGTGCCGGCGAGGGAGGGCACGGTCGGATGCGGGACGAGGTCGCCGAGGCGCCGGCCGAAGGCCTCCTGCCCGGTCTCGTCGAGGTCCTGGTCGCGGAAGAACACCACCTTGTGGGTGTTCAGCGCCTGCCGGATCGCCGCGACCGTCCCGTCGTCCAAGTCTCCCGAGAGGGCGACGCCGCGGATCTCCGCGCCGATGCGGCCGGCGACGCGGCGGATGTCGAGGGCGGGGGCGGATGCGTGCAGGGGCTGGGGGGTGGCGCTCATCGGAAGGTTTCCCTGGCAGAACGGCGCCGCGTCGTGCGGATCGCGCGGTGAACCGAGATGTGCGGATTGAGAGGACTTCGGAAAACATCCGCTTCGGTGCGGCGATCTTCGATCACCTGCCGTCCCGTGTCGATGAACGGCGCTTTTGATTTTCCGGCGCCTCTCGGAAGACTTTTTTCAGCTGCTCCGATCCGGCAGCGATCCCGTTCCCCGGGCGCCGCGCGGGATCTGCGGCCCGGCCTCCGTCCTCGCGGGCGGAGCGAAGCGATCCCGGAGCGCCACGGTTACGGATGTCGCGCTGCCCGGGGTCGCGTCGCTGCGCTCGCGATGACGGTGACGCCCCGGAAGACCGGCGCGGCCCTGTCGCCACCCGAACCGGAGAGGCCCGTCATGGCCGACGACTTCCACGAGGTGCTGTTCCCACTCGACGTTTCCCTGCGCGCCGGCGGGGGTCCGCAGCGGCTCACCGAGATCGTGACCCTGGCCTCGGGCCGGGAGCACCGGAACGGCCGCTGGGCCGATTCTCGCCGCCGCTACGAGGCCGGGTTCGGGATGCGCGGCCTCGACGCCCTGCACGCCGTGCTGGCCTTCTTCGAGGAGCGGCGCGGGCGGCTCTACGGATTCCGGTTCCGCGACCGGGTCGACGACCGCTCCGGGCCGCCCGGCCGGCCGACGGGTCCCTTCGACCAGCCGCTCGGCACCGGCGACGGCGCCACCGCGTCCTTCCCGCTGGTCAAGACCTACGGGTCCGGCTTCGCGCCCTATCGCCGCCGGATCGCCAAGCCGGTGGCCGGCAGCGTCCGTGTGGCGGTGGCGGGCCGGGAGGTCGAGCCCGGCGCCTTCGCGTGCGACCCGACGACCGGCCTCGTCACCTTCGCGGCGGGCCGCGTCCCGCCGCCCGGCGCCGCCGTGACGGCGGGCTTCGCCTTCGACGTGCCGGTCCGGTTCGACACCGACGCGCTGACCATCGACCTCGCTGCCTTCACGGCCGGGGAGATCCCGAAGGTGCCGCTCGTCGAGATCGTGCCCTGAGGAGGCGTGACGCCATGCGCGACATCCCGGAGGCCTTCGCGGCCCATCTCGCCGGCGGGGTGACCACCCTGTGCCGCTGCTGGTCCCTGCGGCGGCGGGACGGGCTCGCCCTCGGCTTCACTGACCACGACCGCGACCTGACCGTCGCGGGCCTCGTCCACGCCGCCCGCACCGGGCTGGAGGCGGCCGAGGCCAGTGCCGAGCTCGGCTTCGCGGTCTCGGGCGGCGACGTGGCGGGAGCGCTCAGCGGCCTCGGGCTCACCGAGGCGGACATCGCCGGCGGCCTCTACGACGGCGCCGCCGTGGAGACCTGGCTGGTCGACTGGAGCAGCCCCGAGACCCGGCTCCTCCTCGACCTCGCCACGATCGGCGAGGTGCGCCGGGACGGCGACGCCTTCGTGGCGGAGCTGCGCGGCCTCGCGCACCGGCTCGGCGCCGAGCGGGGCCGCACCTACCGGGCGACCTGCGGCGCCGATCTCGGCGATGCCCGATGCCGGGTGGACCGCGCCGCGTGGACGAAGGCCGGCCGGGTGAGCGGCGTCCCGGAGCCGGCCACGCTCGCGGCGGCGCTCGCCGGGTCCTTCGCGGACGGCCTGTTCACCGGCGGGCGCCTGACCTGGACGACGGGCGCCAATGCCGGGCTCGCGGCGGACGTGCGCCTCCAGCTCGGGCCGCTGATCGAGCTCTGGACGGTGCCGCCCCGGCCGGTCGCCGCCGGCGACGGGTTCAGCCTGACGGCCGGGTGCGACAAGCGCCTCGCCACCTGCCGCGACCGCTTCGCCAACGCGGTCAATTTCCAGGGCTTCCCGCACATGCCCGGCAACGACGCGGTCATGCGGGCGGTCCCCGGCTCGGACCCCATCCTCGACGGCGGGAGTCTCTACCGATGAGCGCGCTGCGGCGCGAGATCGGCCGAGATATCGGTGTTGCGGCGCTCGGCGAGGCGCGGCTCTGGCTGGGCACGCCCTACCGCCACCAGGCGTCGCTGCGCGGCGTGGGCTGCGACTGCCTGGGCCTGCTGCGCGGGGTCTGGCGCGGGCTCTACGGCGCCGAGCCGGAGGTGCCGCCGCCCTATTCCGGCACCTGGGCGGAATCGGCCGCGCCCGGGACCGACCCGCTCACCGAGGCGGCCGCCCGCCACCTCGTGCCGGTGCCCGGACCCCTGGCGGACCTGGCGCCGCGGCCGGGCGACGTCCTGCTCTTCGCCTTCCGCCGCCACCTGCCGGCCCGCCACTGCGCCATCGCCACCGGCGCCGGCGCGATGATCCACGCCCACGACGGGGCCGCCGTCACCGAGGTCGCGCTCACCGGATGGTGGCGGCGGCACGCGACGGGGGTGTTCCGGTTTCCGGCGCGCTGCGGCGCCTACGAGGAACGCGTCGATACGGTGAGCTTGACGCCGAGCACGTCCATGATCTTGCGGACCGTCTCGTAGCGGAGCTTCGAGCCCGGCGTCAGCGCCTTGTAGAGGCTCTCCCGACCGACACCCGCTTCCCGGGCGATCTGCGCCATGCCGCGTGCCTTCGCGACATCGCCCAGGGCCGCGATGAACAGCTCGGGGTCGGGGTCGTCGAGCGCCGCCGCCAGGTATTCGGCAATCGCCTCCTCACTGTCGAGGAATTCCGAGGCGTCGAACGGTGTGAAACGCATCAGGTGATTCCGTCGAGAGAGGCGGCCATGGATTTGGCCCTCTGAATGTCCCGGGTCTGGCTGGACTTATCGCCGCCGCACAGGAGCAGGTACGTTACCTCGCCGCGTCGGACATAGTACACGCGAAAGCCCGGGCCATACGGGATCCGCATCTCGAACACACCTGCCCCGACCGGTTCGGCATCCCCGAAATTGCCGAGCCCCGCGCTGCGGATACGTGCCGCGATGCGCGCCCCGGCGCGGTGATCCTTCAGGCCCGTGAGCCAAGTCCGGACGGTGTCGGACAGCAGGATCGTCGTCACCGGTCGAACGTATCCGATCGGATACGGACCGGCAACCCGTCCACGCGATACCGCCATCAGATCCGGAGCCCCGCCATGGCGACGCTGATCCTGTCCTCGGCCGGCGCGGCGGTCGGCACCGCCCTCGGAGGCCCGATCGGCGGCCTGGTCGGGCGCGCGCTCGGCTCCGTCGCGGGCGCGGCCCTCGGCGGCGCCCTGTCGGGGTCCGGGCGGCACGCGCGCTTCGTCGAGGGGCCGCGGCTCGCCGACGTCGCCGGGCTCACCTCCACCGAGGGCGATCCGATCCCGCGGGTCTACGGGCGGGCGCGGATCGGCGGCACCCTGATCTGGGCGACCCGACCGCTGGAGGTCGCCAACACCACCGTCGCCCGCGCGGCCGCGCCCGCCAAGAGCCTGGGCGGGCTCGCGGGCGGCCCGAGGACCGTCACCACCCGCTACAGCTACTTCGCCAACCTCGCGGTCGGGCTGTGCGAGGGCGAGATCGCCTGCGTCCGCCGGATCTGGGCGGACGGGCGGGAGATCGACCAGGCCGGCCTGACCCTGCGGGTCCATACCGGCGGCCCCGGCCAGGAGCCGGACCCGCTGATCGTCGCCAAGGAGGACGCCGAGAATGCGCCCGCCTATCGCGGCCTCGCCTACGCGGTGTTCGAGAACCTCGCCCTCGCGGCCTTCGGCAACCGCGTCCCGCAATTCGCCTTCGAGGTGATCCGCCCGGTCAACGGCCTGTTCGACCGCGTGCGCGCCGTCGACCTGATCCCCGGCGCCAGCGAGTTCGGCCTCGATCCGGACCGCGTCACGGTCGATCTCGGGCTCGGCCGCACCGAGGCCGCCAACCGGCACCAGCTCCAGCGCGGCACCGACGTGATCGCCTCCCTCGACGCGCTCCAGGCGCTCTGCCCGAATCTGCGCCGGGTCGCCGTGGTGGCGACGTGGTTCGGCACCGACCTGCGGGCGGGATCCTGCCGGGTCGTGCCCAAGGTCGAGGCCGCCGACAAGCGCGCCCGGCCGGAGGATTGGCGCGTCGCCGGGATCGCCCGCGACCGGGCCGAGACGGTCTCGACCCTGCCGGACGGCAGCCCGGCCTACGGCGGCACGCCGGCGGATGCGGGCCTGACCCGGCTGATCGCCGAGCTGGCGCGCCGGGGGCTGGCGGTGTCGCTCTACCCGTTCGTCATGATGGACGTGCCGGCCGGCAACGCGCTCCCCGATCCGCACGCCCCCGGCGCCGTGCAGCCCGCCTATCCCTGGCGCGGCCGCATCACCTGCGATCCGGCCCCGGGCCTTCCGGGGAGCCCGGACGGGACCGCCGCGGCCGACGCGCAGGTCGCGGCCTTCTTCGCGGGTGGCTACCGCGACGCGGTCCTGCACTACGCAGACCTCGCGGCCGGCTGGGCGGCCTCGGGCGCGCCCCTCGCGGCCTTCGTGATCGGCAGCGAGCTCGTCGGCCTGACCCGGGTGCGCGGCGCGGCCGGCTACCCGGCAGTGCGGGCCCTGCGCGACCTCGCCGCCGCGCTCCGCGACCGCCTCGGCCCGGCCGTCACCCTGGTCTACGCGGCGGACTGGACCGAGTACGGCGCCCATGTGGGCGACGGCGGCGCCACCGTCCGCTTCCCCCTCGACGACCTGTTCGCCGACCCGCATATCGGCGCCGTCGGGATCGACTGGTACCCGCCCGTCTCCGACTGGCGCGACGACCCGGACCACGCCGACCTCGCGGTGACGGGCGACATCGCCGACCGGGCCTATCTGAAGGCCCGGGGCGCGTCCGGCGAGGCCTTCGACTGGTACTACGCCGACGCGGCCGACCGCGCCGCCCAGGCCCGCCGGCCGATCACCGACGGCGCCGCCGGCAAGCCCTGGATCTACCGGGCCAAGGACCTCGTCGCGTGGTGGTCGAGCCCGCACGTGGAGCGCGACGGCGGCGTCGAGACCCGCACCACCGCCTGGGTGCCGGCCGGCAAGCCGATCTGGCTCACCGAGATCGGCGTTCCGGCGGTGGACAAGGGCACCAACGGCCCCAACGTCTTCCCGGACCCGAAATCGTCCGAGAGCGCCTTCCCGCCGGAATCCCGCGCCCTGCGCGACGAGCTGATCCAGCTCCGCGGGCTGGAGGCCGTGATCGCGCGGTTCGACCCGGCCGTGCCGGGCTTCCGGGAAGCCGACAACCCGGTCTCGCCGGTCTACGGCGGCCGCATGGTCGATCCCGACGGGATCTTCGTCTGGGCCTGGGACGCGCGGCCCTTCCCGGCCTTCCCGACGGTGCGCGGCGTCTGGGCCGACGCCGCCAACTGGCGGGTCGGCCACTGGATCACCGGCCGGATCGAGGGCTGCGACCTCGACCTGCTGGTCCAGCGGATCCTCGCGGATTTCGGGTTCGACGCGCCGGTCTCCGTGGAGGCCGCCGCCTATCTCGACGGCTACGTGATCGACCGGCCGCTCACGGCGCGCGGCGCCCTGGAGACCCTGGCGGAGGTCTACGGCCTCGACGTCTCGGCGGTGGCCGGGACCCTGCGGCTGCGCGGTCCCCGGCGCGACCGGCCCGTGATCCTGGCCGAGACCGACCTCGTCCGGCTGTCGGAGGAGCGGCCGGTCCTGCACCAGGTCCGGGCCGAGGAGAGTGCCCTGCCGCGCTCCGTGGACCTCGCGATCACCGATGCCGAGAGCCCGGATTACCGGCGCGCCGCGGCCTCGGCCGTGCGGCCCGCCGGCCTGCGGCGGCGCGAGACCCGGATCGAGGCGGCGATCGTCACCCGCCGGGAGATCGCCGACGGCTTGGCCGAGGCGCTGCTCGACCGGCTGATCGCGGCCCGCGACAACGCGGTGTTCACGCTGAGCCCGCGCCGGGTCGAGCTGGAGCCCGGCGACCTCCTGGCGGTCCCGGCCGACGTGCCCGGCGGCGCGGTCCTGCGCCGGATCGACCGGATCGACGACGCGCCCACGGGCCGCCGGATCGAGGCGAGCGGGGTGCCGCCCCGGGCGGGGCCCGGGCGCGGGCTGCCCCGCGCGATGGCCCAGGCGGCGGTGGCGCCGCCCGCCTTTCCCGGACCGCCGCTCGCCGTCGCCCTCGACCTGCCGGTCGACCGCGGCGACCCCACGGTCCTTCAGTCCTGCGCGGTGGCGGCCGAGCCCTGGCCCGGCGCGGTCGCGATCTGGCGCGCAGCTGGTGACGGGCCGCTCGCCCTGCACCGCCTCGTCGACTACCCGGCCTGCCTCGGGCGCACCCTGTCGGCGCTGCCGGCCGGCCCGCTCTGGCGCATCCAGCGGGGCGCGCATCTCGACGTCGCCCTGCGGCGCGGCGCGACGCTGGCCTCGATCGGGGCGGGCGCGATGCTGGCCGGGGGCAACCTGTTCGCCCTGCTCGGTGCGGACGGGACCGTGGAACTGCTCGGCGCCGCGTCCGCGGTCCTGACCGGGCCCGACACCTACCGGCTGTCCGGCTTCCTGCGCGGGCTCGCGGGCAGCGAGGCGGCGGCGGGGCGGGTCTCCCCGGCGGGGAGCCTGATCGTGCGCCTCGACGACGGCGCCGTGACGCCCCTGGTCGACCGGCTGGACGAGGTCGGCCGCGCGTTCCGCTACCGGATCGGGCCGGCGGATCGCGATCCGGCCGACCCGGCCTTCGCCGAGATCACCGCCACGGCCGGCCTCGCGGCGCTGACGCCGCTGCGGCCGGTCCACCTGCGGGCGCGGCGTGCGGTGTACGGGGTGCGGCTCTCTTGGATCCGGCGGGCCCGCCGCGACGGCGACGCCTGGGAGCCGGCCGAGATCCCGCTCGACGAGCCGGAAACCTACGCCGTGACGGTGTTCTCGGCCGCCGGCACGGCCCTGCGCACGCTCCGGGCCGAGGCCCAGCACTGTCTCTACGCGGACGAGGCGGCCGATTTCGGCGACGCCCAGACGCATCTCGACGTCGCGGTGGCGCAGATCGGTCTCGTCGCCGGCCCCGGACCCGCCCGCCGCGCCCGTATCCCCGTCCACTCGGCCTGACCGCTCGACCTGACCGCCCGGGAGCCGCCCCATGTCCGACGCCACGCCCCATCTCGGCCTGCCGCTGATCGCCGCCAACCAGGCGCAGAAGCACGTGACCCACAACGAGGCGCTCGGCCTGCTCGACGCGCTCGTCCAGCTCGCCTGCCTGGACAAGGATCTCGCCGCACCGCCGCCGGGCCCCGCGGAGGGCGACCGCTACCTCGTGGCCGCCGCCGAGCCCGGGGGCGCCTGGGCGGGGCTCGCGGGCCAGGTGGTGCGCTACGCCGACGGGGTCTGGACCGGCGCCGCGCCGCGGGCCGGCTGGCTCGCCTGGCTGATCGACGAGGCCGACCTCTACGTCTTCGACGGCGCGGCCTGGACGAGCCTCCGCCGCGCGCTGACCGCGCTCCAGAGCGTCGGCCGCCTCGGGATCAACACGGCGGCCGACGCCACCAACCGCCTCGCGGTGAAGTCCGACTCCGCGCTCCTGACCTGGGACGACGCAACGCCGGGCACCGGCGACATGCGGGTCTTCGTCAACCGGAAATCCGCCGCCCGCGACGCCGCCCTGGTCTTCGAGACCGGCTACGCGGCGCGGGCCCTGCTGGGCACCCTCGGGAGCGACGACTTCACCCTGAAGGTCTCGCCCGACGGGGCCGCCTTCGCCACGGCGCTCACCGCCTCGGCCCGGACCGGCGGGATCGACTTCGCCTCGGCCGAGACCGCCCTCGCGGCCGCCCCCACCACCGACCTCGGCGCGGCCGGCACCCGGCGGGTGCTCGTCACCGGCGCGGCCCGGATCGCGAGCTTCGGCGCCGCCGCCGACCGGGAGCGGTTCGTGCGCTTCTCGGGCGCCGCGACCCTGGTCCACGATCCCGAGGCGCTGGTGCTGCCGACCCGCGCCGATCTCGTGACGGCCGCCGACGACACCTGCATCGCCACCTCGGACGCGGCGGGCCGCTGGCGCGTGCGCCACTACCAGCGCGCCGACGGGACGCCGCTCGCGACCGGCGCGCAGGTGCTCGGCGCCAACGGGTCGGTGCGGCTCCCGGGCGGCCTGATCGCGCAATGGGGGCTCGTCACCGCCGCCGACGCCGATGTCGCGGTGGCGTTCGGCATCGCCTTCCCGGGGAGCTGCCTCGGCGTCTGGGCGCAGCCGGTCGCCGGCGCCGGCGACGCGCTCCACGCCGCGCAGGTCAGCGACGTGGCGGCCAGCGGGTTCACGCTCCGCACCCGCCGCGCGACGCCCGGCGCGGTGGCGGGGGTCGGGTCGGTGCCGACCTACTGGCTGGCGCTGGGCGCGTGAGCGCCGCGGATCCGCAGGCGGCGCCTCGCGGCCGCTCTCAGTCCGGAACGGCGTCGAGGGCCCGCAGCATCGCCGGCTCCACCGCCGCGTAGCCCGCGCCGTTGAGGTGGATGCCGTCGTCGGTGAAGTCCCGCCGGAGCGCGCCCGCCTCCGTGGCGAGCGGCGGCCCGTAATCGACGAGGCGGGCCGGGCCCGCCGCGCAGTAGGCGCGCAGCCACCCGTTCAGGGCGCGGATCCGCGCCACCGGCCGCAGCTCGGGGCGCCAGCCCCAGAAGTCGCTCGGCATCACGGTGCCGATCGTGAGCGGCAGCCCGGCCGCGAAGGCCATCCGCCCCATGGCCAGGATGTTCCCGGCGATCGCCCGGTCCGAGACCGGGCCGCCGATCTCCGCGATGTCGTTGATCCCGCACATCAGGTGCACGGCCCGGGCGCCGGCCGTATCCCGCAGGAAGCGCGCCCGGATCTGCCCGCTCGTCTCGCCCGGGACGCCCCGGGCGACGAAGCCGTGGCGCGCGAAGGTCTCGGCCCGCACCGCGCCCCAGGCGGCGGTGATCGAGTCGCCGATGAACACGAGCGGCCGGTCCTGTCCGCGTCCCACGCTTCCCCCTCGGCGCCGCCCACGGCGCGGGCCGCCTTAGCCCGGCGCGCCCGGGGAGGCCAGTTTCCGGAGCAAGCCCATGCCGCCATCCGACCCCGCCGCGCGGGAGCCCTTCGCCGCGGCCTGCCGCCGGCTCGGCCCGCGGCTGATGCGCGATCTCGGCCTGAGCGACGTCCAGGCCGCCGGCCTGCTCGGCAATCTCGGCCACGAGACCGGCGGGTTCCGCCACCTCCAGGAGGTCGCCCCCGCGGTGCCGGGCTCCCGCGGCGGCTGGGGGCTCGCCCAGTGGACCGGGCCCCGGCGCGCCGCCATGGAGGCGTGGTGCCGGGCACGCGGCCGCGATCCCGCCGACCCCGAGGCGGGCTACGGCTACCTCTGCGCCGAGCTGCGCGGTCCCGAGGCGCCGGCCCTCGCGGCCCTGCGGGCCACCATCACCCTCGCTGCCGCCACCGAGGCGGTCTGGCGCCGCTACGAGCGGCCCGGCGTCGTCGCGCCCGCGCGCCGCCTCGCCTGGGCGCGCCGGGCCCTCGCCGCCCTGCGCGACGGTCCCGCCGCGATGCCGGCTCAGCCGCCGGGCCGGCCCTGACCCGTCGTCACCCGATCCCGAGCCGGCCGGGTCCGCCGCGCGCTGAGAAGGAGTTCCACGATGATGCACCCGATCCGGGCGGCCGTCGCCCTGGCCGTCACCGGCCTGCCGCTCGCCGCCCTCGCCGCGCCGGCCGGCGGTGCTGCGCCCGCCGTTACTCCCGTCGCCGGCCTGCTGCCTTGGGGCGACTGGCTCTCCGGCCTGCTCCAGCCGGTGACGGCCGCGCTCGTGCCGCTCGCCGCCGCCGCCGTCACCGCCGGCATCGCCCGGGTCGCGCCCTGGGCCGCCTCGGTGCTCACCCGCGACCGGATCGAGGCTGCGATCCGCGCCGGGGCCGAGTTCGGCCAGAACGCCGTGGCCGGGGCCGCCCGGGGCCGGACCGTCAGCGCCGAGCTCGGCGCCGCGGTGGTTGCCGCCGGCGCCCGGCACGTGCTCGCCACCGCCCCCGCGCACGACGTGCGGAAGGCGGGCGGCCCCGAGGGCGTGGCCGCGCGGATCTTCCGGGCGCTGCCCCTCGAACCGCAGGCGAGCGCCGCGAACGTCCTCGCCCCGGCGCTCGCGCAGCTGCGCGGGGCGGACAAGCACCCGGCCTGAGGCCGGGCCTCGCCGCTTCGGCGGCGCGGGGGCCGTGAAACAGGGATCGTCACCATGAAGCCCCTCCGCACCGAGGCACGGCAATCCGCGCCCCCCCAGGACGCCGAGGGCGCGGGTGTCGCCCTCGGCGGGCGGCCCCGGACGATCCGCTTCCCGCCCGTCTGGCACGCGTGGTTCGCCCGGCAGTCCGAGCCGCGCCTCGCCGCCCTCGACGAGCTGGTCGACGCGCATCTCGAGCGCCGCGCGCTGCGCCGCTACCTGCGCCGGCTCAAGCACGCGACGGTGCTCGCCTTCGTCGCCGCGGCGGCGGCCGCGCACTGGTTCTCCGACCAGGTCGGGTGGCTCGCCGCGCATATCCCGGCCCTGCGGGCCCTCTGGAAGCTGCTGACGGGAGGGTGAGATGCGCCTGCGCTGGGACAGGGTTCTCGACCGGGCGTGGCTCGGTCTGGCGGCCGCCGCGGCGGTGACGGTCGCCGTCCACGAGGGTGCGGCGGTTGGCCGGCTTGCCTGGACGCTGGGGTCCGGCGGCGCCGCGCAGGCCGCGCCGGCGGGGGGCGGCCGGGCCGTCCCGCCGGCCCGCGCCGCGGCCTGCGGTCCCGCCCCGGCGCCGTCACCGTGAGACCGGCCGCGGCGCCTGTGGGAAGCGGCGCGCGGCGTGGAACCGGGCGCCGCCTCGGCCGTCATGTCCGCACGATGCCGCCCGCCACCGAATCGACCGCGAAGGGACTGTCCGGACCGCCGCCGACGACCGCCGGGGGCGACGCACGGCCACGTATTCAGGACGCATTCAGTGCCCTGGGCTCACATCGTCTGCCAATGCGCTACGCCATCGCCCTCGTCGCCATCAGCCTGACCGCCGCGGCCCTCGCCGCGGGCGGCCTCGGCTCCATGGCCGACGACGGGCCGGCCCCTCAGACGGGCGCGGTGTCGAGCCAGCCGCCGCTGCGGATCGAGAGCTGCCTGTCCCCCGCGGACCTGCGCGAGGAGGTCGGCGAGCGCCGGGTGATCCCGCCGGTCGCGGCGATCCGCGCGGCCCGGACGGTGATCCCCCGCGCCGAGATCCAGCGGGCGAGCCTCTGCCGTCACGCGGACGGCCTCGTCTACATGCTCACCGCCTTGCGCCGCGACGGGCATTTCGTGCACGTGATCGTCGACGCGCGCACCGGCACCGTGGCGGGACAGTATTGAGCGGGCGCGGATACCGTTTCGGAGGGGAGTGAGCCGTGCGTCTGCTGGTCGTGGAGGATGACAAGGACATCAACCGGCAGGTCGTGGCCGCGCTGGAGGAGGCCGGCTACGTCGCCGACAAGGCCTATGACGGCGAGGAGGGCGGCTATCTCGGCGAGAGCGAGCCCTACGACGCCATCATCCTCGACATGGGCCTGCCCAAGGCCGACGGCGTCACCGTGCTGCAGAAGTGGCGCCGGGCGGGCGTGAAGACCCCGGTGATCATCCTCACGGCCCGGGACCGCTGGTCCGACAAGGTCGACGGCTTCGACGCCGGCGCCGACGACTACGTCACCAAGCCCTTCCACATGGAGGAGCTGATGGCCCGGGTGCGCGCCCTGCTGCGCCGCGCCGCCGGCCACGCCACCAGCCAGATCGCCTGCGGGCCGGTGACCCTCGACACCCGCTCCGGCAAGGTGTTCGTCGACGGCGCCCAGGTGAAGCTGACGAGCCACGAGTACCGGCTGCTCTCCTACCTGATGCACCATACCGGCCGGGTGGTCTCCCGCGCCGAACTGACCGAGCACCTCTACGACCAGGATTTCGACCGCGACTCGAACACGATCGAGGTGTTCGTGGGCCGCCTGCGCAAGAAGCTCGCGGTGGACCTGATCCAGACCGTCCGCGGCCTCGGCTACCTCGTGGATCCCAACCAGCCGCCGGCCCGGATGTGAGCGCGGCCGCGCGTTCCGGCACGCTGCCGGCCGTCTTCATGCGCGGCGGCACCAGCAAGGCGCTGATGCTGCACCGCCGGGACGTGCCGGGGGATCTCGCCGCCTGGGAGCCGGCCTTCCTCTCCGCCATGGACAGCCCCGACCCGTTCGGGCGGCAGCTCAACGGCATGGGCGGGGGCGTCTCGTCGGTGTCGAAGATCTGCGTGGTGGAGCGCTCCGCGCGGCCGGACGCCGACATCGACTACACCTTCGTGCAGGTCGTGGTCCGGGACGGCCGCATCGACCTCTCGGGCAATTGCGGCAACATGCTCGCCGCCGTGGGGCCGTTCGCGGTCGACGAGGGGCTCGTCGACGTCCCGGACGGCCCGGTGCGGCTGCGGATCTTCAACACCAACACGCGCAAGCTGATCGTGGCGGGCTTCGCGGCCGCGGGCGGCCGCAGCGTCTACCGCGGCGACCTCGCGATCCCCGGCGTCACCGGCACGGGCGCGCCGATCCAGCTCGACTTCCTGGATCCGGGCGGCGCCACGACCGGCCGGCTGCTCCCGACCGGCGCCGTCCGTCAGTGGCTCGACGTGCCGGGCCTCGGCGCGATCGAGGCCTCGCTGATCGACGCCGCCAATGCCTGCGTGTTCGTCCGCGCCGCCGATCTCGGCCTCGCCGGCACCGAGCTGCCCGCCGCCCTGGAGGCCGTGCCGGGCCTCCTCGACCGGCTGGCGCGGATCCGCCGGGCCGGCTCCGTGGCGATGGGCATCGCGCCCGATCTCGAGGCGGCGGCGCGCGTCGTCCACGTGCCCTTCGTCGGCCTCGCGGCGCCGCCGCAGGATTCCGGCAGCCTCTCCGGCGCCACGATCCGCGCCGCCGAGACCGACCTGACCGCCCGGGTCATCTCGAACGGCGTGCCGCACCAGGCGCTGCCGCTCACCGCCACCCTGTGCCTCGCGGTCGCCGCCCGGCTCGAAGGCAGCCTCGTCCACGAGGCCGCGCGCTCCACCGAAGCGGTCCTGCGGGTCGGCATGCCGTCGGGCATCCTCACCGCTGACGCCGCCGTGACCCGCGGGGCCGACGGCTGGCGGGCCGAGCGCGGCGCCTTCTTCCGCACGGCGCGCCCGCTGATGCGCGGCGCGGTGTTCTACGATGCGCCGCCGCCCGTCTGAGCGACCGACGCATCCATGATCGACCTCATCGGCCTCTTCTCCCTGCGCCGCCGCTCCATCGCGGTGCGGCTCGCCGTGTCGGCGTTCCTCTCGAGCTCCGCGATCCTGCTGATCGCGGCCTGGATCCTCACGACCCTCTACCGCGAGAACACCGAGCGCTCCTTCGACAGCCGGCTCCTCGTCTTCGCCAACAATCTCGCCACCGACCTCGTCTCGCCCAACGACCCCGAGAGCCGGACCTTCTCGCTCGGCGACCCGCGCTTCGACCTGCCCCTGTCCGGCTGGTACTGGCAGGTCGGCAAGCCCGACGCGAAGCCGCGCGACGTGCGCACCTCGCGCTCCCTCGTGGGCGTGCCGCTGCCGGCCGCGACCGATTCCGACGGGAAAGTCGGGGTCGGGCAGATCCGCCAGGGCTACGGCAAGGGGCAGGACGGACGCCTCCTGCGCATCATGGAGCGCGACGTCGATCTCGGCGAGGAGGGCCGCTACACGGTCCGGGTCGCGGGCCCCGCCGACGAGATCGTCAACGACGTCGACCGGTTCCGGAACTCGCTGACCATCACCTTCGGCCTGCTCGGCCTGTCGCTTGCGATCACCACGCTGCTGCAGATCCGCTTCGGCCTCGCGCCCCTCAAGAAGATGCGCGCCGCGCTCGGTGCCGTCCGCCGGGGCGAGGCCGACCGGATCACCGGCACCTATCCCCGCGACATCGCGCCGCTCACCGGCGAGGTGAACCTCCTGATCGAGACCAACCGCGAGATCCTGGAGCGCGCCCGCACCCAGGTGGGCAACCTCGCCCACGCCCTGAAGACGCCGCTCTCGATCATCGTCAACGAGGTCGGGGCCTCCGACGCCCCCGAGGAACTCGCGCAGAAGATCCGCGAGCAGGCCGCGGTGATGCGCGATCAGGTCAATTATCACCTCGACCGGGCCCGCGCCGCGGCGCTCGCCGGCACGCTCGGCACCTCCACGGAGGTCGAGCCGGCGCTCGCCGGCCTCGTGCGCACCTTCGGGAAGATCTACCGGGACAAGGACATCGCCTACGACGTCCACGTACCGCCGGGCCTGCGCTTCCGCGGCGAGCGCCAGGATTTCGAGGAGATGGTCGGCAACCTCGTCGACAACGCGTCCAAGTGGGCCCACGGGCGGGTGGCGATCCGGGCCGAGGCGGTGAGCAAGGACGATTATCCCCACCTCGTCGTCGCCATCGAGGATGACGGTCCGGGCCTGCCGCCGGAGGCCCGGCAGGCCGTGCTCGGCCGGGGGCGCCGCCTCGACGAATCGAAGCCCGGCTCGGGACTCGGCCTGTCGATCGTGGCCGACCTCGCCGCCCTGTACCGGGGGCGCTTCACCCTGGAGCAGGCGGCGCTCGGCGGCCTGCGCGCGGTGCTGGAGGTGCCGGGGGACCTGCCGGTCGGCACGGCCGCCCACTGAGGCCGTCGGACGCGCCCGGGCAAATCCGGGCGCGTCCGGCCGCGTCCGGGTACGGGCCGGGAGGCGGCGCGCGGCCTCATGGCTCCCGCCCGGGGCCTTGTCATCGCAACAGAGTTGCGTGACACCGAGCCGCCGCCGGGAGGCGTCGTGGCATCACGCCGCCGGCTCCACAGGGCGTGGGGAGGGGCGGGCCGGTGCGGCCCGTTGGCGATAAGGTCCATGACGGCGATCTGGTTCATCCTGGCGGCCATGACCGCGGCGGCCGTGCTCGGCCTGCTCTGGCCCATGTCGCGGCGCGCCGCCGTGCCGACCGGCGAGGCCGGCGGCAGCGGGCTCGCGACCGAGACGGCGTTCTACGAGGATCAGATCGCCGAGATCGACCGCGACCTCGAGCGCGGCCTGATCGCCCCCGACGAGGCCGAGACCGCCAAGGCCGAGGCGGCGCGCCGCCTGCTCCGGTCGAGCCGCGAGGCGCAGCGCGAGGCCGAGGATTCCGGCATCGCCGAGGCCGCGCGCCCGGCCGAGCCGCGCCTGCGCCGCCGGCGCGCCGCCTCGGCCTTCGCGCTCTCCACCATCCCTCTCGTGGCGCTGATCGCCTACGGGCTCTACGGCTCGCCCGAGGTGCCGGCGCAGACCGAGGCCGACCGGCAGGCCGCCCGCGGCGGCGCCGACGAGCTGATGAAGGCGGTCGGGCAGATCGAGGCGCGCCTCGCCCGGGACCCGAACGATGCCCGCGGCTGGGCCGTGCTCGCCCCGGTCTACATGCGCACCGGCCGATTCGACGACGCCGCCCGCGCCTACGGCCACCTCGCGCGGATCAAGGGCGAGACCGCCGACCTCCTGGCCGACCAGGGCGAGGCGCTCACGGCGGCCGGCGACGGCACCGTGTCGCCCGAGGCCAAGGCGCTGTTCGAGAAGGCGCAGGCCAAGGAGCCGAACGCGCCCAAGCCGCGCTTCTACCTCGCCCGCGCGGCCGAGCAGGCCGGCGACACCGGCGAGGCGATCCGCCAGCTCACCGAGCTCGAGGCCAGCAGCCCGCCGAACGCCCCGTGGCTCGGGATCGTCAAGCAGAGCCTCGCCCGCCTCAAGGGCGAGCCGCCCCCGCCCGCGACGCCCCAGGCCGCCCCCGAGATCCCGGCCGAGCAGCAGGCGGCGATTCGCGGCATGGTCGACGGGCTCGACGCCCGCCTCAAGACCGGCGGCGGCACCCCCGACGAGTGGCTGCGGCTCGTCCGGTCCCGGATGGTCCTCGGCGAGCGCGCGCAGGCGACCGACGCCCTGGCCCGCGCGCGCACGGCCCTCGCGGGCGACCCGCAGGGTCTCGCCCAGGTCGAGCAGGGCGCCCGCGCCGTGGGTCTCGGCGCCGAGGGCGCGGCGCCCGCGCCGGCCGAATCGGGCCGGGCGGGACCAGGCGTCCAGGCCGAGAAGGAGGCCGCGATGGCGGCCGTGCGCGCCATGCCGCAGGCGGAGCAGCAGGCGGCGATTCGCGGGATGGTCGAGGGACTCGACCGGCGCCTCGCCGCGCGGGGCGGCACGCCGGACGAGTGGATGCGGCTCGTGCGCTCCTACAGCGCGCTGGGCGAGCGCGACCAGGCGGTGAAGGCCCTCGACCGCGCCCGCATGGCGCTGGCCGCCAACAGCGAGGCGGTGGCGCGGCTCGACGGTCTCGCCCGGGAGCTGGAGCTCCCCGCCAAGCCGAACCCCTGACGCACCGAACCCCTGGCGCGCCCGTTCCCCGGCGCCACGAAATCGCGAGCCCGCCTCCGTGGAGCGGTCCGTACGACAATCGGTCCCGACGCCCGCCCTTGACCCGCGGGCGCCTGGAGCCGACACCCTCAAGACTAGAATGAGAACGGTTCCGGTCGACGCGGGTCTCCGTGCGCCGGACCGCGGGGTGGAAGTATCGTGACGCGTAAGAAACGCCGCCTGATCCTGATCGCCGCCTGCGGCAGCGTCCTGGCGCTCGCCGTGGGGCTGATGCTGTACGCCATGAGCGGCTCGATCGTGTTCTTCCGCTCGCCCACCGACATCGCCAAGCAGGCCATCGCCCCGGGCACGCGCCTGCGGCTCGGCGGGCTGGTGAAGGACGGCTCGCTCAGGCGCGGCCCCGACCAGACGGTCGATTTCGCCGTCACCGACACGAACGAGACCGTCGAGGTCCACTACAAGGGCCTGCTGCCGGACCTGTTCCGGGAAGGGCAGGGCGTGGTCGCCGAGGGCGTGCTGGAGCCGGGCGGGCAGTTCCGCGCCGACACGGTGCTGGCCAAGCACGACGAATCCTACATGCCCCGCGAGGTGGCCGACGCGCTGAAGGCGCAGGGGCGCTGGCAGGAGGGCGGCCCGAACAAGGGCGGCCCGGCGCCGAAGCCCGCCACCGCGGCGGCGGACAGCACCCTCGGTCCCCGCAGCGAGCGGTGAGGGAACCCGCATGATCGTCGAGACCGGCCACTTCGCCCTCGCGCTCGCGCTGGCGATCTCCCTCGTCCAGGTGGTGATGCCGATCTGGGCCGCCCGCTCGGGCGATCCGGCCCTGCGCCAGACCGCCTCGCAGGCGGCGCTCGGCGCCTTCGCCTGCGTGCTCTTCGCCTTCGCGGCGCTCACCTACGCGCACGTCACCTCGGACTTCTCGGTCCAGAACGTCGTCGAGAATTCGCACACGCAGAAGCCGCTGATCTACAAGATCTCCGGCGTCTGGGGGAACCACGAGGGCTCGATGCTCCTCTGGGTCCTGATCCTCACCCTGTTCGGCGCCTGCGTGGCGGCGGCCAAGAACTCGGTGCCGCCGCGGCTGCGGGCCAACACCCTGGCCGTGCAGGGGCTGATCACCTTCGTGTTCGTGCTGTTCATCATCACGACCTCGAACCCGTTCACCCGGGTGATCCCGGCCCCGCTCGAGGGCAACGACCTCAACCCGCTGCTGCAGGATCCGGGTCTCGCGGTCCACCCGCCACTGCTCTACGTCGGCTATGTCGGCTTCTCGATCAGCTTCGCCTTCGCGGTGGCCGCGCTGATCGACGGGCGGATCGACGCCGTCTGGGCGCGGGCTGTGCGGCCCTGGACCCTCGCCGCGTGGTGCTTCCTGACGCTCGGGATCGCGATGGGCTCCTACTGGGCCTATTACGAGCTCGGCTGGGGCGGCTGGTGGTTCTGGGACCCGGTCGAGAACGCCTCCCTGATGCCGTGGATCGCCGGCACGGCGCTGCTGCACTCCACCGTGGTGATGGAGAAGCGCGACGCCCTGAAGGTCTGGACTGTGCTGCTCGCCATCCTGACCTTCTCGCTGTCGCTGATCGGCACCTTCCTGGTCCGCTCGGGCGTGATCACCTCGGTGCATTCCTTCGCCACCGACCCGACCCGCGGCGTCTTCATCCTGGCGATCCTGATCCTGTTCATCGGCGGCTCGCTGACGCTGTTCGCGTGGCGGGCGCCGCTGCTGCGGCAGGGGGGCTTGTTCGCGCCGATCTCCCGCGAGGGCTCGCTCGTCCTCAACAACCTGTTCCTGGTGGCGGCCTGCGCCACCGTGCTGGTCGGCACGCTCTACCCGCTGGTGCTCGAGATGCTGACGGGCGAGAAGATCACGGTCGGTCCGCCCTTCTTCAATTCCACCTTCGTGCCGCTGGCGATCCCGCTGCTGCTGATCGTGCCCATGGGGCAGGCGCTGGCCTGGAAGCGCGGCGACGTGCTCGCCGCCGCCCAGCGCCTGTTCGCCGCGCTTGCGGTCGCCCTGGTGGTCGGCTTCGCGGTGCTGGCGCTGACCTGGGGCGGGCCGGTCCTGGCGCCGGTCGGGATCGGCCTCGGCGCCTACCTGCTGATCGGGTCCGCCCTGGAGATCGTCACCCGCGCCCGCGGCTACGGGGCGAGCCGCGCCCGGTCCCTCGGACAGATCGGCCGCCGCGCCGTCGGTCTGCCGCGCTCGGCCTGGGGCACCGCCATCGCCCATGCCGGCGTCGGCGTGGTGGTGCTGGGCATCGCCGCGCAGGGCTGGGCCACCGAGGGGCTGGCGACCCTCAAGCCCGGGGAGAGTCTCGCGACGGGGCCCTACGTGGCCACGCTCGACCGGGTCGCGCCGCGCAAGGGCCCGAACTACGAGGAGGCCGCCGCCTACCTGACGATCCGCACCCGCGGTGGCGACGAGGTCGGGAAGGTCGAGACCGGCAAGCGCTTCTACCCGAGCCGCAAGATGGCCGTGACGGAATCGGGGCTGCTGACCAACGGTGTCAGCCAGGTCTACGCGAGCCTCGGGGAGATCGGGCAGGACGGCGGCGTCGGCCTGCGCCTCTACTACAAGCCGCTGGTCCTGCTGATCTGGCTCGGAGCGGTGGTGATGGCGCTGGGCGGCGGCCTGTCGCTCACGGACCGGCGGATGCGCGTGGGCGTCCCCGCCAAGGCGAAGGCGCGGCCGCTCTCGGTCGCGGTGCCGGCCGAGTGATGGCGCGCCGTTCGCTCCGCCCGGCGCTGGCCGCGCTCGCCCTGCTGGCGTCACTGCCGGCCCTGGCGGTGCAGCCCGACGAGGTGCTGAAGGATCCCGCGCTGGAGCACCGCGCCCGGGAGATCTCGGCCGAACTGCGCTGCCTCGTCTGCCAGAACCAGTCGATCGACGATTCCGACGCGCCGCTCGCCAAGGACCTGCGCCTGATCGTCCGCGAGCGGCTGGAGAAGGGCGACAGCGACACGGCGGTGCTCGACTACGTCGTGGCCCGCTACGGCGAGTTCGTGCTGCTGCGCCCGGTCTTCGCGCTGCACACCCTGCTGCTGTGGCTGACCCCGGTGCTCGCGGTCCTGCTCGGCGGGCTCGGCATCTGGCGCCTCGCGCGCCGCCGCCCGCCCGCGCCGGCCCGGAACCTGTCGGCCGCCGAGCAGGCGGAGGTCGCGGCGCTGCTGCGACGGGAGTAGAATCGCCGCCGGAAGCGATTCGCCCGCCCCGTTCGGCACGAGTCTTGGATCGGGCCTCGCAGACCGCACGATCGGCGACGCGCCCGGGGCAGGACGATGACGGCCGCTACGCTCACCATCTCGAGCCGCAACTACTCCTCGTGGTCCCTGCGGGGCTGGCTGATCTGCCGGATGGCCGGGCTCGACTTCCGGACGGAGGTTTTGTCCGGCACCGACGCCACCACCCGGGCGGAGCTGCTGCACCTGTCGCCCTCGTTCCTGGTGCCCCGCCTGCGCCACGGTGACGTGGTCGTCTGGGACACGCTGGCGATCGCCGAGTATCTCGCCGAGACTTTCCCGGAGGCCGGCTTCCTGCCCGGCAACGTGGCGGAGCGCGCCCATTGCCGGTCGATCTCGGGGGAGATGCATTCCGGCTTCGTCAATCTGCGCTCGGCGCTGCCGATGAACCTGCGCGCCTTCCACCCCGATTTCCGCGTGTTCAACGGTGCCAAGGCCGATATCGAGCGCATCGTCACGATCTTCGACGATTGCCTGGACCGCTACGAGGGGCCGTACCTGTTCGGCGCGCGGCCGTGCCTCGCCGACGCGATGTTCGCCCCGGTCTGCACCCGCTTCCGCACCTACGACGTCGCGCTGCCGCCCCGCGCCGCCGCTTACCGCGACACGATCCTGCACTGGCCGCTGATGGTCGAGTGGGCGGAGGCCGCCGCCGATGAGCCGGACGAGATCGAGGAACTCGAGATGGAGTTCTGACGCGGCCGAGGCTGTCGTCTTGGAGCCCCGCCACCGTCCTTGCGAGCGGAGCGAAGCAATCCAGTCGCGCCACGCTTGCCGAGGTCGCGCTGCCCTGGATTGCTCCGCTCCGCCCGCAAGGACGGAGTGCTCTAACCGGACGTTCCGGACCCGACGTGGCGGAATGCAATTTCTTGCAGGGCACAAATTTATGTTGCGACGCACGCAACAAATCCTGACTGCCGATCGGATTTGAAAAATCGCGCTGCGGCAACAGGTTAACGAATTGGATCCGCTCCTCGGGCCGGCGCGTTACAGCTCGACAAACGTCCTTTGTCGCCCGACCGGACAGCGCGATTGATGCCATTCGGCATTTCTGTTCCTCTTCGCATTAGAACAGGAACAGACTGGGCTGGAAACCATGGCGCGTCACGAGCCCTGGAGCGCGGAGCGCGCATCCGGGATCATCGCCGAGCACACCCATCTCGAGGGGGCCACGCTGCCGATCCTGCACGCGCTGCAGGAAACCTTCGGCTACGTGGATTCCGGTGCCGTGCCGCTGATCGCGGACGCGCTGAACCTGTCGCGCGCCGAAGTCCACGGCTGCATCACCTTCTACCACGACTTCCGGGCGCACCCCGCCGGCCGCCACGAGGTGAAGCTGTGCCGGGCCGAGGCCTGCCAGGCCATGGGCTCGGACAAGCTGCACCGCGAGATCCTGGGCCGCCTCGGCTGCGGCTGGCACGAGACCACCGCCGACGGCAGCGCCACGGTCGAGCCGGTCTACTGTCTCGGCCTCTGCGCCAACGGCCCCGCCGCGCTGGTGGACGGTGAGCCCGTCGCGCACCTGACCGCCGACGCCCTCGAAGCTGCCCTGACGGAGGTGCGCCAGTGAGCGTCACGCTCTACGTTCCGCGCGACGCCGTCGCCCTCGGGCTCGGCGCCAACAAGGTTGCCCGCGCCCTCTTCGCCGGCGCCGAGCGCCGCGGCCTGGACGTCACCATCGTCCGCACCGGCTCCCGCGGCCTGTTCTGGCTGGAGCCGATGGTCGAGGTCGGCACCCCCGAGGGGCGCGTCGCCTACGGGCCGGTGACGGTCAAGGACGTCGATGCCCTGCTGGATGCCGGCCTGACCGCGGGCGGCGATCACGCCCTGCGCCTCGGCGATCCGGAGAAGATCCCCTACCTCGCCCGGCAGCAGCGCCTGACCTTCCACCGCTGCGGCGTGGTCGACCCAGTCTCCGTGGACGATTACCGGGCCCATGGCGGCTACCGCGGCCTCGAGGCCGCCCTGAAGCTCGATGCAGAGGGTATCGTGGCGGCGGTACGCGATTCCGGCCTGCGCGGCCGGGGCGGTGCCGGCTTCCCGGCCGGCATCAAGTGGAACACCGTGATGCTCGCCAAGGCGGACCAGAAATACGTGGTCTGCAACGCCGACGAGGGCGATTCCGGCACTTTCGCCGACCGGATGATGATGGAGGGCGACCCCTTCAACCTCATCGAGGGCATGACCATCGCGGGCGTCGCGACCGGCGCCACCCGCGGTTATATCTACCTCCGCTCCGAGTACCCCCAGGCCTTCGCCACCCTGAAGGAGGCGATCGCCAACGGCGTGACGGCCGGCGTGCTCGGCGACAACATCCTGGGCTCCGACAAGAGCTTCCACCTGGAAGTGCGCCTCGGCGCCGGCGCCTATATCTGCGGTGAGGAAACCTCCCTGCTCGAGAGCCTGGAGGGCAAGCGCGGCATCGTGCGGGCCAAGCCGCCGATCCCGGCGCTCAAGGGCTTCCTGGGCAAGCCGACGCTGGTCAACAACGTCATGACCTTCACGGCCGTGCCGTGGATCCTGGAGAACGGCGCCAGGGCCTATGCCGATTACGGCATGGGCCGCTCGCTCGGCACGCTGCCGATCCAGCTCGCCGGCAACATCAAGCACGGCGGCCTCATCGAGATGGCCTTCGGCATCACCCTCCGGCAGGTGATCGAGGATTTCGGCGGCGGCACCCGTTCGGGCCGGCCGGTCCGCGCCGTGCAGGTCGGCGGACCGCTCGGGGCCTACTTCCCCGACCATCTCCTCGACACGCCCCTCGATTACGAGGCGATGGCGGCTAAGAAGGGCCTCGTGGGCCACGGCGGCATTGTGGTGTTCGACGACACCGTCGACATGGCGGCCCAGGCCCGCTTCGCCTTCGAGTTCTGTGCCACCGAGTCCTGCGGCAAGTGCACCCCCTGCCGCATCGGCGCCACCCGCGGCGTCGAGACCATGGACAAGGTCATCGCCGGCATCCGGCCGGACGCGAATCTCAAGCTGGTCGAGGACCTCTGCGAGGTCATGACCGACGGGTCGCTCTGCGCCATGGGCGGGCTCACCCCGATGCCCGTCATGAGCGCGATCACCCACTTCCCCGAGGATTTCAGGCGCGCCGGCGATCTGCCGGCCGCGGCCGAGTAAGGAGGCGTCGATGGGCCTGATCAAGGAGATCGACTACGGCACGCCGATCCGCGTCAGCGAGCAGACGGTGACGCTGACGATCGACGGCATGTCGGTGACGGTGCCGGCCGGCACCTCGGTGATGGCGGCGGCGATGCAGGCCGGGACGCAGATCCCGAAGCTCTGCGCCACCGACTCGCTGGAGCCGTTCGGCTCCTGCCGCCTCTGTCTCGTGGAGATCGAGGGCCGGCGCGGCACCCCGGCCTCCTGCACGACCCCGGCCGAGAACGGCATGGTGGTGCACACGCAGAACGAGAAGCTCGCCAAGCTCCGCAAGGGCGTGATGGAGCTCTACATCTCCGACCATCCCCTCGACTGCCTGACCTGCGCGGCGAACGGTGACTGCGAGCTGCAGACCCAGGCGGGCGTCGTCGGCCTGCGCGACGTGCGCTACGGCTACGAGGGCGACAACCACGTCCGGCCGAGCTCCGAGAAGTACCTGCCGAAGGACGAGTCGAACCCGTACTTCACCTACGACCCGTCGAAGTGCATCGTCTGCAACCGTTGCGTCCGGGCGTGCGAGGAGGTGCAGGGCACCTTCGCGCTGACCATCGCGGGCCGCGGCTTCGACAGCCGCGTGGCGGCCGGCCCGACCAACTTCTTCGAGTCCGAGTGCGTCTCCTGCGGCGCCTGCGTCCAGGCGTGTCCGACGGCCACGTTGCAGGAAAAATCGATCCACGCGTACGGCCAGCCCGAGCACGCGGAGGTGACGACCTGCGCGTATTGCGGCGTCGGCTGCTCGTTCAAGGCCGAGATGCAGGGCGAGCGCGTCGTCCGCATGGTCCCCTACAAGGGCGGCAAGGCCAACGAGGGCCATAGCTGCGTGAAGGGCCGCTTCGCCTACGGCTACGCCACCCACAAGGACCGCATCACCAAGCCGATGATCCGCGAGAAGATCACGGATCCTTGGCGCGAAGTGTCCTGGGAGGAGGCGATCGACCGCGCGGCTTCCGAGTTCAAGCGGATCCAGGCCAAGTACGGCAAGGATTCGGTCGGCGGCATCACCTCGTCGCGCTGCACCAACGAGGAGGCCTACCTCGTCCAGAAGCTCGTGCGCGCCGCCTTCGGCAACAACAACGTCGACACCTGCGCCCGCGTCTGCCACTCGCCGACCGGCTACGGCCTGATGTCGACGCTCGGCACCTCGGCCGGCACCCAGGACTTCAAGTCGGTCGAGAAGTCCGACGTGATCCTGGTGATCGGCGCGAACCCGACGGACGGCCACCCGGTCTTCGGCTCGCGCATGAAGAAGCGGCTGCGCGAGGGCGCCAAGCTGATCGTCGCCGATCCGCGCAAGATCGACCTCGTGAAGTCGCCCCACATCAAGGCCGACTATCACCTGCCGCTGAAGCCCGGCTCCAACGTCGCCTTCATCAACTCGCTGGCGCACGTGATCGTCACCGAGGGGCTGATCGACGAGGCCTATGTCCGCGAGCGCTGCGACCTCGCCGAGTTCGAGTCCTGGGCCCGGTTCATCGCCGAGGAGCGCCATTCCCCGGAGAACCAGCAGTCCTTCACCGGCCTCGACCCCGAGCAGGTCCGCGGGGCGGCCCGGCTCTACGCCAAGGGCGGCGCGGCGGGCATCTACTACGGGCTGGGCGTCACCGAGCACAGCCAGGGCTCGACGATGGTCATGGGCATGGCCAACATCGCCATGGCCACCGGCAACATCGGCAAGCTCGGTGCCGGCGTGAACCCGCTGCGCGGCCAGAACAACGTGCAGGGCTCCTGCGACATGGGCTCGTTCCCGCACGAGCTCGCCGGCTACCGCCACGTCTCCGACGACGCGACCCGCGAGAGCTTCGAGGCCCTCTGGGGCGCCAAGCTCGACAACGCTCCGGGCCTGCGCATCACCAACATGCTCGACGAGGCCGTCGAGGGCACGTTCAAGGGCATGTACATCCAGGGCGAGGACATCGCGCAGTCCGACCCCGACACGCACCACGTGACCTCGGGCCTGATGGCGATGGAGTGCATCGTCGTCCAGGACCTGTTCCTGAACGAGACCGCGAAGTACGCCCACGTCTTCCTGCCGGGCGCCTCGTTCCTGGAGAAGGACGGGACCTTCACCAACGCCGAGCGCCGCATCTCGCGGGTCCGCAAGGTCATGGCCCCGATGGGCGGCTACGGCGACTGGGAGGGCACGGTGCTGCTCTCCAACGCGCTGGGCTACAAGATGGAGTACAGCCACCCGTCCGAGATCATGGACGAGATCGCCTCGCTCACCCCGAGCTTCACCGGCGTGTCCTACGCCAAGCTCGACGAGCTCGGCTCGGTGCAGTGGCCCTGCAACGAGAAGGCGCCGCTCGGCACGCCGATGATGCACGTGGACCGGTTCGTCCGCGGCAAGGGCCGGTTCATGATCACCGAGTTCGTGGCCACCGAGGAGCGGACGGGGGCGAAGTTCCCGCTGATCCTGACCACGGGCCGGATCCTGTCCCAGTACAATGTCGGCGCGCAGACCCGGCGCACCGAGAACTCGCGCTGGCACGAGGAGGACGTGCTGGAGATCCACCCGTTCGACGCGGAGCTGCGCGGCATCGTCGACGGCGACCTCGTCGCCCTGGAGAGCCGCTCGGGCGACATCGCCCTGAAGGCCAGGATCTCGGAGCGGATGCAGCCCGGCGTGGTCTACACGACCTTCCACCACGCCAAGACCGGCGCCAACGTCATCACCACCGACTACTCGGACTGGGCGACCAACTGCCCCGAGTACAAGGTGACGGCGGTGCAGGTCCGGCGGACCAACCGGCCCTCCGACTGGCAGGCGAAGTTCTACGAGGAGGACTTCTCCCTGACCCGGATCGCCCAGACCCTCGACGCGGCAGAGTAAGAGTTTCCGATGAGCGCCGTGACGCAGGCGGACAAGCTCGTCCGCATGGCCAACCAGATCGCGACCTTCTTCCGGTCCTACCCGGAGGAGGAGGCGGTGGCCGGGATCCAGAAGCACATCAAGGCGTTCTGGACGCCCAAGATGATCGCGCATCTCGAGGCCGCCCTGCCGGAGCAGGGCGACCGGGTCGACGGCTACGTGCGGCGGGCGTTGCGGGGTGAGGAGCCGGCGGCCGACAGCCCGGTGCGGCCCGCGACCCGGAATCCGCAACTCGCGGGCGCGGGCGCCAGCGACGCCGGCTGATCCGCCCGAGGCCGGGCTGGACCCTCAGCCCGCGCCACGCCTGGCCGGCAGGCGATCACGCGAAGCACCCCTGTCCCGACTGGGAGCGGGGGTGCCTGGCGTTCGATGCGGTTTCCGGGTCACCGACCGGTTCCGCCGTCCTCGCGAGCGGAGCGAATCAATCCAGCAGCGCCCCGCTCTGCACGATGGCGCGACCCTGGGTCACTTCGCTGCGCTCGCGATGACGGAGCACGCCGTCTGAACCGAGAACCGCCTGAGCCGATGTGGAAAGGCGTTGGGCGGCGGCACCGCGGGATGGTCGGGTGCCCGGCCGTCTCCCGCCCGGCGGACCCGGCGACGCCGGCCGCCGGGCCCCGAGACGTCAGTTCTTCAGGGCGACGGTGAAGTCGGCCTCGGTCTTCCCGCGGATCTCGTCCTCGGTGACGCCGTCGGCGAGCTCGATGAGCCTCATGCCGCCGTCGCCCTTCTTGTCGATCTCGAACACGCCGAGATCGGTGATCACCAGGTCGACCACCTGCGTGCCGGTGAGCGGCAGGTCGCAGGCCTTGAGCAGCTTCGGGCTCTCGGTGCCGTCCTTGTTCTTGGCGACGTGCTCCATCACCACGACCACGCGCTTCACGCCGGCCACGAGGTCCATGGCGCCGCCCATCCCCTTCACCATCTTGCCGGGGATCATCCAGTTGGCGAGGTCGCCGTTGCCGGCCACCTGCATGGCGCCGAGGATCGACAGGTTGATGTGACCGCCGCGGATCATCCCGAAGGAATCCGCCGAGGAGAAGTAGCTCGTCGTCGGCAGAGCGGTGATCGTCTGCTTGCCGGCGTTGATCAGGTCCGGGTCCTCCTCACCCTCGTAGGGGAAGGGGCCCATGCCCAGCATGCCGTTCTCCGACTGGAGCTGCACCGACATGCCCTCGGGGATGTAGTTCGACACCAGCGTCGGGATGCCGATGCCGAGATTCACGTAGAAGCCGTCCTCCAGCTCCTTGGCGGCGCGCGCCGCCATCTGCTCGCGGGTCCAGGCCATCGTTCTCGCTCCCTTCCCGTCCGATCAGTGCGTGCCGCCGCCGGCCGCCGCGGCCGGGGTGCTGTCGCCGCGCTTGCGCGTGGTGCGCTGCTCGATGCGCTTGTCGCGCTGCCCGACGTCGATGATGCGCTTCACGAAGATGCCGGGCGTGTGGATCGTGTCCGGATCGATCTCGCCCGGCTTCACGAGGTGCTCGACCTGCGCCACGGTCATCTTGGCGGCAGTCGCCATCATCGGGTTGAAGTTGCGCGCGGTCATCCGGTAGCGCAGGTTCCCCTCGGTGTCGCCCGTGTGGGCGTGGACCAGGGCGAGGTCGGCGAACAGGCCGCGCTCCATGACGTATTGCTCGCCGTCGAACTCGCGGACTTCCTTGCCCTCGGCGACCTTGGTGCCGACGCCGGTCTTGGTGAAGAAGGCCGGGATGCCGGCGCCGCCGGCGCGGATCCGCTCGGCCAGCGTGCCCTGCGGGTTGAACTCGATCTCCAGCTCACCGCCGAGGTACTGCCGGGCGAACTCCTTGTTCTCGCCCACGTAGGACGAGATCATCTTGGCGACCTGGCGGGTGTCCAGGAGCTTGCCGAGACCGACCCCGTCGATGCCGGCATTGTTCGACACGACGGTGAGGCCCTTGACGCCGGAGAGGCGCACCGCCTCGATCAGCTCGTCGGGGATGCCGCAGAGGCCGAAGCCGCCGCACATCACCATCATGTCGTCGCGCAGGAGGCCGGCCAGGGCCGCGGCGGCATCCGTGTAGACCTTCTTCATCGAACCGTCCTTTTCCCGCCGGACCCGACCGGCCGAAACCTCGGGACGCGCGTGTCCTCGCGCCTGCTCTTCCCGATTCCGCGCGCGAAATCCAGTGGTGCACCGCACCGGCCGGCGCGGTCCCGGGCGATCCGTAACCGGCACTGCGCTGGGGAGGGCAGGGCGGCCCTGCGCGGGCGCGGCAGACAAAACCGGCCGGGGACGCTAAGTTGCCCACTCGACGTGCAGACCCTGCCGGGCCGTGGCAGCCCGAGGGGCCGGCGCGGCGCCCGGCTTCCGGCCACAGCCGCCGCCCTCTCGGAGCATGATGTCGCTGCGCCGCCCGATCTTCATCCTCGCTCTCGGGAGCCTGATCGCGGCCGGCCTCGGCCTGCGCGACTGGCCCCTGGAGGATGGCCGGGCCACGGCCTTCGCCCGCCGCGCCTTCGACGCCTACGGACTCGGGCTGACGCTGAAGGGGCCCGCGCGCCTCGCGGTGCTGCCCTGGCCGCGCCTGACCCTCGACCGCGTCCGGCTCGCTGCCGCTTCCGACGGCCCGGTCCTGGCGGATGAGGGCCGTCTGACCATCGATCTCGACCCGCTGAGCCTCCTCGGCGGCCGCGCCGCGGTGAGCGGCCTCCGCCTGGAGGGCGCGCGGCTGTCGGACGACCCCGCCGGCTGGGACGCCCCCCTCGCGCGCCTCGCCGAGCAGGCCCGGTCCGGCGAGACGGCCCGGCCGCGCCGGATCGTCGTGCGCGACGCGCGCCTCGCCGCCGGCGACACGGCCCGGGACATCGACCTCGAAATCGCGTGGCCGCTCTGGGGCAAGGCCGCCGAGGGCCGCGCCAGCCTCATCTGGCGCGGCGTGCCGACCCGGATCGCCCTCAGCCACCTGCGTCCGGCCGAGATGGCCCAGCGCCGCGGGAGCCCGTTCACCGTGGAGATCACGTGGCCGGACGGCCGCCTCGCGGCGGACGGAACGGTGGCGCCGCCGGCGGAGGGGAGCGCGCTGCCCGTCATGTCCGGGCAGGTCCGGTTCGAGACGCGATCCCTGCCGGAGAGCTTGGCCTGGATCGGCCGCGATATGCCGCTGGCGCCGCTCGCCGGCGCCTTCTCGGTCGACGGTCGGTTCGAGACGGGCGAGCGGTCCGCCTCGTGGCCGAGCCTGCGCATCGGCCTGGGTCAGAACGTGCTCGAGGGGGCCGGCGCCGTCGCGTTCGGGCCCGGCAAGGCGCCGCGCCTCTCGGTGCAGGCGACCCTGGCGGCCGAGACGCTCGATCTCACGCCTCTCGTCGCGGATCTGTCGCGGCTCCTCGACCCCGCGCCCGCGTCGATCGCCCTGGCGCCCTTCACCCGCGGCGACCTCGACCTGCGCCTGTCGGCGGCCGAGGGGCGCGCCGGCGCCGTCCGGGTGCAGGATCTGGCGGCGAGTGTCCTGGTGCGGGAGGCCGCCCTGGAGGTCGCGGTGAACCGGGCCCGGATCCAGGACGGCACGTTCAAGGGGCGCGTCAATCTGACGAGCGGGTCCGATCCGGCCGCGACCGAACTGCGCACGCAGGGAAGCCTCGACCGCGTCGACCTCGGCGCGCTGCTCGGCGAGATCGGCGCGGCCCGCTGGGTGGTGGGGCCCGTGCAGGGGCATTTCGCCCTCGAATCCAGCGCCCGGGACACGGTCGGATTGCTGGCGCACCTGAATGGCCGGGCCACGCTCGCCATGGACGGTGGTGCCATCGCGGGCCTCGACCTCGCCGACGTCATCCACCGCAACGGCGCGGTGGCGTCCGGCGCCCTGGCGCGCCGCAACGGCCGGACGGCCTTCGAACGGGCCGTGGTGACGCTGCGCTTCGCCGACGGCGTGGGCGAGATCGCCGAGTCGGGTCTCCTGGGGCCGAGCGTCGGGGCGACCCTGCACGGCCAAGTCTCGCTGCCGGAGCGTCGGCTCGATGCCAGGGGCGACCTCGTCCTGCGTCCGCCCGGCGATTCCTCCCGCGGGATCCTGTTCGCGGTGACGGGCCCCTGGAGCGCCCTGACGGCTCAGACGGTCGCGCACAGCGAGATCCCCGACCCGGTCGGCCGGTACGGGGGCGCGATGCTCCCCGACCCGCTCAAACTGCCCGCCACGCTCGGCCTGCCCGGCAACGCCCGCGCGTACGCGCCGTGACCGCGGCGCCATGGCGCCGGCTCCGGCCAAGCTCTAAGATCGGGCCTCGAACGCCTTCATGATCCCCATGCGCCGCCTGCTCATCGAGGAACCCGTGACCCGCGCGGGGCCGCTGGCCCGGCGGCTCGCCGTGTTCTCCGTCATCGCCACCGGGATCGCCCTGGTCCTCGTCCGGGATCCGCGCTCCGACACGGACGCCGCCCTCGTGGCGCTCGTGGCCGGGCTCGGCGTCGCGCTGCTGGCGGCCGCGGCCGCGATCTTCGCCTTCGTGCGGGTCTGGCGCGAGGGCGCCCGCGGTTTCGGGGCCGCCCTCGCCGGATTGATCCTGGCGCTGGCGGTTCTCGGCTACCCCGCCTTCCTGGGCCTGCGCGGCCTGCGTCTTCCCGCCCTGTCGGACATCACCACCGACATCGACAATCCGCCGGCCTTCTCGCGCTCGCGGGCGGCCTTCGCGGCCCGCGGCGGACGCTACCCGGCGGACCCGAGCCCGGCTGCGCGCGAGAGCCAGCGCGGCGCCTACCCGCAGATCGCGCCGCTGACCCTCGATATCGGCGCCGACGAGGCCTTCGAACTCGCCCGGCAGGCCGCCCTGAAGCGGCACTGGCAGATCGTCGAGGCGATCCGGCCGGGCGGCCGGACCGGCAACGGCCGGATCGAGGCCGTGGCGCGGGGGCTGATCCTCAACCTGCCGGACGATGTCACCGTGCGCATCCGCCCCCGCGCCGACGGGGCGCGGATCGACGTGCGCTCGGCCTCGCGGCTCGGCGGCCGCGATTTCGGCAGCAATGCCGACCGGATCCGGGCCTATCTCGACGACGTCGCCAACCTCGCCCTCGCGGTGAAGTGAGCCGCCGCGCCTCTCAGGCCGGCGCGTAGGTGCCGTCGAGGCGGGGGGCACCGTCGCAGGACGCGACCCCGCGTCCGACCAGATCCTCCAGGTGGGCGAAGACCGACAGCGCCGCCGCGCCGCGGAGCCGGGGATCGAGCCCCTGGTAGATCGCAGCGACGATGTCGGCGATCCGCCCGTCGCCGGCGGCCAGCCGCGCGCGGATCGCCGCCTCGCGCTGGCGGCGATGCCCGGCGAGCCCGCGGAGGAACCGGGCGGGCTCGCGCACCGGTCCGCCATGGCCCGGCCAGTAGACCGTCTCGTCGCGCCCGCGCAGCTTGTCGAGGGAGTCCATGTAGGCCCGCATCGCGCCGTCGGGCGGCGCCACGATCGTGGTCGACCACGCCATGACGTGGTCGCCCGAGAACAGCACCCGCGCCTCCGGCAGCGCGAAGGCGAGATGGTTCATCGTGTGCCCGGGGGTCTCGACGGCCACGAGGGTCCAGCCCGGGCCGGACACGGCGTCGCCCTCCACCATGATCCGTTCCGGCGCGTGCGCCCGGTCGGCGCTCGCGTCGAGCATCGGGGTCTCCGCTTCCGACAGGGCCCGCGCGGCCCTGTGCGGCGCGCATCCGACGATCGGCGCGCCGGTGCGCGCGGCGAGCAGCCTTGCTCCGGGCGAGTGATCCCGATGGGTGTGGGAGACCACGATGGCCTCGACCCGCTCGGTGCCGAGATCCCGAAGCAGCGCGTCGACATGGGCCGGATCGTCCGGGCCCGGATCGATCACCGCGACGCGATCCTGGCCCACCACGTAGGTGCAGGTGCCGCTCGCCGTGAACGGGCCTCCGTTCGGCGCGACCCGCCGGCGGATCAGTGGCGCGACCCGGTCCAGCCGGCCGGCCGGAGGCATCGACGGATCGAAGGTCAGGGTGGTCTCGTCGGTGTCCGCCATCGCGATCCCGTGCGATCGATACGGCAGTTCCTTGGACGGTTCGCGGCCGCGTGGCAATCGCCCTCGAGGCCTAGGGGATGCGAGGCCGCGGTGCGAGGCATTCTGGGATGGCGGCAGGACCTGCCCGCTGTCCTGCCGGTGATCCTGACGCAGGGGTGAGGCCGTCCGGCGCCTGTGGAGGGACGCGGAAGGGGTCGTGTCCGCTCCGGGGTCGCGCGCGTCCCGCGATCAGTCCTGCCGGCGCGGTTGCCGTGCGCGCACGCGGACCGGTACGGGCGCCGGTGCCGGCATGAGACCGAGCGCGGCCGCGCGCAGGGCGTCGCCGGCCCTGTCGACGATCTCGGTCACCCGCGCCGCCATCGCGGCGGCCTTCGATCGAACGGCACTCTTGGCAGATTGCAGCATCGCAAATCCCGGATCGAGCCTTAAGACCTATCTTCGAACGCTAGCGCCCCTGTCTCGTTCCGTCACCCCATGTCGCGGCCGGCGCTCGCGCCCGCGGGGACTCACAGGACTTCGCGATGGGGGCGGAACCGGAGCGAAACCTTGGCGTTTTCGTGTTCAGAACGACGCGGCCCGCCCGCGTTGGTACTTTCTAAGGATACGAACCATGCTCGGTTGGGCCGTAACTTTTCTCGTCGTCGCTCTCGTGGCCGCTCTGCTTGGGTTCGGCGGCATCGCCGGCACCGCCATGGAGGCGGCCAAGCTGGTCTTCTTCGTAGCGATCGTCCTGTTCGCCATCTCAGCCGTCGTCGGCCTGATGCGGGGCCGTTCGCCGACACTTTGACCGAGGGCCGGAGCGGCCGGCCCCGTTCAGCGGGCCGGCGCACGGACCCACGGAAGAGCCGTCGCCGCAGGGCGGCGGCTTTTTCCATCGCGGCGCTGCCATCGCACGCGGTTGCAGGGGTGGATTGGCCCGGTCACGGGACGAGCGGTTTCAGGCCTTGCGGTCGGCGCTGTCGAGCTTGGCGATCAGTTCGGCGAAGCGGTCGGGTACGGGCTGTTGCGTGACCGTGTCGTACATCGCGCGCAGCTGCGCGGCGATGCGGTTCCGGGTCTGATCGCTGAGGCCGCCCTTGCTCCTGGCGCGGTCGGACGGGTCGGAGGCGGCCGTACCGCCGGAGCTGTTCTCGGACTCCGACAAGCGATCCGAAGCGGTCTCGACGTGCGGATCGCGCGCGCGAAGACCGGCCTCCTTTCCCTGGTCCACCATCAACACGCCCCTTGTTGCCGAAGTCGGCCCGGCCGCATTGTGCTGCGGCTCGACATACGCCATGGCTGCGCCGGCAACGCCTGCGCGCCGGCATCGGTTCCGCTGGGGGGTGGAACGGAGTGCGGGCCTCCGCGTTGGGCGGTAGGCTGCGCAGGACAGAAAGCCGGCCCCGGCAGGCCCTCGGTGACGGATCGAGGCGTTCGCGGCCGGGCAACACGGCGAGGCACAGGGGATCGAATGTCGACATCGCAACTCGTGGTACAGCACCTGCCGTACCTGCGCCGCTACGCGCGCGCGCTCACGGGTAGCCAAGTGGCGGGTGACGCGTACGTCGCCGCCACCCTGGAGACCCTCGTCAACGAGCCGGACACGCTCGGTCGCAGCACCAACATCAAGGCCGACCTGTTCCGCGTCTTCACGCGGATCTGGAACTCGCTCTCGGTCAACGGCCGCAGCGAGCAGGTCCAGCACGACCTGCCGGCGGAGGTCCGCCTCGGCCAGATCACCCCGCTGCCGCGCCAGGCCTTCCTGCTCTCCTGCCTCGAGGGCTTCTCCGAGGAGGACGCGGCGATCATTCTGGGCGTCGACGTGTCCGAGGTTCGCGACCTCGTGGACGAGGCCGGTCGGGAGCTCGCCGCCGACATGGCGACCGAGATCCTCATCATCGAGGACGAGCCCCTGATCGCGATGGATCTGGAGGCGCTGGTCGAGGGTCTCGGCCACAACGTCATCGGCGTCGCCCGCACCCGCACCGAGGCGATCAAGATCGCCGGCGAGGGCAAGCGCCCCGGCCTGATCCTGGCCGACATCCAGCTCGCCGACGGTTCCTCCGGCCTCGACGCCGTGAACGACCTCCTGAAATCCTTCGAGGTGCCGGTGATCTTCATCACCGCCTATCCCGAGCGCTTCCTCACCGGTGAGCGGCCCGAGCCGGCGTTCCTGATCGCCAAGCCGTTCCAGCCCGCAAACGTCTCGGCGGTGATCAGCCAGGCGCTGTTCTTCCAGCAGACCGCCCGTCGGCGGGAAGCCAAGACGGCCTGAGCTGACGGCCTGAGATCCGGCCTGAGGTCAGGCTTGGCGGTTCGCCCCGGGAATTGACCCGGGGCGCCCGCGACCGAGAGTGGCGACAACGAAAAAGCCCCGGCTCACGCCGGGGCTTTTTCGTTGTCGGTCCGCACGCCCTCGTCGGTCGCCGCGCACAAAAAAACGGGCCGGAGAGAGCTCCAGCCCGTCGCGAAGGTTCCGGCCGATGCACAAGGGGAATGCGGGGAGGACCAGGTGGCCGGGTGCACAGAGAACGGGTGCCGGAGCGGGAGGTTCCAGAAGGGGCGCTTTTTCGTGGGGCGTGCCTTTTGTGCAACGAACCGGGGCTGTGGATAGCGGGCGTGCGCCGCCGCACCAACAGCCGAGCTGCGTTCGAATACTCAGGCTTCGTAGACGCGAGACAGTCTAGGAACCTGCGATTGCAGGGCGCGTTGTACGAACATCCTGTCAAGCTCTCGCAATGAGGTCGGGGCGATGCTGCGGTCTGGTTTCATCCTGGGCGTGAGTGCTCCTGCGGCTCTTCTCACCGTTCTGGTCCAGCCGGTGGTTCGCGACACGGCGGATCGGTGGACGATGCCGGTCCCGACCGCGCAGACCATTTCGGCGCCGCTGCCCGGGATGCGACCCGTGTCGCTGTCGATCAGCCCGACGCGGGTGGCGGGGGTGCAGCGCCTCGACAGCCGGAACGCCCCGGTGGCCGGCGAGGCGCAGGATCTGGAGATCAAGCCGATCCTGCGGCAGCCGCCGCGGCGCATGCGCGAGGGGTGCGAGGCGGCGCTGAGCTCCCTGGTCGGTCCCGAGGCGCGCCGCATGACCCCCGGCCGCTGCATTTCCTGATCGGCGCCGACAAGGACCGGAAATCAGAAGGCCCCGCCGTCTCGGCGGGGCCTTCTGCTGTGTGGATCGGCCCTAGATCGCGATCCGCGGCCTAAACTTGAAACGAAAACGGCGCCCGTCCCGAGGGACGCGGCGCCGCTACGCGGTACGGAACGGCAGCGGCCTCACTCGGCCCGGCCGGTCCCCGTGGACTGACCGCCCTTGCGGCCGGCGGACGAGGCGAGCTCACGATCCTGCGAGAAGGAGCGCTTCTCGGCCGGAACGCTGCGGCCGCCCTTGCTGGCGATCTCGCGCTGCCGCTCCAGGTCCATCGAGGCAAAGCCTCGCTTCGAGGTCGAATTTCCGGACGCCATCAGTTCCTCCTCAGGCTTCGCTTCACCCCGCAACAACCTTCAGCAATAACCAAGGTTCCTGTCCCGAGACCTGCTCAAGCTTCCGACAGCTAAGCTTGGCAGCAACCCCGACTTGTGTGCCGCGTTGGTCGACATTCGACCTTGGTTGAAGTCCGCGTCGGGTCCGACAGGCCCGGAGGCCCGGCGACTCGTCCCGGGCGGACGGCGCGGCCTCACGGCACGAGAGAAGGGTTTTCGCGCATGACGAACCGCAACATGGTCAAGGATGCCGCTCCGGGGGCACAGGCCACGCAGCCCAACACGCCGCCGCTGCCGCCGATGCCGGCGCCGGAAGATTCCGCCACCCCGACCACCCGCGAGGAGCCGACGGATTCGCCGCACCTGAATGCCAGTCTCAAGCGCGACGCGCCCCCTCCCGGGGGACAGGGGCTCTCGACGAAGCGCTGAGCCGGGCGAGGGCGTTCTCAGGTCCGGCGCCGGTGCGCGAGGCGCGTCAGGCCCGCGACGAGAAGGGCGATCGCCAGGATCGTGACGATCCCGGCCACCGTCAGGATCCGCTGGATGAGGGGCGTGTAGACGCCGCGCGCGGCATCGTAGCCGTAGCAGAGCAGGGTGAGCCGGTCGGCGATGCTGCCGACCCGGCCCTCGCCGGCTTCCGTCAGGGCGAGGCGCAGGTCGCGCCCGGTCAGCGCCAGGGGCGACAGCACACGGGCTACCCGGCCGTCGGCGGTGAGGAGAAGCGCCGCCGCGGGATGCGCGAAGCTGTCGGTCCCGGCATCGTAGACAGCTTCATAGCCCAGCGCGCCGGTGAGGCGCGCGAGCGCGGCGTCCGACACGATGAGCGCCCGGGGCCGGACGGATCCCGCCCGATCCCCGAGCGTCTCCGCCAGCATGCGCCGGGCGGCTGCGGCGTCGTCGCGGGGATCGATCCCGACCAGCACGAGGGCGTAGTCGTCGATCGGCAGGCCGGTGGCCGCCAGCGCGTCCACCGACAGGGACAGCATGGGGTCGCAGACATTCCCGCAGGTGTAATCCACCGGCAGCAGAAGGGCCGCGCGGCCGCCCAGGGCCTGCCCGAGGGTGGTCGGCCGATCGGTGCGCGCGTCGGTGGCGGCGAGGTCGAGCGGGGCCCGGGCACCCGGGGGCGGCGCGACCGCGACGCGGGCGAGGTCGGCCTGGACGAGGCGGGCCGCTGCCGGCTCCGGCGACAGGACGAGGCACAGTGCCAGGAGGGCGCCGAGACCACACCGACAGGTTGCGTAAGGCGCGGGGCTGGACAAGTGCCTGACGAACCGCATGGATAAGCGGGCCCGTCCGGCCCCGCCGTCCTGGGCGTGAGACCCGTCGCGGAGCCCCCGAATGACCCTCGACACCGAGGTTTCCTCCCTGAAGCAGGTGCCGCTGTTCCGCGAGGTGGAACCGGCGCGCCTGAAGCTCCTGGCCTTCACCAGCGAGCGGGTGCATTTCGAGCCGGGGCAACGCTTCTTCGCCCGCGGCGACGTCGCGGATGCGGCCTACGTGATCCTCTCGGGTACGGCGGACGTCAGCATCGACGGTCCCGCCGGTCCGGTGCGGCTGGCGCTCCTCGGCCAGGACGCCCTCGTCGGTGAGATGGGCATCCTGGCCGAGCAGCCCCGCTCCGCCACCGTGACGGCGCAATCCGCGGTGACCGCCCTGCGTATCGACCGCGGGGTGTTCCTGGAACTGCTGGCCCAGTTTCCACAGATCAGCATCGCCCTGATGCGCGTGCTGGCGCTGCGGCTGGAGCAGACCAACCAGGCGCTGGCCGAGAGCCGGGGCTGATCATCCCGCGTAGGTGATGAATTCCAGGAGCGAGCCGTCGGGATCCCGGAAGTAGACGCTGATCCCCGCGCCCGCGGCGCCGTGCCGCTCCACCGGGCCGAGTTCCACCGGGACCCCGGCGGCCTCGAGATGCGCGATGGCGGTCTCGATCGCGCCCGACCAGCGGAAGCACAGGTCGCTGTTGCCCGGCTGGACGGGTTTCGCCGCGACCGGTACCGGCTCGACGCCCGGCCCGTGGCAATTGAGCTGGACGCCGCCGAACCGGTAGGCGAAGCCGGGACCGCGCTCGAGGATCTCGGCACCCACCACGTCGCGGTAGAAGGCGTTCGAGCGTGCCCAGTCGCTCACGTGGATCACGCAGTGATCGAGGTGTATCGCCGGGCTGAGCGGGACATCGGGAGCGACCGTCGCCTCGGTGGGAAGAGTTTCGGTCTCGGCCATCGTTCACCTCCGCTCCGGGCGCAGTAGAGCACCGCTGCGATTCAGAATTAGGGCACAACCGTGGCCGTGGGAGCGGCCCGCGCACGGCCGGCTGCGGCGCAAAAGCTACATCGTCACAAGCGCAGAGGCGGTAGGCATGGCGCGACGACCGTATCCCGCACGACAGGACCTATGATCGCCACGCTTCCCTCGGCCTGGAGCCGCCTGCGCCGGATCGTTCTCTCGCGAATCCTCCTCGCCGTCGTGGCAATCGCGCCCCTCGCGGCCTGCCAGACCCGTCCGGTCCAGGTCGCCCAGGACGACGAGGCGGCGTGGTACGTCGGCAGCAAGCCCGACAAGCCCTTCGACATTCCGCTGGTCGACACCCAGCGCCTCGATCCGAAGTACCGCCGCCAGCAGGTGAGCTACAACGGCCCCGAGCAGCCCGGGACGATCGTGGTCGACATCGACAAGCGTCAGCTGGTCCTCGTCCAGGCCGACGGCACGGCGATGCAGTACGGTGTCGGCGTCGGCAAGGCCGGCTTCTCCTGGAAGGGCGAGGCTCGGGTCGGGCGCAAGGGCGTCTGGCCGGACTGGAGCCCGACCGTCACGATGGTCTCGCTGCATCCCGACCTGCCGCGCACCCGCAAGGGCGGCCTCGACAATCCCCTCGGCGCGCGCGCCCTCTACCTCTACCAGGGCAACCGCGACATCCTGTTCCGCATCCACGGCACCAACGAGCCCTGGAGCATCGGCGAGCAGATGTCGTCGGGCTGCGTCCGGATGCTGAACGAGGATATCGCCGACCTGTATGAGCGCGTGCCGGTGGGCACCCGCGTGCTGATCAAGCGCAACGGCAAGTACAGGACCTGATTGGGCGACCTGCGGATTCCTGGCCGGTCAGCCGGCCGGCGTCCCCGCGGCGGACGCGTCGCGGACCTCGCCGGAGACCCGCTTTGCGAGCCGGTCCAGAGCCGCTCGATCCAGATCACCCCGATCCGGGCCGCCGGGGGCCGCGGCCGGCTCGCCCGGTCGACCGTCCGGCCCCATGCCGTCGCTGGCCAGCACCGCGGCGGTGGTCAGGCCCGGACTGGTCCGGTCCGTCGGCCGCTCTGGGCCGATCGAGAGGCCGGCCCAGACGAGGAGAGCCGCGCACAGGGCCAGGCTGGCCAGCAGGGTCTTGAGAAAGGTCATGTTTCATAACGAGCGGCTCCGGGCCGTCGTTCCGTTGCCAAGCTTCACTCCGACGGGCGGAACGCTTTGGCAACCACGGCGGTCGAAACTCGGCATCGCGCTCGCGAGGCCGATTCGGTCGCCCGGCAAATTCGCCACATTGGCCGGGCACGGTCGCGGCCTCGACGCCCCCGTCACCAGCTGACTCGCCACGCGCGTGGACATTCCCGCTATGATCAGACCGATGCTCGCCCTGCTCCTCCTCTGCGGCCCCGCGGCCGCGGCCGGGACGGTCAGCGGCCCCGCGACCGTGATCGACGGTGACACGATCGAGGTGCAGGGCACGCGTATCAACCTCTACGGTATCGACGCTCCCGAGACCGCGCAGCGCTGCGAGACCGCCAATGGCCAGGAGTATCGCTGCGGCAGCAAGGCCGCGCAGGCCCTGCGCGCGCGGATCGGCGGCGGCGCGGTCACGTGCGAGCGGCGGGAGGGCGGCGTGCCCGGTCGCGTCACCGGGATCTGCCACGTCCACGGCGAGGACCTGTCCGCCTGGATGGTCGGACAGGGCCTGGCGCTGGCCAACCGTCAAGTGACGGCTCCCTATATCCGCCAGGAGGGCCACGCCTGGGCGACCCGCCGCGGCATCTGGGCCGGCACCTTCGAGAAGCCGGCCGACTGGCGCCAGGACCGGCGCCGAGTCGAGGCCGCGGCCGGCACGAGCGCGGCCGACTAGCCGCTCCGGCGCCTCAGGCCGTCGCGTCCTGTCCCTCGGTGAATTCCCGCCAGAGGAGGACCAGGGCGGCCATCACGGCCGGCCCGAGGAACAGGCCGAGGAGCCCGAAGGTCTCGACGCCGCCGAGGATGCCGAGGAGCACCCACAGGAAGGGCAGCTTGGTCGTGCCGCCGATCAGCGCCGGGCGGATGAAGTGGTCGGCCACGAAAGTCACGACGAGGCCCGCCGCCGCCACCACGAGAGCCGCCGTCACCGACCCGGCCGCCACCAGGAGGAGCGCCGCGATCGCGATGGCCACGGCGGCGCCGAACGGGATCATCGCCGCCACCGCCGTGAAGGCGCCGAGCAGGACCGGGTGGGGCACGCCCGCGAAGTGGTAGACGATCCCGAGCACGAAGCCCTCGCCGAGGCCGACCAGCACCAGCCCGTCGACCGTGCCGTGCACGGAGGCCACCATCTGGCGGGCGACGCGCTCGCCGCGCGGCCCGAACAGCCGGTGGCAGGCGGTGAGCGACTGGTCCCGCACCGTCCGCCAGTCGCGGAACAGGAAGAACAGCGCCACGAGGCTGAAGCCGAACAGGACGATGCGGTGCAGCACCTCGCGGCCGACGTTGCGGGAGGCCCCGAGCACCGAGTGGTTCTCGAACCGGCGCAGCAGGTCGGAGCCCGCCTGCGCGTGGCCGAGATTGTCGTTCCACCACGCGGTCGCCTGTGGGGCGCCGTAGGGCAGGTGCTGCAGGAATTCCGGCGCCGGCACCCCGTTCGCCTCGGCGTTCCGAACGAACTCGGCCACGTCGTGGGCCTCGCGGGCGGCCTGGATGCCGAGGATCGCGAGCGGCGCCAGGAAGACCAGCGCCACGGCCGCGGTCATCAGCGTGGGCAGGAGGATGTTGTGCTTGCCCGGCGGGAAACGGTGCTCGAGCCGCTGGTAGACAGGCCAGAGGGCGATCGCCAGGACCACCGCCCAGACGAGCGCCGGCAGGAACTCGTGCAGGATCCAGAGGCCGAGCGCCGTCAGGGTCAGGACCAGCAGGACCCGGGCCGCTCCCTGGGAGCGCGCGCGCTCCTGCGGCGGCAGGGGCGGCGTCTCGACGCGCGCCGGCGGGGCGGCGGGCTTGGTGATCGGTGGCATCCGTCTGGTCTCCTGAGGACGCGCCTCGTCTCGCCGTCAAGCTAGGGCCGGAGCGTCCGGAGCGTACGCGCGTCCCCGCACCCGGCGGCGCACGCCTGTGGACAGGCGCTGAAACGCCGGGGAAGCGCCGCGGTTGCCGCTTCTGACACCCTCGTGTAGAGGTCGCCGCCATTCGACCGGGCCGCGTTCCAGGCCCCGTCCACGCGTCGGGCGGCCGCCCGGGCGGCGAGGGGGCTCCCGCACGACCGATCCGGAACTCGAACAGCCCGCGAGAAGACATGTCCGACGAGCCCGCCCACGGCAGCGCCACCTTCGAGCGCGTGGCCGACATCATTGCCGAGACCGCCGACATCCCGCGGGACAAGATCACGCCCGAGAGTCACGCCATCGACGACCTCGGCATCGACAGCCTCGCCTTCCTCGACATCGCCTTCGCGGTCGACAAGGCCTTCGGGATCAAGCTGCCACTCGAGCGGTGGACCCAGGAGGTCAACGAGGGCAAGGTCCCGGCCGAGGAGTACTTCGTCCTCAAGAACCTGTGCGCGCGCATCGACGGCCTCGTGGCCGAGAAGGCCGCCAAGGTCTGAACCGAGGCCGATCCGACCCGTCATGCGCCTCGAATACTTCGAGATGATCGACTCCGTGCGGCTCCTCGACAGGGCCGCCGGCCGCATCGAGGCGCTCGCCCGGGTGCCGATGGCGAGCCCGGTCTTCGAGGGCCACTTCCCCGGCCACCCCCTCGTGCCGGGTGTGCTCCTGACCGAGACGATGGCCCAGGCCTCCGGGTACCTCGTGCTCGCCCATCTCGACTTCGCCCGGATGCCGTTCCTCACCGGGGTCGACAAGGCGCGCTTCCGGTCCTTCGTCGGGCCCGGCGCGGACCTCCTCGTCACGGCCACCCTCGAGCACGACGGCTCGGGCTACGCGGTGACCAAGGCGGCGATCAGTCACGACGGCAAGGCGCTGTGCGACGCGGAACTCCGCTTCCGCACCATGCCGTTCCCGGACGGACTCGACGCGCCGATGCGCGAGCGCGCGCGGACCATCGGCCTGTTCCCCGATCCGGCTCCGGCCGAACGCGAGCCATGAGCTAGCCATGAGCCGCCCCGTCGTCGTCACCGGTCTCGGCCTCGTCTCCTGCGCGGGCGAGGGCGTCGACGCCCACCTGGCCGCCCTCGCCGGGGAGGCGGCCCCGCGCACCGACAGCGAGACCTTCGCGCCCTATCCGGTCCATCCGGCCCCGGCGATCGTCTGGGACGGCCAGATCCCCAAGCGCAGCGACCAGCGGCAGATGGAGGCGTGGCAGCGGCTCGGCGTCTACGCCGCCGGCCTCGCGCTCGACGCGGCGGGCGTGAAGGACGACGCCGCCTTCAAGCAGGCGCTCCACCTCGTCGTGGCCGCGGGCGGCGGCGAGCGCGACTACGCGGCGGACGGAGCGATCCTGACCGGCCTGCGCGACGCCGCCGATCCGGGCGCCTACCTGAATGAGCGGCTCCAGAACGATCTCCGCCCGACCCTGTTCCTCGCCCAGCTCTCGAACCTGCTCGCCGGCAACATCGCTATCGTACACGGGGTGACGGGCGCCTCGCGCACGTTCATGGGTGAGGAATCCGCCGGGGTCGACGCCCTGCGGATCGCCCAGGCGCGGGTGGCGTCGGGCCAGATCGACGCGATCCTGGTCGGCGGCTCCTACAGCGCCGAGCGGCCGGACGTTCTGGTGATCCACGAGATGGGCGGCTACCTCGCCCGCGACGCCTACTGCCCGGTCTTCGCGCGGGGCGAGTCCGGTGGCGGGGCGGGCGGGTTCATCCTCGGGAGTTGCGCGGCCTTCCTGATGCTCGAATCCGCCGCCCACGCCGCGGCGCGCGGCGCCCGCGCCCTGGCCCGGCTGGAGCCGGTGGCGAGCGATCGGACCCGGCGCGCGCCGGGCAGTGTCGCCGGCAGCCTCGAGACGCTCTGGCGGCAGGCCGGCCTCTCGGCTCCCGACACCGTCCTGTCCGGCGCTACCGGCGTGGCCCCGATCACCGCGGAGGAGCGCGGCGCGCTGGCGCGGCTCGCACCGGGCGCGCGCCTGCGCGCCCTCGGGGACGTGATCGGGCACGGACTCGAAGTGGCGGCGCCGTTCGGGGCGGCCCTCGCCGCCGCCCTCGTCGCCGCCGGCGGTGCGCGCGAGGTCGCCGTGACGGCCGTCGGCCACCGGCGCGGCGAAGGGATCCTGCGCCTCGTCCCGGCCTGAGCGAACCCGCGTCACGGGGCGCATGTCGGCCGCGTCCGATCGTCCGGTCGGCAGCACAGCTTTCGCGCGGCTGCGCCGTATTGAAATCCCTTATCCCGTTGTTCAAGCGACCGTTCCGGCGCCGCTCAACCGGAATTTCCGGAAAGAGTTTCCCGCATCGCTGCGGCGCTGGCCGAGGGAAATATTTCTCTGCGCTTGCCAAAGAACCGCCGGCGGTCTACTTCTACCGCATCGGCACGTGTCCGGATATCTTGGACCGTTACGCCTTCGCAGGGCGGTTCTGACTTTCCTATCGCTATCGGTCGATGCCGGCGCCCCCTCGTTCGGGCGGGTGCCATCTCTCACTATGCCTGCGAAGATCAAGGACTTCCATGAGCACCGGAACCGTCAAGTGGTTCAACGAGACCAAGGGCTACGGCTTCATCCAGCCGGATGACGGCGGCAAGGACGTGTTCGTCCACATCTCGGCCGTCGAGCGCGCCGGCCTGCGCGGCCTGAACGAGGGCCAGAAGGTCACGTACGAGCTGGAGACCGACCGTCGCAGCGGCAAGCAGTCCGCCGGTCAGCTCCAGACGGCCTGATCGCCGTCCTCAGCGTTTCTCCGGAAGCCGCTCCTCTGGGAGCGGCTTCTTCGTATCTGCCATCGTGTTTCTAACCCCCCCTCTGCGGGTGACGGCCTTCGCCGCACCCGATCCAGGAGTGTCTGTGAGCTTTTTGAACAAGCAGGGTGTCGCCGATCGCCTCGAGACCGCCGCCAAGGCGCGCTCCGAGATGCTGGCCCGGTTCCGGGCCCGCCCGTCCGCCGACGACCCGGCCGTCCTCGCCCGCCAATCCGCCCGCCGCGCTGTGGTCGATGCCCGCGAAGTCCGCGCTGCCGAGCGCGCCGCCCAGCGTCAGGCCGAGATCGAGCGCGCCGCGGCCCTCGCCGAGGCGGAACGCCTCGCCGAGATCGAGCGCAAGCACGCCGAGCAGCTGGCCGCCCAGGAGCGCGCCAAGGCCCTGCAGGCCGAGCAGAAGGCCCAGCGCGACGCGCGCTATCTCGCCCGCAAGGCGAAGGCCCAGAAGAAGCGCTGAGGCGCGTTCCGCAGCGATGCCCGTCCAGGAGCTCGGCATGTCCCACAAGTTCAAGGTCGGCGAGCGCGTCTGCCGGTCCCGCCTGGGCATCCCGGGCGAGACGGGCGAGGCCGAGGTGTTCGAGATCCTGCGGCTGATGCCGGCGGATCAGACTGGCGAGCCGAGCTATCGGATCCGGACGAAGACCGGCGAGCGGGCGATCCGTGAGGGTGACCTCGTCGCGGCCCCGCAGGCCTGATCCGGGCGCCTCAGAGCGTCCGGAACATCACCAGCGCGTCGACCGGCCCGAGCGTCGGGTGCCGGAAGGCGCCCGGCAGCCGGCCGACCACGTCGAAGCCGAAGCTCTCCCAGAGCCGGACGGCCCGGGCGTTGGTGCTCACCACGAAGTTGAACTGCATCGCCGCGAAGCCCCGCGCCCGCGCCCGATCGAGGGCGTGCGCGCACATGGCCCGCGCAACCCCGCGGCCGAGGGCGGCCGCTCCCGTCATGAAGCCGCAATTGGCGACATGGGCGCCTCCGCCAGCCTGGTTCGCGCGCAGGTAGTACGTGCCGAGCACCGTCCCTGCCTCCTCGGCCACGAAGGTCTCGCGGTCGGGGCCGGTCCAGTACGCGAGGGCCTCGGCCTCGCCGAGGTCGCGGTCCAGCGCGTAGGTCTCACCGGCCCGGATGGTCGGCACGATGATGCCGGTGATGGCCGCGTGGTCGGCCGCCTGCGCGGCCCGGATGTGCAGACTCACCCGAATTGCTCCCGCAGGATGCGCTCGTCGAGGCTGTGGCCGGGATCGTGCAGCAGCACGAGCTCGGTGGCGCGGTCGAGGGACGTCTCCACCGTGCAGACCCGGCGGAACTCCGTGTGGTCGGCCACCGCCGCGACCGGGCGGTGGGGGGCGTCGAGGACGTCGATCCGGATCCGGGCGTAGTCCGGCAGAAGTGCGCCGCGCCAGCGCCGGGGGCGGAAGGCCGAGATCGGTGTCAGCGCCAGAAGCTTGGCGTCGAGCGGTAGGATCGGTCCCCCGACCGACAGGTTGTAGGCCGTGGAGCCCGCCGCGGTGGCGACGAGCACGCCGTCGGCGATCAGCAGGTCGAGCCGGACATTGCCGTCGACGGCGATCTTCAGCTTGGCGGTCTGGTGGGTCTGGCGCAGCAGGTAGACCTCGTTGATCGCCCGCGCCCGGTGGGATCGGCCCTCCGTGTCGAGCACGTCCATCACGAGCGGGTGGATGACGCTGCGCTGGGCGTTCTCCAGATGCTCCAAGAGGTCGTCGTCGCGGAACTCGTTCATCAGGAAGCCGACCGTGCCGCGGTTCATCCCGTAGATCGGCTTCGGGTGGTCCATGAAGCGGTGCAGCACCTGGAGCATCAGGCCGTCACCGCCCAGGGCCACGACGACGTCGGCCTCCTCGGGCGGGACGTGGTCGTAGCGCCGCATCAGGGCGGCCGCGGCCTCGCGGGCGTAGCCGGTCGGGCTCGCCACGAAGGCGATCTTCTGGAAACGCGGCATGGATCAGGCGCAGCCGCGCAGGCGCGTCGGGATCGCCTCAGGGTTCACGTCACGGCTCCAGTCTGACGAGCGAACCGCCCGGTTGACGTCCTTGCCCGGCATGCGCCTCACTCCGCGAGCACACGCGCAATTGGAGGCATAGCATGGAGCGTCCGCTCCTCGTCTACACCACCTTTCCCGACCTCGCCTCGGCGCTGAACATCGGCGAGGCGCTGGTCCGCGAGCGACTCATCGCCTGCATCAACGTGCTACCGGGCATGCAGTCCGTCTACAGCTGGAAGGGTGCGGTGGAGCGCGGTGCCGAGGTCGCCGCCATCCTCAAGAGCCGCGAAGGTCTGGCCGACGCGCTGGCGGTCGCGCTGAAGGCCCGCCACCCCTACGACACGCCGATCATCCTGCATCTGCCGGTCGCCGGAGCGGACGCCGACACGGCCGCCTGGATCCTGGCGGAGACGCAGCCCGGTGAGCCGTTCGAGAACGGGACCCAGGCGGACTGATCCGGCAGACTGCGCCGCGCTGCTTCCCACCCTGACCCTTCCGGCCGGTTCCGGCAGTGTGCCGGACAGGGTCCAGACGGCTGTGGACAAGCGCGCTTTGCCGTCGGTGCGGGCGCCACAATGGCTCGTCAGACACTGGTGCCATTGGCGTAGTCGTGGAGTCGAATTAAAAAGACATAAATATACGAATCTATGCGAAAGATATCCGATGTTGAATTATGGAACGAGAATTTATACTGAGCGATTGGAGTAGAAGATTGAATTCATCTGGTGTGCTTGGCTAGAAAACCTCCGTGCGTACACCGCACGCGATGCGACGCGGAGGAAAATCATGGGACGTTTCAGGAATGCAGGACGGTTGGGGTTGGTCCTGCTCGCCGCAGTCGCGGGCGCCGTGCATGCGCAAGCGGCCGGGGCGCCGAAGAGCGAGCCGCTGATGACCGTCGCGCCGGCGCCGTCCGGTCCCGCCGGCCTCGCATCGGCCGATCCGCCCGCCTTGCGGTACGGTGTCCTCTATGCCGACGACAAGGGCCACAGCCATGTCCAGTATTGCGACCTGAAGAACTTCATCTTCAAGAGCTACGCGCCTCCGGCAGCGCCGCAATATGTCGGCTTTCCGCCGGGTGAGGTGACGTCGATCAAGTACGCGGTCCTGCCGGTCGGCTATGTCGGCACGTGGCACACGGCGCCGGGTCCCCAATGGGTGATCACCCTGTCGGGCCGCTGGTCCGTGGAGGCTACGGACGGGTCGGTGCTGGAGCAGGGCCCCGGCGAGGTGGAATTCAACGCCGATATGGGATCGACACCGCAGGGGCCTGAGGGCCATGTCGGACACCTGACCCGACAGGTCGGCGACGTGCCGAACGTGCAGCTCATCGTCTCGCTGAAGCCGCAGGTCGGAAAGGCCCGCTCCACCGATCCGTGCCAGCCGTCCCAGCCGTGAAGCACGGCGCGGGCCGGCGACGCTCGTTCCGCCGGCCCGTGCGGGTCAGCCGCCGCTCACCGGATAGCTGCGGCCCTTCCAGGTCGCTGCGCCGGCCCGTTCACGACGCAGGAGCACGTTCCACTGGATCGCCAGGGCCACCGCGACCGCCGCGGGATGGAGCGGGATCGTCGCCCACGGGGCCCGGACCGCCACGGTGACGGCCGTCCGGGTCGCCAGGGACAGGCCGAGGGCCAGCACGGCCGGGGTCAGGGCGGAGTTCGGCAGCAGCCCGAGCAGCCCGGCCAGGACGAGGAGCGGCGGCAGGATCTGGCCGCAGCCGAGGAGGAAGGTCCAGATCGGAAGGGCGCGGGGCGTGGCCATGCCCTCGTGGGCGTTCTTGGAGAAGCCGGCCCAGGCCTGCGCGAAGCCGTCGTACATCCGGCAGGTGGCCAGCGCGGCGGCGGCCACGAGATCCGTCCGGTAGCCCGCGGCCCGGAACAAGCGGGGCAGGCGGACTCCGTCGTGCAGGGAGGTGCGGATCGCGCCGTGGCCACCGGTGGCCGCGTAGGCCCCCCGATCCATCAGGATCAGTTGACCGCAGGCCGCGCCGAGCAACGGGTCGGACAGGCGGCGCATCAGCGGCACGGGCAGGAAGCCGAGGAGCAGGAAGTCGATCATCGGCACCGTCAGCATCTCACCCACCGTGTCGGTCCGCTGCCGGGGCACGCCGCTGACGAGGGCCGCGCCGGTGCGGCGAGCCTGCGCCGCGAGGGCGGCGGCTGCCCCTGCCTCGAGGCGCACATCGGCGTCGATGAACAGCAGGTGGTCGCCGCGGGCGAGCCCGGCCATGTGGCTGCAGGCGTGGTTCTTGCCCGTCCATCCGTCGGGCAGGGCCGGCACCGGGACGAGACGCAGGCGCGGGTCGCCGACGGCGCGCACGATCTCGGCGGTCGCGTCGGTGGAATGGTCGTCGCCGACGATCACCTCCACCGGGACCGCGGCGCTGGCGAGCGCCGCCCGCACGGTGGCGTCGATGTTGCCGGCCTCGTTGCGCGCCGGGATCAGGATCGAGACGAGACCGGCCCCGGTCTCCACCGCGGGCCGGCGCAGGACCGCGAGATTCACCGCCGCCAGGATGGCCGGCAGGAGGGCGGTGGCGAGGCAGAGGTACGCCAGGGCTGTGAGGATCGAGTCGGTCATCGTCTGCGCCGGCAGGGGAGCGCGCCACGATAGGGGATCGGGCGGGATCTGGCGCGCGCGGGCGGTCTCATCCGGCGCGATCCTGACCGCCCGCGGCGCGGTGCGCCGGATCGAACCGGCGGCCGGAGAGGCGGGCCGACAGGCGCCGCCACAGGTCGTAGAGGCCGCCGACGCCCTTCCGGCCGGAAACCAGCGTGCGGAAGCGTCCGGGCTCCCGGCTGATCACGTCGGCGCTCAGGCGGTCGAGGGTTCGGGTCAGTTCGGATTCCAGGCGCGCGAGGCGCTGATCGCGCGCGAGCGCGGCGAGTTCGGATCCGGCGATCCCCGGCCCGAAGGCCGCGAAGGCTCCCGCGCCGCGCTCGTCCCAGAAGGTGTACTCGACGGCGAGCGGGACGAAGAGCGCGTCGGGGGCGATCTCGGCGAGCCGCGCGACGCCGGGACGCAGGGCCAGCGGCCGCGCGCGGGCATCGGCGAAGCGGCCCTGCGCGGTGATCCAGAGCATGCCGTCGGGGGCTCCGAGGATCGACCGTGCGGCTGCCAGGAACTGTGCCGCCCCGCGCGGGCTGTCGAGGTCGACGCCGAAGGCCCCGATCCGCTCGAAGATGCGGTAGCGCGCCAGCATCGCGGCGTCGAACGGCGCGCGGCTCGCCCGCTCCGGATAGAGCCGGCCGCCCAGCACGATGATCAGCGCGGCGTCCCACCAGGCCGGATGGTTGCAGTAGACCACGATCGCGCCGGGATGGTTCGCGTCAGGCGGCGTGCTCCAGAGGGGCAGCCGCAGGGCGTCGAGGTGGCGGTGCAGGTATCGCTCGAACCACGCCACCATAAAGGCGCGGATCCGGGGCGAGACCGAGGGCAGGGGGGCGCCGTGCGCGCCTCTCGCGCCCCCCGTACCGGGGGGCGGAGATGGCGGCGTCGCGGTCACGCCGAGGCGCGCAGGGCGCCGCGCGCGTCCTGGTCATGCGCGTCGGCGGCGATCCAGCCCGACATCATCACCATCGGCATGCCGGGCCCCGGATGGGCGGCGCCGCCCGCGAGGTAGAGGCCGCGCACCTGCCGCGACCGGTTGCCGGGCTTGAACGCCCCCATCACGCGCCCGTGGGAGGCGAGGCCGTAGATCGCGCCGTTCAGGACCTTGTAGCGCTCGTGGATGTCTTGCGGCGTGAGGTGGCGCTCGACGACGATACGCTCTTCGAGATCCGGCATGCCGGCGGTGCGCTTGAGCTTGTCGAGGATCGTGCGGCGGTAGTTCTGGAACAGCGGCCCGTCCGGACGCCAGTCGTGGTGCGGCCGCAGATACGGCGTGTGCACGAGGACGTAGAGCGCCTCGCCGCCCTCGGGCGCCACGCTCGGATCGGTGGAGGAGGGAGCTGCCAGATAGGCGGTGGGGTCCGGGGCCGGCTCGCCCTTGTTGTAGATGTAGTCGAACTCCTCCTCCGGGTCGCGGGAGAAGACGAAGTCGTGGTGGTTGAGGTGCTCGTAGCGCTTGTTCAGGCCGAGATAGAGCACCACGCCCGAGCAGGCCGGTTCGGGATTCTTCTTGGCGTAGGCCTTGGCGGCCTCGCCGCCCACGAGCTCCCGGTAGGTGCGGACCGAGTCCATGTTGGAGATCACGGCGTCGTAGGGCGTGACCCCCGCGGCCGTCCGCACGCCCCGGACCGCGCCGTTGGCGGTCTCGATCCCGGTCACCTCGGTGTCGGTCTTGCACGTGGCGCCGAGTTCCTGGGCGAGCTTCGCCAGCCCCTCGGCGACGGCGCGGGTGCCGCCCATCGGGTACCAGACGCCGTCGGCCGTCTGCATGTGGGCGATGGCGCAGAGCACTGCCGGCGCGCCGTAGGGCGAGGAGCCGACATACTGCACGAAGTGGTCGAGCATCTGCGCGAGCCGCGCGTCCTTGACCTTGCCGCGGATCGTCGAGGCCACCGAGGCGTGCATGCGCAGCGACAGTACGTCGCGCAGCGTGCCCGGGTTCATGTTGGCGCGGATGTTGATCGTGTCGAACAGGTCCTCGACGGGCTTCCAGAAGAAGAACTTCTCGGACACGCCGTGAAGATGCTCGGAGATGGCGATGAACTTCTTGTAGCCCTCGCCGGTACCGGGGGCGAAGCGCTCCATGTCGCCGGCCATCCGCTCGACGTCCTGTATCAGGTCGATATGCGTGCCGTCGTCGAAGAAGCAGCGCCACTGCGGGTCCAGGCGGCGCAGGTCCATGTAGTCGTGGACCGAGCGGCCGGACTCCGCGAAGATCCGCTCCAGCACCCGGGGCACGGTCAGGATCGTCGGCCCCATATCGAAGCGGAAGCCGCCCTCGTGGAGCACCGCCGCCTTTCCGCCGAGCCAGCCGTTCTTGTCGTAGACCGTCACGCGGTGGCCCCGCGCGGCGGCGACGCACGCGGCGGCGAGTCCGCCGAGCCCGCTGCCGATGACGGCGACCGTGGAATCCTGGCTCATCCTGCTGGCTGGCTCCCCGGGCCGAGGAAGGCGTGGCCCGCAGAGCGAAGCTAGACCTGGGGCCGGGCGGGTCAACGCGCCACCCGGTCGCGGTCGCCTAGTGGCGGCGCTCGCCTGTGGACAGGCGCGCCAGGAAGTTTCCGATCTCCCGCCGGCGGAGCCCGGCCTCCAGCACCTCGGGCCCGACGCCGTGACGCCAGGCCAGGCGGCGCGCGGTCTCCGGGTCGTGGCCCTGGAGCGTCGCGACTTCGTCGGCATAGGCGGCCACGGCCCGCGAGTTCTCGGCGAGTCCCGCCTCGACGATGGCGGTGTCGCAGAGGCGCAGCATCGCGGCCAGCTCGTCGAGGTCGAGCTCGGGATGATACTGCGTCCCCCAGAACCAGCCGCGATCCCGGCGGATCTCGAGGGCCTGGATGCCGAGAACGCGGTTGCCGGCGAGCACGCGGGCGCCCGGGGGCGGCTCTAGGACGGCGTCAGAGTGGATCGCCGGGGCATCCCAGGTCGCCGGACGGCCGGCCAGCAGAGCGTGAGTCCGGCCTTCCTCGGTCGGGGTGATCGCCCGAGCGAACCCGTATTCCGGCCCGCGGGGATTCTCGGCGGCGCGCCCGCCCGCCACCGTGGCGGCGACCTGCACGCCCCAGCACGAGCCGAAGACCGCGCGCCCGGCCTCGAAGGCCGCGCGCATCAGGTCGAGCTGCCGGTTCACGGCCGGCGTGCCCTCCGAGACCTTGAGGGTCGAGCCGGTGAAGATCAGGCCATCGAACTCCGCGAGACCCGCCGGCAGGGCCGCGTCGGCGTCGGCGGCGTTGACGTGCCGGCAGACGGAGCCCGGCGCGAGGTCCCGCACCACCGCCGCGTAGGACTCGGCCGAGGTTCGTCCGGTGGCCGCGACGTGGAGATCGCGGGCAGCGCGATCGTTGCCGTCGGCGATGAGCAGGCGGAGCATGCGGGATACCGGGGAGCGCGGCCGTAGCGGAGGCGCCTCTATGTCGGTGCGCACCGCGTCGCAGGAACGGCGCGGATCGTCGCGGGAGGCGGGCGCTGAAATCGGGCCCGACTCCTCCAAACGGGTGATGCGCCCCGCGAGGCCGGGTTTACCCCTGCCGTCTCGGACTCCGAGGAACGATCAGCGCGGAGGACAGGATGCCAGATCTCGCCGAGGTGGAGCACTACTGCGCGGAAGCCCGGGATATCCTCGCTCACGCGGAGAACATCGTTGCCGACCTGGACCGGAGAGGTGCCTGCGAGGGGCACTGCCTGATGGCGAACCAGGGCCTCGCGGCGCTGCGGAACCTCGACCGCATCATCGAGCGGCACCGCAGGCGGCTGGCGTTCCTGGCCCTGCCCAACGCGGTCGGCCCGTCCCCACCTCCGTCCCCTCCGCGGAAGCGGAACTGGCTGCTCTTCCTCCGGCGGCGCGGCGGGTACGCGGGCCATGGCATCGAGGCGCATTCCTAAGGCTTCCCCGGAGGATCGGGCGAGCCACGCGAGGCGCGCAGATCCCCGCCTGTCGGTGACGCGGCGGTGCGACGGCCTGTCGAGAACCCTGCTGGTCGGGGTCGTGCTGCTCGTCCTGGGGTTGGCCATCCCGGTCACCGCCCGGCGATCACCCCCGCCGTTGCACCAGGCGGCCGAGATCGAGGCCCTGGTCAACAGGGCGGCCGACATGCTGGAGGCCGAGGGCGCGCGGGCGTTCGACGCGTTCCGGCGCAAGGGGAGCACCTGGCGATACGGGGACGTCTACCTGTTCGTCGTCGACCTGCGGGGGATCGTCCTCTTCAACGCCGCCCATCCGAACCGCGAGGGCCACGACCTGCTCCACGAGCGCGACGCCGACGGGAAGCAGTTCCACCTCGATCTCATCGACGCCGTCACGCGGTTCGGGTCCGGATGGGTCGACTACATGTTCCCGAAGCCCGGCCAGTCGGCGCCGAGCGTGAAATGGAGCTACGTCTGCGCGACGCGCGTGGCCGGCGTGGAGGCGCTGGTCGGTGCCGGCGTCTACGTGGAGTAGCGCCGTCCGGGTCGGGACGCCGGGACCTAGGCCGTCCGCCGCGCCGCCAACGCGAGGGCGAACGCGAGACCGGCCAGGGTCAGCGCCGCCAGGACGCCCAGGGCCGGGGCCGCGGCGGAGAAGCCCTCGCCCAGGGCGCTCTGGTAGGCCTCGATCGCCCAGGCGTTCGGGGTGAGCCATCCGGCCTGCTGCAGCCAGGGCGGCATCAGGAACCGCGGGACCATCGAGCCTCCGACCGCCGAGAGCAGCAGCACCCCGAAGGTCGAGGCGAGATGCGCCTGCTGGCGCGAGGCCGCGAGCGCGCAGGCCGCGAGCGCCAGACCGGCCGCCATCGCGGAGACCAGCAGGCAGGCGGCCAGGAAGGCCGGCCAGTGCGGACCGATCTCGACGCCATAGAGAAGCGCGGCGGCCAGGAAGATCAGTCCGGCCTGGACGAGCCCCTGCAGCGTCAGGAAGGCGAACTTTCCGAGCACCACGACGGGCAATCCACCCGGCCCGGCCATCAGCCGCTCGGTGAGGCCCGTCTCGCGCTCCTCGACCAGGGACATGGCGCCCTGCATGGCGGCGAAGAGCAGGAACACCGCGGTGATCGCGCCGGCGTAGTAGCTCACCCGGGCATTGGCGGTCCCGGACGCGGTGCTGCGGCGCTCCACTAGGGAGGCGAAGCTGAACGGTTCCTTCTTGGCACGCTGCTCGGCGAAGGCCTCGTCGAGGAACCGGCGCTCGTCTGGACCGATCTTGCCCGTGCGCTCGACGTCGGCGACGACCCGCGACAGGACCACGTCGGGCAGCGCCTCGTTCAGGACCCGCTGGAGCTGGCCGAGGGCGATCGGTGTCGCCAGCGCCTTGGCGGGGTTCTCGACCAGCACCACCGGCTGGTCCGCGGAACCGGGCGCGGCCTCAGCAGGGGCGGCGATCAGGTCTCCACGCAGGACCAGCGCCACGTCGACCTCGCCGGCCCGCACCGCCTGCGCCACGGCGTCGATGTCGGTCGCGGGCAGCCGCGTCACCCGGAGCGAGGGATCGGCCGCGAGCGCGTCGGCGAGGCGCTGTGTCGCCGCGGTGTGGACGAGGTCGGCCAAGCCGAGATGGATGCGGATCCGGTCGCCGATCGCACCGGAGAAGATCGCCGCGAAGATCGAGAAGATCACGGTCGGCAGCACGAAAGCCATCACCAGCGCGGCCCGGTCGCGCAGGAGGGTCAGGAGCATCACCCGGAAGGCGGCAGCGATCATCCGGCGGCCCCGACCCGGAGCGGGGTGGCTTCGGGATCCGTCAGTTCCCGCGGGCGGAGGGCGTCGAGATAGAGCGTCTCCAGCCGCGGCGCCCGCACCCGGATCTCGGCCACCGGAACGTTCTGGGCGCGCAGGGCGCCGAGCAGTGCCGCGCCGTCGAGGCCGGCCCGTTCGACCGACCGCCAGACGAGGCCGCCAGCCTCGGCGGGCACGAAGCCGGCCCGGCGCAGCACGCCCTCTGCCTGTCCCGTCACCGGGCCGGTGAGGCTCAGCTCCCGCTCGGGTGCGCCCGTGCGCAACTGCGCGAGCAGGTCGGCGAGACGGCCGGCGCGCACGACCCGGCCCTGGGCCAGGAACGCGACCCGGGAGGCGAGGCGTTCCGCCTCGGCGAAATCGTGGGTGGCAATCAGGATCGCGGTGCCGGCGGCCTTCAGGCGGTCGAGCACCGCGTGGATCGCGGCCCGCGCGGCGAGGTCGACGCCGCTGGTCGGCTCGTCGAGGAGCACCAGCCGGGGCCGGTTCATCAGGCTCGCGGCGATGTTCACCCGGCGCCGGTACCCGCCCGACAGGACGCCGACCGGGCGCCGAGCCACATCGCCGATGTCGGCCATGGCCAGGGCGGCCTCCACGGCCGCCTTCCGGTCGCGGCGGGAAACCCCCGCCAGCTGCCCGAACACGCCGAGATTTTCCGACACCGTCAGCCGCGGGTAGAGGGCGATCTCCTGCGGCACCCATCCGATGGCGCGGCGGGCCTGTCCCGCGCGGTACGGGTCCGCTCCGGCCACGCGCACCGATCCCCCACTCGGAGCGAGGCGCCCCGCCACGAGGCGCATCAGCGAGGACTTACCGGCCCCGTTCGGTCCGAGCAGCGCCAGGGTATCGCCAGTGCCGAGGTCGAGATCGACCTGATCCAGCACCCGTCGGCCGCGGAGGTCGAGGCCCACGCCCGCGAGCCGGACGAGGGGGGCGTCCATCGGTTCACCGACCCGGCAGGGCACGGCCGAGGCGCACCCGTACGGCGGCGCCGGGCTCCCGGAGGGCGAAGGCCGCCTCGGCGAAGTCGGGTCGCGCCCGCCGCCCGACGGCCCCCGAGAAGCCGTAGGGCTCGAGCGGCAGGCCGAGGCCGGTGCGGTCGAGGCGCCCGTTGCCGTTGGCGTCCTGGTAGGCCGCCACCGCGTAGGTTCCCGGCGGGACATCCCGGAAGGTGAACCGCGCCCGGTCAGCGGTGGCCGGCGCGTCGTCCCCCCGGAGACACGACGTCTCCGAGAGACCGCCCTGACAGAGCGCGACGCGCACCTGGCCGCCCCTGGGCTCGATGCCGTCGACCTCGACCTGCACCGCGGCGGCCCAGGCGGGCAGGGTCACGGCGCAGAACCAGGCCGCCACGGCAACCGTCACGCGTCCTCTCGGCCTCCGGAGAAGGCTCCGGTCGGTCGCCGCGCTCACGAGGCCTCGCTGGAGGTGGCCAGCGGGGCGGTGTCGGGGATGCCGGCCGCGGCGGCGGCGCGGGCACCGGCAAGCTCCTCGATCAGCAGCCGGGCCGAGATGCGGGCTCCCTCGTAGATCACCGGCAGGCCGGAGCCCGGATGGGTGCCACCACCGACGATGTAGAGCCCCGGTCCGAAACGATTGTGCGGCCGGAAATACAGCATCTGCATCAGGTCGTGGGCGAGGTTGAAGGTGGCGCCTTCGTGGACGGCAAAATCCTCCTCCCACTGGGTCGGGTCGATGATCCGCTCGTAACGGATGCGGGACTCGAGATCGTCGATTCCGAGGAGCTTCAGCCGTTCCAGGATCAGGGCGCGGTAGGTCTCCCGCATCGCCGCCCAGTCGATCCCCGCCTTCAGGTTGGGCACCGGCACCAGCACGTAGAGAGCCGTGTGTCTGGGCGGCGCCATCCCGCCATCCGTGTAGCCCGCGTGCTGCACGTACAGGGACGGCTGCATCGGCAGCGTGCCCTCCGTGATCTCGCGGATGTTCTTCTCGTAGCCGTCGGCCAAGAGGATCGTATGATGCCCGAGGCTGTCGGGCATTTTCCCCTCGAGGCCGAGATACAGCATGAAGGTCGAGCAGGAGAGCCGAGCCTTCCGGATCTTGGCGTCGCGCCAGCGCGGCCGGTGCCGCTCCGGGACGAGGGCGCGCACGACCTTCGCGAAGTCACCGTTGATCAGCACCGCGTCGGCGTTGAAAGTCTCGCCGTCCGCTACCAAACCGGTGGCGCGCTTGCCGTCGAACAGCACCTCCTCGACGTTGCTGTTGAGCCGGAGGTCCACGCCCATGCGGCCGGCCAAGCCCGCCATCGCCTCGGAGACGGCGCCGCAGCCGCCCACCGGGTGATAGACCCCGTGCTCGTATTCGAGGAACGACAGGATGGTGAACAGGCTCGGGCACCGGAACGGCGACATGCCGAGATACTTGGTCTGGAACGAGAAGGCGAGGCGCACCCGCGGGTCGGCGAAGTGGCGCTTGAGGTCTCGGTCCACGCTCCGGCCCGGATGCAGGTAGGGCAGGGCGGCCAGCATGGCCGGGCTCGCCATGCTGCGCAGGGTGTGGAAGGCCTGTTCCAGGACCGGCTTGAAGTAGTTCAGCTTGGTCCGGTTCTCGGAGAAGAAGGCCTTGACGTTCTTGGCGTCGTCCGGCGCGAGGCGGGCGATCTCGCGCTCCAGGCGCTCGACGTCGCCGGTCGCGCGGATCGTTCCCGAGATCCCCTCCGCGCCCTCGAACACAAGGTGGTACTGCGGGTCGAGCCGCTCGAGCTTGACGTGGTCTTCCAGCCGCTCGCCGCAGCTCGCGAAAATATCCGCAAGAATCTGTGGATAGAGGAAGAACGTCGGGCCGATATCGAATCGGTAACCGCCGGGAGCCTCGACGGTCTTCGTCCGACCCCCGACCTGCGGGTCCTTCTCGAAGATGGTGACGTGGATCCCGGCCCGCGCGAGCAGCAGGGCGGCGGCCAGTCCGCCCGGTCCGGCCCCGACCACGGCCACCCGGCGTCCGGTCAGCGCCCGCAACCCATCCCCAGACTGAAGCAACGTCCCCGACTCCTCACAGAATCCCGATACCCCGTGCAGCCAAGCTAGCTTCGCATCATCGCGCGGCAATTGCAGCCGTTTGTCGCGCGCACAACGCTGTATACGATCATACCGTGGATACACATCCTCAAGGTTTCTCGAGGCGAGCCGCGTCGCGGACCGCCCGTGGCCTCACCGGCGGCCTCGCCAGCGCCGGATCGCGTGTCGGGCCGTCCTCGGTGGAGCGGGCGCGTCAGCGCTGGCCCAGACGCTCGTACCAGGCGTGGGCCTGGGCGGGCGTCTGCTCGAACGTCCGGGTGCCGTGGGGCCTCCGCGTCTGGCGCCATTCCCGCGGCGTCACCCCGAATCGAGCGCGGAAGGCGCGGCTCAGGTGTGCGGGATCCTTGAAGCCGTGCTCGCTCGCCAGGCGCGCGAGCGCCCGCGTCTCGAGCGGATCCTCCAGGGCGATCCGGATCGCCTCCAACCGCTTCTCCCAGACGCGGTGCATGACGCCGCCGACGTTCTGGAACGCGCGGTACAGCACGGTCCGCGAGACGCCCGCCCCCTCGGCGAGGCGGTCCGGCGATAGGTCGGGCGAGGCCAGGTGGAGATCCATCAGGCGCTCGACGAGGGCGACGAAGCCGGCATCCAATTCCGGGCCCTGCAGCACGTCCGAGGCCGCGGACGGATCGAACAGGCGGCGGACGAAACCGGTCAACTCACCCGCGATCGCCGGCTCGTCGTCGGCGGTGGCCGTCGGCAGCCGGCGGTACAGGGCGTGCAGCCGGGCGACGAGCAGACGGTTCCGCTCCCTGTCGAGGAAGATCGGGATCCGCTCGACCGCGCAGTCGGCCAGCAGGTGCCGCGGGATGGTCAGCCCGATCGCGCTGGAGCTCACCCCGCGGGCATCGAGTTCCCGGCCCATATTGGCGGCCATGATCCGGTTGCGCTGCTGCATTACCGGGCTGCCCGCGACGTCCCCGGACAGGCCACCCGACACGTAGAGCATGAACGTGAAGTGATCCGGCGTCGCCGCGGCGTGGCGGCGATCGCGGACCATGTGCTGGGCCGAGAAGACCATCCGGCTGGCGAGGATGTCCCCCAGGACCGTGCAGGACAGGTTCCCGCGCGGCACCGGAGCCCCTTTGATCTGCTCGATCCGAACGATGGGTGCCATCAGATCGCGCCAGGCCGCGAAGGCCTGCGCGGGTTCGAGGGGATCGGTGTTGAAGTGAAGCGTCGGGAGACTCGACATGCGATCCGGCGCGGCGTCGTGACAGTCTTAAGATCTCAGCTTGCGCACACTCGCGCGTGGCGTCGAGATGTCCATGTGTTGCAGGCGGACGATTGTGCCTCGGCCCTATTTGGCGGCGTCCGCGCGGAGAATACTGAGTTCAGGAAACGGCCGGCCCGGGCGAAGGGAGCTGTCGTCGCGGCGCGTTCACGGCCTGCCGAGGCGCCCCTGGCCGCGCGCGATGGTGTAGAGGGCGACGCCCGCCGCGGTGGCGACGTTGAGCGAGTCGAAGCCGGCGGCCATCGGGATCCGGATCGGACGCGCCCGGGCCAGCGTCGCCGCATCGAGGCCGGGTCCCTCGGTGCCGAGGATCAGGAGCGCGCGCGCCGGGACGTCGAGCGTGTCCAGAGTCTCGGTCGCCCCCGGGCTGAAGGCCAGCGGCTGGAGATCGAGGGTTTCGGCGAGCCGCAGCCAGTCCTGCCCTTCCGGCAGCCGCGCGAAAGGCTGGATCAGGGCGGCCCCTGCGGAGACGCGGATGCTCTTGCGGTAGAGCGGGTCGCAGCTCGCCCCGTCGAGGAGCACGGCGTCGGCCCCGAAGGCCGCCGCGTTGCGGAATGCGGCGCCGACATTGTCGTGATTGGTCAGGCCCGCGAGGCCGACCACGAGGGCGGGGGCGGGCGGCGGCGGTACGAGGTCGGCCGCGCCGGGCTCCGGCCCGCGCAGGCCGACCGCCAGGACCCCGCGATGGATCGGGAAGCCCGTCACGGCGCTCATCACCGCCTTCGAGGCGCCGAACACGGGCGGCGGCTCCGCGGCGGCGGCGATTTCGGCGGCGAGTCCGGGCCAGCGCTCAGGCGCGAGGAGGATCGATTCGGCGCGGAAGCGGCTGCGGCGCCCGAGGAGCAGCCGCAGGGTCACCTCGCCCTCGACGATGAAACGCCCGGCGCGGCCCACGAGGTCGCGCTCGCGCATCCGGGTGTAGGGCTCGAGGCGGGGATCGTCCGGGTCGGCGAAGAGCTCCGGGACCGGAGACACCTCAGCCCTGGGACCGGTCGGAGCGGTTCGCCAGCGGGTCGGCCTCGGCCTTGGTCGGCACCTTCACCAGGGCCTCGCCGTCGAGGACCGTCTCACCGCCCACCGAGCACTTGCAGGCGAGGCGCGCGCGCCGCCGCTCAGGCATGAGTTCGGCCACCGTCACGGTGACGTCGACGACGTCGCCGATCCGCACCGGGGCGCGGAAGTTCAGGGTCTGGGAGATGTAGACGGCGCCGGGCCCCGGCAGGCGGGTGCCGAGCACCGCCGAGATCAGCCCGGCCGTGTAGAGGCCGTGGGCGATGCGGGTGCCGAACGGCGTGCGCGCGGCGAAGTGCTCGGACAGGTGGATCGGGTTGCGGTCGCCGGTGATCTCGGCGAAGCCCACCACGTCCGAGGAGGCGATGGTCTTCGAGAGGGTCTCCGACAGGCCGACCTCGAGATCCTCGAAATAGAGCACGCGCAGTTCGGGCAGCATGACGCGGCAGACCTCCGGTTCCGGCCGGTCATTCGTCTCGTGCAGCCGGCTCCGGCAACGGCGTCGCACGATCCCGGCGGCGAATCCACCCGGACGAAGGCGTAACGGCCTCGAACTTTCTTGAGCCGGGGACAGGCTTTTCTCAACAGCGGCTCGACAGCGCCGCGCGCGTCGGCGAAGAGGCGTCCCGTGATCGCCGATGATGCGCCCCGGCCCGCGCCGCCCGCCCTCCGCCCGGTCGTCGCCCGCGTGGCGGCGCTCAACCTCGGCTATTTCGGCATCGAGATCGCGGTGGCGCTCGCCATCGGCTCGGTGGCGCTGATCGCCGACAGCCTCGATTTTCTCGAGGACGCGGCGATCAACCTGCTGATCTTCGCGGGTCTCGGCTGGAGCGCGCGCAACCGCGCCCGCCTCGGGACCGCCATGGCGGGGATCCTGCTCCTGCCGGCGCTGGCGGGGGCCTGGGCGGCCTACGGCAAGATCGCCGATTTCACCGCCCCCGCGGCACTGCCCCTGACCCTCGCGGGGCTCGGCGCGCTCGCCGTGAACCTCACCTGCGCGCTCATGCTCGCCCGGCACCGCTCCGGCTCGGGCAGCCTGACCCGGGCGGCCTACCTCTCGGCGCGCAACGACGCCGTCGCCAACCTGGCGATCATCGCCGCCGGCCTGGTGACGGCCCTCCACCCGTCCCCCTGGCCGGACCTCGTCGTGGCGGCCGGGATCGCGATCCTCAACGCCGACTCGGCCGCCGACATCCTCAAGGCAGCCGCGGCCGAGCGCAGAGCCGCGCGGTAGCGGTCCCGAGCGGCGACACGGCAGCGACCATCATGCGCATCTTCCCCATCTCGGACCTGCACCTGGAGCGGCGCCGCCTCGACCGGATCGCGCCGCCCGCGGAGCCGTTCGACCTGCTCGCCTGCCCGGGCGACCTCCACGAGGGACATCCCGAGCGGGGGCTCGCGGCGCTGCTGCACCTCGCGCAGGGACGGCCGATCGTGCTGGTGCCGGGCAACCACGAGCGCTACGCGCCGACCGGGGACCGGCGGACCGCGCCGGAGCTGATCGCCGCCCTCGAGGCCGAGGTCGGCCGCCTCAACGGGCTCGGCGCGCGGATCCATCTGCTCCAGCACGCGCGGAGCTGCGTCATCGACGGTGTCCGCTTCGTCGGCACCACCCTGTGGAGCGACTGGACCCTCGCGGGGCGCTGGCTCGCACCGGACGCGCCGAACCGGCCCGACGATCCGGTGGCCTACGCGGCGTCCCGCATGACCGACCCGGTGACGGGCTCCCGGGAATATCGCGGCTCGATCCGCAAGGCCGACGGCAGCCCCTGGCTGCCGGCGGACGCGATGGCGGAACACCGGATCGAGCGGGCGGCCCTGCACGCGGCGCTCCGGACCCCGCACGACGGACCGACCGTGGTGGTGACCCATCACCCGGCGAGCCCGCTCGCGGCCGATCGGTTCCGGGACGCGCCCGGCGTCCCCTGGTGGGTGCCGGCCTTCTACGCCAGCACGGCCCTCGACGACCTCGCGGAGGCCGAGCGGCCTGAGCTGTGGATCTCCGGGCATTTCCACGCCGGCCACGACCTGCGGGTCGGCCGTTGCCGCTGGATCTCGAACCCGGTGGAGGGCACGACCTACCGCGGCGACTTCGTCGTCGAAGTCGAGGATCCGTGATTTAGTCCTCCCGCCAAGAGAACGGTCTGTCGACGCCGTGCGATCGCGCACGGCTTGGCCGTAACGGCGGGATGCTGTCGGAGTGAACGCCCGTCAAACCCTGATCGGCCCCGAATGACGGGGCTCAGGTTCGGGGTTTTCATGGCCGGATTTAGCCTGAGGTCACGTTGGGTCGCGGCGGCGGCTCTTGCCGTCTCGGCCCCGATCGCCGCCGCGTCGACGGCCACGACCGCGCGGGCGGCGTCCGCGGCGCAGCCGGGACAGACAGTCGGCCTGCCGGTGGGCGACCAGCTGCCGGTCGGCCTGTATTTCGTGAACCTGTCGAGCTTCGGCGTGCGCGGCACGCTCCCGCGCGACTCGTCGACCAACGTCAACCTGCCGACTTTCGCGTGGGCGACGCTCTGGGATGTCGCGGGTGCGCGCCTGCAGTTCTTCTTCACCCAGCCGGTCGCGGCGGCGAGCAGCCAGGGGGCACCCTATCAGAGCGGCGTCGGGCAGCAGCTGCTGGCGGCCCAGCTCGCCTGGGACCTCGGCGGCGATGTCGGCTTCAGCTACCTGTTCGGCGGCTACCTGCCGATCCAGACGCGGTTCCTGACGCAGTCGGCCTCGCTGACCCACCGCTTCGCGCTGAGCTACACCGGCCAGGGCTGGAACCTCACGGCGAACCTGCTCTACGGCGTCTTCCTCGACACGCGCTCGCCCAGCGGCACCCTCTATCCGGACTACATGAACCTCGACCTGACCATGACGAAGAAATTCGGCTCCTGGCAGATCGGCGCGGTGGCCTTCGGGTCGACGGACCTTCCCACCGGCGTGGCGAGCTACCGTCCGCAGGGCCAGATCGCGGTGGGCGGTCTCGTCGGCTACAATTTCGGGCCCGTGAACCTGCAGGCCTACCTCACGCACGACGTGGTCGAGCGCAATTACGGCGGCCGCGAGGTCCGCGGCTGGCTGCGCGCGATCGTGCCGCTGTATCAGGACAAGAACGAAGTCGAGCCGGGCCGCACCCTCGTGACGCGGCGGCAGGCCGAGTAGCCGAGCCGGCTGAAACTGTCGGGGCCGGTGTCATCCCGGGCATAGGCCGCGAAGCCGGGCGGGGGCCTTACGAAAGGGGCCTCCGAGATCGTCGCATCTCGGAGGCCCCTTCGTGCGTTCAGGACGGCGCCGCCGATCCGGCGCGGATCCGCGCCCCGACTGACGGGGCGCGGCGGAAGCCTCAGCCGTGCACCAGCACGTTGCGGAACTGCCAGGGATCGCTGGTGTCGATGTCCTCCGGGAACAGGCCCGGGCGGTCGGTGAGCGGCGTCCAGTCCGTGTACACGCCCACGACCGGGCCGAGATACGGGGTCTGGACCTCCAGGCAGCGGCGGAAGTCCATCTCGTCGGCCTCGACGATGCCGGCCTCCGGATTCTCCAGGGCCCAGACCATGCCGGCGAGCACCGCCGAGGTCACCTGCAGGCCGGTGGCGTTCTGGTACGGGGCAACCCGGCGGGTCTCCTCGATGGAGAGCTGCGAGCCGTACCAGTAGGCGTTCTTCGCGTGGCCGTAGACGAGCACGCCGAGCTCGTCGATGCCGTCGACGATCTCGGTCTCGTCGAGGATGTGGTGCTGCTCCTGCACCTGCGCCGCCTTGCCGAACATCTCGTGGAGCGACAGCACGGCGTCGTCGGCCGGGTGGTAGGCGTAGTGGCAGGTCGGCCGGAAGACCGGCTTATCGCCCTCGCGCACCGTGTAGTAGTCGGAGATGGAGATCGCCTCGTTGTGGGTGACGAGGAAGCCGAACTGCGACCCGGCGGTCGGCACCCAGGTGCGCACCCGCGTGTCGGCGCCCGGCTGCAGTAGGTAGATCGCGCAGCGCGACCCCTTCTCCTGCTCGCGGGCGTTGGCGGGCTTCCAGGTCTCGTGCGTCCCCCAGCCCAGCTCGGCCGGCTGGTTGCCCTCGGAGACGAAGCCCTCGACCGACCACGTGTTCACGAAGACGCCCCGCGGCTTCGGATTCTTGGCGCGCTGCGTGTCCCGCTCGGCGATGTGGACGCCCTTCACGCCCAGATCCTTCATCAGGGCGGCCCACTCGGCCTTGGTCTTCGGCTCGGGCCGCTGCAGGCCGGTATCCTGGGCGATGTTCAGGAGCGCCTGCTTGACGAACCACGAGACCATGCCGGGATTGGCGCCGCAGCACGACACGGCCGTGGTGCCGCCGGGCTTCTGCGCGCGGGCGTCGAGGATGTTCTCGCGGAGCGCGTAGTTGGTGCGGTCGCCCTGGCTCTTGGTCTTGTCGAAGTAGAAGCCCGGCCAGGGCTCGGCCACGGTGTCGATGTAGAGGGCGCCGAGTTCGCGGCAGAGCTCCATGATGGCGCGCGAGGAGGTGTCGACCGACAGGTTGACGCAGAAGCCCTGGCCGCCGCCCTCGGTGAGGAGCGGGGTGAGCACGTCGCGGTAGTTCTCCGGCGTCAGGGCCACCTTCTCGAAGCGCAGTCCGTGCTTCTCGGCGAGCGGCCGGTGCGTGTCGACCGGGTCGATCACGGTGAAGCGGGCGCGGTCGTACTCGAAGTGGCGCTCGATGAGCGGCAGGGTGCCGCGGCCGATCGAGCCGAAGCCGATCATCACGATGGGGCCGGTGATCCGGCCATGGATCGGGTGATGGGTCGGCTGGTCGGTCATGCGGGATATCCTCGTCTGGCGGACGCCGGGCGCGTCCGCTCATCTGCTCGCGGGCGGGTTATGGCGCGCGTGTGACAGTGCGGCGACAGGCCCGCGCCGCCGGAGCGGTGCCGGTGCGGTCCAGGGCCCGAGTCGCCGGAAACGCGCTCAATGGCGGCTTGCCCGTCGCCGGTCAACCGCGCGCCCAATACCCTTCGTTAACGCGCCCTCACCGAAACGTCGCGCGAAGTATGAATCCAGCGCATGCGTCCCCTATCATCTGCTCAGTGGCAGTCTCTTGGCGCGGGCCTCATATTGCAATGCAGCAAGGCCGCGCAGAGGGCCGTAGAGTTGGGGAGCGACGAAACGCCCGGGACCTCGCACCTGGAGTCCGTCATGCTCGCGCTCATCACCGCCCGGATCCCCGGCCCCGCCGTCGAGAGCGCCGATCGCGATCCCGGCTTCCTGACCCTCGTCTTCGCGGTCGCCCGCACGCTGCGCGTCGGCGCGGAGAGCGCCTTCGCCCGCCGCTGCGCGCTCGCGCGCTCGATCGGTGGCCCGAATCCTCTCTGAGACGCGCGCAACCCACCGGCGCCGCCTCCGGCGATTGCGTCGCCCCGGCTTGGGCATTAGGCGGCACTGCCGCCCAATGGCTCTCCGGGGGATCGTGATTCCATGTCGACATTTCGTGCGCTTCTGCGTCTCAGCCTGATCGCGACGTCGCTTGCGGCGGTCCCGAACCTGGCGGCGCGCGCGCAGGATGCCGAACCCGACGCCGCTCCGGCCGCCGAGGCGCCCGCGAAGCCGAAGCCCAAGCCGCGGCCGAAGCCGGCTCCCCACAAGGCGGCCAAGCCTACCGAGGCGGCGAAGCCCGAGGAGGCCGCGACGCCGGCGGCCGCTGCGGCGCACGCCGTGTGGCCCGCCGGCGCCAGCACCGTCAGCGAGAGCTACGGCGACTGGACGATGACCTGCACGCGCCCGAGCGACAAGGTCACCTGCATCGTGGCCCAGTCCCAGGGCGATTCGCGGACCGGCCGGCGCAAGTTCGGCTTCGAACTGCAGACGCCCGCGAACGGCCGGGCCGAGGGGATCGTGCTGATGCCCTTCGGGCTCGCCATCGAGCCGGGCGTGACCTTCAAGCTCGACGAGCAGACCCTCGGCAAGGGCGCCCCCTACACGACCTGCAGCGCCGAGGGCTGCATCGTGGCGATCAGCTTCCCGACGCTCGCCCTCGACGGCATGCGCACCGCCAAGGCCCTCACTGTGACCGGCGAGAAGGCGGGCGGCACCGAGCCGGCCACCGTCACGGTGCCGCTGACGGGCTTCTCGCAGGCCTTCGATCGCGCCGTCGCCCTCGGCGGCTGAGCCGCGCGGCGGCCCGCGGCCTTTTCCGGTTACGGTTAAGCCAGCGTTAGCCGCGGTCGAGCAGGATCCCGCCGAGAAGTGGCGCCGCGCGCCGCGGTCCCTCGGGTGCCGCGCGCCGGGTTCGGATCGGCGAGGCGATGGGATCGGTGGGCGGGCGACCCCGGAACGGTCGAGGACGCGGCGCGCGGGTGCTGACCGCGGCGCTGGCGCTGCTCGCCCTTCTGGCAGGGATCGCGCCCGCGCTGGCCGCGCGGCTCGTGAGCACCAAGGGCAGCGAGGTCGGCACCGGGGCCGGCGGCTACGGCCGGATCGTGCTCACCTTCGACAAGCCGGTCGCGGTCAAGGCGAAGCTCGCCGGCGGCGTCCTGCTCCTGAGCTACGGCGAGCGGGTGGCGCCCGGGCCCGAGCACCTCACGGACGAGATGCCGGCCTTCATCGCCAGCGTCCGCCGCGATCCCGACGGCACGGGGCTCCGCCTCGCCCTGCAGCGCCCTTACCGGGCCAACGTCCAGTCGGCCGGCGAGCGCGTGTTCGTGGACCTGCTTCCGGAGGGTTGGTCCGGCCTCATGCCGCCGCTGCCGGCCGAGGTGATTGCCGACCTCGCCCGCCGGGCCCGGGCGGCCGAGGAGGCGCTCAGGGCGCGCACGCCGGAGCCGGTGCGCCGGGCGCTGTCGCTCGAGCTCGCGCTGCTTCCGACCCTGACGCGGCTGTCGCTGCGCCTCCCCGCGGAGGCCCTCTCCACGGTGACCGCCGAGGGACCCGTGACGCGCGTGCGGGTGATCGGCGCCTGGACGATCGATCCGAGCGGCACCCGCGGCCGTCCGCGCCCCGGAATCGCCAAGCTGGCGACAGAGACCGACGCGAACTCGGCGAGTCTCCTGATCACGCCCGAGGACGGGTTCAGGATCGGCACCGAGCGCGAGGACGGCGCCATGTACGTGGACGTGGTCCGCCCCAAGCCTCCGGAGCCGGCCGCGACCGCCGTCGACGTGCCGGGTCCCGCCGCCGCGAAGCAGGCGCCGCCGCTGCCGGTCGCGTCGCGCCCGGCCCAGGCCGGTGCGCCAGTCACTGCGCCAGTCACGGCGCCCGTCGCTGCGCCAGTCACTGCGCCGGCGGTCGCGCCGCGCCCCCCCGAGCCGCCGCCGACGCGCCGGGCCGGCGGCGGCTTGCTCTTCCCGTTTCAGACCCTCCCGCCGGCGGTCCTGTTCGAGCGCGGCGGGATCGCGACGCTGGCCTTCGAGACCGCCGAGCCGGTGGTCGTCCCGCCGGCGAGCCAGGGCCTCGCGCCGATGGGCGCACCCGCCCGGACGGGGCCGCTCACGGTCGTGCGGTTCCCGGTTCCGCCGGGTCGGCTCGTCGATCTCAACGCCGTCACCACCGGGACCGGCGTGGCCTGGGAACTCTCGGCGGGCAGTGCGCTCAGTCCGAGCGACACGATCGATCCCGTCCGCAAGCCCGATCCGTCCGGCCGCATCGCCGTCACCCTGACGCTGCCGCATCCCGGATCGGCGACGTGGCTCGCCCTCGACGATGAGCGGATCGCGGTGGTCACGTCGGCCGCGCAGCGCCCCGTCGGCAATCCGAAGAACCGTCGCTTCGTCGATTTCGAGATCCTGCCGAGCCGGCACGGCCTCGCGGTGCTCGCCGGCGCCGACGATCTGGCGGTGCGGCCCGAACTCGACGGCGTCTCGATCGGCCGCGAGGGCGGACTCGCCGCGTCCATGGCGGCGCGCAAGCCGGACGTGGCGCTCGTCGACGCGGGGGCCCTCGCGATCGCGAAGGAGCCCTGGGAGCGCGCCAGGATGGGCAATGTCCGCGCGACCCTGCGCGGCCTCTTCGACGCGGCCGTCGCGGCGACGCCGACCGAGCGCGGGCCGGCCCGCCTGGCGCTGGCCCGCGCGGATCTCGCCAACGGCCTCGATTACGAGGGCCTCACCGCACTGGAGATCGCGGCCGCCGACGATCCGCTGCTGGCCATCCAGCGCGACACCGCCGTCCTGCGGGGCATCGCCCTGGTGCGGATCGGCCGGAGCGCGGAGGCGCTGAAGGCCCTCAGCGTCCCGCTCCTGAGCGACGATCGCGAGGCCGCGTTGTGGCGCGCGATGGCCTCGGCCGGGGCCGGCGACTGGAAGACGGCGGAAACGGGCTTCCTCAAGGTGCTGCCGCTGGCCGACGGCTATCCCGCGGACGTCGCGCAGACGATCCGGGCCCGGGCCGCCGAATCGGCGATCGAGAACGGCGATGCCGAGACCGCTGCCGCGCGCGCCGAGGCCGAGCGCGACCTGCCGCCCTGGATCCGTGACCGGCTGGCGATGGTCCGCGCCCGCGTGGCCGAGGCGACCGGCCAGACCGAGGCGGCCCTGGACGCCTACGCGCGCCTCGACGGCTCGGCCGTCCGCCCGGTCTCGGTCGAGGCCGCGCTGAGAGGGGCACTCCTGGCGCAGGCCTCCGGCAAGCTCGCGCCCGATGCCGCCATCGAGCGGCTGGAGCGGCTCGCCCTGACCTGGCACGGCGGCCCGGTCGAGGACGGCATCACCGCCGGTCTCGCCCGCCTCTATCTCGCCGCCGGCCGGTGGCGCGACGCTTTCACGGTGGTGCGCCGGGCCAACGTCTTCGCGCCGAACGCCCCCGCGACCGCGGCCCTGGCGCGGGACGCGCAGACGGCCTTCGAGAACCTCTACCTCACCGACAAGGGCGACAAGCTCTCCGGGATCGAGGCCGTGTCGCTCTTCTTCGATTTCCGTGAGCTGAGCCCGATCGGGCGGCGCGGTGACGAGGTGGTGCGCCGTCTGGCCGACCGCCTCGTGACCCTCGACCTCCTCGATTCGGCCGCCGACCTGCTGCAGTACCAGATCGACAACCGCCTCACCGGCCCGGCGCGATCCGCGGTGGCGGCGCGGCTCGCGACGGTCCGGCTGATGGACGACAAGCCGATGGAGGCCCTGAAGGTCCTCGACGCCACCGAGCTGCCCGAGCTTCCGGGCGAACTCAAGCGCGCCCGCGGGCTGGTCCGCGCCAGGGCCCTGTCGGACCTGACCCGCACCGACCTCGCGCTGGAAACGATCGAGGACGAGAGCGGTCCGGATATCGAGCGTCTTCGCGCCGACATTTACTGGGGCGCGCGCCGCTGGCGCGAGGCCGGGGAGGCCCACGAGGCCCTGCTGGGCGATACGTGGCAGTCCGGCCAGCCGCTGGACGATCAGGCGCGCGCCGACATCGTGCGCGCCGCGATCGCCTACGATCTCGCGCACGAGGCCGTGGGCCTGGAGCGGCTGAAGGCGAAATTCTCTGAGGGGATGGCGGCGAGCCCCGACGCCCGCACCTTCGCGCTCCTGACCGGCACCGACCCGACCCGGGCACCGGGCTTCCGGGACATCGCGGCGCGCGCCACGAAGGTCCAGACGCTGTCGGCCTTCCTCGCCGAGTATCGCAAGCGCTATCCGGATGCCGCCGCGCCCGCGCGCGGTCGACCCGAGGCGCCGGGTGCAGGCGGCGAGGCGCCCGCCGCCGGTGCCCAGGGCGGACAGCAGCAGAGCAGCGCCGGGACACCCGGTGCGCCGCCCGGGTGAGCGCGGCGGTCGTCATCGACCCGGATGCCTTCCTCGAGACCGAGCGCGGCCGCGTCTGGACGCCCGAACGGAACGCCGAGGCGTGGCGGCTGGCCCTCGCGGCGCTGCGCGCGGCGCTCGCCGCGGACTCGGTCGAGCGGCTCGTGGTCGTGTGCGGGCTGCAGGGGGCCGGCAAGTCCACCTGGATCGCCCGGCAGCGGCCCCGGCTCGGCCGCGTCTACTTCGACGCCGCCTTGCCCGGCCGGCGGCACCGTGCGCCGATCCTCGCCATCGCGAGAGCCTGCGGCGTCGCCGCGGAGGCGGTCTGGATCCGCGCGCCGCTCGCGGTCGCCCTGGAGGGGAACCGGCGGCGCGCCGCCGACCGACAGGTTCCCGAAGAGAGCATCCGCTCCGTCGACCGTCTGTTCGAGCCGCCGTCGCGCGCGGAGGGCTTCGCGGCGGTCCGGATCGTCGACGCGACGTCCCGCGCCGGCTGACGGCCCGGCACGGCCGCCGTCAGCCGCCGTAGCTCTGGACCAGGGAGCCGGCCACCAAGGTCCAGCCGTCGACCAGCACGAAGAAGATCAGCTTGAACGGCAGCGCGACCGTGGCCGGCGGGACCATCATCATGCCGACGGCCATCAGCACCGAGGCGACCACGAGGTCGATGATCAGGAACGGGATGAACAGCAGGAAGCCGATCTCGAAGGCGCGGCGCAGCTCCGAGATCATGAAGGCCGGCGTGACGATCTCCAGGCCGACATCCTCGGGGCCCTTCGGTGTCGGCACCTTGGCGAGGTCGAGGAACAGCTTCAGGTCCTTCTCGCGGACGTTGCGCAGCATGAAGGTCTTGAACGGCGCCGAGGCGCGCTCGAACGCCTGCGCCTGCGTGATCCGGCCGGCGATCAGCGGCTCGATACCGGCGTTGTAGGCGGCGCGGCCGGTCGGGGCCATCACGAAGGCGGTCAGGAACAGCGCGAGGCTGACGAGCACCGCTGTCGGCGGCGCCGTCTGGGTGCCCAGCGCCGACCGCAGGATCGACAGCACGACGACGATGCGGGTGAAGGCCGTGGCCATCACCAGCACCGAGGGGGCCACCGCCAGGACGGTGATCAGCGCCACGAGCTGGAGGGCGCGCTCGGTGGTGCCGCCGGCACCGAGATCGAGGGTGACGCTCTGCGCGAGGGCCGGACCGGCGGCGAGCACTCCGCCGGCCAGCGCGACCAGTGCGACGAGCGCGACCGGCGACAGGCGCAGCTTCGGGACCTGGCGCATCGGGCGTGTCGGCACGGGCAGGTCTCGGGTCACGGACGGTCGCAGGTGGGTGTGGCCGGGCGAACGCCGGCGCGGCGCGCCTCGAGATTCTGCCAGACGAGGAGGGCCGGCAGGCCGAGCACCACGTCGGGCACGCGACGGGCGAGCGACAGGGCGAGGGCGGTCCCCGCATCGATGCCGAACAGGCCGCAGACCAGCACCAGTCCGCCCTCCTGGACGCCGAGGCCGCTCGGGACCACGAAGGCGGCGGCCTTGATCGCCTGGCTCAGCGCCTCGATCACCAGAATGTCGGCCCAGCCGACATGGTCCACGCCGATGCAGGCGAGGACGACCGCGACCTCGACCGTGCCGAGCAGCCAGGCCAGGGCGTGGAGCGCGAACGATTGAGCGAGGTGTCCCCGGCGGCCCGGAGCCCAGACCGTGTCGAGGGCGCCCTGGATCCGGCGGTTCGGCTCGGGGCGCGCCTCGGCGTCGCGCACGAAGCGCCGGCCGAGGGCGGCGAGGCGATCCTCGAGCACTCGCACGATGCCGGTCCGCTGGAAGGCGAAGAAGGCCGCCACCGCCAGCCCGGCCACGACGAGCGTCCGCAGCGTCCAGCTGGCGAGGGCGGCCGCCTCGGCGCCCTCGACCCGGCTCAGGAGGCCGGCGCCGAGGCCCGCGAACAGGGCGAGCGTTCCCACCTGAAACAGCATATCGGCCAGCACGGAGGCGGCCGCCAGGGAGCCGGCGACGCCCCAGAAGGTGAGGAGGCGGGCGCCCAGCACGTCGCCGCCCACCGAGGCCACGGGCAGCAGCACGTTGATGCCTTCGCGGACGAAGCGCAGGATCATGCAGGCCGAAGCCGTCGCGGGCGCCAGCCCGTCGAGAATGCGCGCCCAGGCGAGTCCGCAGAGCAGGATCACCACGATCCGCACCAGCGTGACGCCGGCGAAGCCCGCCACGCCGATCCGTCCGAAGGCCGCGGCCACCGCGGCGAGATCGTTGGTCGCCACGAGCCAGACGGCGAGGCCGAGGCCGATCAGGGTGCCGAACAGCGGCAGGCGACGCAGCACGGCGTGGGCCGCCCGCCGCTTCCGGGAAACAGGGTCGCCGGTCACGGTGTGCGGGCCTCGCGTCGAGAGGCGGGCAAGAGCGCGCTCCAAGTTGTGCCGGTCAGCGGACCGGCGGCGATTCGTCGGGTGGTATCGCCGCTAGAGCGGTATTGGGGCCGAATTCGGGGACCCTGCGACGTGGCAGGACGGGATTGAGCACCGCGGCAAGCGCCTCGGCGGGCCCGGCGGCGGGATCGAGCAGGACGACCCGGCCCTCGGCCAGGCTCGCGCCGGTCGCGACCGCCACGGCGCGCTTCGGACAGGGACCGAGGCAGCCCGATTCCACGATGCACAACTTCCGCCGGCGTCCGCCGCCGTCGCGGGCGGCCCGCTTCCCGGCCTTCTTCAGCAGCGCGCGGAGGTCCCGCCCGCGCAGGCCCTGCCGATTCGCGCATTTCGAGCAGACGACGACGATCTCGGAGAGTTTGGTCTTGGCCGTGCGGCCGGTCGGGCAGCCATCAGGGGAGCCATCCGGGGCCGCGGCACGCGGTTCTGTCATCATTCAGAGACTGTAGGACGCGATACCGGCCCCGGGCTACGGCGCCCGTCGCCGCGGTGCAGCAGCCGGGCGGCGGGCGGGCTGGGCGCCATAAAAAGGGCCTAAAAGAACGGGATTCCGGTAACCGCGCACGGGCCGCCCCTCGGCCGGCGCCGCGGCAGCGGAACCGGCGCAGACCCAGGAACAAAGAGCGGATGAGCTTCGACGACGTCAAGGACGACACGCGCGAAGGCGAAATCGTGACGTTCGCCGCTCCGACCATGACGGAGCTGCGGCGCAGCGCGGAGACGATCCGGCCGGTGCCGGAGAAGCGGACCGCCCGGGCCCTCGTGGCGACCGTGCGGCAGCGCCTCGACTGGAGCCGTCTGCCGGGCCTGCGTCCCCGCGAGGAGGACACCTCGACCTACGGCGCGCGGATCATCCGCCGCGTCGGCCTGTTCGTGCTCCTGCCGACCCTGGTGGTCGGCCTGTACCTGTTCGCGTTCGCGTCCAATCAGTACGTTGCGGAAGCCCAGTTCGCGGTCCGCGGCAACGTCGAGCCGATGGAGAACATCTCGCTCGGCCAGTACACGAACCTCATCCAGAAGCACAACAGCCAGGACAGCTTCATCGTCCGCGACTACATCAACAGCCAGACGCTTGTCGAGGCGCTCGAGAAGAGTATCGGCATCTCCAAGATGTTCTCGCGGTCCGAGGCGGATTTCTGGGCCCGCTTCGACCCCAGTGATCCGATCGAGGACCTGACCAAATACTGGCGCAAGCACGTCGAGGCGCATATCGACTCGATCTCGGGTGTGATCCGTCTGTCCGTACGCGCCTTTACGCCCGAGGACGCCCTGACCATCGCCCAGGCGGTGGTGTCGCGCTCCGAGGCGCTGATCAACGACATCTCCAAGCGCGCCCAGGCCGACATGGTCGCCCAGGCCGAGGCCGACGCGAAGGTCGCCCAGGACCGGCTGCGCAAGGCGCACGTGGCGCTGCAGGCATTCCGCAATCAGTGGGGTGTGATCGATCCGATCAAGACCGCCGAGGGCACGCTGACCACGCTGACCCTGCTGCGGAAGGACAAGCTCAAGGCCGAGAACGACCTGCAGGTCCTGCGCGGCTCCAGCCTCGACGAGCGCTCGCGCTCGATCCAGACGCTGGTGGCCAACATCGCGGCCATCGACCAGCAGATGAAGTCGCTCCAGGACGAGCTGACGAGCGCCAACGCCGCCGCCGGCGGCCAGAACATGACCGAGGCGCTGCTCCAGTACGAGGGCCTGCTGGTCGAGCGGACCATCGCCGAGAAGCTGGAGGAATCGGCCCACAGCCTGCTCGACCGGGCGCGCATCTCGGCGAGCAAGCAGCACATCTTCCTGGCCACGTTCGTGCCGCCGGTCCTGCCGACCGACAGCCTCTATCCCGAGCGGGGCCACTCCCTCCTGGTGTCGTTCTTCTGCTTCCTGGTGATCTGGAGCTCGTCCGCGCTGCTGATCGCCGGCATCCGCGACCAGAGGATGTAGCGGCATCCGCGGCTCCCGGGATCTGGATCCCGGGCCGCGCGATCTGTAGAGGGAGGCGGCCCGGCCAACCGGGCGCACCTGGATGAGCGAAGTCTAACGGTCCATGTCGGATTTCTCCGATCTCGTCGCGAAGGCGATCCAGCCGTCGATGACCCGTGAGGAGCGCGAGGCGGTCTACACGGTCGTGCGGCAGGCCGTGCTCCGGTTGCAGGAGCGGGAGGCGTTCCCGCCGGACGACCCGCGGGTCGCCCTCCAGCGCCACCTCGTCGAGGAGACGATCCGCGACGTCGAGGGCGACGTCGCCCGCTACGAATCCCTGCGCAAGCTCGACGCGGCTTTCGCGGCCCAGGCCGAAGCCCACAAGGCGGCCCAGAGCGGTCGGCTCTAGGGCGTCATCGCCGGTCCGCCCCCGTCACGGCACGGGTACGCCCGGCCCTTCACATCCGTGACGTTCGCCGTCGCCCGGCGCGTCCGCGCCGGGGCCGCTCCGTGGATGCGCGTCAGCCGCAGGCGACGCTCGCCCGGACGCTGCCGGGCTCGGCCACGTCGAGGCCCGCCGACACGTACTCGTTGAGCTTGTTGCGCAGGGTCCGGATCGAGATGCCGAGGATCTTGGCCGCGTGGGTCCGGTTACCGAGGCAGTGATCCAGCGTGTCGAGGATCAGGTCGCACTCGACCTGCGCCACGGTCCGGCCCACCAGCCCGCGGGTGGCGGCCTCGGCGACCTGGGCGGCGCGCGCGGCCGGCCCCTCGACCGCGAAGGTCTCGCCCTCGGGCGACAGGATCGCCTCCGGGCCGATCGCGTCGCCCGAGGCGAGCAGCACCGCCCGGTGCAGGGTGTTCTCCAACTCGCGCACGTTGCCGCGCCACGGGTTCCGCAGCACGAGCGCCCGGGCCTCCGCGGAGAGCGGGCGGACCGGCATCCCGTTCACCGCGGCGTATTTGCGGGCGAAGTGGGTGGCGAGTTCGAGGATGTCGGCCGGGCGCTCGCGCAGCGGCGGGAGCCGCAGGCCGACGACGTTGAGCCGGTAGAGCAGGTCCTCCCGGAACGTGCCCTTGCGGACCTCCTCGGCGAGGTTGCGGTTCGAGGTAGCGAGCACGCGGATGTCGACCCGCACCGGGGCGGTCCCGCCGACCCGGTCAATGACCCGCTCCTGCAGGGCGCGCAGCAGCTTCGCCTGCAGGCGCACGTCCATCTCGGAGATCTCGTCGAGGAGCAGCGTGCCGCCGTTGGCCTCCTCGAACCGGCCGATGCGCCGGGCGACCGCGCCGGTGAACGCGCCCTTCTCGTGGCCGAACAGCTCGGATTCGAGCAGGGCCTCGGGGATCGCCGCGCAGTTCACCGAGACGAAGGGCTTACCCGCCCGATTGGACTTCTGGTGAACGTGCCGGGCCAGCACCTCCTTGCCGGTGCCGCTCTCGCCGGTGATCAGCACCGAGGCCTCGGAGCGGGCGACCTGCTCGGCGAGCTTGACCACCCGCTCCATTGACGGATCGCGCCAGACGAAGGCGGCGCGGTCGGTGGCGACCGCCTCCAGCACCGCCGCGATCATCTCGGGATCGGGCGGGAGCGGGATGTACTCCTTGGCGCCCGCCCGGATCGCCGCCACGGCGGCCGAGGCGTCCGCAGAGACGCCGCAGGCGACCACCGGCGTGCGGATCCGCTCTCCCTCCAGCGCGGTGACGAGGTCGCGGATCGGCAGACCCACGTCGATCATGATGAGATCGGCGCCCCGCGCGCGCAGGACGGTGAGGCCCTGCGGCACGGCGTCGGCCTGCGTGACGGCGGCGCCGCGCTGCATCGCGATCTTCGAGGCGGTGATCAGCTCGCCGTTGAGCCGCCCGATCATCAGGAGCCGCATGGTTCGTCCCTCTCCAAACCCGCGCGCGGACAGCACACCGGCGTCCGCGGCTGAAATTCACTCACCCTTGACGATCTCGGTCATCGTCACGCCGAGCCGGTCCTCGACGAGGACGACCTCGCCGCGGGCCACCAGCCGGTTGTTGACGAACACGTCGATCGCCTCGCCGACCTTCCGGTCGAGTTCGAGCACCGCGCCGGGCGCGAGCCGGAGCAGGTCGCCGATCGGCATCCGGGCGGAGCCGAGCACCGCCGAGACCATCACGGGCACGTCGAAGAGCTGCTCCAGGTCGGCCGCGGTCTTCGGGGTGGTGGGCGCGTCGCGGATCGAGCCCGCGGCGTAGTCGGTGTCGTGCTCGCCGAGCTGGGGCAGGCTGAAATCGTCGGACATCAGGATCTCCTCACGGGCCCGTCGGCAGGCCGAGGGCGTCGAGCACCGCCGCCTCGATGCGGGCGCGCTCCCGAACGATGCCGCCGTCCGCCCACTCGATGCGGGCGTCGCCCGCCGCCATGTCGGGGTCGCCCAGCACCACGAGCCGGCCCTCGTAGCCGCGCTCGCGCGCGAGGCGCTTCACCAGGGTCTCGGCCTCCTCGACCAAGCCGTCGTGCACCCGCACCACCAAGTGCGGCACGCCGCGCAGGTGCTGGAGCGCCGTCCGGGCCGCCTCGCCGATGCCGGCGAGCGGGGCGGCATCGAGAGCGTCGCCCGCCACCTTGCGGGCGATCAGCATGGCCACCTCGACCGCTTGCGCCTCGCGCTCGGTGTCGCGGGCGTCGGCCTGGGCGATCAGGCCCGCGGCGGCGAGCGCCAGGCGGGTCATGGCGTCGGCGAGCCGCCCCTGGACCTGCGCCTCGGCCTGGGCGCGTCCCTCCTGCAGGCCGCGGGCATGCGCCTCGGCCTCGGCGCGGAGCGCGGTCTCGGCGGCGCGCAGGGCCTCGGCGCTAGGGCGGCCGCTGCGGAAGTCGGTCTCGAACAGGAACGGCTTCGCGCTCCGGGCGGATTGGGCGCTCAATAGACCAGCTCCTCCTCGGCGCTATTCTTGGCGATCATGATCTCGCCCTTCTCGGCGAGGTCCTTGGCGATCTCGGTCATCTTGGCCTGCGCCTCATCCACCTCCTTGAGGCGGACCGGCCCGAGCGAGGCCATCTCGTCCGTGAGGTTCTTGGCCGCGCGGGTCGACATCTGCCTCAGGAAGAAGCCGCGGGTCGGCTCGTTGGCGCCCTTGAGCGCGCGGCACAGGGTCTCGTTGTCGATGCTGCGCAGCAGGGTCTGGACGCTGCCCGGATCGAGTTTCAGCAGGTCCTCGAAGGTGAACATCAGCTCGCGGATCCGCTTGGCCGAGCCGCGGTTCGCCTGGTCGAGGGCGGCGAGGAAGCGGCCCTCCGTCTGCCGGTCGAAGGCGTTGAACACGTCGGCCATCATCTCGTGGGCGTCGCGGCGCTGGGTCTGGGCGATGGTCGACACGAACTCGACCCGCAGCGTCTCCTCGATGTGGCGCAGCGCCTCCTTCTGCACCGTCTCCATGCGCAGCATCCGGTTGAGGACGTCGATGGCGAAGTCCTCCGGCAGGATGGTGAGCACCTTCGCCGCGTAGTCGGCGCGCACCCGCGACAGCACCACCGCCACGGTCTGCGGGTACTCGTTGCGCAGGAACGACGCGAGGATCTCCGGGTCGACCTGGGCGATCGAGGCCCAGACGCGCTTGCCCGACGCGCCCTTGATCTCCGCCATGATCAGCGAGACCTGATCGCTGGGGAAGATCTTGAGGAGCAGCGCCTCGGTCCGCTCGAAGTTCGACGAGATGCCGCCACTGTTGCCGAGCTTGGTCACGAACTCGATGATCAGCTTCTCGACGGTCTGCGCCTCCAGCGTGCCGAGCTGGACCATGGCGGCGCTGACCTTCTTGATCTCCTCCTCCTCGAGCATCTGCCAGATCGGGGCGCCTTCCTCCTCCCCGAGCATCAGCAGGAGCGCGGCGGCGCGCTGCGGCCCGGGCATCGACGCGAACGAATCGCCGCCCGCCGTCGCCAGCGTGTTGGCCAGACCCAGTGCCGCACCTGCCGCCATCGTGTTGCCCTCGACGCCCTACGCTTCACTCTTCCTGGATCCAGGTGCGCAGCACCTCGACGGTCTCGGACGGGCTCGCCCGGACCATGTCGACCACGCGCTGGACCGTCTCGGCCTGGACCTGGCCGTTGATCTTGGCGAACTCCATCAGCCGCGCGGTCGGGTTGTCGCGGTCGATGACCGTCACGGTCTGGCCCGGACCCGCGACCGCGGCGGCGTCGCCGGAGAGCGCGATTCCGGACGCCGTCAGGACCGGGGCATCCGGGACCGGCGCGAGCACCTGGCGCACCAGGGGGCGGACCACCGTGAGCAGGACGATGAGCGTCAGCAGCGCCAGGACGGCGAGCTCGGCCATGCGCAGCACGTCCTCCTTGGTGGGGGCGAGCAGCGACTGGATCAGCGTGGGCTCGGTGAATTGCGGTACGCTCGGCGCCTCCGCGAAGCGCAGGTTCACCACCTCGATCTGGTCGCCGCGGGCCTTGTCGAAGCCGACGGCGCCGCGCACCAGCGCGGTGATCCTCTCGATCTCGGCGGGCGTGCGCGGGCTGTAAGTCTGCTTGCCGTCGGGGGCGGTGGCGTAGACGCCGTCGAGCACCACGGCGACCGACAGGCGCTTGATCCGGCCGCTCTCGGCGATCTCGGTCTTGGTGACCCGCGAGATCTCGTAGTTGGTGGTTTCCTCGTTCTTGTTGGTCGCGTCCTTGGGCGTCGGCGTCTTGTCGCCGCCATTGGCGCCGGGCAACTCGTTGCCGACGCTGACCTGTCCCTCGGCATTGCCGGTGACCGCCGATTCGGTGCGGGTCTGGGCGGAGCGCACGACCCGGCTCTCGGGATCGAAGGTCTCGGAGCGGCTCTCGACCCGGTTGAGGTCGAGTTCCGCGTTGACCTGGACGCGGGCCCGGCCCGGGCCGACGATGCCGGCGACGACGTCCTCGATCTGGCCGCGCAGGCGCCGTTCGAGGCCGACCTGCCGGTCCTCGAACCCGCCGGCGACGTCGGCCGCGGCGTCCCGGGCGCCGTCGGCCAGAAGCCGGCCGCGCTCATCGACGATCGAGATCCGTTCGGGCTTGAGGCCCTCCACCGCGGAGGCCACGAGATGGCGGATCGCCCGGACCTGCCCGGAATCGAGATCGCCCATCAGCTTCAGCACGATCGCCGCGCTCGGGCTCTCCCGGTCCCGCTCGAACAGGCGGCGCTCCGGCAGCACGAGATGGACGCGGGCCGCCTGGACCCGCCCGATCGCCCGGATCGAGCGCGCCAGTTCGCCCTCCAGGGCACGCAGGTGGTTCACGTTCTGGACGAAGTTGGTGGACGAGAACGCGTCGCCCTTGTCGAAGATCTCGTAGCCGACGCCGCCCTGGGTCGGCAGGCCCTTGCCGGCGAGGTCCATGCGCAGCTTGGCGAGGTCCGGGCGGGGGGCCAGGATCGTCTGCCCGGCATCGCCCCGCGTCTCGTAGCGGATGCCGCGGCTGTCCAGCTCCCGGACCACGGAGGCCGAGTCCTGCATCGACAGGTCGGAGAACAGCACGCCCATGTCGGGGCGCGAGACCCGCAGGATGATGAAGGCGAAGAAGCCGATGAGCGTCAGCGTCACCGCCGCCATGGCGGCGATTCGGGCCGGTCCGAACTTCGTGACGAGATCGAGAACCGGCTTCACGGGAGGATTCGCTGCACTCTAACGCTGGCGGACCCCGGCGGCCCGCTCGGCAGAAATTGCCCAGGTCGTGGTTAGCGGGTCGTTAATGCGGGGGCGTCCCGCGGGCTCGGATGCGGGCGCCGGAACGACCGAAGCCGCGCCCGGGGTCCGGACGCGGCTTCGTGAGTCCTCGGATTCGACCGGGCCAGCCCCTCGGCGCCGTCTTAGGTCGTCGCTGCGGGCGGGTGGCCTTCGCGTCGGTCCGGGGCCGCGAAGCGGGTCCCTCGACCAGAGTCGGCGACGCGCCGGGTCCGGCACCCGCGGTCTCGATGAGACCCGGAAGCGCCGGCGGCGTCCCGGGATAGGGGCGCCCGGCACAGGCGCCGCGGATCAGTGACGGTAGTGCTGGATCCGGGTCGTCCGCAGGCCGGCGAGGCCGTGCTGGTCGATGGAGAACTGCCAGCTGAGGAATTCCTCTGTGGTCAGCGTGTAGCGCTTGCACGCCTCCTCCAGGCTGAGGAGACCGCCGCGCACCGCGGCCACGACCTCGGCCTTGCGCCGGATCACCCAGCGACGGGTGCTCGGGGGCGGAAGGTCCGCGATCGTCAGGGGGCTGCCGTCGGGCCCGATCACGTACTTCACTCTCGGGCGGCTCGGTTCGGTCATGATACGCTCTACACTCGACTGACCTGTCGAGCATTGAAGGTACTTGTGCCCGCTTAAGAGATGTTGAAGCGAGTCACTCGGATGTGATTCGTTAAGTGCCACTTGTGGACAACCCGATGGTCTGGACGCTGGACAGCGGCACGCGCTGCGAACCGATCACCAGCACCGGCGACGTTCCGCTGAGATCGACCTCGTCGACCGTGCCCGTGAGGCTCGTATCGACCGAAACGCTCGAGCCGGTGGCATCCGTGGCCGCCACCTTGATCGAGTAGTTCCCGTCGGGCGCGGTCAGGCCGGCCGAGGTCTTGCCGTTCCACGTGTAGGTCTGGCTGCCGGCATTGAGCGCGGTGGTCTGCGTGGCCACGACGTTGCTCTTCGAGTCCAGGACCGTGATCACCGCCTTCGAGGCGGCCCGGGCCGGGTTCAGCGTCCAGGAGGCGGAGCCGCCGGACAGCTGCGAGGCGCTGCCGTCGGCCGACACGGTCTTCCCGATGTAGCTCGTGGCCGAGGCCGAGCTCGCCGATTGCGAGGCGCTCAGGATGCTGTCGAGGCGGTCGTTGGTCTTGAGCTGCTGCTCGACGCCGGCGAACTGCACCAGCTGCTGCGTGAACTGGTTGGTGTCCATCGGGTCGAGGGGGTTCTGGTTCTTGAGCTGCGTGGTCAGCAGCGTCAGGAACTGCGTGAAGTTGCTGGCGATCTCGGTGGCGTTGCCGCTGCTGCTCGTGGACGAGCCCGTCGTGTTCGTCGTGCTCGTCAGGCTCGATATACCGCTCGTCATGCTGATCTCTCCTGTGCCGCGTCCTGGCGCAGGGGCCGGATGCGCGTCGTGTCTGTGTGGGGCCGCGATGCGGGCGCCGCGCGTACCGCTTAGATCCTCATGTCGAGGCCGCCGTAGCCGCGCAGGACGCGGATCGGGGCGACCTCGTGCGGGGCTTCCGCCTGATCGCGCGACCAGCCCGTGCCGCCCCCGCGCGGGGAATCGCCCGGCTGACCGCCGCTGCCGCCGCTCTGGGCGCTTCCGTCGCCCCGCAGCGACAGGTTGATCCCGCCGGCCGAGGGATCGAAGCCGGCCTGGGTCAGCGCCTGCTGCAGCTGGCCGGCGTCGCGCTGGAGCAGCGCGAGGGTCTCGGGCCGGTCGACCACGAGGTGGGTCATGACGCGGCCGTGTGCCTTGTCGATCTCCAGCTTGACGTCGATGCGCCCGAGCTCGGCCGGATCGAGCCGGATCTGGAACTCGTTGGATCCGCGCAGCGACCTCAGGCCGATGGTCATCGGCACCTGGCCGATCGGGATGGGTGGGTCGGTCTGGAGCGACGCGGTCTGCGTCGGCGCGGCGGTCTCCTGGGCGGCGCGCGTCGTGTCCACGGCCTGGCCGGATGTCGCGGGCGGCGCCGGACCACCCTGCGCCGCCGCGGGCAGCGTCTGAAGCGGACCTGCGCCCTGGCCAACGTCGGTCAGGGCGGTGAGGAAATCCTGGGCCGCCGCATCGGACGTCGCGGCCGCCGCGCCGCCGGCCGTCAGGCCGTCGACCGGGACGCTGCCCGGTCCGACTTTGCCGGGTTCGTGACCGGCGCCTGCCGACGCCGTGGCGGTCCCGGCGATGCTGGGGACGGTTCCGGCCGCGCGGCCGCCGCCCTGAGTGTTCGTGCCGGAAGGGCCCGCGGCTGCGCCGGTTCCGGAGAGAGCCGCCGAGCCGTCCTGCGCTGGTGCCGTGCCGGTACCCGCATCCGTCTCAGCCTCGGCCTCGGTCTTGACCGTCCCGGTTGCGCCGCCCCCCTCGGACAGCGCGGCGATGAGGGCCAGAAGGGAGGCGGACGGCCCCGAGGCCGCGGGTTGCGCGGGGGCCTCGGCCTTCTGCGGCGGCACCGCCGCGTCGGCCTCGGGGCCTGCGGTGCCGGCCGCCTCGGCGGCCGGATCCTGCCCGGCCGCGACGGCCTCGGAACCCTGCTGCGCGGCGGCTCCCGCCCGGCCGGTCTCGGCGGTGTGCGCCGCGCCCGCCTTCGGAGCCTCGGCGCGCGCGCCCGCGGCGGAGGGCGGTCCCTCGGCCTGCGCGGCCGAGGCCGGCGCATCCGCCGGCTTGGCGAGGCTGACCCTCTTGTCCGCGACCCGGGCCTCGGTCTGAAGCGCCGCATCCCGGGCGCGGTCGCCGGCCAGCCGCGCGGCGTCGGCCTGATCGCGCAGGTCGGCCTGACGGGCGCGGGCCGAGGCGGCGACGTCGCGCTGATCGGCGGCGCGGGCCCGCGCCGTCGCGGCGTCGTCGCGGGCCTGGGCCGCGCTCAGGGCGGCGCCGAAGCGGTCCTGCGCGGAATTGCCGGCGCGGGCCGCCACGCCCGCGGCCTCCCAGCCCGAACGCTGCGCCTGCGCGTTCCGCGCGGACGGAATCCAAGTGGTGACATCCAAACGATCCGCCGCGCCGCTCGCCATTCCGGACTCCTCTGGGCCGCACAGCAGCAAGGCGCGCGCCACCGTGCCGGCCGGATAAGTCTCTGAAAAATCTCGTTCTCTGCTTGCAGCACGCGGGTCGGACCTGATCGAAGCTGCCGCCCGCCCGGCAGGATCTGCCGAGTGTCCGATCTCGCTGCCCTGGAAAGCCGGGCGAAGTCCCGCTATAGACGGCCCGTGCAGCCAGGGAGCTTCCGGGCCGGCGGCTGCGGACCCTCACGATGAACGCCCTCGATCTTCCCAAAGCCCCCCACGAGACGCGCGTCGTCGTCGCCATGTCGGGCGGCGTCGATTCCTCCGTGGTCGCGGGCCTGCTGAAGCGGCAGGGCTTCGACGTGGTCGGCGTCACGCTCCAGCTCTACGACCACGGCGCGGCGAGCCACCGCAAGGGCGCGTGCTGCGCCGGCCAGGACATCCACGACGCCCGGGCGGCGGCGGAGCATCTCGGCATCCCGCACTACGTCCTCGATTACGAGGATCGCTTCCGCGACGAAGTCATCGAGAAGTTCGCCGAGAGCTACCTCGCGGGCGAGACGCCGATCCCCTGTGTCGAGTGCAACCGCACGGTGAAGTTCCGCGACCTGCTGGGCCTCGCCCGCGACCTCGACGCCGACGCGCTCGCCACCGGCCACTACGTGGCCAGCCGGGCGCTCCCGGGCGGCGGCCGCGCGCTCCACCGCGCCCTCGATCCCGCCCGTGACCAGAGCTACTTCCTCTACGCGACCACGGCGGAGCAGCTGGACTTCCTGCGCTTCCCCCTGGGCGAGATGGAGAAGACCGAGACCCGCGCGCTCGCGAAGGATCTCGGCCTGTCCCTCGCCGAGAAGCCGGACAGCCAGGACATCTGCTTCGTGCCGCAGGGCCGCTACAGCGACGTGATCGCGCGTCTGCGCCCCGACGCGGCGCGGCCCGGCGAGATCGTCGACCTCGCCGGCCACGTCCTCGGCCGGCACGACGGGATCGTGCATTACACGGTGGGCCAGCGGAAGGGCCTCGGCCTGTCCGGGCCCGAGCCGCTCTACGTCGTGCGGCTGGAGCCGGACTCGGCCCGCGTTGTGGTCGGGCCGCGCACGGCGCTGGCCACGACCCGGATCCGCCTCTCGGACCTCAACTGGCTCGGCGAGGGGCCGGTGGCGGCCGTGCGCGACCTGCCGGTGGCGGTCCGCGTGCGCTCGACCCGTCCGCCGCGCCCGGCGACGCTGACGGTCGGGCCGGACGGCGCGGCCGAGGTCGTGCTCGCCGAGCCCGAGGACGGCGTGTCGCCGGGCCAGGCCTGCGCGATCTACGCGGATGACGGCCCCCGGGCCCGGGTCCTGGGCGGCGGCACCATCCGGCGTGTCGACGCGTTGTCGGCCCGGCCCCGCGAGGCCGCCTGATCTCAACCTCTGGAACCTTCGAACGATGCTGAGCGAGCCGCAGATGGCCGGGCCGAGCACGGCCCTGATGCGCAAGGCCTATGCCCGCTGGGCCCCCGTCTACGACGTGGTCTACGACAAGCTCACCGAGCCCGCGGCCCGCGCCGCCGTCGAGGCGGCGGCCGAGCACGGGCCGCGGATCCTAGAGGCCGGCGTCGGCACCGGGCTGGCGCTGGGCTACTATCCGAAGGCCAGCTTCGTCTGCGGCGTCGACCTCTCCGAGGACATGCTCAAGCGCGCCCGCGCCAAGGTCCGGCGCCGGAACCTGGCCCACGTGAAGGGCCTCCAGGTGATGGACGTCTGCCACCTCGGCTACGCCGACGCGAGCTTCGACGCCGTCGTGGCCCAGTTCCTGATCACCCTGGTGCCCGATCCCGAGGCCGCGATGTCGGAGTTCCTGCGGGTGGTGCGCCCGGGCGGCGGCATCGTCCTCGCCAACCATTTCGGCCAGAGCGACGGCCCTCTGGCCCGGGTCGAGGAAGTCGTGGCGCCGCTCTGCACGAAGATCGGTTGGTCGTCGGACTTCAAGGCGACGCGGATCGAGGCCTGGGCGCGGCGCAACGGCGTCGAGGTCCTGGGATTGAAGCCGACCTTCCCGGGCGGGTTCTTCAAGATCCTGCGGATGCGCAAGCCCGGGTGAGCGAGACTGGCAACGCCCCCGTCGCCGAAGGCCGCGTCGAGAACCGCGAGGGGCGCTGGAAGCGCCTGCGGCGCTGGCTCCCGCTGGCGCTGCTCCTGACGGTGTCGGCGGTGGTCCTGGTCTCGGGAGCCGCGCAACTCCTCAGCCTCGACCGCCTGCTCGCGTCCCGCCTCTGGCTGCGCGGCTTCGTCGAGGCCGGGTATCTCCGCGCGCTGGTCGCGGCCTACTGCCTCTATGTCGGGGCCGTCGTCGTGTCGGTACCGGCCACGCTGATCCTCACGATGGTCTGCGGCTTCCTGTTCGGCATCGTGCCGGGGGCCCTCACCGCGGTCTGTGCGGCCACGACCGGGGCGGCCATCGTGTTCGCGATCGGCCGCGGGCCCGGCGCCGACCTGCTGCGGCGCATGGGCGGCACGCGCCTGGCCGGGCTGGCCGAGGGCTTCCGGCGCGACGCCTTCGGCTACATCGCGGTGCTCCGCCTCCTGCCGCTGTTCCCGTTCTGGGTGACCAACCTCGCGCCCGCCGCCTTCGGGGTGAAGATGCGGGTCTTCGTGCTCGCCACGTTCCTGGGGCTGCTGCCGGGCGCGGTCGTGTACGCCACCACGGGCGCGGGCATCGAGGACGTCGTCGCCGCCCACGAGGCCGCCAGGGCCGCCTGCCTAGCGACTGGGGCGGGCGGCTGCGACCAGGCCCTGACCCTGCGCGCCCTGGTCACGCCCAAGATGGTTGCAGGTCTCGCGATGCTGGCCGTCTTCGCCCTGGTCAGCATGCTGCTGAGCCGCCGCGCCCGACGCGGCTGAGATGCGCAGCCGAGACGCGCGATCCGCCGCCGGCTGTGTTTTTCGGTGTCTGAGGGCGCGTGCAACCGCTTGGAGGGGGATATCGTATAGTGCTCGCCGCCGGGAGCCTGTATTCCCGCCTGCGAATCTGTGGCTTGCGAACATGTATCCCGCGAAGGCCGAACCCGGCTCGAGCTTTCTCAATCCTCTCTCCGCCGATCCTCATCCGCGATGCCGGCGCGGAGCGTGACCGGCGTGTCCCTCGAGTCCCATCAGGCCGCGGCACCGGCGACGCCGGCGCCCGCACCGGCCCGCGACGTCCCCGAGCGGCGCACCGCGCGCCTCGGCCTGTCCGGGCGCCTGTTCCTCGTCACCGTCGCGTTCGTGGTGGTGGCCGAGGTGCTGACCTACGTGCCGGCGGTGGCCAATTACCGGATCGAATGGATGTCCGACCGCCTGGCGGCCGCGCAAGTCGCCGCTCTGGTGCTCGACGGGCGGACCGGCGAGCCGGTCTCCGAGCCGCTCGAGAGCCGGCTCCTGGCCGGCGTGAACGCCCGCGCCATCGCCGTCCGCGGCGGCGGCGCCCAGCGTCTGCTGGCCATCGAGCCCATGCCCGAGCAGGTCGCCGACACCGTCGACCTGCGCGACGTCACGGCCCTGTCGGCGATCCGGGGCGCGTGGCGCACCCTCGTGGCGCCGGTCCACGAGCCGATCCGCGTGGTCGGGGAGGGCGGCATCGGCTTCGACCGGGTCGAGATCCTGCTCGACGAGGCGCCGCTGCGCACCGCCATGATCGACTACGCGCTGCGCCTGCTGGTCTCCTCGCTGATCATCGCGGCGGCCGCCGCCGGTCTCGTCTTCGTGGTGCTGCAGGTGCTGATCGTGCGCCCCGTGCGGCGGCTCGCCACCAGCATCACGGCCTTCGCGGATGATCCGGAGGATGCCGGGCGGATCATCGCGCCGTCCCGCCGCAGCGACGAGATCGGCCAGGCCGAGCGGGCGCTCGGGCGGATGCAGCGCAGCCTCGCCGACCAGCTCCGGCAGAAGCGGCGACTCGCCGAACTGGGCTTGGCGGTCAGCAAGATCAGCCACGAACTGCGCAACCTGCTGACCGGCGCGCAGCTCCTGGGCGACCGCCTGGAGGGGACCGAGGATCCGACCGTGCAGCGCGTGGCCCCCCGCCTCGTCGGGACGCTGGCCCGCGCGATCCGCTTCTGCGAGGCGACCCTCGCCTACGGGCGCGTCTCCGAGCGGGCGCCGCTCCTCACCAGCACGCCGCTGGCACCGGTCTTCGCGGAGCTTCCGGATCTCGCCGCGCTGGCGGCGCATCCGGTCAGCGTCCAGGTCGCGGCGGGCGATCTCTCCGTGCAGGCCGATCCGGAGCAGCTCGGGCGGGCGCTGGCCAACCTCGTGCGCAATGCCGTGCAGGCGCTGGACGGGGCGGCCGTGCCGGAGGCCGCCGTGAGCGTGGTCGCCGCCCGCGCGGCACCGGGCCGGGTCACGATCCTGGTCGCCGATAACGGTCCCGGTCTCCCGGCGCGCGCGCGGGAGAACCTGTTCGCGCCGTTCCAGGGATCCATGCGGTCCGGTGGCACGGGCCTCGGGCTGCCGATCGCCGCCGAGCTGATCGGGATCAACGGCGGCACCCTCACCCTCGACGATTGCGAGGCCGAGGGGCTGAGCGGCGCGCGCTTCCGGATCGTGCTGCCGGAGGGCTGACGGGACCGGACCCGCGAGACGGTGCCCCGCTGCCGCTACTCGGCCGCGGCCCTGACGGGCTCCCCGACCCGGATGCCGAGATCGGCCAGCAGCGCCGCGTCGTCGTCCTGCCCGTTATTGGCGGTGGTGAGCAGCCGCTCGCCGTAGAAGATCGAGTTGGCGCCGGCGAGGAAGCACAGCACCTGGGCCTCGCGGGTGAGGCTCTTGCGGCCGGCGCTGAGCCGCACGCGGGAGCGCGGCATCACGATCCGCGCCGTGGCGCACATGCGCACCAGATCGAACGGGTCGACCGCCGGCTGGTCCTCCAGCGGGGTGCCGGGCACCGCCACGAGGGCGTTGATCGGCACGCTTTCCGGATGGGGGGCGTGGTTGGACAGAACCTGGAGCATCGCGGCGCGGTCGGTGACACCTTCGCCCATCCCGACGATACCGCCGCAGCACACGCCGATCCCGGCCTCGCGGACGTTCGCGAGGGTCTGCAGGCGCTCGTCGTAGGTGCGGGTGGAGATGATGTCCTCGTAGAAATCCGGCCCGGTATCGAGGTTGTGGTTGTAGGAGGTCAGCCCGGCCTCGGCGAGGCGTCCGGCCTGCGAGGGCGTGAGCATGCCGAGCGTCACGCAGGCCTCCATGCCGAGGCCGCGCACGCCGCGCACCATGGCGAGCACCGCGTCGAATTCCGGGCCGTCCTTCGGCTGGCGCCACGCGGCGCCCATGCAGAAGCGCTGGGCGCCGGCGGCCTTGGCGGCGGCCGCCTCGGCCAGCACCGTCTCCACCGGCATCAGCCGCTCGCGCGCGACGCCCGCGCCCTTGTGATGGGCCGATTGCGGGCAGTAGGCGCAATCCTCCGGGCAGCCGCCGGTCTTGATCGACAGGAGAGACGCCCGCTGGATGTCGGCGGGGTCGTTGTGCCGGCGGTGCACCTGCGCGGCCCGGAACACGAGGTCCATCAGCGGCAGGTCGTGGATCGCGCGGATCTCCGCCACGCTCCAGTCGTGGCGGATGTCGCCGAGGTCGGGCTGCTGGGAACCGGGGAGGGAAGTCGCGCTCATGCGGTGTTTGAGCCGGATCGGCGGACAGAAATCAAGCGGGCCTCGCGCCCGAACCTCCCACCGAGGGGTCGGTCTGGACGATCATGCCGTACCAGCCCAGCCCGCAATAGGTCTCGTATCCCGGTGTCCGATGGTACGCCGTGACCGTGCCCGACCGCGGATCCCGCACGACTCCGCTCGTCTCGCCGTCCATCCGGCAGGAGACCCGCTCGGTCAGGAGACCGACCTGATCCGAGGCGGCCAGCACCCGGCCGCCGGCATCGACCAGCAGGGCGCGGGTGCGCCCTCGATCTTCCGGCGCGACCCGGATCCCCGAAACGATGGCGTGGGCCTGCGGCGCCCAGTCGAAGTGGATCGCCAGGACGCCGAGCGGTGCGCCGGTCGCCTGACCGCCCGCCCGCACGCTCGCCGCGTAGGTGGCGACCTGCGCGCCGCCCAGCGCATCCTCCTGCCGCACGTCGGCGCAGACGAAGGCGTCGCCGCTCTCCAGGGCGAGCGCCTCCCGGAACCACGCTTCGCCCGCGACGCTCCGGCCCTGCAGTCCCGGGTAGCGATCGGCGCGGCCGGTCGCGAGGATGCGGCCGTCCAGGCCGCAGATCCAGAGATCGAGATAGACCGTGTAGGCCGAGAGGATGATGCCGAGGCGGTCGCCCGCGAAGGCCGCCGCGGCCGGGCCGGGATCGGCCGCGCAGGCGACGACGGCGGCGTCGGTCGCCCACCAGCGCACGTCGCAGGTCCGCTCGTAGAGGTTGCGATCGATCAGTTCGACCGCGTTGAGCGCGAGATCGACCAGGCGTTCTCCCTGGACGCGGCCCGCCATCGTCTCGACGGTGCGCTGCAGCTCGACGATGCGGCCGGACAGGTGAAGCTCCAGCTCGCCGGCGATGACGTCCACGGACTCGCCGAGGGCGCGCACTTCCTGGGCGACGACCGCGAAGCCGCGTCCCTCATCTCCGGCGCGCGCGGCCTCGATGAGCGCGTTGAGGGCGAGGATCTTGGTCTGCGCCGTGATCCGCCGGATCCGGCCGGTCTTCTCCTGCGCCGCCTGCTTGACGGCATCGGCCAGGATCTCGATCGACCTGAGGGTCGGCGGCTCGGACTCCGATCCGGAGGTCCGGTCATTGGGGAAATCAGTTTTCGCAGTCATGCCGGGCCCGATCGACGAGGCGGGCATTTTGCAGCTATAATATAATACAGTCTTAACCGATCAAGGTCCGCGATATAAATTACAATACTAAAATCAATCCATAATTCAATCGAGAGTATATAAATCCCGTCGGTCGCGGGTGCCGGGCGCTCGCCAATATCGATGACGTTGCCTGGACGCGGGGCCGCCGCCCGGACGCGGGCGGCAGCCCGTCTGTCAGCCCGTCTGTCAGTGCGTCGGCTCGCCGGCCGAGACCTTGGCGGTCCAGTCGTCGAAGGCGATGACCTTCTGCCGCTGCTCGCCGAGCCGGTCGATGCGCAGGACCATCTCGTCCCCGGCCTTGAGGTAGCGCGGCGGCTTCATGCCGAGGCCGACGCCCGGCGGCGTGCCGGTGGTGATCACGTCGCCCGGCTCCAGCAGCATGAAGTGCGACGCGTAGGCGACGAGTTGGGGAACGTCGAAGATCATCGTTGCGGTCGAGCCGGTCTGACGGCGCTCGCCGTTCACGTCGAGGCTCATGGCGAGGTTCTTCAGGTCCGGAATCTCGTCGAGGGTCACCAGCCAGGGCCCGAGGGGGCCGAAGGTCGGCGCGCTCTTGCCCTTGGTCCAGGTCGGACCGCGGTTCATCTGCCACTCGCGCTCGGAGACGTCGTTGCAGATGCAGGCGCCCGCAACGTAGCTCAGCGCCTCGTTGGCGTGGACGTAGCTGGCGCGCCGCCCGATCACCACGGCGAGCTCCACCTCCCAGTCGGTGCTGTGCGACCCCTTGGGAATGATGACCGTGTCGTTCGGCCCGCACAGGCTGGACGGGGCCTTGTTGAAGATGATCGGCTCCGCGGGGATCGGCGAGCCGGTCTCGGCGGCGTGGTCGGCGAAGTTCAGGCCGATGGCGACGACGTTCCGGGTGCCGCCGACGCAGGGGCCGAGCCGCACGTCCGGGGACAGCTTCGGCAGGGTCTCGGGATCCAGGGCGCGCAGCCGCGCCAGCGAGTCGGGCGCGAGGGCCGGCCCGGCGATGTCGCGCACGATGCCCGACAGGTCGCGCAGCCCCCCGCTGGCATCCACGAGGCCGGGCTTCTCGTCGCCGCTCGGGCCGTGCCGGAAGAGCTTCATGGCCGCACTCCTCATCCTTCCCTGAACCGGTCTGCGCCGGACGCCGGGACCATGGCCGGGCCTCGACCCGGGTGCAAGGCCGGACGGGGCTACGCGTCCGCCCGTCGGGTGTCGCAGCCGGGCCACAGGACGGCGGAAAAGTGCAGGGTCAGCGACGTATGGATTTATTGTTCCTGTCGCCGTCTCGGAAGAACAGTTCAGATCAAAACTGAAAAGCTCCGCTGACCACGCGCTTTCGCGCGTGAAGGCACCGTTTACCTCTGCTGCTCTACTGCTATTCCATTCGGCACCGAAAATGATCGGGGTCATTGCGGTTCTGCCCCTTAAACCGGCACCATGCACGAAAGGTCGCCGCATAACGGGTCTCGAATAATCGACGGCGCCCAGCAGAACGAGAAGGCTTGGGGGAAGAGATGGGCGGGACGGTTCGCGCTGCGATGCTGGCGGCGACGGCGGTGATCCTCGGCGCCGGGCAGGTGCAGGCGGGAGCGTTCGGGATCCGGGAGCAGAGCACCGAGGCCCAGGGGCTGGCCTTCGCGGGCGCGGCCTCGGGATCGGGCGGCGTCTCGTCGATCTTCTGGAATCCCGCGACGATCACGATGAACCCGGGCTTCGTCGCGGAGCAGAACTTCACCTATATCGGTCTGTCCTCCACGATCCGCCCGGAGGCCGGCACAAATCCGGGCTTCGCGCGGCTGGGCGGCTCCGGCGAGATCGGTCAGGGCGCGGTCGTGCCGGCGGGCGCCACCTCCTACCAGCTCAACGACCGCCTCTGGCTCGGCCTCTCCACCGGAGCCCCGTTCGGCCTCGTGACCAAGCCGCGGGACGTGTGGGCCGGCGAGGTCTACGGACGCTCGTCGCGGATCTTCTCGCTGGCGATCAATCCGGTCATCGGCTTCAAGGTCAACGAGTGGCTCTCGATCGCGGCCGGCCCGAACATCGAGTATTTCCGCCTGACGCTGCGGCAGGCGCTGCCGATCCCCGGCATCCTGCCGACCGCGTATCCGAGCTCCTTCCTCAAGGGTGAATCCTGGGGGGCGGGCTTCACCGCCGGCGCCACGCTGACGCCCCGCGACGGGACCGTGCTGGGCATCGGGTACCGCTCCTCGGTGCACCACGACATCGACGGCTCGATCGGCGTGCCGCTCGTCGCCCTGGCGCCGCTCGCCGGTCAGGTCCGCGCGCGGCTGAACACCCCCGACAAGCTGAGCGTCGGCCTGACCCAGGCGGTCTCGCCGGTGGCGCGGGTGAATCTCGGCTTCGAGTGGGATAACTGGTCGAGGCTCGGCACGATCGGCATCGTGTCGAAGACGATCGGGCTGCCGGTGAACAACCTGCCGCTGAACTACAAGGACGGGTTCACCTACGCGATCGGCGCCGAGTACGACGCCTCGCCGAACCTGACGCTGCGGACCGGCTTCGCCTACGAGACCTCGCCCATCGACTTCCGGAACCGATCGGTGCGCCTGCCGGACGGCGACCGGTACAACGTCTCGGTCGGCGCGAGCTACCGCTGGAGCCAGCAGCTGACGCTGAACCTCGCCTACTCGCACTTCTTCCTGGACCGGTCGCGGATCCTCGCGGGCGTCGGACGCGACTACAACATCAGCAATATCGCCTTCGCGGGCGTGGTGGATTCCAGCGCCGACATCGTCTCGGTCGGCTTCCGCTACGTGTTCGGCGCCCCGCCGGCCCCGGCCCCCGCCCCGGCCCCGCTCGTGCGGAAGTACTGACGGCCCGCTCTGTTTGGTTGCTTCGCTGCCGCCGTCTTTGCGAGCGCAGCGAAGCAATCCGGGACGGCGCCACGCTGACAGATGTCGAACCGCCCTGGGTCACGTCGCTCCGCTCGTGATGACGGGGCGGCGCCGTGATCGTCGCGGCCCATCACCCATCGATCCGAGCGCGTCGCGCGCCTCAGGCGCGCATCCGCACGTAGGTGCCGGGCGCCGGGCCCAGGGACTGGAGCGCGTCGCCGCCCGGCTGACGGGCAGGCACCCGCTCCGGCGCCTGCGCCTCGATCCACTGGAACCAGTAGGGCCACCACGAGCCCTTGGTCTCGACCGCGGCCCTGATCCACTCTTCCAGCGTCCCCTTCACGGGGCCGCCGGTCCAGTAGCCGTATTTCGGCTTGGACGGCGGGTTGATCACGCCGGCGATGTGGCCCGAGCCCGCGAGCACGAAATCGACCTTGCCGCCGAACACCTTGGAGCCCTCGAAGACCGACAGCGCCGGCGCGATGTGGTCCTCGCGGGTGGCGAGGTTGAAGATCGGAACCTGCACCTTCCTGAGGTCGAGGCGGACGTTGCCCAGCACCATCCGGCCCTGCGCCAGCGTGTTGTCGAGGTAGCAGTTGCGCAGGTAGAAGGAATGATTGGCCGCCGGCATCCGGGTGGCGTCGGAATTCCAGTACAGCAGGTCGAAGGCCGAGGGCGCCTTGCCCTTGATGTAGTTGTTCACGACATAGGGCCAGATCAGGTCGTTCGGCCGGAGCATGTTGAAGGCGTTCGCCATCCGGGCGCCCTCGAGATAGCCCTGCTCGGCCATGCGCGCCTCGACCTGGCGGATCTGCTCCTCGTCGGCGAAGACCTTCAGGTCGCCCGCATGGGTGAAGTCGACCTGCGTGGTGAGCAGCGTCGCGCTCTTGATCCGGCGGTTGCCGGTCGCGGCCTGCATGGCGAGCGTCACGGCGAGCAGCGTGCCGCCGACGCAGTAGCCCGCGGCCGTGACCTCGTTCTCGCCGGTGGCGACGCCGATCGCGTCGATGGCCGCCTCGATCCCCTCGCGCATGTAGGACTCGAAGTCCTTGTCGGCGTGGCGCGTATCCGGGTTCACCCAGGAGATGCAGAAGACCGTCAGCCCCTGATCGACCATCCACTTGAAGAAGCTCTTCTGGGGGTTGAGGTCGAGGATGTAGAACTTGTTGATCCAGGGCGGGACCATCAGGAACGGGCGCCGCAGCACGGTCTCGGTGGTCGGCGCGTACTGGATCAGCTCGATCAGGTCGTTGCGGAACACCACCTCGCCGGGGGTGACCGCCATGTTGCGGCCGACCTCGAACCCGCTCGGATCGGTCTGGCGCACCCGCAGCTGCCCGCCGCCGGCCTGCAGATCCTCCTCGTACATCTTGAGGCCGCGGACGAGGTTGGCGCCACTCTCCTGCAGGGTGTGGCGGATCAGCTCCGGGTTGGTCGGCAGGAAGTTCGAGGGCGACAGCATGCTGGTCACTTGGCGCAGGTAGAACTGTGCCTTGTGACGCGTGTGCGCGTCGAGCCCCTCGGCCTCATCGACGAGGCTCTCCGCCCAGCGGGTGGCGAGCAGGTAGGCCTGCTTGAGGAAGTCGAAATACGGGTTGGTCGTCCACTCGGCGTGGGCGAAGCGCGCGTCCCGGGGCTCGGGCAGCGCCACCGGATCGGCGGGCTGGCCCTGCAGGCGCAGGTAGGTCGAGCCCCAGAGCGACAGGAACGCCTGCGACAGGCGCGCCTGAGCCTCGGCGCTGCGGTTCGGATCGGCGAGCCAGGTCTCGGCCACCTGACCGAGCACCTTGGCCGCCTCGTTCATCTCGCTGCCGGGTGCGGCCGCCTGGCCCTCGGGCCCGAGGAGGCGGGCGACGTTGCGCCCCATCGCCTCGACGAACTGACCGGCATTGCGGGAAATCGCCTCGAAATCCGGCATCGGGGCGACCGTGCCGTCCGGCATCGCGCCGTTCGAGACCGACTTCGGAGGGGCGGTCCGATCCGGCGCCTGCGGGCTCGTCAAACGTGCCTCCCTGTGCTTCATCTGTTGACCCGATGGCGCGGGCCTCGTTTCCGACAAAATAAGGAGCGAGCCAGAGTTTTCGCCAGCCCGGCTCAGGACGTCGCCGAAACATCCGGCCGATCTTTTCATACGCATGTGACGATGGATCGTGCCATTTTGAACCCCGCTATCCGCCCGCATCGCGCCGGTCCGCTGCGCCGCCTGACGCGCGCGGCCGGCCTGGGCGTGCTGGTCGGCGCGCTCGGGGCCTGCTCGGGCGACGTCGTCCGCTCGCTGGCCTCCGATGCAGGCTACGGGCCGCGGGTCGTCGCGGCCCCGGATTTCGTCACGGACACCCGCAGCAAGGCGCAGCCCGACTTCATGCCGGTGGGCGTCGACGCGCCGAAGCGGCCGGTCCGGGCCAAGTCGGTCACGGGCCAGAAGGCCCTGGAGGCGGAGCTGGAGGGTGCCCGCGGCCGCAACGAGGCCCGGGGGCGGGCCGCCGAGAGCGCCGGGCGGGGCGCGGCCGCCACCGTCAAGCCGGCTTCGGCGGCGTCGCAGTAGCGGCCCTTTTTCAGGGTCGGCGGCGGCCCGCAACTCTGCTAGAGCACGTGGTTCGCCCGACCGGCCCAGACGAGAGACGCCGGATCCGGGACGCGCCGATGGACACGCCCATGACCGACTTCCACCGCATCAAGCGACTGCCGCCTTACGTCTTCGAGCAGGTCAACCGGATCAAGGCTGCCGCCCGCGCGCAGGGCGCCGACATCATCGATCTCGGCATGGGCAACCCGGATCTGGACGCGCCGAAGCACGTCATCGCCAAGCTGTGCGAGACGGCCGGGCGGCCGCGCACGGATCGCTACTCGGCCTCCAAGGGCATCGCCGGCCTGCGCAAGGCGCAGGCGGGCTATTACCAGCGGCGCTTCGGCGTGACCCTGAACCCCGACACCCAGGTGGTGGCGACACTCGGGTCCAAGGAAGGGTTCGCCAACATGGCCCAAGCGATCACCGCGCCGGGCGACGTCGTGCTGGTGCCGAACCCGAGCTACCCGATCCACGCCTTCGGCTTCCTGATGGCCGGTGGCGTCATCCGCTCCGTGCCGGCCGAGCCGACGCCGGCGATGTTCCCCGCCCTGGAGCGGGCCATGCGCCACTCGATCCCGAAGCCGGTGGCGCTGGTCGTCTGCTACCCGTCGAACCCGACCGCCTACGTGGCGAGCCTCGACTTCTACCGCGACCTCGTGGCCTTCGCGAAGCAGCACGAGCTGATCCTGCTGTCGGACCTCGCCTACGCGGAAGTCTATTTCGACAACAACCCGCCGCCCTCGGTGCTGCAGGTGCCCGGCGCCATCGACTGCACGGTGGAGTTCACCTCGCTGTCGAAGACCTACTCGATGGCCGGCTGGCGGATGGGCTTCGCGGTGGGCAACGAGCGCCTGCTCGCGGCGCTCACCCGGGTGAAATCCTACCTCGATTACGGCGCCTTCACGCCGATCCAGGTCGCCGCGACGGCCGCCCTCAACGGCCCGGACGATTGCATCCACGAGATGCGCAGCATCTACAGGAAGCGTCGCGACGCGCTGGTGGAGTCCTTCGGCAAGGCCGGCTGGACCATCCCGTCGCCCGCTTCGTCGATGTTCGCCTGGGTGCCGATCCCCGAGCGGTACCGGGAACTGGGCAGCCTCGAATTCTCCAAGCTGCTCCTGGAGAAGTCCGACGTGGCGGTCGCGCCCGGCATCGGCTTCGGCGAGTTCGGTGACGAGTACGTCCGCATCGCGCTCGTGGAGAACGAGCAGCGCATCCGGCAGGCGGCGCGCAATATCCGCCGGTTCTTCGACGGCACCGACAAGACGCTGCACAACGTCCTGCCGATGGCCCGGACCGGCTAGACCGGCCCGCGCAAATTGTTGCCGCGGGGCGACAGACGCCGTCAAAGGTGTCGGCGCCCCGCGCCGGCGCTTGTCAGCGCGGGGCGCGATGGCCAGGGTCAGGTGCGGGGGTCTTCCCGCGTCCCGAGTCTCGCATGCGCCGCCTGAACCTCATCGCCGCCCTGCTGCTCGCCGCCGCGGCCTCGGCCTGCGCGCCGAACCCGATCATCGCCCGGGACCCGATCCCTGCGCCAGGGCCGGCGGACGTGTACGCGTGCGACTCGAAGCCGTTACCGGTCAACGCCTTCACGACCGATTGCCGCCCCGTCCCGGCGAGCCCGCAGGTCGTGCTGCGCGCGCGGGGCTGAACCCGCCCGGAATTTCGGTAACCGGTCGATTCGGACGGGCCGGACAAGCCGCCCGCGATCAGCTAGACTGTAGGCCAGATGCCGGCCCGCCCGGCCCCCTGACGGAGCATCGCGTGAGCACCAAGACCCTGATCGCCGCCGGATTGCTCGCCCTCCTGGCGGGGCAGGGCGCCTCGGCCTCCGACGCCGCATACCCGCCGGCGCCCTACCAGCCCCGAGCCTTCGTGTTCACCGCCCCGAACGGCCCGACGGTCCTGCAGACCGAGGGCTGCTGCCAGGTGGTGGTGCCGCCGGGCCGGCCCGATCTCGCCCAGCCCGCCGTGCCGGTGGCCGAGGTGATGAACGGCGGCGGCTTCGGCTACACCGGGTTCGACTACTACAACGACCAGATCACCGAGGGGCGGTTCGGCGCGCGCAAGCGGCCGCGGGAGTACGTGATCGCTCCGTCCTACATCGTGCCGCCGCGCTACTGAGCCGCCGGGCGTTCCGGGGCCTCAATCCTTCTGCGGATCGTGGCCCCAGTTCATCAGCGACATCCGCCACGGGGAGTCGGGGTCCTTCCGGGCCTCGCCGCCCTGCTTGAGATGGCGGTGGACGTAGCCCACGACCTTGCGCATGGCGGCGTAGTCGTCGTCCGTCAGGTCGGCCTTCTTGGTGTCCTTGATCGCCAGGATCCGCCGGCCCATCTCGTGCCCGGTCGACTCGCCGCCGTCCTTCTTCTGGCCGACCTCCCGGCTCGCCGCGCTGTCGAGGTGCTTCTTCAGCGCCGCCGGCGTCATGTTGACGGCCTCGTTGAAGTCCTTCCACGTCGCCGCGTGATCGTCCGCCATCCGCCTGCCTCCCGGGCCGTGTCGCTCGTCCCCGACAACGCGCCCGAGGCTCGCCGGCTCGCCGCCATCCCTGCGGTCGGGCGCCGCACGGGCAACGGGCGACGTGGCGGGCGACGTGGCGGGGAAGCGTTTACAGGCCGGGTCCCGGGGGGTATCACCCCGACCCGACGAGCTTCCATTCTCTCCCCACACCCCATTCCCGAAAAGCCAGATGCGCGCCGAGATCGAGCAAGCCTCGGATGCCGCCAAGCAGTCTATAGGGCTGCTGAGGAGGCATCTTTGACTGGGATACAGTCGATAAACGCCTCGCGGAGCTGAACGCGGCTTCCGAGGACCCCGACCTCTGGAACGACGCCGAGGCCGCCCAGAAGGTCATGCGCGAGCGCCAGCAGCTCGACGAGGCCGTCACGGCGATCAAGAAGCTCGAGCGCGACCTTGAGGACGGCGCCACGCTGATCGAGCTCGGCGAGATGGAGGGTGACGAATCCTCGATCCGCGAGGGCGAGGCGGCGATCCTGGCCGTCGAGAAGGAGGCCGCGAGCCGGCAGGTCGAGACGCTTCTGTCGGGCGAGGCCGACGGCTTCGACACCTATCTCGAGGTCCATGCCGGGGCCGGCGGCACCGAGAGCCAGGACTGGGCCAACATGCTCCAGCGCATGTATGCCCGCTGGGCCGAGCGCCGGAAGTACAAGGTCGAGGTCGTCGAGATGACCGACGGCGAGGAGGCCGGGATCAAGGGCGCCACGCTCCTGATCAAGGGCCACAACGCCTACGGCTGGCTCAAGACCGAGTCCGGCGTGCACCGTCTGGTCCGGATCTCGCCCTACGATTCCAGCGCCCGGCGGCACACCAGCTTCGCCAGCGTCTGGGTCTACCCGGTGATCGACGACCGGATCGAGATCGAGATCAAGGAATCCGACTGCCGGATCGACACCTACCGGTCGTCCGGCGCCGGCGGCCAGCACGTCAACACCACCGACTCGGCGGTGCGCATCACCCACAACCCCACCGGGATCGTGGTCGCGTGCCAGCAGGAGCGCTCGCAGCACAAGAACCGGGCAACCGCCTGGAACATGCTGCGCGCCCGCCTGTACGAGCTGGAGCTGAAGAAGCGCGAGGAGAAGGCCAACGCCGAGGCCGCCGCCAAGACGGATATCGGCTGGGGCCACCAGATCCGGTCCTACGTGCTGCAGCCGTATCAGCTGGTGAAGGACCTGCGCACCGGCACCCAGTCCACCGATCCGGACGAGGTGCTCGACGGCGACCTCGACCCGTTCATGGAGGCCTCGCTCGCGCAGCGGGTCTACGGCGGCGTTGAGGCGGTCGAGGATATCGACTGAGGCGGCGTGAGCTGCCTCCCCGTCATCACGAGCGCAGCGAAGTGACCCAGGGCGGCGCGCGATCGATCAGCGTGGCGCGACCCTGGATCGCTTCGCTCCGCTCGCAATGACGGCGGTGCTGACAGAGAGCGCCGTTGAGGCCAAAGGATGAGCGCCGGGGCGCCCATCCTCCCACGCCTCTCAATACCCCAGCGCCGCCCCGTCCTTGCGCGGGTCGGATCCGGCCGCCAGCGTGCCGGCCTTGCGGTCGATCCAGATGACCTGCCCCCCGCCGAGCGGCAGCGGCGCGCGGATCGCCGGGTGGCCGCGCTCGACCAGCCCCGTCATCACGGCGTCGGAGATCCCGCCCTCGACCTCCAGGCTGCCGCCGTAGGCGAAGCTGCGCGGGGCATCGAGGGCCTCCTGCACGTCGAGGCCCCGGTCGAGCAGGCCCGACAGCAGCTCGACATGGCCCATGGCTTGGTAATGGCCGCCCATGACGCCGAACGGCGCGACCGCCTGCCCGTCCTTCATCAGCATGCCGGGGATGATCGTGTGCATCGGCCGCTTGCCCGGCCCGACGCTGTTCGGGTGGCCGCCCTCGGTGCGGAACGACAGGCCGCGATTGTGCAGCAGCACGCCGCTCTCGGGCGCCAGGATGCCGGAGCCGAAGCCCTGGAAGATCGAGTTGATCAGCGACAGCGCGTTGCCGTCCCGGTCGACCACGCAGAGGTAGACCGTGTCCTTATGGGCGCGGCCCTCGGCCATCTCGCGGGCGATCTCGGGATAGATCTCCGGCTCGCGGGCCCGGCCCATGTCGATCGCGCCGTGGGCGGCGGCCTTCCAGGCGTCGGAGAGCAGGTGCTCGACCGGCACGTTGGCGAGGGCCGCGTCGCCGAACAGCACGTCGCGGTGATGGTAGCCCTGCTTGCAGACCTCGGCGAAGAGGTGGAGCCGGTCGAGGTCGGAGAGCGCGCCGACGTCGTAGTGCGACAGCACGTTCAGCATCATCAGCGCCGCCAGACCCTGGCCGGCGGGCGGGCACTCGTAGACGTCGTAGCCGCGGTAGCGGGTCGAGACCGGTGCGACCACGTCGGGCCGCGCGGCGGCGAAGTCGTCCAGCGTGTGCAGGCCGCCGAGGGCGTTCAGCCGGCTCACCATGTCCTCGGCGACGGGCCCCGTGTAGAAGGCGCGCGCGCCTGCCTCGGCGATCGTCCGGAGCGTCGCCGCCAGCTTCGGCAGGCGGACGACGCTGCCGATCGCCGGCACCTCGCCGCCGGGCAGGTAGGTCTCGGCGGCGTACGGATCCGTGGCGACGCGCTCGGCGCCGCGCAGCCAGTCCCAGCCGACCCGCTGCTGCACGACGAACCCGTCCTCCGCGTAGCGGATCGCCGGCTGGAGCAGCTCGCCGAGGGACCGGGTGCCGTGCTCGCGCACGAGTAGATCCCAGGCCGCGACCGCGCCGGGCACCGTCACGGCGTGTGGCGAGGTCGGCGTGATGGTGACGCCGTGCTCGGCGTACCAGTCGGGCATGGCGGCGGCGGGCGCCCGGCCCGAACCGTCGAGGGCGATGGGCTTCGTGGCGCCCGCGGGGGCGTAGAGGGCGAAGCAGTCGCCGCCGATGCCGGTCATGAGCGGATCGACTACGCACTGCACGGCGACCGCCGCGATGCCGGCATCGATGGCGTTGCCGCCGGAGCGCAGAACCTCGATGGCGGCGAGCGTCGAGAGCGGGTGCGAGGTCGCGACCGCGGCGTTGGCGGCGTAGACCGGGGAGCGGCCGGGGGCGGAGAAGTCTCTCACGGGATGTCCTGCTCTGCTGGGCGACTTAAAGAATCACCGCTTGATGCATATCGCCACCTCGGGATGAGGCGGTGACGGAGATGACGGCGCGGCCTCGTCCATGACGGATGGCTTCGCCGCCTCGTCTCTGCGAGCGCAGCGAAGCAATCCAGTCGGCGCAACGCTGAGCAACCTCGCGCTGCCCTGGGTCACTTCGCTGCGCTCGTGATGACGGCGGAGGCCGGGCTGACCGGTTGTTCCGATCGAGGATCGCCTGGACGATCACGCGTGCTGCCCTCTCGGCAGCGCCACCCAGTGCCCAGGCGCCACCTCGGTGAGCGGCCCGTCGGGCGGCTGGTCGTGGCTGGCGAGGTCGCGCGCGGCGAGGCGGGCGCGCTCCTCGGCCGGGTGCGGCACCGGCACCGCGGCGAGCAGGCGGCGCGTGTAGGGGTGGCGCGGATCCTCGTAGAGCGCGTCGGCCTCGGCGAGCTCGACGATCCGCCCGCGCCAGAGCACCGCGACCCGGTGGCAGAGGTAGCGCACCATCCGCAGGTCGTGCGAGATGAACAGGTAGGACAGGCCCATCTCGTCCTGCAGGTCCTGCAGCAGGTTCACCACCTGCGCCTGGATCGAGACGTCGAGCGCCGCGATCGGCTCGTCGGCGACGATGAAGCTGGGCTTCAGGGCGATCGCCCGGGCGATGCAGATGCGCTGGCGCTGGCCGCCCGAGAACTGGTGCGGGTAGCGCCCCATGAACCGCGGATCGAGCCCGACCCGCTGGAACAGGGCCGCGACCGCCCCCCGCCGCTCCGGGCCGCGCATGTCCCGCCGATGCAGCTTGAACGCCTCCGCGACATACTCGCCGGCGCTCATCCGCGGGTTGAGGGCCGCGTAGGGATCCTGGAACACGGTCTGGATCCGCGCGCGCATCTTGCGCATGGCGCCCGCCGAGAGCTTGGCGAGGTCGGTGCCCTCGAAGGCGATCGTGCCCGAGGTCGGCGGGTTGAGCATGGTCACGGCCCGGCCGATGGTCGATTTGCCGGAGCCGGACTCGCCCACGAGGCCCAGGGTCTCGCCGGGGCGGATGTCGAAGCTCACGCCCTCGACGGCGCGGAACACCGCGCCCTTGCCGCCCCACCAGGAGCGGAGGGGATAATGCTTGGACAGGTCGCGCACCGAGACGACCGGCTGCTGCGACGCGTTCATCGCGCGGCCTCCTCACCCAGGAGCTTCGGCAAATCGTACCAGGCGGCGACGAGGTGGCCCGGAGCGGCGCCGGGCGCCTGCGCCAGGGGCGGCATCTCGGCCCGGCAGCGCGGCGTCGCGAAGGCGTTGCGCGGCGCGAACGGGTCGCCCGGCGGGAGATGGCGCATGTCCGGCGGCGCGCCCTCGATCTGGTGAAGGCGCCGCCGCCCGGCGCGGCCGCCGGAGAGATCCGGCAGGGACCGCAGCAGGCCGAGCGTGTAGGCGTTGCGGGGATCGGCGAAGATGTCGTCGACCGGGCCGCGCTCCAGGATCCGGCCGGCATACATCACCTGCACGGTGTCGCTGATGCCGGCCACCACGCCGAGGTCGTGGGTGATCCAGATGATCGCCATGCCGAGCTCGCGCTTCAGCTCCTGCACCAGGGCGACGATCTCGGCCTGGACGGTGACGTCGAGCGCCGTGGTCGCCTCGTCGGCGATCAGAAGCTTCGGCCGGCAGCTCAGGCCGATCGCGATCATCACGCGCTGGCGCTGGCCGCCGGAGAACTCGTGCGGGTACTGGTCGAGGCGCGCGGCCGCGTTCGGGATGCGCACGAGGTCGAGCAGCTCCCGGGCCCGGGCGCGGGCCGCGCGGGCGTCGAGGCAGAGATGGATGCGCAGCGGCTCGACGATCTGCGCCGCCACGGTCATGCCGGGATTGAGCGAGCTCATCGGGTCCTGGAACACGAAGCCGATCGCGCCGCCGCGGATCTTGCGCAGGTCCCGCTCCTTCAGGGCGAGGAGGTCGCGCCCCTCGAACAGCACCTGCCCGCCGGTGATGCGGCCGGGCGGGCGCGGGATCAGGCCCAGCATGGCCAGCACGTGCACGCTCTTGCCGGAGCCGGACTCGCCGACGATCCCCAGCGTCTCGCCCTCGTGCAGTGTGTAGGACACGCCGTTGACCGCGTGGACCGCGCCGCCGTCGGTGTCGAAGGCGACCGCGAGGTCGCGGACGTCGAGGAGGGGCTTCGTCATCGCGGCCGTCATGTGCGCTGCCTCGGATCGAGGGCGTCCCGCAGGCCGTCGCCGAACAGGTTGAAGGCGAGCACCGCGAGGAAGATCGACAGGCCGGGCCAGATCGCCATCCAGGGCGCCTCGTCCATGAAGTTCTTGGCGGTGTTGAGCATCGCCCCCCAGGACGGCTCGGGCGGCTGCTGACCGAGGCCGAGGAACGACAGGCTCGCCTCCGCGATGATCGCGGCCGCGATGGTCAGCGTCGCCTGCACGAGGATCGCCGGGACGATGTTGGGCAGGATGTGGACCCGGGCGATCCGCCAGGGTGGGTTGCCCATGGCGCGCGCGGCCTCGACGAACTCCTCCGCCGCCACGGCGCGCACCTGCGCCCGGGTCAGCCGGATGAAGGTCGAGGTCGCCGAGAGGCCGATCGCGATCATCGCGTTGACGAGGCTCGGGCCCAGGAAGGCGGCGAGCGCGATCGCCAGGATCAGGAACGGGATCGCCAGCAGCGCGTCGGTGAGCCGGGAGATCGCGCCGTCGATCCAGCCACCCGCGTAGCCGGCGAGCAATCCCAGGGGCAGGCCGAGGGACACCGCCAGCGCCACCGAGACGAGGCCGGCGCCGAGCGAGGCCCGGGTGCCGAAGATGATCCGCGAGAGCACGTCGCGCCCGACCTCGTCGCCGCCGAACGGGTGCGCGAGGCTCGGGGGCCCGCGGACGTTGCCCCAGTCGGTGGCTGTCGGGTCGTAGGGAGCGATCCAGGGCGCGAACACCGCCATCAGCACCAGCAGGCCGACGATGACGAGGCCCACGACCGCGCTCCGGCGCGCGCGCAGGCGTCGCCAGAAGGCCGCGAGGGTGCCGGGCTCTCGCAGGATGGCGTGGGCGGGGGTGCCGGACGGGGCGGCCTCCAGGCCGATCGCCTCGGCGCGGGCGATCTCGCTGCCGGTGCTCATGCCCGCCTCAGCTTCGGGTTCACGGCCGCCGCGAGCAGGTCGGCGGCGAGGTTCAGGGCGATGTAGGTGGCGGCGGTGCAGATCACGACGCCCTGCACGGTGGCGAAGTCCCGGTTGAACACCGCATCGACCATCAGCTTGCCGAAGCCCGGCACGGAGAAGACCTGCTCGGTGAGCACGGCCCCCGACAGGAGCTGGCCGAATTCCAGCGCCCCCAGGGTGATGATCGGGATCGCGGCGTTGGGCAGGGCGTGCCGCAGGGTGACCCGCAGCGGCGAGACGCCCTTGGCGCGCGCGGTGCGGACGTAGTCGGAGCCGAGCACGCCGAGCATCGCCGCGCGGGTGTGGCGCATCATCACCGCCGCGATGGCGTTGCCGAGCACGAAAGCCGGCATCGCCATGGCGGCGAGGTTCTCCGACAGGCTCTCGAAGGGCGAGACGTAGCCCGAGGCCGGCAGCCAGCCGAGCTCCACCGAGAACAGCAGGATCAGCAGGATCCCGAGCCAGAAATTCGGCACCGACAGGCCCCAGAGGGCCACGCCGTTGGCGATCGTGTCGGCGGCCTGCCCGCGCTTGACCGCCGAGAGCACGCCCATCGGCACGCCGATGGCCAGCGCCACCAGCATGGCGAGGCAGGCGAGTTCGAGCGTCACCGGCAGCTTCTCGACGATCAACTCGGAGACCGGCTTCTGCAGCCGGATCGACTCGCCGAGATCCCCCCGCAGCACGCCGCCGGCCCAGTAGGCGTAGCGCACCGGCAGGGGCTCATCGAGGTGGTATTTTTCCCGGATGAACGCGATCACCTGCGGATCGCGCTCCTCGCCGGTGAGCGCCGTGGCGACGTCGCCCGGCAGCAATTGCTGCAGGGCGAAGATGATCATCGAGGCGAGGATCAGGGTCGGGACCGCCAGGGCAAGGCGCCGTGCCAGAAACCGCAGCATCAGTTCAGCTTCAGCCCGGTGAAGCGCACGAGCCCGTCCGGGTAGGGCACGAAACCCGTGATCTTCTGGCTGTAGGCCCAGAGCAGCTTGCGGTGCAGGATGTAGATGCCCGGCCGGTCCTTCAGGACCTGATCGGCCAGGGCCTTCCAGGCAGCCTTGCGCTTGGCCGGATCCACCGTCCCGCGCTCCGCCTGGAGGGCCGCGTCGGCTTCCGGGCTGCAGTACTTGGGATAGTTCAGCGCCGCCTTGCAGGCCAGGAAGCTGAACGTGTTGCCGTCCGGGTCCGAGCGGCCGCTCCAGGAATAGAGCTGCGCCTCGTAGTTGCCCTTGTCGGCGGCATCGAGCGCGGTCGTGAAGTCCACGGCCTGGATCTTCACGTCGAAGCCGGCCTCCTTGGTCATCGCCTGGATCACCTGGCCGACCTGCGGCGACTCGCTGTTGGCGTAGACGGTCAGCGTGATCTGCGGGTTCGGCTTCCCGGCCTCGGCCAGCAGCGCCTTGGCCTTGGCGACGTCCCGCTTCGGGATCGGGTACTCGGCGACGTAGTTCGGGTTCTTCGGGTTGACCCACTGGTTCCCGGCCAGGAACTCGCCGTTGTAGACCACCTGATTGATGGCGTTGCGGTCGATGGCCGCCTCGAACGCGGCGCGCACCTTCGGGTCGGAGACCGGCGAACCGGACTTGTGGGGGTTGAACAGGATCTCCTGGAAGCCGAGCTCGTAGGTTGAGTCGAGCTTCAGCTTGGCGTCACGCTTCACCTGTGCCACGTCGGTGGGGGCGAGGCGCTCCAAGAGGTCGAGCTGACCCGCGCGGAGGTTGGTGAGCCGCACGGTGGCGTCAGGGATCGGCCGGTACTCGATCCGCTGGATGTGGATCGCGTCCTTGTTCCAGTAGTCGGGGAAGCGCTCGACCACGATCCGGTCCTGCGGCACCCGCTCGACGAACTTGTACGGACCGGCGCAGACCGGCGCGGAGGCGAATTTGTCGCCGAGCCGCTCGGCGGCCTTGGGCGAGACCATCATGCCGGCCCGGTCGGTGAACTGCGCCAGCAGCGGCGCGAACGGCTGCTTCAGGTTGATGCGGAAGGTCAGGTCGTCGACCACGTCCACGGAGTCGATCGGCGCGATCTCCGAGCGGCGCTGCGAGCCCGGCATATTCATGTGCCGCTCGATCGAGAACTTGGCGGCGGCGGCGTCGAGCTTCTCGCCGTCGTGGAACAGCACGCCCGGACGCAGGTGCATGGTCAGCGCCTTCTCGTCGGGCGACAGCTCCCAGGAGGTGGCGAGCTGCGGCACCGGTTTCAGGTCCGGGCCGATATCCACGAGCTTGTCGCACAGCGCGGCGAACACCATCCGGCTCGCGAAGGTCCGGGCGAGCGTCGGGTCGAGGGCGTCCGGATCCTCCATCATGCCGTAGCGCAGGGTCTGCGCGGCGGCGGGCCCGGTGAGGGCGAGCCCGGCGAGGAGACAGGCGGCGTAACGCAACATGAGACCGATCCGGGTGGAGGCGGGAGAAGCGGAGCGGACCGGCCGGTCCGTTCCGGAGGCGGCCGGCAGTGTTGCGCGGCCGTTTGGCATGCACAATCCCAGGCAGCATCCATGCCATACAATCAGGATGCATCTTTTATTCAATCCGCGCCGCGAGCCTCTGAGGCCGCCGTTTCGAGCCGGCCGGCGGCGTTCGATGACGGCGCGACAGCGCCAAGGTCGAGATCGGCCTTCGACCAGTTCCGTGAGCGCCGGATCTGCGGTGCGACTTAGATCGGGATAAGTCCAATTTTACGCATTGCTTGAACAGGCCAGAAGAAACTTCGGCCCCAGAAGGTCGCCGATGTATTCTTTATGATGATGCGGGTGTGATGGTCCGGCGGCACATCGTCATGTTGCCCGCGTTGTGCTGGAACCAGCGGCGTCGCGATTTCTACGCCGTGACCGCCGACGTCTCGACCGAGGGCATCCGGTTCCGCTCCTCGTCGCTCCTGGTGCCGGGTGAGCATCTCACCTGCAGCATCCGCCATATCGGCACGCTCGAGGCCCGCATCGCCCGCGTCGCCGGTCAGGAGTTCGTTGTCTGTGTCCGCGGTGGGCGCGCGACTCTCACTGACGTTGCCCGTCAGTTCGTGACGCTGGCAAAGGCCCAGGACCTGCAACCCGAACCGATCCGCGCGCACCGTCGGATCGTGCCGAAGCAGAAGATCGTCCAGATCACCACTGCATCGGGCGAGGCCCTCCAGGGACACGTCCTCAACGTTTCGGCCTCCGGCGTCGCCCTGCTCGTCGACCACGCGCTGGAGATCGGGGCGATGATCCGCGTCGGGCGAAAGACCGCCACCGTGATGCGCCACTTCACCCACGGTGTCGGGGCCGCCTTCTCGGAGCCGTTCGCGCCGTCCGCGGTCCACGAAGCGATGTCGCTCTGAGGGCCGCCCGCGGATCCGGGCGCCGCCGCGGAGCGGCGATCATCGGCCACCCGCCCCTCGCAGAGGCGGCGGAAGGGCGCTACAACTTCGCGGGTCCAGCGAAGGATCACCGATGAAGCGACCGCTCTCCGCCCGTTCCGCCACATCCCTGGCGCTCCTGCCGGCCGCACTCGCCCTGCTGCCCCAGGCGGCCTTCGCCCATCCGGGGCACGGCACCGCGACGGGCGCGGAGGCGGGGTTCCTCCATCCGCTCCTGGGCGCCGATCATGTTCTCGCGATGGTCGCGGTCGGCCTCCTCGCCAGCCTGCGCGGCGGACGGGCGCTCTGGGCGCTGCCCCTGTCGTTCCTGGGGTTGATGAGCGTGGGGGCGGGGTTGGGCATGGCCGGCGCGGTGCTGCCGCATGTCGAGCTCGGGATCGCGCTGTCCATCGTCGTGTTCGGCCTCGCCGCCATCGTCGGCCTGCGCGCGCCGGTGGCCCTGCTGGCTGCCCTGGTCGGCGTCTTCGCGGTGTTCCACGGCTACGCCCACGGTGCCGAGATGCCCGAGACCGCCTCCGGCCTGTCCTTCGGCCTCGGGTTCCTCGCGGCCACGGCGCTCCTGCACGCCGCGGGGATCGGACTCGGCGCCGCGGCGTCGCGGATCGGAGCGACGCGGGCCGCCCCGGCCCTCGGTGCCGGCCTCGCCGCGGCCGGTCTCGCGCTGCTGGCGCTCCCCGCCTGAGCGCCGTACCCGACCCGCTCCGGAGCCCCGCCCGGGCCGCGGGCGCGGCGCCCCGGCTGAGCATCCGCATCGATCTCGGGCCGGGGCACCGCCTCGGCCCCGGCAAGGTGCGGCTCCTGGAGATGATCGCCGAGCACGGTTCCATCGCGGGCGCTGGCCGCGCGCTGGGCATGTCGTACCGCCGGGCCTGGCTGCTGGTCGAGGCGATGAACACCGGCTTCGGTCGCCCCGTGGTCGAGGCGCAGACCGGTGGCCGGGCCGGCGGGGGCGCGCGCCTCTCGGCCTTCGGCGCCGACGTGGTGCGGCGCTACCGGGCCGTGGAGGCGGCCGCGGAGGCGGCGGCCGCGCCGTTCCTGATCTGTCTGGGACAGGCCGGGGACGCGTAACCGGGCCGGGCACGGGCGCGAACCCGGATGCGATGTCACAGGCCCTCGTGGGCTGACATCCCATCATCCCGCCCCACGTCCAGCCGGTCGCGACAATCCCGGCACCAGGAAGAGAACCCCCATGGCAAAACTCACGACGCTCGCCCTGATGGGGCTGCTGGCCGTCACCACCGGTGCGCAGGCGGCGCCGAAGGTCGAGCGCCTGCGCGGGACCGTCGAGGCGGTCGCGGGCGGCGGCTTCACGCTGAAGACACGGGACGGCGCGTCGGAGACCGTGGCGCTCGCCCCCGACGCCAAGGTTTCCTGGGTGGTCCCGTCGAGTCTCGACGCGATCAGGGACGGGGTCTTCATCGGCACGGCCACGAAGGGCGAGCCGCCGGTGGCCCTGGAGGTGGTGCTGTTCCCCGAGGCGATGCGCGGCACCGGCGAGGGACACTACGACTGGGACATGATCCCCGACCACACCGCGGGCGGGGCGCCGGTGCGGAGCGCCATGACCAACGGAACCGTGAAGGCGGACGTGCGCTCGACCGCTCCCGACGCGCCCCGTGTGAAGAGCGCGATGACCAACGGGACGGTCAAGGCGAGCCGCGGCGGGGCGGAGCGGACCCTCACGGTCGATTACGGTCAGGGCCAGTCGCTGCAGATCCTGGTACCGCCACAGGCGCCGGTCGTCAGCTTCGAGCCCGCCAGCGCCGCGGCCGTAGCGCCCGGCGCCAAGGTCTTCGTGATCGCCGCGCGCGGGGACGACGGCCGCATCACGGCGCGGCGCGTCGCCGTCGGAAAGGACGGGCTGACGCCGCCCATGTAAGGCGCCCGTCCGGCGCCGGCGAATCGGCTGGGACGGCGTGAGCCGCCCGGTCCCGGGTCGGGGCCGGGCGAAAGGCTGCCCGTCGGCGCGGCAGCTCAGCCGCTCAGGACAGCATTCGTGCACATTCGGCGGACCGTTGCCGACTAAAGCGCCCCGAGAATGTTGCCAGGCCGCAACATCGCGCTGGAACTGCCAAGGCAGCCGCGAATCCTCGTTGCTCGCGGAAACCCGTTCGCACATGGTGATCGTGCACGGGGGCATCGCCAAGCGAGAGCCCGCAGGAGCCTGCCACCTAAGACGCAGGCCAAACCTACAGAACGTGCGGCTAGACCCGGATAACCGGGCAGGTCCGCATCATTGGGTCTCGAAGCTTTGGAGATGTCTATGAAGCTCTTGAAGAGCTCATTGCTCGGGTCTGCTGCTGCGTTCGCGGCGGTAGGCGCAGCCCACGCCGCCGACCTCCCGGTCAAGAAGGCGGTCCCGATCGAGTACGTTCGCGTCTGCGGCGCCTACGGCGCCGGCTTCTTCTACATCCCCGGCACCGACACCTGCCTGCGTCTCTCCGGCCGCGCCCGGTTCGAGGGCGGCTACATGACCAGCTACTCGCGGCAGGGTAGCAACGGCGACACGTCGGGCTACCAGGGCCGGATGCGCATCAACCTCGATGCCCGCACCCAGACCGCCTACGGCACCCTGCGCGCCTTCGTCCGCCTCGATGCCGGCTCCCGCACCGGCTACTCCGGCGTCGGCACCTCCGGCACCCAGCAGCGCATCGGCCAGGCCTTCCCGGGCCTCGGCATCGACCAGTTCGGCCGCGCCCAGCAGTTCGTCAACGTCGACAAGGCCTTCATCCAGTTCGCCGGCATGACCGCCGGTCGCGCCTCGTCGTTCTTCGACTTCTACGCCCACGACTTCGAGTTCGCCGGCGCCACGCTCGGCTCCGACATCGCCTCGACCAACCTGCTCGCCTACACGGCCACGCTCGGCAACGGCCTGTCCGCCACGATCTCGGCCGAAGACCCGGTCTTCCGCCGCAGCGTGATCTTCTCGCAGACCAACAACCCGGGCGGCGTGACGGTCAACGCCAACCTCGCCAACTTCGCGCAGTCTCAGTCGCCGGCCGAGGTGTTCATCGGCTACACCAACGGCGTGCCGACCCGGTACAGCTTCGTCGACGTGATCCAGCGCTCGCGCATGCCCGACTTCGTCGGCGCCCTGCGCCTCGACCAGGCCTGGGGTTCGGCTCAGGTCTCGGCCGCCGTCCACGAGCTGAACGTCGGCAACGTCGCGAACGGCGCCGGCACCGGCACCGGCTCGAACATCAGCATCCCGCACGCCAGCAACTCGTACGGCTGGGCGGTGCAGGGCGGCCTGAAGATCAACACGCCGTTCATCGCGCCGGGCGACGCCCTCTACCTGCAGGGCGCCTACGGCTCCGGTGCCCAGATGTACACCGGCTACTGCGCGTTCAGCGGCTGCTACTCGCAGAACCCGGCCACCATCCAGGGCCAGAAGTTCGCGCAGTACATCAACGACGCCACGCTCAACCCGTTCACGGGTCAGCTGGAGCAGTCGACGAGCTTCACCGCGACGGCCTCGTACCTCCACTACTGGTCGCCGGAGTGGCGCTCGGCCTTCTTCGGGTCGTACGGTGAGATGAGCTACGGCAGCGGCGCCCGTCTGGCCCAGGGCGCGGCCTTCGCGCTGGCGAACAACACCGGTGGCAACTCCTTCGGCGTGAACGGCGTCGGCGTGCCGGGCAGCCGGTTCTACCAGCTCAGCGAGGCGCTGCGCGACACCTACCAGTTCGTGGCCGGCGGCAGCATCATCTGGTCGCCGGTCAAGGACCTCGATATCGGTGTCGAGGGCTTCTACACCCAGATCGGCGTCAAGAACGGCCGCGTGATCGACCGCGACAAGAGCCCGACGGCCTACGCGAACGTCGCCGGCATCAACAACGGCACCTTCGTGCCGCGGACCACGACGGCGGACAGCGTGTCCACCTTCCGCTTCCGCGTCCAGCGCGACTTCTAAGCCACTCCACCGGCGCCGGGGCCTCGGCCTCCGCGCCGGTCCCCGTGCTTCAGGAACCTCAAGGCTCGGCTTCGGCCGGGCCTTTTTCGTTCTGCCGGGTCGCTCTGGATCCGTAGCGCCTCCGGCCGCCAGCGCGCGGTCGGCCACGCGACTCCGTGCGGTGCGCGCCGCGATCCCGCCCGCTCCCGGCGGGTCCGTTGACCGACCCATGATAGGGTCCGGCGATGCGCCGCCCCGCGCGCAGGGCGCCGCCGGTGCGCGCCATCGTTCGTTCGGACCCGCTTTCCGGGCGCGCGCCGCGTCCATCGAGCCGGGCAAACGCCGCCGCGCCGTGCGACACGTGCCATCCCGCAAATGCGCCGAGCCTCCGGCCGACGCGTCGGGCGGGCAGGACCCGCGCGTCGAATCGCTTGCCGGCGACCGCGTGCCGTTCGCGGGGCACCGAGGCGGTTCTGACTGCATCCGCTACGCCTGTCCGGTCAGAGACGGCCCGCACGACAGCTCCGAGTTGACTTCCAGGCCATCGCCTCTTGATTGGTGCTGGTCGTTCGAACGAGCCGGTTTTAGCAATATTTCATCCGTTCGGCTAACCTGATAATATATAGATATACTGAGTAATTATCTCCGATTTTGCATTATTGGATAACATTTTGTTGCGTACGCGCAACGTTCATCTGCAAGATTGAAGATAAATCTGAATCTTTGTTGCGCGCGGTGGGGCCGCTGCACATCGTCGCCGGGCAGATGGGCCTCAAAACCGCCGTGGCGAGTGAGAACATGCCAATGATCTGCGAATAAATCGTGGATTATATTTGGTGTGTCCGGTCTTGCTCATCCGTTTGCGAGAATTGAGCTTCAAATTCCGGAGACATCGATGACATTACTGAGATCATCGCTGCTGGCGACTGCCGCCGCGTTCGCGACAATGGGCGCTGCGCACGCCGCCGACCTGCCGGTCAAGAAGGCTGTCCCGGTCGAGTACGTCCGCGTCTGCGGCGCGTACGGCGCCGGCTTCTTCTACATCCCCGGCACCGACACCTGCCTGCGCATCTCGGGCCGCGCCCGGTACGAGGGCGGGTACATGACGGCGTCGACGCGGCAGGCCGGCACCAACGCCGGCGACAGCGCGGGCTATCAGGCGCGTCTGCGCATCAACCTCGATGCCCGCACGCAGACCGCTTACGGCACCCTGCGCGCCTTCGTCCGCCTCGATGCCGGATCCCGCACCGGCTACGCGCGCTCGGGGACGCAGGCGCGCATCGGGCAGGCCTACGACGCCACCGGCGTCGACCAGGCCGGGCATGCGCAGCAGTTCATGAACGTCGACAAGGCGTTCATCCAGTTCGCCGGCCTGACCGCCGGTCGCGCCTCGTCGTTCTTCGACTTCTACGCCCACGACTTCGAGATCTACGGCGCGACCGCGGGCTCGGACGTCTCCTCCACCAACCTCCTCGCCTACACGGTGACGGCCGGCGCTGGGCTGTCGGCCACGCTGTCGGTCGAGGACCCGGTCTTCCGGCGCAGCCCGATCTACGCGCCGGCCGGCACCGCGTCGCCGGTCAGCCCGGTCTTCGTCGGCTACTTCAGAGGCGCACCGATCGGGGTCAGCGGCGTCGACAGCATCCAGCGCGAGCGGCTGCCCGATGTCGTCGGCGTCCTGCGCGTCGATCAGGGCTGGGGCTCGGCACAGCTCTCCGCCGCGGTTCACGAGCTGAACGTCGGCAACATCGCGGCGACGCCCGCGGCGGGCGCCAATGTCAGCGTCGCGCACACCAGGAGCGTCGAGGGCTGGGCGGTGCAGGGCGGCCTGAAGATCAACGCCCCCTTCGTCGCGCCGGGGGACGCCCTCTATCTCCAGAGCGCCTACGCCGACGGCGCGCAGATGTATACGGGATACTGCGCCTTCACCGGCTGCTACACGCAGCTCAACAACGGCTTCCAGGGCCAGAAGATCTACCAGAGCTACTCGGACGCGACGGTCAACCCCTTCACCGGCCAGTTGCAGACATCGCAATCCTTCTCGGCGGTCGCGTCGTTCCTGCATTACTGGACGCCGGAATGGCGCTCGGCGGTCTTCGGCGCCTACGGAGAGCAGGACTTCTCCCGCAACGCGCGCCTCGCCCAGGGCGCGCTCTACAACGTCCTGAGCTTCAACGGCGCCGCCAATCTCGGCTCCAACGCGGTCGGCGCGCCCGGAACCCGCTTCTACCAGTTGAGCCAAGCGCTGCGCGACACCTATCAGTTCGTCGCGGGCGGCAGCATCATCTGGTCGCCCGTGCGCGACCTCGATATCGGCGTCGAGGCCTTCTACACCCAGATCGGCGTGAAGCACGGTCGCGCGATCGACTCCGACAAGAGTCTCACCGCCTATGCCAACGTCGCCGGCATCAACAGCGGCACGTTCGTACCGCGCACCGTGACGCAGGACTCGGTCTCGCAGGTCCGCTTCCGCGTCCAGCGCGACTTCTGATCGACGATCCCGGCGGCGGGGCCTCGGTCCCGTCGCCTTTCCCCGGCCGATGCCGTCATGGCCCGGTCGGCCGCTTGGCCAATTCTCTGAGCTGTGATCACGACGGAGACGGGATCTTAATCGCGGCCGACGGGACAGGTCGCGTCCTTTGTTCCCTGGATCGCGTTGCCGCCCTTCATCCGCGCTGATACGCCGGATGTCACTTTATCGCCGCAGATCGTGCGCGACCCGATGGATCGCGGCCCGGCGCGCGGTCGCGAGGGCGCGGCGAAGCGGCCCGCGAGCGGTCAGAGATCCGGGGGGACGCCATGACCAGCACCGTTTCACCGAGCCCGATCCCGTCGCCGGCGGAGGGCCGGGCCGAGGACGGGCGCGCGGCCCGGTTCTGGCCGGACGTCTGGTGGCGGCTGATCGACTTCAAGATCGGCATCATACCGCTCCCGATCTTCGTCGTGCTGGCGATCCTCCTCACCGTCCTGGTCCAGGAGGGCGAGATCAAGCCCGACGGGCCGACCATGATCGCCGTGCTGGTGATGGGCGGCTTCACCTGCGCGGAGATCGGCAAGCGGATCCCGATCCTGAAGAACATCGGCGCCGGGGCCATCTTCGCGACCTTCATCCCCTCGGCGCTGGTCTACTACGCCCTGGTGCCGCCGCAGATGGTCAAGGCGATCACCGATTTCACCAAGTTCACCAACTTCCTCTACATCTACATCGCCACGATCATCGTCGGCTCGATCCTCGGGATGGACCGCGAGGTCCTGATCAAGGGCTTCCTCAAGATCTTCGCGCCGCTCGCCCTCGGCTCGGTGGCGGCGGCCCTGGTCGGCACGCTGGTCGGCACGCTCCTCGGCCTCGGCCCCTACAAGACCTTCTTCTTCATCGTCGTGCCGATCATGGCGGGCGGCGTCGGCGAGGGGGCGATCCCGCTCTCCATCGGCTACGCGGCGATCCTGGGGATTCAGCAGGGCGTGGTCTTCGCCCAGGTGCTGCCGCCGGTGATGCTGGGCTCCCTGACCGCGATCATCCTGTCGGGCACGCTCAACTCCGTCGGCAAGCGCTACCCGCACCTCACCGGCGAGGGCCGCCTCCAGCCCGACTCGGACGGCATCAAGTCGAGCGACGCCCAGGCCAAGGCCGAGGCGGCGAAGGGCCAGATCGACCCCGCCACGATCGGTGCGGCCGGGCTCACGGCGATCACCCTCTACCTGCTCGGCGTCATGGCCCACCACCTCGTCGGCCTGCCGGCGCCGGTGGCGATGCTGTTCCTCGCCGTCCTGGCGAAGCTCGCCAGCGCGGTGTCGCCCCATCTCCAGGCCGGCGGCTTCGTGGTCTACAAGTTCGTCCAGGTCTCGATGACCTACCCGCTGCTCTTCGCCATCGGCGTCGCGCTGACGCCCTGGCACGAGCTGATGGCGGCCTTCACTCTGGTGAACCTGATCACGATCGTGTCGACCGTCGTGACGCTGATGACGGTCGGCTTCTTCGTCGGCCGCTGGCTCGGCATGTATCCGATCGAGACCGCCATCGTGAACGCCTGCCACAGCGGCCAGGGCGGCACCGGCGACGTGGCGATCCTCACGGCGGCGAACCGCATGGCCCTGATGCCCTTCGCGCAGATCGCCACCCGCATCGGCGGCGCGCTGACGGTGACCGGCACGATCGTCGCCATGAAGTGGATCGGTGCCTGACGGGCACCCGGAAAGGACGTCGTCATGGCCGGTGATCCCGGGGCCGTCGGGGCCACGCTCAAGTCGCGGATCGGCGCGATCCTCCGCTCGACGAGCGGCAACTTCCTGGAAATGTTCGACTTCTTCCTGTTCGGGTTCTACGCCACCTACATCGCGCGGGCGTTCTTCCCCTCGGGCAACGAGACCACCGAGCTGCTCCTGACCTTCGGCACCTTCTGGCTCGGGGCGCTGATGCGGCCGCTCGGGGCGATCGTGCTCGGCGCCTATATCGACCGGATCGGCCGCCGGAAGGGCCTGATCATCACCCTCGCCATCATGGCGAGCGGCACGGTGCTCATCGCCTTCTGCCCGAGCTACGACACGATCGGGGTCGCGGCCCCGCTGATCGTGCTGGCCGGGCGCCTGCTGCAGGGCTTCTCAGCGGGCGTCGAGATCGGCGGCGTCTCCATCTACCTGTTCGAGATCGCCACGCCGGGCCGGCGCGGCTTCTACACGTCGTTCCAGTCGGCGAGTCAGCAGGTGGCGATCATGTTCGCCGCCCTGATCGGCTACGGGCTGAACGCGTTCCTGACCAAGCAGCAGCTCGGCGATTTCGGCTGGCGCATCCCGTTCTTCATTGGCTGCCTGATCGTGCCGTTCATCTTCTTCATCAGGCGGTCGCTCCAGGAGACGCAGGAATTCGCCAAGCGGACCCGCCACCCGACCACCCGCGAGATCCTGACCACGGTGGCCGCCAACTGGCGGATCGTGCTGCTCGGCATGATGCTGACCACGATGACGACGGTGACGTTCTACATGATCACCGTCTACACCCCGACTTTCGGCAAGAACGTCCTCAAGCTCACCGAGACCGACAGCCTGATCGTGACGCTGTTCGTGGCGATCACCAACTTCGTCTGGCTGCCCGTGGGCGGAGCCCTGTCGGACGCCATCGGCCGCAAGCCGGTGCTGCTGACGATCTCGACCCTGTCGCTGCTGACGACCTACCCGGCGCTGCACTGGCTCGTGGCCGACCCGACCTTCGGCAAGATGCTCGCCGTCGAGCTGTGGTTCTCGTTCTTCTTCGGAGTCTACAACGGCGCGATGGTGGTCTCGCTCTCGGAAGTCGTGCCGGCCCATGTCCGCGCCAGCGGCTTCTCGCTGGCCTACAGCCTCGCCACCGCGCTGTTCGGCACGGCGACGCCCATGGTCTCGACCTTCCTGATCGAGAAGACCGGCGACCGGGCGGCGCCGAGCTACTGGCTGATGGCGGCGGCCGCCTGCGGCATGGTCGCGACGCTCGCCCTGTTCCGCGGCCGGCCCGGTCTGGAGCGCGTGCCGGCCCACGCCTGAGGGTCGGGGGGCCCTCAGCTCTCCTGCCAGATCCGGATCCGCGCCTTGAAGGCAGCGCGGATATGGGCCCGGGCCGCGGCCTCGGCGGCATCCCCGTCGTGGGCCCGGATCGCCGCCACGATCGCCGCGTGCTCGGCGAGCGATTCCGCGGCGCGGTCGGGTGCCGCCAGCGTGGTGGCGCCCGGGAGCAGCACCAGGGACAGGCGCATCGTCTCCAGCGTGCCCTGCAGGAAGCGGTTGCGCGCCGCCCCGTGGATCTGGCGGTGGAACAGCCGGTTGGTCCGTGCCAGCGCGGGCGCGTCGCCGAGCAGCGTCCGGTCCCGGGCGACCATCTCCTCCAGGATCTCGGTCTCGACCGTGCTGGCGTGGATCGCCGCGAGGCGCGCGGCCGTCCCCTCCAGCACCTCGCGCAGGTCGTAGAGCTCGCTCACCTGCCCGTAGTCGAGCTGCGCCACGCTGGCGCCCCGGTGCGGCTCGTGGGCGACGAGGCCCTGCGCCTCCAGCCGGCCGAGCGCCTCGCGGACCGGCGTGCGGCTGATCTGGAACCGCTCGGCGAGCTCCGCCTCGCGCAGGCGGCTGCCGGGCGCGAGCTCGCCCTCCTCGATCGCCCGCAGCAGCCGCTCATAGGCGCCGACGCCGCTGGAGCGCTCCGCTTCGCTGGCCTTCATGTCCGGCTCTCCTCGGCTCGGCCATAGCGCGAAAGCGTGACGCCTGAAACGCTTGCGAAGAATTGCATGCAAACGTATACAATGCTCCGAGAGCAGCTGTTGGAGAGGAGGCAGGCATGCAGCGTCCGGACGATGCGCCGTGGGATGTGATCGTCGTTGGCTCGGGCAACGCCGCCATGAGCGCCGGTCTCGCCGCCCTGGAGCGCGGCGCCTCGGTGCTGATGATCGAGAAGGCCGAGCGGGACCTCGCCGGCGGCAACACCGCCTACACGGCCGGGGCCATGCGCTTCGTCTACGCGGGCAACGACGACCTGATCCCGCTGCTGGTCGATCCCGAGGACCCGCGCCTGCCGCGGACCGATTTCGGTGCCTACACGGCACAGAAATTCGAGGCGGACCTGCTCGGCTTCAACGACGGGCGGCCGCTCTCGCGCGAGCAGCGCATCCTGATCGACGAGAGCGGCGCGGCCCTGCGCTGGCTGGCGACGCAGGGGGTGAAGTTCGAGCCGATCTACTCCCGTCAATCGTTCGAGAAGGACGGGCGCTTCGTGTTCTGGGGCGGCCTGACGCTCGCCACCCACGACGAGGGCTTCGGCCTCGCCCGGGCCGAGCTGGAGGCCTTCACTCGGGCCGGCGGCGAGATCCGCTACGGCTGCCCGGCCCGGGGCCTGATCGTGGAGGACGGGCGCGTCGTCGGCGTGGAGACGCCGCAGGGTCCGGTCCGGGCGACGTCCGTGGTGCTGGCCTGCGGCGGCTTCGAGGCGAACGCCGCCCTCCGGACACGCTTCATCGGCGAGGGCTGGGACAAGGCCCGGGTGCGCGGCACACCCCACAACCAGGGCGACGGGCTGCAGATGGCGCTCGACCTCGGCGCGAAGGCCCACGGCTTCTACGGTGGCTGCCACGCCACGCCGATGGACCTGCACACCCCCGATTACGGTAACCTCGAGCTGCCGCACGGCGAGCGCAAGCACTACCGGAAGATCTGCTACTTCCTGGGCCTCATGCTGAACGCCAACGGCGAGCGGTTCGTCGACGAGGGCAAGAATTTCCGCAACTACACCTACGCCCAGTTCGGCCGCTCGATCATGGAGCAGCCCGGGCACGTGGCGTGGCAGATCTTCGACGCCAAGGTCGATCACCTGCTCTACAGCGAGTACCGGTTCCACGACGCGCACTTCATCGAGGCCGACACCCTGGACGGGCTCCTCGACAAGCTCGAGGGCATCGACCGCGCGGCGGCGCGGCGGACCATCGCGGCGTTCAACGCCGCCGTGGACGAGAGCGTGCCCTTCGACCCGACCGTGAAGGACGGGCGCGGCACGAAGGGGCTCGCCCTGCCGAAGTCGAACTGGGCGCAGAGGATCGAGACCGGGCCGTTCAAGGCCTACCCGGTCACGGGCGGCATCACCTTCACCTACGGCGGCGTCGAGGTCGGCGACGACGGCGGCGTGAAGCGCGCGGACGGCGGCGCGATTCCCGGCCTCTACGCCTGCGGCGAGATGGTCGGTGGCGTGTTCTTCAACGGCTATCCCGGCGGCTCGGGGCTGACCTCCGGCGTCGTGTTCGGCCGCCGCGCCGGCTACGGCGCCGCCGCGAGGGCGAAGGGCTGAGGTCAGCGGCGGAGCGCGACCGAACTCCTCCGATGCGGGGAGGGAAGCCGCGCGATCGTTCCCCAGCGGCCCATCGTCCCCTGTCCGCCGCCCCGGCGCAGGCGTAGAAGCCCAGCCATGCCCGCCCGACAGGCCGTTTTCACCATCTCCCGCGGCGTCCCGTTCCTGCCGACGCTCGCCGAGGCGCTGCTCTCCGGCCGCCTGGTCGGGCCGGTGGCGGACGATCCGCTGGCGCTCGCCTCCGTCACGATCTACCTGCCGACCCGCCGCGCGGCCCGGGCGCTCGGCGCGATCCTGGCCGAGAGGCTCGGCCGGGACGCGCCCGGCCAGGCGACGCTGCTGCCGCGGATGGTGCCGCTCGGCGAGGCCGACGAGGCCGAGCTCGACCTCGCCGCCGAGCCGCTGCTGGAGGAGAACGCCGACCCCCTGAGCATCCCGATGCCGCCGCTGGAGCGCCGGCTGATCCTGGCCCGCCTCGTCCAGGCCTGGGCCAGGACCGTCGACCGGACGCTGCTGCCGCTGGACGCCGAGGTGCCGTTCTTGGTGCCGTCCTCCCCCGCCGACGCGGTCGGGCTCGCCGGCGATCTCGAGCGCCTGATGGACGCGCTCACCGTCGAGGGCCTGCCCTGGTCGGAGATCGGCGCGGCCGTCGAGGCCGAGTATTCCCGCTACTTCGGCCTGACCCTCGACTTCGTGAAGATCGCCGCCGAGAACTGGCCGAAGCTCCTGGCCGAGCGGGGCCTCGCCGATCCCGTCGCCCGCGCCCGCGGGCTCGTCCTCGCCGAGGAGCGGCGCCTGTCGCGCGGCGCGACGCCGGACCCGGTGATCGTCGCCGGCTCGCTGGGCTCCGTCCCCGCCACGGCCCGGCTCATCGCCGCCGTGGCCAAGCTGCCCCACGGCGCCGTGGTCCTGCCCGGGCTCGATCTCGACCTCGACGCGGCCGGCTGGGACGGCATCGACACCGGCGAGGGTTTTTCCCGCGTGATCGCGCACGGCCATCCGCAGGCGGTGCTGCACCGGTTGCTCGGACCGGAGAACCTCAACCTCGACCGCGCCGAGGTCGTCGCCCTCGGCGAGCCCGACCCCGGCCAGGTGGCCCGAGCCGCGCTCCTGTCGCAGGCCCTGCGGCCGGCCGATACCACCGACGCGTGGGCCGCCCTCGACCCGGCCGAGCGCGACACCGTCGCCCGCCTCGGCCTCGAAGGGCTCGCGCTCGCCGAAGCGGCCGACGAGCGCGAGGAGGCGCTGGTCGCGGCGCTGGCGCTGCGCGAGACCCTGCAGACCGCCGGTGCCACTGCGGCGCTCATCACGCCCGACCGCGGGCTCGCCGGCCGGGTCGCCGTCGAGCTGCTGCGCTGGGGCATCGTGGCCGAGGATTCCGCCGGGCTGTCCCTGGCCGTGAGCCCGGCCGGGCGGCTCGCCCGGCTCGCGGCGGAACTCGCCGCCGACCTCGCCCGCGATCAAGCCGACGCGATCCCGGCCCGGCTGATCGCGCTGCTCTCCCATCCGATGGTCCATCTCGGCCTGCCGCGTCCCGACGTGGTCCGGGGCGCGGCCGCCCTGGAGATCGGATTGCTGCGCGGCCCCGTCCCGGCCCCGGGCTTCGACGGCCTGCGCAAGGCCCTCGCCGCCGAGCGCGCCGGGCCGCCCGAGCACCGGCCCCGGGCCAAGCGCCGCCTGAAGGACGTCGACTGGGAACTGGCCGCGGACCTCCTGGACCGGCTGGATCTGGTGTTCCGGGATTTCCCGGGCGCGGACGGGGCGGGCGATTGCGATCTCGTCACCACCGCCACCGGGCACCGGACGGCGTGCGACCGGCTGATCGCGAGGCCGGAGGACGCGCCCGAGGAGACGGACGGCTCCCTGTCCTGCCTGGACGCCCTGTTCGACGACCTGGAGATGGCGGAGCCCGGCCTGATGCCGGGGCGGTTCGACGACTACGCCACCTTTTTCACGTCGCTCGCCCGGGAGCGCAAAGTCGCCTGCTCGGGCGACGCGCCGCATCCGCGCCTGCGCATCCTCGGGTTGCTGGAGGCGCGCCTCCTGTCGGTGGACCGCGTGGTGCTCGGCGGGCTGGACGAGGGCGTCTGGCCGGTGCGCACGCTGACCGACTCGTTCCTCAACCGGCCGATGCGCGAGCGGGTCGGCCTCAACCCGCCCGAGCGGCGGATCGGGCAGATGGCCCACGACTTCGTGCAGGCGCTCGGCTGCCGCGACGCGGTGATCACCCGGGCGCTGAAGCGGGAGGGCGCCCCGACCGTGCCGTCGCGCCTGATCCAGCGCCTGCGCGCGCTCTCGGGCGACGCCCGCTGGGACGCCGTCCTGCACGCGGGGCGCCGGCTCGCGGGCCTCGCCGCGCGGCTGGACACGGCGCCGCCGGAGCCGCGGCTGAAGCGCCCCGCACCGAAGCCGGACCCGGCCCTGTTCCCGCGCTCGCTCAGCGTCACCGAGATCGAGACGCTGGTGCGCGATCCCTACAGCATCTTCGCCCGCCACGTGCTCGGGCTCGACCCGCTCGATCCGCTGGCGGCGGCGCCGGGCGTCGCCACCCGCGGCTCCCTGGTGCACGACGTCTTCGCGGAATTCGCCAGTCGCCATCCCAAGGACCTACCGCCGGACTCCGCGGAGCGGCTGCTGAACTTCGCGGTGAACGCCTTCGGCGACATCGAGGCGGAGTACCCGAACCTCTACGCCGAGTGGTGGCCGCGCTACGAGCGCATGGCTTCGGCCTATCTGGACTGGGAGACCCAGCGCCGGCCCGGCCTGACCCGGGTCTACCCGGAGGTCTCCGGCCGCTGGGCGATCCCGATGGGGCGCGAGACCTTCACGCTGCGCGCCCGGGCCGACCGGATCGAGCTGCGGCCGGACGGCACCGCCTGCATCGTCGATTACAAGACCGGGACGCCGCCCTCGGGCAAGATGATCTTCTCCGGGTTCTCGCCTCAGCTCACCCTGGAGGCGGCGATGCTGATGCACGGCGCCTTCGCGGACCTGCCGGCCGTGAAGACGACGCCGGACCTGCTCTACGTCCACGCCTCGGGCGGCCGGAAGCCCTTCGTCCCGATCCCGGTGAAGCCGCCCCGGGGCGAGGAGCGCGGGGTCGAGCAGATCGTGGCCGAGCACGCCGCGCGGCTCCGGGGGCTGGTGGCCCGGTTCATGACCGGCGAGGCGGCCTACACGGCGCGGCCCTACCCGCAATACGCCAGCCGGTACGGCGCCTACGACCACCTCGCCCGGGTGCTCGAGTGGTCGCTCGCCGGGGACGAGGGCGGGGAGTGAACCCCGCCCGCGCCCTCATCCTGAGGTGCCGAAGCGCAGCGGAGGTCTCGAGGAAGCCTCCCGATATCGCCGCGGTTCGGGGGACTTCTTCGAGGCGACTGCGCCGCACCTGAGGATGAGGTGACCCGGTGGGAGGCGCGTCCTCCGCGCCTCAGAAGAACGCCTGCAGCCCCGTCTGGGCCCGGCCCAGGATCAGGGCGTGGACGTCGTGGGTGCCTTCGTAGGTGTTCACCGTCTCGAGGTTCTGGGCGTGGCGCATCACGTGGTACTCGCCCATGATGCCGTTGCCGCCGTGCATGTCGCGGGCGGTGCGGGCGATGTCCAGCGCCTTGCCGCAATTGTTGCGCTTGACCAGCGAGATCATCTCGGGCGCCATCTTGCCCTCGTCCATCAGCCGCCCGACCCGGAGCGAGGCCTGGAGGCCCAGCGCGATCTCGGTCTGCATGTCGGCGAGCTTCTTCTGGACGAGCTGGGTCTGCGCCAGGGGCCGGCCGAACTGCTTGCGCTCCAGCGTGTAGGTGCGGGCGCGGTGCCAGCAATCCTCTGCGGCGCCCATCGCGCCCCACGAGATGCCGTAGCGCGCCCGGTTGAGGCAGCCGAACGGCCCCTTCAGCCCCGAGACGTTCGGCAGCAGCGCGTCCTCGCCGACCTCGACGCCCTCCATGACGATCTCGCCGGTGGTGGAGGCGCGCAGGGACAGCTTGCCCTTCAGCGTCGGGGCGGACAGGCCCTTCATGCCCTTCTCGAGGACGAAGCCGCGGATCGCGCCCTCGTGCGCGTCGGACTTCGCCCAGACCACGAACACGTCCGCGAAGGGGGCGTTCGAGATCCACATCTTGGCGCCGGAGATCCGGTAGCCGCCGTCGATCTTCTCGGCCTTGGTCTTCATGCCGGCCGGGTCCGAGCCGGCATCCGGCTCGGTGAGGCCGAAGCAGCCGATCCACTCGCCCGAGGCGAGCTTCGGCAGGAACTTCTCGCGCTGCTCCTCCGAGCCGTAGGCGTGGATCGGGTACATCACGAGGGAGGATTGCACGCTCATCATCGAGCGGTAGCCGGAATCCACCGCCTCGACCGCCCGCGCCACGAGCCCGTAGGCCACGTAGGAGGCGCCCGCGCAGCCGTACTCCTCGGGGAGGGTCACGCCGAGCAGGCCGAGCTCGCCCATCTTCCGGAACAGGCCGGGATCGGTCTTCTCGGAGGCGTAGGCCTCCACGATCCCGGGCAGCAGCTGCTCCTGCGCGAAGCTCTGGGCGACGTCGCGGATCGCCCGCTCGTCCTCGGTGAGCTGATCCTCCAGCAGGAAGGGATCGTCCCAGACGAAGCGGGCCGAGGCCGGGGCCGACGGGGAGGCGCTGCCCGGAGGGCGCATCGGAGCGTTCATCGAGATTCCTCGCCTGCAGGGTGGCGCGGGTCTTCGCGGCCCGCGCGCTTGACCCTACCCTAGACCCGCGCGCCGCCCGGTCCAACGCGCGCGGTGACGCCGGGGCGCCGCCGTCACGCCCGGCCGAGGAGCATGAGCCAGAGCAGCGTGGTGAGCGGCGCCAGCAGCGTCGAGACCAGGACCGAGGCCGCGACCATGCCGGTCTCGGTCCGGTAGCGCGCCGCCAGCAGGTAGGCGTTGATCCCCACCGGCATGGCGGCGAACAGGGTCGCGACGCCCGCGTAGGCGGCCGGCATCGCGAAGACGTGGAAGGCCAGGACCCAGACCGCCAGCGGGTGCAGGAGGTTCTTCAGGAGCGCGATCACGAGCGCGCCCTTGAGGTCGAACAGCACCCGGTAGCGCTTCAGGCCGGCGCCCAGCGCCACCAGGGCGCAGGTGGAGGCCGTGCCGGCGAAGGCGTCGATCAGCGACTGGGCGATGCCGACCGGCGCGAGGCTGAGGGCCTTCATGGCCATGCCGATCAGCAGCGCCACGAAGATCGGGTTGCGCAGCAGCACCAGGGCGAGCCCGCGGATCCGCGCCAGGACTGGCAGGCCGGAATCGGACTCGATCAGGAAAGTGGCGCTGCCCATCATCAGGGGCAGGTGGACGGCCAGCAGCATGAACAGCGGGAAGGCGCCCTCCTCTCCGTAGGCCTGGAGGATCATCGGGACGCCCACGAACACCGTGTTCGACTGGCTCGCCGCGAAGCCGTGGAGGATCGCACCCCGGCGCTCGATCCCGGCCCGCCGCCGGGCGATCAGCGTGCCGACGGACCACGAGATCGCCGCGCCGCCGAAATACGCGACCCAGTAGGACCACGCGACGGTCCCGCTCATCCCGGGCTTGGTCAGCGTGGCGATGATCAGCGCCGGGACGGCGACGGCGAAGACGTATTCCGACAGCCCGTCGCTGACCTTGTCGGAGAGGAGCCCCGCGAGGGCGGCGGCCCAGCCGATCAGGACGATCCCGAAGATCGGGGCGATGATGGCGAGGGCGTTCACGTGGCCGGCGGGAGCGGGGACTGATGCGCGGGGGGAGGACTCGGCCCATAGCACGCCCGCGCGCCGCGTCGCGCCCCGTCGGAAGCCGTGCTGGCATGCCGGACGAGGGGGGGGGGAGAATCACCGCGCCGCCGAGCGCCCCGCGGTCGCCGTGGCGGTGCGGGCCCTCATCGCCGGCACCCGGCAACGCGCCGGCCGCGAGACCGTCGACTTCCCCTCCGTCACGATGGCCGACAGCGGCGCGTGACGGCGCCCGCGCCGCCTACTTGTTCTCCAGCACCTGGATCGGATCCGTGCGCTGGCTCGCGGGCGGTTCCTTGGTCAGGTTGGCGCCGCCCTCCCGCTGCACCTTGACGTCCTTCGGCGCACCCGGCCCGCCCACCGCGCGGCCGCCCTCGGCGCTCTGGGTCGGCACCGTGCCGGACGCCAGTTCCAGGCAGGTCACCATCTCGACGTAGGAGGGGAAGCCGCCCGCCTTGAACTGGTTCTGGCACTGGCTCTTCGCGGCGGGCGTGTAACTGCTCCAGTGGCGCTCGGCCTCCTTCTTGGCGTCGCGCTCGGAGCGGATGCAGCCGTCGTAATTCGCCTTGTCGCTGATGCTCGTGTTGGCGACCTGAGCCGACCGGCAGGTCCGCTCGACGTCGAGATCGGGCACCGCGTCGGCCCGGGCGGAGGCCGGCGCGAGAGCCAGGATGAGCAGCGCGAAGGTGCCGGGGACCATCGTGCGGGAACGGGTCGTCATGTCGTCAGACTCGCGATCTGTGGCGGAACGCGCCGCCGGAACTGCCGGCACAACGCGCCAGGAGCCGGTTCGGCACCAAGCGCCCGCGACGATCAGCCCGCGTGGGCGCCGCGCAGGGCCTGGTCGAGATCGCCGTACAGGTCGTCCGTGTCCTCGATGCCGGTGGACAGGCGCAGCAGGTCCGGCGGGCAGGGGCTGCCCGGGCCTTCCACCGAGGCGCGGTGCTCGATGAGGCTCTCGACGCCGCCGAGCGAGGTCGCCCGCTTCCAGAGCCGCACCCGCGCCGCCGTGGCGATGGCGCCGGCCTCGCCGCCGGCGACCCGGATCGACAGCATGAAGCCGAACCCGTCCCGCATCTGCCGGCAGGCGACCGCGTGGCCGGGATCGTCCGGAAGGCCCGGGTAGAGGACGCGTGTCACGTGCGGGTGCCCGCTCAGGCGCTCGGCGAGGCGCAGGGCGCCCGCCGCCTGCGCGGCCGCCCGCAGGTGCAGGGTCCGGAGCGAGCGCATCAGCAGGTAGGCCTCGAACGGCCCGAGGATCCCGCCGCTGCCGGCGCGGATCCCCCGGATCCGTTCCCAGAACGCGTCGGCCCGCGCCCCCGCCAGCACGCCCGCAACCACGTCGGAATGACCGTTCAGGATCTTGGTGGCCGAGTGCATCACGATGTCGGCGCCGAGTTCCAGAGGGCGCGTGTGCACCGGTGAGGCGGCCGTCGAATCGACGGCGAGCCGCGCCCCCGCCGCGTGGGCGATCTCGGCCGCCGCGGCGATGTCGGTAACGGTCCAGAGCGGGTTGCCGGGGGTCTCGATCCAGACGAGCTTGGTCCGGCCGGGCTCGATCGCGGCGCGCAGGGCACCCGCGTCGTCCGTGTCCACGAAACTCAGTGTGAGGCCGCGCCGGGGCGCCTCCTCGCGCAGCCAGCGCTTCAGCGCCCAGTACATGACCGTGCCGGCGACCACGTGGTCGCCGGGCTCCAGCGCGCCGAACACAGCGGTCGCCGCCGCCATCCCCGAGCCGAACAGCAGCGCGCCGGCGGCGGCGCCCTCCAGCATCGCCAGGACCGCCTCCGCCTCGCGCACCGTGGCGTTGTCCGGCCGCGCGTAGCTGTAGCCGGAGCTGTAGCCGTTGTCGGGATCGCGGATGAAGGTGGTGGCGACGTGGAGCGGCATCACGACCGCCCGCGTCTCCGGCTCGATCCGCCCCATGGCCTGGGCGGCGAGGCTCCGGCGCGTGTATTCCGGCTCGGCGTCGCTCCGGGTATCCGACGGACCCTGCGGCGCGTAAGGCTGTGACATCTGGCGATTCTCGGCGGATGGAGACGGGCGCGTGCCACGGCGCGCGGGTGCCGGCAAGCCGCGCCACATGCCGGGCCACATGCCGCGCCACATGCCGCGCCACATGCCGCGCCCCGTGGAGACAGACGATCATGACCGCCGCCACACAGGTCCCCGAGGGATCGCCCCTGCCGCGCTGGCTGCGCCTCGCCGCCGCGATCCTGCCCGTCGCGGCCACGGCCGCCGTCGGCTCGGCGTCGACCCAGGCGGAGATCCCGGGCTGGTACGCGAGCCTGAACAAGCCGGCCTTCAACCCGCCGAACTGGGTGTTCCCGGTCGCCTGGACGATCCTCTACACGATGATCGCGGTCTCGCTCTGGCGCCTGCTCGGCGCCATGCCGCGCACGGGACCGAGCCGCCAGGGCTGGTGGCTCGCCCTCGCGGCGTTCGTGGTGCAGATCGCGCTCAACGCCGCCTGGACGCCGGTCTTCTTCTCCGCCCACGCGATCGGCGCCGGCCTGATCGTCGTCGCGATGCTGCTGGTGATGGTGCTCTGGACGATCCGGCTGACCTGGCGGTTCGACCGGCTCGCGGCGTGGCTCCTCGTCCCCTACGCGGCCTGGGTCGCCTTCGCGACGCTCCTCAACGCCGCGATCCTGCGGATGAACTGATTTCCGATTCCGGTTCGGTTTCCTTCCGTCATCGCGAGCGAAGCGACCCAGTGCAGCGTTACCTCGGTCGGCGTGGCGCAACTGGATTGCTTCGCTGCGCTCGCAAGGACGGTCAGGGCAATCCGGACACCGTCAGGCGTACGGATCAATGCAGGTCCTTCGTGAACGCCGCGAAGGCGCGCGGATCTCAGGACACGTGCTCGGGCTTCTCCTCGCCGGCCGGCTTGCCGTCGTCGCGGGCGCGGTGCAGCAGGAAGATCGCGAACACCATCGTGAGGATCAGCCCCGCTAGCACGCCGAGCTCGATCATCGAGGCCTGGAACAGCGCCTGCTTCTCCGGCGACCAGTCCTTGGCGTGCATGATCTCCGACGATTGCAGGGTGATCACCAGAACCCGCCGGATCGAGGCGATCAGCCCGACGATCAGGAACGGCTCGCAGGTCAGCGTCCCCGACCGCATCGAGACCCGGACCGTGTGCAGGATCTCGATCAGCATCAGCAGGAAGAGGAGCCGGTCGATCACCTCCAGGATCTGCTGCGCGCCGCCCAGCGCCCGCATCGCCTCCCAGGTCATGCCGGCGGCCTCGATCAGCGCCACGAGGGCCGTGAGCGCCAGCAGGATGCCGAGCGCCGCGTAGATCGCGTGCTCGGTGTGCAGGAAGATCGCGCTGGCGACCTTCGTCAGGCGTCCCTGGTCTTCTGAGTGTTCCGACATCATTCCCCCCTGGAATGCGCCGAGACGATCAGCTTCCGGACCGCGCGTCCAGCCCGGCGACGCTTGTGCTCGATCGATCGGGATCGGGGGTGGCGTTACGTCGCTGCCGGCGGCCGGGGCCGCTCAGTGGAAGAACGGCAGGGCGTGCGGCGCGAGGTAGCCGAAGCCGAGCAGCGCCGCCCCGGCGAGGCCCAGGAAGCCGCCGGCGAAGACCAGGAGGCTGATCCCGGTGATGACCTCGGCCGAGGCCAGCACGATCCCGATCTGGAAGGCCGCCGAGGCCAGCTCGTAGTGGTGGTAGCGCAGCAGCGCGAGGTCGCGCCGGCCCTCCGAGGCGCGGGCCTTCTCGGACAGCTCCTTGCGGCCCTCGCCGGTCGACGGCTCCGAATCCCAGCGCGCCAGCGTCTTCGACCACTCGGCGCGCTTGGCGGCGATGGCCTCCTGGTTCGGCCCCGGGGGCACCAGCGCCAGGGCCTCGTCGGCGGTCTTGAGCACCGTCGCGCGGATCGTGCGGGCCTGGAAATAGGCCCACTGGTTCGCGGCCTCGACGTTGGCGCCGATCGAATCCGTCTGGGACGCTTTGCCCAGTGTCTCGCTGAACGCGAGGAACAGCGCCAGCACCGAGATCAGCAGCGCCACGCGCTTGTTCGACCCCTCGACCGCCCCGTGACCACCCGACATCGTCTCGCTCGTCTCCGTTGATTCGGCGGGGCCGAGTCACAGCCCATCGCGGCGCGCGACGCAATCCGCGACGCAATCCGCGCCGCCGATCCGGCACCCGCTCTCCGCGCCGACCCGCTCTACTCCGCGGCGATCCGCGGCGGCGGCGGGTGCCCGTCATTGGCCGGATGGGCCGGATCGAAGACGGGGGCATCCTCCGGATCGTCGCGCTCGCCGATGAAGCGGCCGAACAGCCGCGTCAGCAGGCGGGACAGGTCGTCCATCAGCACGAAGATCGCCGGCACGAAGACGAGCGACAGCACCGTCGAGACGATCAGGCCGCCGATCACCGCCACCGCCATGGGCGAGCGGAACTCGCCGCCGATCCCGTAGGCCATCGCGGAGGGGACCATGCCGGCCGCCATGGCGATGGTGGTCATCACGATCGGCCGGGCGCGCTTGCGGCCGGCATCGACGATCGCGACGTTCCGGTCGACGCCGGCGCGGATCTGCTCGACGGCGAAGTCCACCAGCATGATGGCGTTCTTGGTCACGACGCCCATCAGCATCAGGATGCCGATCACCACCGGCATCGAGATCGGCATGTGGCAGATCAGCAGCGCCAGGATCGCGCCGCCGATGGATAGCGGCAGCGAGAACAGGATGGTCAGCGGCTGCAGGAAGTTGCCGAACAGCAGGATCAGCACGCCGAAGACCATCATCAGGCCGGCGCCCATGGCCAGCGCGAAGCCCTCGAAGACCTCGCCCATTACCTCGGCGTCGCCGGTCTGGCTGATCGTCACCCCGGGGGGCAGGTTCTTGGCGGTGGGCAGGTTCATGACCTGGCTGATCAGCGCGGCGAGCGCGTCGGTGCCCTGCATGTCGCCCTCGAGCGCGACGCGCACGGCGCGGTCGTAGCGGTCGATGCCGGTCGGGCCCTGGCCGAGGCTGATGTCGGCCACGGTCGCGAGCGGGACGGCCGTCCCGCCCTTCACCGGCACCTTCAGGGTCTCGAGGTCGGATAGCCGGCCGCGCACGCTCTCGGGGAGCTGCACGCGGATCGGGATCTGGCGGTCGGTGGCGTTGAACTTGGCGAGGTTCATGCCGATGTCGCCGATCGTCCCGACCCGCACGGTCTCGGCGATGGTGTCGGTGCTGACGCCGAGATCGGCCGCCACGGCGGGCTTCGGCCGGATCCGGACCTCGGTCCGGTCGAGGGGTGCGGTCGACATGACATTGACGAGGTGCGGGACCTGCTGGGCCTCGCGCTGGAGCTTGGCCGCCGTCTCGGCCACCACGGCCTTGTCGGGGCCGGCGATGATCAGCGCGAGGTCGCGCTGGCCGCCCTCGCGCAGGGCCCAGAAGCGCAGGTCCGGCTCCTCCCGGAGGATCGCCGCGACCTCGGCGTCGATCTGCTTCTGCGTCTTGTCGCGGCTGTTCTTCGGCGTGAGGTTGATGGTGAGGCTCGCGAGCCGCACCTCCTTCTTGGCCGGCAGCTGACGGCCGCCGTCCACGAACACGCTCTTCACCTCGGGCAGCGCGCGGATCTTCTCCTCGATGCGGTCGGTGACCCGGACCGTGTCCTGGAGCCGGGCGCCCGGCGGCAGCTCCACCACGAACAGGGTGCGGGCCTGGTCCTCGGCCGGCAGGAAGCCCGCGGGCAGCAGGCCCGTGGAGGCGATGGAACCGGCGAAGCACGCGAGGCCGAGCACCAGCGTGATGAACTTGTGCCGGACCGACCACGCCACGAGGCGGGTGTAGCCGCGCATGACGACGCCGTCCCGCTCGTGGTCCGGCCCGTGGTCGCGCAGGAAGTAGGCGGCGAGCAGCGGCGTGATCAGGCGCGCCACGAGCAGCGACATGAACACCGCGGCCGCGATGGTCAGGCCGAACTGCTTGAAGTACTGGCCGGCGATGCCGCCCATGAACGACACCGGCGAGAAGATCGCGATGATCGTCGCCGTGATGGCGATGACCGCGAGGCCGATCTCGTCGGCGGCCTCGAGGGACGCGCGGTAGGGCGATTTCCCCATCCGCATGTGCCGGACGATGTTCTCGATCTCCACGATCGCGTCGTCCACCAGGATGCCGGTGACGAGCGTGATCGCCAGCAGGCTGACGGCGTTGAGCGAGAAGCCCAGGGCGCTCATCACCCAGAAGGTCGGCAGCACCGAGAGGGGCAGCGCCACCGCGGCGATCAGGGTCGCGCGCCAGTCCCGGAGGAACAGCAGGACCACCACGACGGCGAGGAGGGCCCCCTCGATCAGGCCCATCATGGCCGAGTGGTAGTTGCCGATCGTGTTGACGACGCTGGTGTCGATCAGGTCGAACCGCACGTTGGGATTGGCCGCGTGGAGCGCCGCGATCTTCTTGGCGACGCCCACCGACACGTCGGCGTCGCTGGCGCCGCTGGCGCGGGAGATCGCGAACGCGACCACCGGCTCGCCGTTGAAGCGCGCGAAGGTGCGGGGCTCCTCGGCGGTGTCCGACAGGGTCGCGAGCTCGTCGAGGCGGACCTTGCGGTTGCCCGGCACCACGATGGAGGTCTTGGCGAGCGTCTCGAGACTCGCCGAGGCGGCCAGCGCCCGGATGGACTGCTCCTGGCCGCCGACCTCGGCCCGGCCGCCGGCCATGTCGGCCGAGGTCAGGCGCAGCTGCCGGTTCACGTCCGCGGCGGTGATGCCCAGCGCCAGCAGGCGGTCGGGCTTCAGGGTGACGCGGATCTCGCGGGCGACGCCGCCGAGGCGCTCGACGCCGCCGACGCCCTTCACGCTCTGGAGGCCCCGGGCGACGACGTCGTCCACGAACCACGACAGGTCCTCGGGCGTCATGGCGGGCGCTGAGGCGCCGTAGACCATGATCGGCAGGCCGGCGATCTCCACGCGCGAGACGATCGGCTCGTCGATCGTCCGCGGCAGGTTCTGGCGGATCTTGGCGATCGCGTCTTTGACGTCGTTGGTCGCCCGATCCTGGTTCACCTCCAGGCGGAACTCGATCGTGGTGGTGGAGGTGCCCTCCGTGATCGTCGAGAGGATGTGCTTGACGCCCTTCACGCCGGCGACCGAATCCTCGACCCACTTGGTGACCTGGGTCTGGAGTTCGGCGGGCGCGGCGCCCGACTGGGTGATCGTCACCGAGACGATCGGGATGTCGATGTTGGGGAACCGGGTGATCGGCAGCGCGCGGAAGCTCACCAGCCCGAGGATCATCAGGACCAGGAACAGGACCACCGAGGGCAGGGGCCTGCGGATCGCCCAGGCGGAGACGTTGAGGCGCATGGCCGGATCCTTCGTCTCGTCCTACCGCGGGGCCGCGTCGGCGATCGGCGTGCCGGTCGGAGCCGGCACGGCGCGCACCCGGTCGCCGTCGCGCAGGAAGCTTCCGGCGCGGGCCACGACGCTCTCGCCGGCCGCCACGCCGGAGCGGAGTTCCGTGAAGCCGTCGGCGGAGAGCCCCGCGGTCACGGACCGCGCCTCGACGCGCCCGTCCTTCACCACGAGCACGCTGGCGCGGCCGTCGGCCGCGTAGAGCAGGCTGGAAACCGGCACGGCCACGCCGGTGCGGCGCGCGATCTCGACGTTGCCGCGCGCGAAGGCGCCGATGCGCAGGGCCGGATCGTCGCCGAGGCGGATGCGCACCTTGCCGAGCCGCGTGGCCCGGTCGACCTCTGGGTAGACCCGGCGCACCTTGCCGGCGAGGCGGCGGCCGTCGTCGAGGTCGAGGCTCGCCGGGTTGCCGACGTGGATGCGCGCCAGCGACGTCTCCGGCACCTCGCCTTCCAACTCGATCTCGCCCCGGGCGATCAGCCGGAACAGCGGCTCGCCCACCGCGGTGGCTGTGGCGCCGATCCGGGCGGTGCGGCGATTGACGATGCCGGCCTCCGGCGCCCGGATATCGGTGCGGGCACGCCGCAGGGCGATCTCGGCGCCGGCCGCCCGGGCGGTGGCGAGGTCGGCCTGGGCCGATTGCAGGCCGCCCCTGGCGGCGGCGAGGCGCCCTTCCGCCCCCTGCGCCGCCGAGACGCGCTGCTCCAGCACGGCCGCGGTGGCGTTCCCGGTCTTGGCGAGCGCCTGGGCCCGCTCCAGCGACTGCTTGGCTTCGACGTTGGCCGCCTCCGCCTGGACGATCTGGCTCAGGGCCTGGACGATCGCCGCCTCGGCCCGGGCGATGGCCGCGGCGTTCGACGCCTCCTGGGTGACGATCATCTCCAGCGACAGCTTGGCGAGAACCTGTCCCTTGGTGACGCGGTCGCCCTCCTCGACGAGGAGATCGGTGATGCGCAGGCCCTCGACCTCGGGGGAGACGAGGATCTCGTCGCGCGGGACCAGCGTGCCGGTAACGACGGCCCGCTCGACGATCTCGCGGTTCTCGGCCGGGACCACGGTGACGGCGGGCGCAATGGCGGCCGCGTCGGGAACGGCGGCGGTCTCGACGGCCCTGGCCGGCGCCCCGGCGAGGATCGCGAGCCCGCACAGGAGACTGAGGCGGGGCGCGCGCCAACGGACGGAGTTCACGACGGGGGCCTCGCAAGCGGCGCTGGACTGGTATTGCCTCTCCCTCGCTGGGCAGGTCGGCGTTTTCATGGCGAGCCACTCCACCGGAGGTCGAGCATAGCGCCATCCGGCGGGGCCGTCGCCGGGCCTCGCGCCGCAGGTGATCGGGGCGGCCGGAGCGCGGCCGTTCACGGCGCTCAACCTGCAACCAGCCACGAATAGCGACGTTAATAGGCCGATGGTCTTCTCGGGACCGGGGAGGGGTCGATGAGCATTTTCCAGATTAGGCAGACGAAGAGCGGCGCGGTGCTCTGGACGGGGGCGGCCGACGACGAGCAGACGGCCCTCGACGCCATGGCGCGCGAGGCGGGCTATCGCGACTTCTCGTCCCTGCCGGACACGATCCGCGCCGACGGGATCGAGGCCGCGAAGCTCGACCTGATCTCCTGAGTCCGGACATGAGTCCGGATATGAGTGCGGACTGAGGCACCCGCGCCGGCGCGGCGACCGCCCGCTCCGTCGCGGCCCGGCCGTTCAGAGATCCGCGATCAGGGTCTGGATCGTCGCGGCGCAGGTCTGGACCGCGTCCGGGTCGTGCAGGCCGCCGATCACCGATGGATCGATGGCGAGGGCCGCCGCGATGAGGCCAGGCCACGCCGCGGCCGCGGGCCAGCCGGGATAAACGATCGCGGCCCCGAGCCGGGCCAGAGCCTCGGCCTTCTCGGTCTGCTCCCCGTAGGCACGCTCCTCCGGGAGGCAGACGAAGCGCTTCCGCTGCGCGGCCGCCAGGGCGACCACGCCGTCGCCGCCGCCGCCCACCAGCAAAGCCGCCTGGGCGACCCGCGCCTCGACGTCCGGGACCCAGCCGTGCAGGTGCAGGTTGCCGGGGACGGCGCCCGAGCCTGATACCGGTCCCAACACGTGCCACGGCCGGTCCGGCACCGCCCGCGCGGCCGCGGCGAGATCCCCGAGGTCGCCCCCCGCGCCGCCGCGGCCGAACACGACCACGATCTCGCGTCCCGCCTCGATCGGGGCCTGCGCCGGCGCGCCCAGGAAGCCCGCGTAGAGCGTCTTGGCCCGGACCCAGTCCGGCACGGCCGCGCCGTCGAGTGCCGCGGGGAAGGGGGCGAGCAGCCGCGTCGCGCCGCGGAAGGCCTCTAGATGCGGCCGGTCGGTCCGCGTCCCCGCGAGCCGCACCACCAGGGTAGGCACCGACAGGAGGCGCGCCAGGAGCGCCACCTCCACCGAGACGTCGACGACCAGGAGGGCCGGCTCGGCCCGCTCCGCCCAGGCGGCGATGCGCGCCATCCGCGCGCGGACCCCCGGATGGTTGAGCGGCGCGTAGTGCAGGGCCTCGGGCCGCCCGGTCGCGCCGTCCCGGCCGTCGAAGGCTCCGTTGCCGAGGGGGCGGTCGTCGGGCAGGTCGACGATGTCGAGGCCGGACGTGTCGAATTCGGCGAGGGTTCCGAGTATCGTGCAGGGCCGGTCCAGGGCACCGGCGACGGCCCGGGCCCGCTGGAGATGGCCGGCGCCCTGGTGATGGACGTACCAGCCGATGCCGCGGGTCACGCGGCGTCCCTCAGGGACGACGCGAGGGCGTCGAGATCGGCGACCGCCTGGTCGAGGGCGCAGTCCCGCGCCGGCGGGCTGCGCGACTCGAGGATCCGGTCGGCCCGCTCCACGAAGGCGATGTCGTTCGGGCAGGCCCCGACGGCGGCGAGGTCGTCGGCGTCGAGACCGAGCCGTGCGCAGGCCGCGGCGCGGGCCTGCGGGTCGAGGTGGAAGGCCCGGCGCAGGGCCGCGCGGCGCAGGATCAGCGCCTGCCAGTGCGCGGCCTCCGGCAGCAGGTAGGCCTCCCCGTCGAGGACGCGGGTCCGGCGCAGCATCTCGGTGGCCATGCCGCCCGAGACCCGCCCCTGGTGGCGGGACGAGACCAGAACCTGCACGTCCGGGCAGTGGCGCAGGCGCGCGCCGTTGGCGCGCAGCAGCCCGACGAGGGCGTTGTCCTCGCCGCAGGGCAGCGCCGGCAGCCCGCCGACCGCCCGGTACAGGATCGCGGGAACGGCGAGGCTCGCGCCGGTATGGTCGCCGTGACGGGGGGCGGGATCGTAGGGCGGCGGGTCGAGCAGATCCTCCAGGCGCCGGACGCCGGACCAGTAGCGCTCGATGCGCGCGTGCAGGTCCGTCAGGGCGGGGTCCGGCGTGCCGTCGTCGTCGATCACCAGCCGGCCACCGACGATGTCGGCGGCCTCCAGCGCGCGGAGGTTGGCCGCGACCCACTCGGCCGGCAGGCGGGCATCCGCGTCGGTGGTCAGGAGGATGCCGTCCGGCTCACCGTCCGCCTCCAGCCACTCGGCACCGGCATCGAGCGCCATGCGCCGCGCCGTGCCGACATGGGCGTCCGCGCCGCCGAGCTCGACCGCGATCAGCCGGAGGCTCAGGGTCGCGAGGATGCCCGAGGCCTCGACGTCCCGCACCGCCTGGACGGTCCCGTCCGTGCAGTTGTTGGCCAGCACCACGACGCGCAGGGGCGCCCGCGCCGAGACGCCGTTCTGCGCGGCCAGGGAGGCGAGCAGGCGCGGCAGGCGCTCGGCCTCGTTCCGGGCGGGGATGCAGACGACGCAGGGCGGTGGGGCCGGATGGTCGGCGTCGGTGGTCATGGCAGGTCTCCCGTGGCACCCTCGTGCGCCGCGGAGGTCAGGGGCGGCCCGTCATGCCGCCGGGCTCCGGGCTCGGGTGCGGATTGCGGCGCGCGGATCCGCGCCGTTCAGCCGCGTCCTCCGGCGACGCGCAGGGCCGGCCGTGCCCGCTCGGCGCAGCGCGCGATCACGGCGTCGTAGGCCTCCAGATAGCGCCCGGTCATGGCGGCGGCGTCGTAGAGCGCCTCGGCGCGGTCGCGGCAGGCCCGGCGCGACAGGCCGGCGGCCTCCCGGATCGCTACCGAGAGATCCTGCGGGTCGTCCGGGCGGGCGAGGCGGCCGCAGGACGCGTCCAGGATGTCGGGCATGGCGCCGCGCCGGAAGGCGGCGACCGGCGTGCCGCAGGCCAGGGCCTCTGCCACGACGAGGCCGAAGGGCTCCTCCCAGCGGGGCGAGACGATCGCCACGCGGGCCCGGCCGAGATGATGGGCGAGGTCCCGGTGGGAGAGATGGCCGAGATGCGTCAGGTCCGGCCCGAGACGCGGGGCGATCTCGGCGGCCCAGTAGCCGGGATTGAGCTTGGGACCCGCGAAGGTCAGCGGTAGCCCGGCGGCGCGGGCCGCGTCGATCGCGAGGTGCAGCCCCTTCTCGGGCACGATCCGGCCCGACCAGAAGGCGAAGGGCGTATCGTCGGCAGCGTGTGAGAACGCGAAGGTCGAGAGGTCCACGCCGTTGTCGACCACCTGGGCGCCGGGCACGAGATGCGCCCATTCCTGCGCCAGCGACGGGGACACCGCCAGGAAGGCCATGTCGGGGTCGGCCTGGACGACGCCGCCGACCAGGGAGTCGAAGGGCGGCGTGTGCAGCACGGTGACCCAGGGTAGGCCGAGCCGGGCGCTCTCGCGCAGCGGCAGGGCGTGCAGCGCGTTGTTGTGGACGAGATCGAAGCCTCCGGCCGCGACCATCTCCATCATGCGCCGGTAGGCGTCCTCCTCCTCCCGGTCGATCGCCTCCTCCCGCTCCGGGTCGAGGAGCGCGTCCCCGGTCGGATCGCAGAGCATGACCGGGTCGAGCGCCGGGTCGGACCCGCGGCTCGCGAACAGCGTGACGTCGTGCCCGTGCCGCTTCAGCGCGACGGTCAGGAGATGCGTGTGCATCTCCAGGCCGCCGGCGTAGGGCTGGCCGATCGGGTATTTCAGATGTGCGAGGACAGCGATCTTCACGCGCGCACCGAGTCCGGTTGGGTGGGGATTTCTGCCGCCCGCAGCGGCGCGAAAGGACTTCTTTCCGCAGCGAGGGTGGCGGGGATCATGCCGAATATTTCTTCAACAAGCGTTGCGTTGACGGGGTCCGAGCGACGACGAACGCGACGCTTGCCGGCTTCCTAAGCGCGGCGGCCTGAACCATTGATGATCGACATCCGCGGGTGACCGTTCACGCCGCGGCGCGGCACGCCTCCGGGCTGCCCCGCGGACACGCGGTCGCGGAGCCCCGATCGGCCTGTTAGGCTGCGCGGCCGCGCCGGCCGTGGCGCCGTCAGGGGAGGGGTGTCGATGGGGCTTCCGTTGGGGCTGAGCGTGTTCGCCGTGGGCTTGGCGGTGCTGGCGATCATCACCCTGGCCGCGGGCGTGAAGATCGTGCCCCAGGGCCACGTCTACACGGTGGAGCGCTTCGGCCGCTACGCCCGCAGCCTCGACGCCGGCCTGGGCCTGATCACGCCCTTCGTCGAGCGGATCGGCCGCAAGGTCAACGTGATGGAGCAGGTCATCGACGTGCCGAGCCAGCAGGCCTTCACCCGCGACAATGCCGGCGTCACCATCGACGCGGTGGTGTTCTACCAAGTGCTCGACGCGGCGCGCGCCTCCTACGAGGTCTCGAGCCTCGACCTCGCGGCCACGACCCTGACCATGACCAACATCCGCACCGTGGTCGGCTCGATGGATCTCGACCAGCTCCTCGCCCACCGCGACGAGATCAACGAGCGCCTGCTCCGGGTGATGGACGCGGCGGCCTCGCCCTGGGGCGTCAAGATCAACCGGATCGAGATCAAGGACATCGTGCTCCCGGCCGACCTCGCCGGGGCGATGGCCCGGCAGATGAAGGCCGAGCGCGAGAAGCGCGCCTCGATCCTGGAGGCGGAGGGGCAGCGCGCCGCCGAGATCCTGCGGGCCGAGGGGCGCAAGCAGTCGGCGATCCTGGAGGCGGAGGGCCGGCGCGAGGCCGCGTTCCGCGACGCGGAGGCGCGGGAGCGCTCGGCCGAGGCCGAGGCGGCGGCGACCGGGATGGTCAGCCGGGCGATCGCCGAGGGCGACATCGCGGCGGCGAACTTCCTCGTGGCCGAGAAGTACGTCGACGCGGTGCGGGCGATCGCCACCGCGCCGAACCAGCGGGTCGTGGTGGTGCCGATCGAGGCGGCGGCCCTGGCCGGCACGCTCGGCGGCATCGGCGAGCTCACCCGCTCGGTCTTCGGCGACGGCGGCGCCGCGCCCCGGCGCACCGGGACCCCGCCGAACGTCGCGGCGCCGCGGGCCTGACGCCGGTGACGCTCGATTCCCTCGCCGGAACCCTCGGGGCCCTCGGGGCGGCCTGGAGCTGGGTCATCGCCGGCCTCGTGCTCGCCGGTGCCGAGATCCTGCTGCCCGGCGTGTTCCTGATCTGGCTCGGCCTCGCCGCCGTCGCGACCGGCCTCGCGGCCGCGGCGCTGCCCATGCCCTGGCAGGGCCAGACCCTGCTGTTCGCCGGTCTCGCCGTCGCCCTGGTGGCGCTCGCGGCGCGCCTCCAGCACCGCGGCAGGCGGGCCGGGCCGGACCTGAACCGCGCCGACCGCGGCCTGATCGGGCGCGAGGGCGTGCTCGACGAGCCGATCGTGCGGGGCGCGGGCCGGATCCGCTTCGACGACACGCTGTGGCGGGTCGAGGGGCCCGACCTGCCCGCCGGTCGCCGGGTGCGCGTCACCGGGATCGGCGGCACGGTCCTGCGGGTGGAGGCGGCCTGAGGACCGCGCCTACCCGAACGCCCCGACCTCGTGCTGGATCATCCCCGAGATCTCCCGCACCTGATCGAACATCCGGCGGATCGGCTGGAACAGGTTGGCGTGCTCCGCCTCGTAGGTGCCGACGTCGCGCGGGCCGGCCGGCTCGCCGAAGTTCAGGCCCAGCGTCGGGTCCGGCGTGACCGGGAAGATCGCGTCGAGGAGCTTCAGGCAGCCGTCGATGTCCAGCCGCAGGAAGCGCTCCAGCAGCTGCTCGCGGGAGATGCCCGCCTGCGGCCGGAAGCCCGGGATGTGCACCGCCAGGAACCAGATCCGGTGGATCAGCGCGAGGCGCAGGGCGTGGAGCAGCGTCAGCCGGGCCGACATGGCGGGCAGGTCCGGGGCGGCAGCGCTCAGGGCGAGCCAGTCCCGGGTCAGGCGTCCGAACAGGTTCCGCAGCGCGGGGGCGAGGTCGAGGCGCTCCAGCGCCCCGGAGATCACCACCAGCTCGTCCCGGCGGAAATCCTTCTGGGTGCGCCGCGCCCGCTCCAGCCACACGGCCGGGTCCAGGGTGTCGATATAGGCCCGCAGCACGTCGAGGTCGCCGACTGAGGCGGCGTGCTGGACCAGCCGGAAGGCCCGGGAGAAGCGTACCGAATCGCGCCGCATGTCGCGGAACAGGTCGGGGCCGCGCTGGGCCGCCCGGCCGATCCCGTGGAGGGAGTTCGCCAGGAAGCCGAGCTGGTGCAGGATCGCGTTGTTGGGGATCGCCCGCATCTGGCGCGGATGGGTGATCCGCGCCGGGCCGCCATTGTCGGTCTGGCGCGCCACCGGGCGCGACCCGGTCCGGTCGATCAGGCTCGGGCCGAAGGTGCCGAGGAGCGCCGCGTAGCCCGGGTCGTCGACCAGCGACTCCATGTCCTGGCGGGCTGCGGTGAAGAATTCGAGGGCGAAATCCGGCTCGGCGTAGATCGGGTCGACCTTGCCGTCGGAGGCCTTCGGCCGGTCGTTCAGGGCGTAGTCCGGGAACGAATCCTCCTCCGTCACGTCGAGCGCGTAGACGTGCTCGGCGATGCGGGCGACGCTGGCGCGCGCCAGCGCCTCGGTGCCGTACAGCAGGTAGCCGTCGGTGCCCTGGAAGCTCGATTCGAGCCGGACCCGGATGCCGGCCTTGCGGGCCCGGTCCCGGGCATCCTCCGGGGCGAGGTAGGCGAGGCGGTCGCGCAGGGAGGTCGGATGCGCGCCGCGCCCGATCGACTCGCCGTGCGTGTCGAAGATCGCGAGCTCGACGTCGGACAGGCCGTTCTGGACCAGCATCTCGGTGATGCGCAGCCGCAGCCGCTCGATCCAGAAGGTCGCCGCGAGCTGGCCGACGTAGCGGCCCGAATCGGAGTAGCCGAACTGCACGGTGAGGCGGCCGATGCGCTTCAGGTACTGCCGCCAGTGCGGGTTGCGCAGGGCGTCGTCGAGCACCCGGATGCCCTGCTCCAGCGCGCTCGCCGTCTCGAACAGCGGCGTGATCTCGAGCTTGTCGGCGATGCCGTAGTGGCGCGCGAGCCAGAGGGCGGCGAGCAGGGTGTAGCCGGTCTCGGTCTCGGCGATGAGGAAGCGCACCGGATGGGTGCCGTCCACGTGCTTGAGGATCTGGGCGATCGTCATCATCAGCCGCGCGGCCGAGGCCCGCTCGGCCGCGAGCGCCCCGAAATCGACCGCCACCGGGCGGACGTCGTTCAGCAGCGTGTGGATCGTCGCGAGGTGCGAGCGGCGCCGGGCCGCGTCGGTGGGCTCGCCCTCCAGGTCGATCACCCGCCGCACCGCGTTGTGGATCTGGCTGGCGTTCAGCCGGAAATGCGGCAGGGCGTTCGACAGGCCGTGCGTCGCGACGCCCGCGCGCAGGACGGCGATCCGGCGCTGGTCGGCCGCGTCGTCGGCGGCCTCCAGGGCCTTGGTCAGCGCGGCGACGAGGACGCCGGCATCGGTCTGGGCGCGCTCCCGCTCGATGATGAGGGCCAGGGCGAAGCGGTGCACCGCCTCCAGGGACGGCTGGTCGCCGAGGCGCGGCGCCACGGTGAGCTGGCGGTTCACGGCCGCCAGGGCGTTCTCCGCGAGGGCCCGGACCTCGCGGCAGGCGGGGATCTCGGGCAGGTCGCGCATCACCCGGTCGAACTGCATGCGCTTCGAGATCAGCCGGTAGCGCAGGGTGTCCCACCAGCCGATATCGGTGCGCCCGTCGGTGTCGCAGCCGACCCAGCTGGCGATGGCGAAGGGGCGGGGCGTCAGCTCGGTCCAGCGGTCGGGCCAGCGGGCGCGGGCGGCGTCGAGCAGGGCGCCGTTGAAGGCGTCGAGGGCGAGCCGGCCGTTATTGGCCGCCGCGCAGGCCTGCTCGAACTCGACATCCAGGGTGATCGGCGCGTCCGGCCGGGTCGACAGGGCCGCCGCGCGCGCGACCAGCCCGGCGCGGTCCCTGGCGTCGGGCAGGCTCGCGGCCTCGGCGAGGAGGCTCGCGACGGCCCGCGGCATGCCGAAGGTGGGGTGGGCCGTGAACACCACCGCGAAGGCGGTGCGGTGGATCAGGGCCGCGAAGGCCTCGACGCCGTCCGGCCGGTCGGGTGCCGCCGCCACGAGCCGCGCGGGGATCGCCGCCTGCGGATCCTCCGGCCCGGCATCGAGCCCGACATAGGCCCGCAGCCGTTCCGCCCGCGCCGCCAGCGCTGCGGCACGCAGGCGCACGAACAGGCCGTCCAGGTCGCCCGTCGAGATCTCGTTCCGGTCGAAGCGCCGGGTGATCGCCAGGGTCACCGCCAGGACGGGGTTGCGGAACGGGTCCTCCCGGGCCTGATCCCGGGCGGCCTCGATCAGTCCGAGGAGGTGCGCCTCCAGTTCCTCGGGCTCGCGGCTCGGCTCGTGCTGCATCGGTCGGTCCCGGCTCCGGTCTGCCCGCATCTACCCGGTCCGCCGGCCCACGCAAGGAGCGTTCCGCACGTGACCCGGGACTGACCGGCTACTGACCGAGGACGTGACGTGGGACGTGACGTTGGACGTGAGGGGACACACAACCGCGACGCGGCGGGGCGATATCGACGATGGGATGGGGTGGCGGCGGCCTGAACCGCAGGCTAGAGCTGACCTCCTGATGGAGCGCCTGTTCATCATCCTGGCTATTCTGGTCATCGCTGTCGCCATCGTCGCCGTGGCCGCGATGGCGGCGCGCGGCCGGCGCGAGCCCCTGCGCATGGGTTCCGAACTCGACATCGAGGACGAGGACCTCGTCATCGGCTCGGTCGGACCGCGCAAGAGCCCGATCGACCGCAGCGCCCAGGTGCTCGACCCGCGCGTGCTCGATCTGGACGCGATCGAACTGGAGCCGATCCGCGCCCTCGACCGGACGCAGCGCGACGCGGCGCTCCGCGGAGATCCGCCGGGAGCCGGGCGATGAAGCGATGCGCGCGCGGGGTGGCCGGGCTGCTGCTCGCCGGTCCTCTCTGCCTGTCGACGATGCAGGCGACGGCCGCGCCCGCCGGCAAGCCGGCGGCGGCCGCGCCTCCCCAGGCTTCGCCCGCGCAAGTCGCGCCTGCGCCGGCCGCGCCCGCCGCGACGGCGCCGCCGGGCCAAGCCGCCCCTCAGGCGGCGAGCCCTACGCCCGCCGCCGGCCCGACCCTCGAGCAGCCCTGCGGGACGCAGGCGGCCCGCTTCGAGAGCGCCAAGGGGTTCAAGATGGTGATCACGCGGGCCGGGCAGGTCCGCACGACGAACCCGCTCAGGCCGCTCACGCCCGAGGTGAACGAGGTTCTCCAGGTCGTGATCGCCGGAAAGGTCGCCACGGCCTACGGGCCCGATTTCACCACGCTGCGGCGCGGCGGCGCCGCGTCGGGTGTCGAGGCGATGCTGGGCAGCCCGATCCACTGGGAGCCGACGCTGCCGACCTTCCCCGACCCGATCGCGATCGTGAGCGAGGAGGGGACGCCCCTGGCGCAGCTGACCTTCCGCGCCTGCGAGGCGCCGCCCGCCGTCAAGGCGCCGAAGGTGCCGAAGGCCGAGGCCCGCAAGAAGGCGCCCCGCCAGGCGGCACCGAAGGCGGCGGCGGCCCCGAAGACGCCCCCCGGCTTCTCCATGCCTCAGGGGGCGATCGCCGAGTAGCGGCTACTTCTGCTTGGCGATGACCTTGTCCTTGATGCCGTCGTAGACGTTCTGCGGGATGATCTTCCTGGAGACGAGATCGTCCTTCCCGCGATACGGCCGTCCCTTGATGATCGCGGCCGCGCGCGCCGCGCCGATGCCGGGCAGCGCGTCGAGCTCCTCGGTGCTGGCGCTGTTGAGATCGATCAGCGCCCCCTTGGCGGCGTTCGGCGATCCGGCGACGGGCGCGCTCGGGGCGGCGGGCTTCGCGGGGGCCGTCGGTGCCGCGGTCGTCGGCGCCTGCGGCGCCTGCGCCAGGGCCGGGGCCGCGACGAGGCTCGACAGGAGGGCGAGGAGGGCGAGGGTCTTGGTGGAGGAAGCCATGGCGTTCTCCCGAGAGGCGCGGCCCGCACCGCGGTGCCGTCCGGCCAGATCTGCGCCGCTCCGCTTGAACCCGCCCTTAACGGTTGTGGTCCGGCACCCCTAGTCACGGGCCGGCGCCGGAGCTATAAGCCCGGCCTCATCCGTATCCCGCGGTGTGCGTGGCGATCCTCGATCGAGGAGCCGCCCGCGCGCCGCTTTGTCCGCGGCGTCACGAAGGATCCAGCCATGGCCGTTCCGAAGCGAAAGACCTCCCCCTCCCGCCGCGGCATGCGCCGCTCGGCCGACGCCCTCAAGGCGCCGACCTACGTCGAGGACAAGGATTCCGGCGAGCTGCGCCGTCCGCACCACATCGACCTGAAGACCGGCATGTACCGCGGCCGTCAGGTCCTGAAGGTGAAGTCGGCCGAGGCCTGAGCCTCGCGAGGGCGGCGCCTCAGGCGAGGCGCCGCGCGGCCTCCGCGTAGCGCGCGGCGGCCATCCGGGTCCGTTCCAGGCGCGACGGCAGCAGCGTCGGATCGTCGGCCGTCAGCAATTGCGCGATGAAGCCGGCGCGGGGTCTTCCCGCGGCCGCGCGTTCTGCTGTCCGGGTGCCCGACGGCGCTTCGGACAGTCCCCCGTCGATCAGGGCGAGCGCGTGGACCTCCGTCCGCGCCGTCTCGGGGGAGGTGTCCGCGTCCCGGACCGGCGCACGCCGGGTGGAGCGGACCTGTGTCGGGCCGAGACGGCTGACTGTTCCGATACGCACCATGCGCACATTCTCCGCACGTTTCCGTGCCCGTGTCGCAAAGGTGGGGCCGACGTTTACCGATCGTCAACCCTTCGTCCGGTCGGTCCGGCCGAATTACTTTTTCGCGAGCGCTTCCAGGCGCTGCTGCATCTCCAGCATCTGGCGCTTGAGATCGTCCAGCTCGCCGCCCCCGTAAGACGCGGGCTGAGTCGCGGCCGGCGCGGTCGGCTGGGCTCCCGGCGCGGGCGGGGCGAAGCCCGTGAACATCTTCATGGCATCGCCGAAGAAGTTCATGTTGGTGCGCACCTGCTGCTCGATGGCGTTCTGGAACGCCGCCGGGCCGAAGCTCTGGGCAAATTTCTCGCGCAGGCCGTCCTGGTCCTTGGCGAAGTTCGCCATCGAGAATTCGAGGAAGCTCGGCACCATCGTGCGCATGCTGTCGCCGTAGAAGCGGATCAGCTGGCGAAGGAACGCCACCGGGAGCAGGTTCTCGGCGCCGGCCTTGTTCTCCTGCTCGAAGATGATCTGCGTCAGGACCGAGCGGGTGATGTCGTCGCCCGTGCGCGCGTCGTAGACGACGAAATCCTCGCCGTTCTGCACCATCGTGGCGAGGTCCTCCAGCGTCACGTACGTCGAGGTGCCGGTGTGATAGAGGCGCCGGTTGGCGTACTTCTTGATGACGGTCTGGGTGGCCTTGACGGTATCCGCCATCGGGAACGGCCTTTCTGGACTCGGGACCGGGGGGCGTTGCAGACGCGCGGTGCTGTCTGACGGGGGCTGTCTTCGCGCCCGCAACACGATCCTTAAAGCCTTCCCCGGGCGCAGAAAACAGCAAACTGCAGCTGTTCAACGCAGAATAATGCAGAGCGGTCGGGGCGGTCGCGCCATTTCAGTCTCGCGGTCGCGTCATCGGCGCGTTTGGCGCGTTGATCCACAACCTTGACTTCGCCCACCTCAGGCCCTTCATCCCAGGGCCGGCACAGAGCGCGCCCCGGGACGTGGAAGGCGCGCCGGCTCGCGAGAGGAGAACGTTCACATGGCAGGCAGCGAAGAGATCGTCATCGTCGGGGCGGCGCGCACGCCGGTCGGCTCGTTCGGCGGCGCCTTCGGGGCGGTGCCGGCCCACGAGCTCGGCGCGACGGCGATCAAGGCCGCCCTGGAGCGCGCCAAGGTCTCGCCCGACGAGGTGGACGAGGTGATCTTCGGCCAGGTCCTCACCGCGGGCGCCGGCCAGAACCCCGCCCGGCAGGCGGCCATCAAGGCCGGCATCCCCGAGAAGGCCACCGCCTGGGGCCTCAACCAGGTCTGCGGCTCGGGCCTGCGCACGGTCGCGATCGGCATGCAGCAGATCGCCAACGGCGACGCCAAGGTCATCGTGGCCGGCGGCCAGGAATCGATGTCGCTGTCGCCCCACGCGCAGTACCTGCGCGGCGGCCAGAAGATGGGCGACGTGAAGCTCGTCGACACCATGATCAAGGACGGGCTCTGGGACGCCTTCAACGGCTACCATATGGGCCAGACCGCCGAGAACGTCGCCCAGGCCTTCCAGCTCACCCGCGAGCAGCAGGACCAGTTCGCGACCCGCTCGCAGAACAAGGCCGAGGCCGCCCGCAAGGAGGGCCGGTTCAAGGACGAGATCGTCCCCGTCACGGTGCCGGGGAAGAAGGGCGACACGGTCGTCGACACCGACGAGTACATCCGCGACGGCGCCACCATGGAGGCGATGGGCAAGCTGAAGCCGGCCTTCACCAAGGACGGCACCGTCACGGCCGCCAACGCCTCGGGCCTCAACGACGGCGCCGCCGCCCTGGTGCTGATGTCGGCCTCGGAGGCCGAGCGCCGCGGCCTGACCCCGCTCGCCCGGATCAAGTCCTGGGCGACCGCGGGCGTCGACCCGAAGGTGATGGGCACCGGCCCGATCCCCGCCTCGCGCAAGGCCCTGGAGAAGGCCGGCTGGAAGCCGTCTGACCTCGACCTGATCGAGGCGAACGAGGCCTTCGCGGCCCAGGCGCTGGCCGTGAACAAGGATATGGGCTGGGACGACGCGAAGGTGAACGTCAACGGCGGCGCCATCGCCATCGGCCACCCGATCGGTGCCTCGGGCGCCCGCGTCCTCGTCACCCTGCTCCACGAGATGAAGCGCCGCGACGCCAAGAAGGGCCTCGCCACGCTCTGCATCGGCGGCGGCATGGGCGTGGCGATGTGCGTCGAGCGGACCTGATCGGTCTGTCACGACAGTATCGGCCCACAACATAGACTTAAGGCCGAAGTCAGAAAAAATCGCGTGCGGACGCCATCCGCACGCGGCATCAAGTGATGCGAACAGGAGGAAACAATGGCTCAAGGACGCGTCGCCCTCGTGACGGGCGGCACCCGCGGCATCGGCGCGGCGATCTCGAAGCGGCTCAAGGACAAGGGCTACAAGGTCGCCGCCAACTACGCCGGCAACGACGAGGCGGCCAACGCCTTCAAGGCCGAGACCGGCATCCCCGTCTTCAAGTTCGACGTGGGCGATCTCGCGAGCTGCGAGGCCGGCATCAAGGCGATCGAGGCCGAGCTCGGCCCGGTGGACATCCTGGTGAACAACGCCGGCATCACCCGGGACGGTGCCTTCCACAAGATGACGTTCGAGAAGTGGCAGGCGGTCATCAAGACCAACCTCGACTCGATGTTCACCTGCACCCGTCCGCTGATCGAGGGCATGCGCAGCCGCAACTTCGGCCGCATCATCATCATCTCGTCGATTAACGGCCAGAAGGGCCAGGCCGGGCAGACCAACTACTCGGCCGCCAAGGCCGGTGTGATCGGCTTCGCCAAGGCGCTCGCGCAGGAGAGCGCCTCGAAGGGCATCACGGTCAACGTGGTGGCGCCGGGCTACATCGCCACCGAGATGGTGATGGCGGTGGCGGAGGATATCCGCAACAAGATCATCTCCACGATCCCGACCGGCCGCCTCGGCGAGGCCGACGAGATCGCCCACGCGGTCGAGTATCTGGCGAGCGACGAGGCCGGCTTCGTGAACGGCTCGACGCTGACCATCAACGGCGGCCAGCACTTCGTCTGATCGCCGCGGGCGCGCCGGTTCGACCCGGCGCGCCCGCCCTGTGGGCGAGCCGCCCCACCGCGCCGGACGCGCAACTCTCCGTCCGGTGAGCGTTCCTTCCGACACTCCGCGCGGCCGAGCCCGACGACGGCGCTCCCCGCGCCGGCCCAACCTGCCGGCGACCGTCCCGGGCCGCGCCGGTTCGGCCCACGCGCCGCGCGCGCCGCCGGCCGTGGTCGCGAGCCCGGACCATCCGACCCATCAAGCGTGACGAAAGTCCTTCCCCGCGTGCGGAATCGCGCGTCGGGCGGGATAACGGGCATTGCGGGCAGCGATCGAGCCGCCGGCCCGCGTGTTCTGAGACACGAACAATTCGAACGGCCTCGTATAGACCTCCTTCCATCGGCTCACGGATGGTCCTGCCGATAGAAATCGAGGTCCCGAGGATCATGAACAACTGGTTTCACGGTAAATTCGGCGTTCAGTTTATCGGCGCGAGCCAGAATTGTTCTTCCCGCACGACCGCGATGCGTGACGACCGCTCCGCGGCCCGCCGCCCCGCGCTGCCCGCAATCGCGAAGCTCGGGCTCGCGGCGGCCTGTGCCCTGGGGCTGGCGGCCTGCGTCACCCCGCAGGAGCGCCACACGCTGGATCAGAACCAGTGCTACGCCTTCGGCTTCGAGCCCGGCACCGACGGCTTCGCCGAGTGCATGATGGGGCTCCACCAGCAGCGCGCCGTGGCCCAGTCCAACAGCAACCTGTACTGGCAGGCGCAGCTCGCCGAGCAGAACCGCCGCCGCGAGGCGCAGCAGGACCTCTACAAGGTCATGAGCCTGCAGCGCACCGGCGACGCGCGGTTCCCCGTCTGCGGCGCCTCCTCGGACGGCGGCATGGATCGCCGGACCATGACTTGGTACGGCCCGAACTGCCGCGCCCGCTGATCCGGATCGAGGGAGGTCCCCATGTCCGACATGACGACGCGCGGCCCGCGCAACCCGAGCCGGATCATCTTCGTGACCGTCGCCCTGATCGGCATCGCCGTCGGGTTCGCGACCGCCAGCCTCGCTTGGTTCACGCTCGCGGTCCTCGGCTCCGCCGCTCTGACCTGCGCGGGCTACGGCCTGATCCGGCGGCGGCTCGGCTGGAAGCCGCTGAGCGGCGAGTACCTGTTCAACCTCCTCCACGTGCTGAGCCCGCACTAAGCGGACACCGCGCACGGCCCCGCGGACGCGCCGCGGGGCTCATCGGCGGGCGGTGCAGGTCCACGAAGACCTGGCCGCGCCGCGCCCCCATCCCCCAGACCGCTCCGCCTCCGAGGCCACCATGACGCTCGCCCTCATCATCACCGGCTTCCTGATCGTGAACTTCGTGATGGCCGGCTTCTTCTCCCTCGTGGCCCTCTGGGCCGACTGAGCGGCGGCGTTACGGAGCGCCGACGCAGTTGGCGTAGAAGGTCGTGGTCGCGGGCCAGTCGGAGAAGACCCCCAGCACGCCCACCTGACCGTGCAGGACGTCGAGCAGCCGCAGGATGTCGCCGTCGCCGGTGACCACCGGCTTGATCGACTGGTAATAGTACCCGCCGCCGCCCTTCAGGGGGCCCGAGCGCTCCAGAGACCACGCGATCAGCCCCAGCCCGGCCGCCTTGGCCTCCCGGGCGTAGGTCGAGGGCTCGATCGTCCCGTCCGGGCCCGGCCGGACCAGCATCCACAGCGGCGGCGCCAGGATCTTCACGCCCTTCCGGGCGAGCTCGGCCATGCCGGGCTGCCACGTGGCGGGCTTCTCCGGGTCGAAACCCTTCGCGGTCTCGTCCCGGTCGTCGAGGAAGATCGCCTGGCGGCCGAATTCCGGATCCTTCTCCAACCAGTAGAGGATGTCGCGGAGCTGGAAGCTCTGCGGGTAGACGTCGGAGGCCGCGATCCCGGCCTCCCGGTACTCGTCGACCAGCTGCTGGGCATACATGTCCTGCGTGTAGGTGCCCTGGAACGGCATCGGAACCTGGGGCGCCTTCAGCTCGGGGGTGAATTTCCGCCCCATCCCCTTCACCAGCGCGATGTACTCCTTGTGCGACATCAGCGTGCCGGTGCCGGCGTAGAGGTCGGTGCGCCAGCGCGGCGTAGCGTTCATGTAGGCCGCCACCGTGGTGGCGTCCGGGTCGGACGCGTCCATCTTCCCGTTCAGCGACTTGAATTCGTCCAGCGTCAGGTCGCTGGTGCAGCACTTGGCCGAGGCCTTCCGCCCGGTGGCCGGGTCGGCCGGCGTGAAGCCCTGCGTGCACTTCGCCGCGAGCTCGGGCCGGGCGAGGATGTCGGTGGTCGTGTGCAGGTCGCACTGGCTGTGGCGGCAGACGAGCTGGCGGTCCTTGGTGAAGGCCACGTCGCACTCGATGATCCCGGCGCCCATCCGGTACGCGGCGAGCAGGCCCTCCCGGGTGTGTTCGGGAAACATCAGCGGCGCGCCGCGGTGCGAGATCGAGAAGGTCCGGGGCGTGTAGGTCCGGTCGACGCCGCAGGCGGCGAGCCTCTCCTTGAGCGGGCCGGGCTTCAGATGGTCGACGAGATAGAAGGGTCGGGGGCCGAGCTGGGCGGCCTCGCCGGCGAGCGCGGGGCCCGCTCCCAGAAGCAGCCCCAGCCCCAACATGATCGCACGCATCGCGAACCTCCCGTTTCAGGCCGCCGGTATAGGGGGACGGTGACAGGGGCGTGACCCCGCACGCCCCGGCGCGCCGCCGCCATGATAGCCGCGGATCATCCGCGCGGCGTCGGCCGCCAGTCGGGCGGCGCCATCTCGAAGCCGGCGAAGTCGAAGCCCGGCGAGACCGTGCAGCCGACGAGCGTCCAGGCGCCCAGGCTGGTGGCGGTCTGCCAGTGGCCGGCCGGCACGACGCATTGCGGGCGCTGCCCGGCGGCGAGGTCCGGCCCGAGATGCCGGGCCTCGGCGTCGTGCCCGTTGGGGCTCGTGGTGATCACCAGCGGCGCGCCGGCGTGCCAGTGCCAGATCTCGGTGGCGTCGACCCGGTGCCACGCCGAGACCTCGCCGAGATCGAGCAGGAAGTAGATCGCGGTGCCGACCGAACGGCCGTCGACGGTCCGTGGATCGCGGAACGTCTCGCGGTAATGGCCGCCCTCCGGATGGGGCTTCAACCCCAGGGTCGCGATCACCTCGGCTGCCGTCATGTCCAGCTCCCTGTCGATCCCGGCCGCGCGGATCGTCCGCGGCTTGCCGGCACTTGGCACCGATGCTACCGGCCGAAAACCCGCAAGGTCCGAGAACGATGCCGAGCCCGACCGTACGTCTCCACCGCGGCGACCTGCCCGCCACCTACGACGCGGGGCGGGCGGTGGCCATCGACACCGAGACGCTCGGTCTCAACCCGCATCGGGACCGCCTCTGCGTGGTGCAGCTCTCCACCGGCGACGGCACGGCCGACGTGGTGCAGATCCCGCAGGACGGGCCAGAGCCGGTCGTGCTCAAGCGGGTCCTGGCCGATCCCGGCATCCTGAAGATCTTCCACTTCGCGCGGTTCGACGTGGCGGTTCTGTACAGGGCCCTCGGCGTGATGCCGAGCCCGGTCTACTGCACCAAGATCGCCTCGAAGCTCGCGCGCACCTACACGGATCGCCACGGGCTGAAGGACGTGGTCCGCGAGCTGGTCGGCGTCGACCTGTCGAAGCAGCAGCAATCCTCGGACTGGGGCGCCGAGACCCTGTCGCAGGCCCAGCTCGACTACGCGGCCTCGGACGTCCTCCACCTCCACGCGGCCCGGGAGCGGCTCGACGCGATGCTGGTCCGGGAGGGTCGCACCGACCTCGCGTCCGCCTGCTTTGGCTTCCTGCCGACGCGGGCGCGCCTCGATCTCGACGGCTGGCCCGAGACCGACATCTTCGCGCACACCTGATCGTCCGGCGGAGCCTGCACACTTCCTGTGCGGAGTGAGACTTTCCTGTCACCGCACCGCGATAAGTCGCTGGTAGGTTGTGGCTGCCTGGGCTTCCGAGTCCCGGCCAGGCCCTCCTCGCCGGTCGCCCACCCGATCAGGCCGGCGAGGAGGGTCCGTCGCCCTCAGGTCAGGGTCCGCGGGCCCGACGGCGTGCTGATCCGGGCGGTCCAGCGCGGGCCCCGGCCGGCCACAACCTGCGGTGGAGCGACGAGGCCCAGCGCCGCGTGAAGCCCCGCGATGGCGTCGGGATCCGGGTGCGTCAGGACGAGCGCCTCCAGACCGGCGCCGAGATCCGGCATCGTCGCGGCGGGATTGCCGCGCGGTCCCCACGCCATCGCGCAGGGCGCGGCCCCGTCCGCCGGCCACGCCCCGCCCGGGGGCACCGCGAAGCGCCAGGACAGGTCGCCCCGGGTCATCGTCGCCGCCGCGCCGAGGAGCGCGCCGTGTGCGGCGAGGAGGCCGTCGAGATCGTCCGCGCGGGCGACGAAGCCGCGCAGCCGCCGGCCCGAATCCCAGTCGGCCCGCACCCGCGCCGCGTCGCCGAGGCCGAACCAACGGGCGCCCGACGGCGGCGGCGCCTCCGGATCGACGGCGATCACCTCCAGGAACAGGGCGTCGCCGAGGCGCAGCAGGTGGTTGCGCGTGCCCATCTCGCGGTGGCGACCGCCCTCGGGCATGGCGAGGCCGAGGCAGTCCCGCACATGGGCCACGCCCTCCGCGAGGTCGGGCGCGACGACGACGAGGTGGTCGAGGGTGAGCATCGTTCGGGCTCCGTGTGCGCGGGCACCTATGCAGCCGGCCGCCGGGCATGCCCGGGACCGCACCGGTCCCGACCCGGTCTCGGCGCTCACGGGCTGCCTCGGGTGAGGCGGCGAGGGGTAACGTCTGAGCGTCCCCAAGAAAAAGGCCGGGGCCCCGCGAGAGGCCCCGGCCCGGAAGTGCGTGCCGGGCCGGGCCTCGTGCCCGGCCGGCTCTCACATCACAGCGAGTAGTACTGCACGAACTCGATCGGGTGCGGCGTCATCTCGTAGCGCAGCACCTCGGTCATCTTCAGCTCGATGAACGAGTCGATCTGGTCGTCCGAGAACACGCCGCCCTCCTTGAGGAAGGCCCGGTCCTTGTCGAGGCTGTTCAGGGCCTCCCGGAGCGACCCGCACACGGTCGGGATCTTCTTCAGCTCCCGCGGCGGCAGCTCGTACAGGTCCTTGTCCATGGCCGGGCCCGGGTCGATCTTGTTCCGGATGCCGTCGAGGCCGGCCATCAGCAGCGCGGAGAAGGCGAGGTAGGGGTTCGCCATCGGATCGGGGAAGCGGACCTCGACGCGCTTGGCCTTCGGGCTCTTGGTCCACGGGATGCGGCAGGAGGCCGAGCGGTTGCGCGCCGAGTAGGCGAGCAGCACCGGCGCCTCGTAGCCCGGCACCAGGCGCTTGTACGAGTTGGTCGACGGGTTGGTGAAGGCGTTCAGCGCCTTGGCGTGCTTGATGATGCCGCCGATGTACCAGAGGCACTCCTGGGACAGGCCGGCATACTTGTCGCCCGCGAAGACCGGCTTGCCGTCCTTCCAGATCGACTGGTGGACGTGCATGCCCGAGCCGTTGTCGCCGTAGACGGGCTTGGGCATGAAGGTCGCGGACTTGCCGTAGCTCTGCGCGACGTTGTGGATGCAGTACTTGTAGATCTGCATGTGGTCGGCGAGCAGGGTCAGCGTGTCGAACTTCATGCCGAGTTCGTGCTGGGCCGAGGCCACCTCGTGGTGGTGCTTCTCGACCTTCACGCCCATGGACTGCATGGCCGCGAGCATCTCGCCGCGCATGTCCTGCGCCGAGTCCTGCGGCGGCACCGGGAAGTAGCCGCCCTTGGTCTGGACCCGGTGGCCGAGGTTGCCGCCCTCGTAATCGGTGAAGCCGTTGGTCGGCAATTCGGTGGAGTCGAGCTCGAAGCCCGTGCGGTACGGGTCGGCGCCGAACTTCACGTCGTCGAACACGAAGAACTCGGCCTCGGGGCCGACGTAGATCGTGTCGCCGATGCCGGTCTGTTGCAGGTAGGCCTCGGCGCGCTTGGCGGTGCCGCGCGGGTCACGGCCGTAGGGCTCGCCGGTGGCCGGCTCCAGCACGTCGCAGACGATCGACATGGTCGCGGCCGAGAAGAACGGGTCCAGCGTGGCGGTGACGGGATCCGGCATCAGCAGCATGTCGGACTCGTTGATCGCCTTCCATCCGGCGATCGAGGAGCCGTCGAACATGGTGCCCTCGTCGAAGATCTCCTCGTCGATGAGCGACACGTCGAACGTGACGTGCTGCCACTTGCCGCGCGGGTCGGTGAACCGGAAGTCCACGTAACGCACGTCGTTGTCCCGGATCGTCTTCAGCACCTCGGCCGCAGTCGTCATCGTGGGCATCCTCCAGGGATCTCTGAATCGGCTCTCGTGGCGCACCCGCACGCGGTTGCGCGCCGGCAAGCGGCGCTTGATATCCGGCGCGGGCGTACCTTGCCACCCGCCGGGCAGCGGAATCAGCCGACGGATGAAACGATCGGCCCGTTCGCGCACCCGATCTCGTAACCGTGATCGGCAGCTCCGTTTCTAGGGCACCGTTGTTCTCCGGCAATGGCCTTCCTGGCACGATCCATGCAAATGCGGCCGCAGCCGTCGACGAGGCGGCAAGCCGTTCGCGTCTTCCCGGGTTGCCCAGGTCGCGCATCGATACGGACGAGAGAACCGGAATGACCAAATACAAGCTCGAGTACATATGGCTCGACGGGTACACGCCGACCCCGAACCTCCGCGGTAAGACGCAGATCAAGGAATTCGACAGCTTCCCGACCCTCGAGCAGCTCCCGATGTGGGGCTTCGACGGCTCGTCCACCAAGCAGGCCGAGGGCGGCAGCTCCGACTGCATGCTGAAGCCCGTGCGCCACTTCCCCGACCCGGCCCGCAAGAACGGCGTGCTGGTGATGTGCGAAGTGATGATGCCGGACGGCGTGACCCCGCACGAGTCCAACAAGCGCGCCACCATCCTGGACGATGCCGGCGCCTGGTTCGGCTTCGAGCAGGAGTACTTCCTGTACAAGGACGGCCGCCCGCTCGGCTTCCCGGCCTCCGGCTACCCGGCGCCGCAGGGCCCGTACTACACCGGCGTCGGCTATTCGAACGTCGGCGACGTCGCCCGCAAGATCGTCGAGGAGCACCTCGACCTCTGCCTCGACGCCGGCATCAACCACGAGGGCATCAACGCCGAGGTGGCCAAGGGCCAGTGGGAGTTCCAGATCTTCGGCAAGGGCTCCAAGAAGGCCGCCGACGAGATGTGGATGGCCCGCTACCTCCTGCAGCGCCTCTGCGAGAAGTACGGCATCGACGTCGAGTACCACTGCAAGCCGCTCGGCGACACCGACTGGAACGGGTCGGGCATGCACTGCAACTTCTCGACCGCGTTCATGCGCGAGCACGGCGGCAAGGCCTACTTCGAGAAGCTCATGGAGGCGTTCAAGAACGCCCGCGAGGAGCACATCGCCGTCTACGGTCCGGACAACCACATGCGCCTGACCGGCAAGCACGAGACCGCCTCGATCCACGAGTTCTCGTACGGCGTGGCCGACCGCGGCGCCTCGATCCGCGTGCCGCACTCCTTCGTGAACAACGGCTACAAGGGCTACCTGGAGGACCGCCGTCCGAACTCGCAGGGCGACCCCTACCAGATCGCCTCGCAGGTGCTGAAGACGATCGCTTCCGTGCCGACCGAGGCCGCTGCAGCCGCGTAAGACGCGGAGCTTCGACAGACGATGCGAAGCCGGGCCCTCGGGTCCGGCTTCGCCGTTTCCGGGGTAACGGGCTTCCGATCTACCCCGTCCTGGGGGTTGGAGCACGGCGCAGGCCTCGACGGAGGCCTCCGGGGATCGCGCGGACCGCCGGGCGCCCTCTCGAGGCCCGCTGGCGCGGGCACGTCAGGATGAGTGGGTCGGGTGAGGGAGCTCGTCGGGCCTGCTCGACGGCCGCAGGGGCGCCATCGCTCCCGAATTCCTCCGCCTCAGGACCGCCGCGGGCGCTCGTCCTCGCGGATGGCGGCCTCGTGGTACCAAGCGCCCCCGCCGAAGCTCGGCACGGGCGAAGGCTTCGCCTCCGGAGCCGCCCGGGCGGTCTCGCGCGCGCGTCGGAACGCGGACAGATCGTAGATCTTGGCGGTCTCGCGCGGGTCCGTGGCGGCCATCGCACTTCCTCCTGCATCCGGTTCGAGCGGCCGGTCGGGCCGGTCGTTCCCGATGATGTGGGGTGCGGGAAGCGGCGCTCCAGGGCCGGAGGCGCCGATGCCGGACATTCGCGCAGTGCGAAATCTTAGGCAGTGTCGCGCGGTGCGCGGCCGCCGGCGGTCCTGGACCGCGGGCGGGCTCGGGTCAGATCGCGTCCGTGCCGGTCTCGCCTGTGCGGATGCGGATCGCCTCCTCGATCGTCGAGACGAAGATCTTGCCGTCGCCGATGCGCCCGGTCTGGGCCGACTTGCGGATCGCCTCCACGGCGCCCTCGACCAGGGCGTCCGACAGGACGATCTCGAGCTTCACCTTGGGCAGGAAGTCGACCACGTACTCGGCGCCCCGGTAGAGCTCCGTGTGGCCCTTCTGACGGCCGAAACCCTTCGCCTCGATGACGGTGATGCCCTGGAGGCCGACCTCCTGGAGCGCCTCCTTCACCTCGTCGAGCTTGAAAGGCTTGATGATCGCTTCGATCTTCTTCATGCCGCTCGGGCCTGCGCTGCGGTGCCTGGCATTTCTAACATCCTCGTGACGCCTTCGCCACGCCGTTTTCGCGGCGTGTCCGACCATAGTGCCTATTTGCTGTGCGATGCACGCACATCCTTAGAGCGCTTCACCGGAATCTGGCGCGATTTTAGTCAGGGCTGATCGGTGCACGGGCAGAGGCGGAGACGGATATGCGGTTGCTGACGGTCGCGGCGATGAGGCGGGTCGATGCCGCGGCAATCGAGGGCGGCGTGCCGGGCCTGACGCTGATGGAGGCGGCCGGGGCCGCCGTGGCCGGGCGCGCCCGGGCGAGGCTCCCGGCCGGTGGCCGCGTCGTCGTCCTGTGCGGGCCGGGCAACAACGGCGGCGACGGCTTCGTGGCCGCGCGCCTGCTGGCCGAAGCCGGCTACGCGGTCGAACTCCTCTGCCTCGGCGCGGTGTCGGCGCTGACGGGGGACGCCGCGCTCGCGGCCGCGGCCTGGACGGGGCCGGTGCACCCGGCCGAGGGCGGCGCGCTGCCGTCCGGCGACCTCGTGATCGACGCGCTGTTCGGCGCCGGCCTGTCGCGCGACCTCGACGGCGCCGCCCGCGCGCTCGTGGAGGCGGTGAATGAGACCGGGATGCCGGTGCTCGCCGTCGACGTGCCGAGCGGGGTCGACGGCGATACCGGCGCGGTGCGCGGCGCCGCCATCCGGGCAGTGGAGACCGTGACCTTCGTGACCTTCAAGCCCGGGCACCTGCTCCAGCCCGGGCGGGGCCTGTGCGGCCAGCTCAGCCTCGCCGATATCGGGACCGGCCCGGCGGCGCTGGAGGCGGGCCTGGCCGCCGGCGCGCCCCTCGACCGGAACGGGCCCGACCTGTGGGGCCGGGACGTCCCGCACCTCACCGGCGCGAGCCACAAGTACACCCGCGGCCACGCCCTGGTCCTGTCCGGGCCGGCCACCAAGACCGGCGCCGCCCGGCTCGCCGCCCGCGGCGCCCTGCGGGTCGGCGCCGGGCTCGTCACCGTCGCGTCCCCGGCAGCCGCGCTGCCCGAGAACGCCGCCCACCTCACGGCGATCATGCTGCGGCCCTGCGAGAGCACCGACGACCTCGACGACCTGCTCACCGACGAGCGGCTGAACGTGATCCTGGCCGGACCCGGGCTCGGCACCGGCGAGCCGACCCGGGAGCGCGTGGCCGTCGCGGCTGCGGCCGGGCGCGGCCTCGTCCTCGACGCCGACGCGCTGACGAGCTTCGCCGGCAAAGCGCCGCTGCTCGCCGCCCATCTCGCCGACGGGGACGCGCGGGCCGTGCTGACACCGCATGCCGGCGAGTTCGCGCGGCTCTTCGACGGGACGGACGCGATGGTTGAGGGCGCCGACAAGGTCGCCCGGGCCCGCGCGGCGGCCGCGCTCACCGGCGCCGTGGTGGTCTTCAAGGGGGCTGACACCGTGATCGCGGCCCCCGACGGCCGTGCGGCCATCAACGACCACGGCAGCCCCTATCTCGGGACGGCCGGGTCCGGGGACGTGCTCGGCGGCCTGATCGCCGGCCTGCTCGCGCAGGGCATGGAGCCCTTCGCGGCCGCCGCGGCCGGCGTCTGGCTCCACGGGGATGCGGGCCTGCGCCACGGGCCGGGCCTGATCGCCGAGGATATCCCCGAGCTGATGCCGGCGGTCTTGCGCGACCTCGTCGCGTCGACCGGGGGCTGACCCGGCGGCTGACCGCTCAGGTGACCTCGAACATCGTCCAGAGGCCGGTGTCGAACCGCTCCAGCACCGTGGCGCTGATCAGCCAGCGCCCCGGATTGTCCGCCAGGAAGCCGATCCGGGCCGTCCGCCCCTCCAGGAGCTGGAACGTGTCGAGCCAGTAGGGCTCCCAGCCGTCGTCCAGGGGATGGAGCAGGCGGAAGCAGTGGCCGTGCAGGTGCAGGGCCTGCGGGAAGGCGGTCTCGTTGCGCAGGGCCAGCACCACCACCTGCCCGCGCTTCACCGAGAAGATCGGCGCGAGGCCGGCGGTGCCGCTCGCGCCGTTCACCGACCAGATCTTCTGCGGGTCGCCCGTGTAGACCGGATCGGGCGCGGGGCCGTCCTTGGCTCCGTCCTTCACTCCGTCCTTGCCCTTCGGCACGAAGGCGCCGCCGGTGATCACCACGTCGCGGCGCAGGGCGTTCTGGAGCTTGATCTCGGCCGGCAGGCGCTTGTTCTCGCCGATCGGCCCGATCGGGGGCCGCTTCTCGGTGATCCGGGCACCCTTGGTGACGACGCTCGCCAGGACCAGGCCCTTGCCGATCAGCGCGTGGATCTCGCAGGTGGCGCCTTCCTCCTCCGGCAGGTCGACGAGCAGGTCGTAGCGGGTGCCCGGCGGGAAGGGCAGGGTCGCCCGCAGGGGCTCGAACGTGTCGGTGGGCTGGCCGTCGACCGCCGCCACGTAGACCTTCACGCCCTCGAACTTGATGCGCGTTGCCCGGGCGTTGCAGGCATTGCCGAGACGCAGGCGGATTCGGGAGCCGGGCCTCGCCTCGAAGGCGCCCGGCACCGGCTTGCCGTTGACGGTCACGAGGTTGCCGAGGCGCCCGTTCGCGGCCGCGAGCGCCGTCTGCCCGAACGGCATGAGGGTGCCGTCGTCCTGGAGCCGCCAGTCCTGCAGGACGACGCTGACGTCGGCATCGACTGCGGGCGGGTTCGTCTCCTCGACGACCAGCATGCCCGCGAGGCCCCGGCCCGACGGCTCGCTCGCCCCGCCGACGACCAGGGGCCGGATCAGGTAGGAGCCGGCATCCGGCGGCGTGAAAGTGTAGAGGAAGTCGCCGCCCGGCGGGATCGGCGCCTGGGTCACGCCGCCGACGCCATCCATGGCGTTGACGTTGCGCACCCCGTGCCAATGGAGCGACAGCGGCTTGTCGGTCCGGTTCTCGACCTTGAGGCGCAACGCCTGCCCGAGCTTAACCCGGACCACGGGCGGCAGGGCCTTGCCGTCGAAGCACCAGACCGGCGTCTCGGGTGCGGGGTCCGGCCTGAACCGGGCCTTGCCGGGTGCCGCCGGCAGGGCCGTCGGCGCGGCCGCGGGCTCAGGCTGGACGGGCGCGGATGTCCCAGGCGCGGCGGCCGGCCCCTGGGCCCGCGCGGCCTCCGGCGCGAGCCCGAAGGCCGCCGCGGCGGCGAGAAGGGTTCGTCGCGACGGCATGCCGGCGCGCGAATCGATCGGCGGCACGGTGCGGGATGGCGGCATGGGATCTCGGCTGCGGCTCGCGACGGACCCGCTCCTTAGCGGCGCGCGGGCTCCCGCGCCACAGGGGCAAGTTTTTTGCTGCGGGCCCGCCGGCCCATGCTATAGGGCGCGCTTCCGGCGGCCGGCGATGCGCCGGATGTCGGCGCGCGCGGGCGTGGCGGAACTGGTAGACGCGCTGGATTTAGGTTCCAGTGTCGCAAGACGTGGGGGTTCGAGCCCCTCCGCCCGCACCAGGACCTCTGCTGAGGTTGCGGTCTCCTCGGGACCCTCCGCCCCGTTACCCGACATCTCGGCATCCCGGTCCGCGCGAGCACGACGCCGGCCCGGCCGGCGAACCCAGGTTTCTTTGAAGAGCGACGACGACGATGCAGGTGACCGAGATCAACGCCCAGGGGCTGAAGCGCGAGTTTCAGGTTCTGCTGGCCGCCCAGGAACTCGAGGAGCGCCTGACCAACGAGCTGTCCGGCATGAAGGACAAGGTGCAGCTCAAGGGCTTCCGTCCCGGCAAGGTGCCGGTCGCGCACCTGCGCAAGGTCTACGGCCGCTCCGTGATGGCCGAGGTGGTGCAGAACGCCGTCAACGAGGCGAACCGCCAGATCGTCACCGATAACGGCCTCAAGCTCGCCCTGGAGCCGCAGGTCGAATTCCCGACCGATCAGGCCGAGGTCGAGAAGGCGCTCGACGCCAAGGGCGACCTCGCCTTCAAGGTCGCCCTCGAGGTGATGCCGAGCTTCGAGCTCGCCGACCTCTCCGACGTCAGCCTGACCAAGCTCGTCGCCAAGCCCGCCGACGCCGAGGTCGACGAGGCCCTGGAGCGCATGGCCGGCCAGAGCCGTCCGTTCACCGAGCGCGAGGAGGGCGCCGAGGCCCAGAGCGGCGACCGCGTCACCATCGACTTCGTCGGCCGCATCGACGGCGAGGAGTTCCAGGGCGGCAAGGGCGAGGGCATCGACCTGGAGCTCGGCTCCGGCTCGTTCATCCCGGGCTTCGAGGAGCAGCTCGTCGGCGCCAAGGTCGGCGACAAGCGCCTCGTGAAGGTCACCTTCCCGGCCGAGTACGGGGCCGAGCACCTCGCCGGCAAGGACGCCGAGTTCGACGTGACCGTCACGAAGATCCAGGCGGCGGGCGAGGCCAAGATCGACGACGAGCTCGCCAAGTCCATGGGCATGGAGTCGCTGGAGAAGCTCCGCGAAGCCGTGTCCGAGGCGATCGGCCGGGATTTCGAGGCCGCCTCGCGCCGCCGGCTCAAGAAGGAGCTCCTCGACGCGCTGGACGGCAAGTACGCCTTCGAGCTGCCCCCGTCTTTGGTCGCGCAGGAATTCGCCGCCGTGTGGGCCCAGGTCGAGCAGGACCTCAAGACCCGCGGCAAGACCTTCGAGGACGAGGACACCACCGAGGAGAAGGCCCAGGCCGAGTACCGGAAGATCGCGGAACGGCGCGTCCGTCTCGGTCTCGTGCTTGCGCAGGTCGGCGAGAGCGCCGATATCAAGGTCTCGGACGAGGAGGTGAACCAGGCCCTCATCGCCCGGGTCCGGCAGTTCCCGGGCCAGGAGCAGCAGGTCTGGGACTTCTACCGGAAGAATGCGCAGGCGCTCGCGGAACTCCGCGCGCCCCTGTTCGAGGAGAAGGTCGTCGACCACGTCCTCGGGCAGGTCAAGCTCGTCGAGGAGCCCGTCTCGAAAGAGGCGCTTTTCGCGGACGAAGATGACGACGACACGACCGGCGGCAAGCCGGCAGACAAGGCCGAGGCCAAGGGCGAGTCCAAGACCGACGCCAAGACCGAAGCCAAGGCCGACTGAGTCCCGCTCTGTCCCAGGACGGCGGGCAAGGGTTAGGCGATGGTTAAGCATCGCCGGTGTTCGCTGACATGCCCGGGGCTGCCCTGATTCGCGGCAGCCCCGGGCCTCACTCCGGGGCAGGATGAGATGAGAGATCCGATCGACGTCTACAACAACGCGCTCGTGCCGATGGTCGTCGAGCAGTCGAGCCGCGGCGAGCGCGCCTTCGACATCTACTCCCGCCTGCTCCGCGAGCGCATCATCTTCCTCACCGGCCCCGTGGAGGATTACGGCGCGTCGCTGATCGTGGCGCAGCTGCTCTTCCTCGAGGCGGAGAACCCGAAGAAGGAAATCTCCTTCTACATCAACTCCCCCGGCGGCGTGGTCACCTCGGGCCTGTCGATCTACGACACGATGCAGTTCATCCGCTGCCCGGTGACGACCCTCTGCGTCGGCCAGGCCGCCTCGATGGGCTCCCTGCTGCTCACCGCCGGCGAGCCGGGCCACCGCTTCGCCCTGCCGAACGCCCGGATCATGGTCCACCAGCCGTCCGGCGGCTTCCAGGGGCAGGCGACCGACATCCTGATCCACGCCCGCGAGATCGAGGCGCTGAAGCGGCGCCTGAACGAGATCTACGTGAAGCACACCGGCCGCGACTACGACACGATCCACACGGCGCTGGAGCGCGACAACTTCATGACCGCCGACGCGGCCAAGGAGTTCGGGCTCATCGACGAGGTGATCGAGAAGCGTCCCGAGCCGGCGGCCGCCTGACCGGCCCGCGTCGCCTGACCGCCGCGGCGCGGCCTTGATCCCGCCGCGGCAGCGTGTTTGCATCGAGGTTCGGGCCCTTCGGTCAAAGGCGCGCAGCACACTGTTTCTTTAAACGGGCCCCCTACATTCATGCGATGCGCGTCCGCCCCTTGCCGGCGGCGGACGCGAGGAATCGGAGACCGATATGAGCAAGACTGGCGGCAACGACTCGAAGAGCACGCTGTATTGCTCGTTCTGCGGCAAGAGCCAGCACGAGGTCCGCAAGCTGATCGCCGGCCCCACGGTGTTCATCTGCGACGAGTGCGTCGAGCTGTGCATGGACATCATCCGCGAGGAGTCGAAATCCTCGCTGGTGAAGAGCCGCGACGGCGTGCCGACGCCCAAGGAGATCCGCCGCGTCCTCGACGACTACGTCATCGGCCAGGACTTCGCCAAGAAGGTCCTCTCGGTCGCGGTGCACAACCACTACAAGCGGCTCGCCCACGCGACGAAGCACAACGACGTCGAGCTGGCCAAGTCCAACATCATGCTGATCGGGCCGACCGGCTCGGGCAAGACCCTGCTCGCGCAGACGCTGGCCCGGATCCTCGACGTGCCGTTCACCATGGCGGACGCCACGACGCTCACCGAGGCCGGCTACGTCGGTGAGGACGTCGAGAACATCATCCTCAAGCTGCTCCAGGCCTCGGACTACAACGTCGAGCGGGCCCAGCGCGGCATCGTCTACATCGACGAGATCGACAAGATCTCCCGGAAGTCCGACAACCCGTCGATCACCCGCGACGTGTCGGGCGAGGGCGTGCAGCAGGCGCTCCTGAAGATCATGGAGGGCACGGTCGCCTCCGTCCCGCCCCAGGGCGGAAGGAAGCACCCGCAGCAGGAATTCCTGCAGGTCGACACCACCAACATCCTGTTCATCTGCGGCGGCGCCTTCGCGGGGCTGGAGCGGATCATCTCCCAGCGCGGCAAGGGCACCTCGATCGGCTTCGGCGCGACCGTGCAGGCCCCGGACGACCGCCGCACCGGCGAGATCTTCCGCTCGGTCGAGCCGGAGGACCTGCTGAAGTTCGGCCTCATCCCCGAGTTCGTCGGCCGTCTGCCGGTTCTGGCGACCCTGGAGGACCTCGACGAGGCCGCGCTGAAGAAGATCCTGCAGGAGCCGAAGAACGCCCTGGTCAAGCAGTACCAGCGGCTGTTCGAGATGGAGAACGTCGACCTGACGTTCCAGGACGAGGCGCTGTCGCTCGTCGCCCGCAAGGCGATCGAGCGCAAGACCGGCGCCCGCGGCCTGCGCTCCATCCTGGAGACCATCCTGCTCGACACGATGTACGACCTGCCGGGCCTCGAGTCCGTGGAGCAGGTGGTCATCGGTCCGGAGGTGGTGGAGGGCAAGTCGCGCCCCCTCTACATCCACGGCGACCGCAACAAGGACACGCCCGCGAGCGTCAGCGCGTAGGCACTCGGCAGGGTTGCATCAGGCGCCCGGCCCAGGCCGGGCGCGCTGCGGGGATCGCCTTGAAAACGCGCTTCCTCGCAGCCACCTCAGGCTCAGCGCGGTGGCCGCACGCTCCTTCGAGGTCCGGTCCGCGTCGCCAGCCGCAAAGTTAGCGAAATCCGACCCTCGCGGCCCGGTCGGCACCCGGCTGTAGGCGCGCTCCGTGCATGGGGGCGTCGAACCTGGGCGTCCCTGAGAGGAAGTCACATGTCACAGTCGAAATCGCGCCAGCCGGTGGTCCCGGGTTCGACGGGCACCTACGCCGTCCTCCCCCTGCGCGACATCGTCGTCTTCCCGCACATGATCGTGCCCCTGTTCGTGGGCCGCGAGAAGTCGATCCGCGCCCTCGAGGAGGCCGTCCGCACCGACCGCCACATCCTGCTCGCCACCCAGATCAACGCGGGCGACGACGACCCGGCGACCGACGCCATCTACAAGATCGGCACGCTCGCCTCGGTGCTCCAGTTGCTGAAGCTGCCCGACGGCACCGTGAAGGTGCTGGTCGAGGGTGTCGGCCGCGCCAAGGTCGTCGACTTCACCCGCTCGGACGAGTTCTACGAGGCGACCGCCGAGGCGCTCCACGACGAGCTCGGCGACCGCGTCGAGGCCGAGGCGCTCGCGCGCTCCGTGCTCTCGGAGTTCGAGAACTATGTCAAGCTGAACAAGAAGATCTCTCCCGAGGTCGTCTCCGCCGTGACCCAGATCGACGAGCCGTCCAAGCTCGCCGACACGATCGGCTCGCACCTGCTCGTCAAGATCTCCGACAAGCAGGGCATCCTGGAGACCCCCACGGTGGCGCAGCGCCTCGAGCGCGTGCTGTCGCTGATGGAGAGCGAGATCTCCGTGCTCCAGGTGGAGAAGCGCATCCGGACCCGCGTCAAGCGGCAGATGGAGAAGACCCAGCGCGAGTACTACCTGAACGAGCAGATGAAGGCGATCCAGAAGGAGCTGGGCGACTCCGAGGATGGCCGCGACGAGCTGGCCGAACTGGAAGAGAAGATCGAGAAGACCAAGCTCTCCAAGGAGGCCCGCGACAAGGCGACGGCCGAGCTGAAGAAGCTGCGCCAGATGTCGCCGATGTCGGCCGAGGCGACCGTCGTGCGCAACTACCTCGACTGGATGCTCGGCATCCCGTGGGGCAAGCGCTCGAAGATCAAGAAGGACCTGCTGGGTGCCCAGGCGCTGCTCGACGACGACCATTTCGGCCTCGACAAGGTCAAGGAGCGGATCGTCGAGTACCTCGCGGTGCAGCAGCGCGCGAACAAGCTCACCGGCCCGATCCTGTGCCTCGTCGGTCCTCCCGGCGTCGGTAAGACCTCGCTCGGCAAGTCCATCGCCAAGGCGACGGGTCGCGAGTTCGTCCGGATGTCGCTCGGCGGCGTGCGCGACGAGGCTGAGATCCGCGGTCACCGCCGGACCTATATCGGCTCGATGCCCGGCAAGATCGTGCAGTCGATGCGCAAGGCCAAGACCTCGAACCCGCTCATCCTGCTCGACGAAATCGACAAGATGGGCATGGACTTCCGCGGCGATCCGTCGGCGGCGCTCCTCGAGGTTCTCGACCCTGAGCAGAACAGCACCTTCAACGACCACTACCTGGAGGTGGATTACGACCTCTCGAACGTGATGTTCGTGACCACGGCCAACACCCTCAACATCCCGGGCCCGCTCATGGACCGGATGGAGGTGATCCGCATCGCCGGGTACACCGAGGAGGAGAAGGTCGAGATCGCGCGCAAGCACCTGATCCCGAACGCCCTGAAGAAGCACGGCCTCGGGACGCACGAGTGGTCGATCGACGACGATGGCCTGATGATGCTGGTCCGCCGCTACACGCGGGAGGCCGGCGTCCGCAACCTGGAGCGCGAGCTGTCCAACCTGATCCGCAAGGCGGTGAAGGAGATCCTGATCACCAAGACCAAGTCGGTCGCGGTGACCCCGGACACCCTTCCGGTCTTCCTCGGCCCGCCGAAGTTCCGCTACGGCGAGATCGACGCGGACGATCAGGTCGGCGTGGTGACGGGTCTGGCCTGGACCGAGGTCGGCGGCGAGTTGCTGACGATCGAGGGCGTCATGATGCCCGGCAAGGGCAAGATGACGGTCACCGGCAACCTGAAAGACGTGATGAAGGAGTCGATCTCGGCGGCGGCGAGCTACGTCCGCTCCCGGGCGATCGATTTCGGCATCGAGCCGCCGCTGTTCGATCGGCGCGACATCCACGTCCACGTTCCGGAAGGGGCGACCCCGAAGGACGGTCCGTCGGCCGGCATCGCCATGGCCACCGCGATCATCTCGACGCTCACCGGGATCCCGGTCCGTCGCGACGTCGCGATGACCGGCGAGGTGACGCTCCGCGGCCGGGTCCTCCCGATCGGCGGCCTGAAGGAGAAGCTGCTGGCCGCGCTGCGCGGCGGCATCAAGACGGTGCTGATCCCCGAGGAGAACGCCAAGGACATCGCCGAGGTGCCCGACAGCGTGAAGAACGGGCTGGAGATCGTGCCTGTGTCGCGGATGGATCAGGTGCTGGAGAAGGCGCTGGTCCGTCAGCCCGAGGCGATCGAGTGGGAGGAGCCGCTCCCGGTGGCCAAGCCCGCCCGGACCGAAGAGGACGGCGCCGCCTTCGTGGCGCACTGAGCCGCCCGATCGATTGAGACGAGCCCCCGGTGCCCCGAGCCCCGGGGGCTTTTTCATGCGCGGACGCGAGCGCGGAGGCCCGGATGCGCATCCTGCTGATCAACCCGAACACGAGTGCGCACGTCACCGATCTCGTCGCCGGCCATGTCCGCACTCAGCTCGGCGGCCGTGCGGAGCTGCGCGCCGTCACCGGCCGGTTCGGAGCCCGCTACATCGCGAGCCGGGCGGCGGCGGCGATCGCCGGCCACGCGGCCCTCGACGCTCTCGCGGAGCACGGCGCCGGCTGCGATGCGGTCTACCTGGCCTGCTTCGGTGATCCGGGCCTCCTCGCCCTGCGTGAGCTGTCGCGGGTACCGGTCATCGGCATGGCGGAAGCGGCCTGCCGCGAGGCCGCTGCGTCCGGTCGCTTCGGGATCGTCACCGGGGGCGCGGCCTGGGAGCCGATGCTGCGGGAGTTCGTGGCGGCGCTCGGCCTCGCCGACGCCCTCGCGGCCCTCCGCACGGTGGCTCCGAGCGGCGGCACCATCGCCCGTGACCCGGACGCGGCCCTGGAGATCCTCGCCGAAGCCTGCCGCGCCTGCGCGGGGGCCGGCGCCGAGTCGGTCATCCTGGGCGGTGCCGGTCTGGCCGGGCTCGCCGTGCGGATCGCCCCGCAGGTTCCCGTTCCGGTGATCTGCTCGGTCGAGGCGGGGACCCGCGCGGTTCTGGCCGCGGGCGCATTTGGGCAGGCCCCGTCAAGGCCCGACCCTGTCGAGAGCATCGGCCTGACACCCGCGCTGGCGACGCGGCTCATCGACCCCTGATAAGGATCCGGGGTGCGGACCCTTGCACCGGACCGGGACCATGCCGTAACGGTCGCCAGCCGGGCGGTTAGCTCAGTTGGTAGAGCGTCTCCTTTACACGGAGAGGGTCGGGGGTTCGAGTCCCTCACCGCCCACCAAGATTGTTTCTCGTTTTCCATTGTTTGCTGATGTGAGGCCGGCAAATTCCGGCCTCAACAACCGTTCTGACGGCGCCTTACGGCACCGTGTTCCGGCTAGGCCGCGGCCCACAGGAGAGGACTGATGAAGCCGCGGTCGATGGCTCGAGCGCCTCGGTCAACTTCTGGCCGTCGCGCTTGCGCTGCTGCGCCTCCACGGCCCGGTCCTAGGACACGCCGAGCCGAACCGAGCTGGTGCGCCTCAAGGGCGAGATGAAGGCGCTGGAAAAGGTCTCCGTCCAGAAGAAATGCGGGATCCAGTTCGAGCGGCAGGCTGCCCGCTGACCGGCTTGGCGGGGCGTGCTAACCTAAGCCGCATGCCCCGCTGGCTTCAATTCGCCCTCGGCCTCGTCACGCTGATCGCGCTCGCCGCGGGCATCGTGCGTACGCTCGTGCGTCACATGCCGGACGCGGTCGCATCGTGGCTCGGGCCGTGGGCTTACGAGGCGTTGATCCTTCTGCTGGCCGTCAGCTTCGTGGCGATCATCGTGCGGGCCGCCCAGGGCTATCGCTCTCCTCGATCTGATAAGGTGCGGTAATGCTCCGCCGGCTCGCGATCCTCCTCCCTTTGCTCGTCTCCACGGTCGCGCACGCTGCGGGCCCCGGAGCCAGGGCGGTGGGCACCTTCGAGCACCAGGAGGACGGCTACGAGCAGGGCGTCGAGGTGAAGGCCGCGGGCGCAGCCGGCTTCACGGCCCAGTTCTCAACGGGAACCAAGGGCTGCGGCGGTGAGGTGACGATGAAAGGGCGGCCGACCGGACCCGACACGGTCGTCTTCAGCAAAACCGACGGTGGGCAAACCTGCCGGATCACCGCCCGCTACGCTTCGGATTTCCGGTCCGTCGTCCTGGAAGAACAGGGCTGCACGATGTGGCACGGCGCCTCGTGTGAGTTCCAAGGGACGTTGAAGCGAACGGGACGCTAGCTGCCCCGCCACGATGCGGCGCGCCTGTCGAGGCACCGATAAATCTGGCGAAGGCGAATATCAGTACTAGGACACAATTAGAGAGTGGGCCTGTTGCAAAAACAGGAGGATCTTCGGATGCTTCGCCCTGATTCGAGAGCAGGCTCGCGTGTCAATGGCGTTCAATCAGATTTTATTTTCGATTTTTGTGTATCTAGTTACCACTATTTGCGGGACGGTGGTGGGTGGAATACTGGGTTTTCTCGTCGGTGCTTGGTATATTGACATCATGAAGGTAACTCAGCGCGAAGGCACGGCCGGCTATATGGTCGTTTTGCTTTTCACGCTAATCGGGGCGTCCTTGGGAGCCGTTTCTGCCCTCGTCGCGCTGGTCATTCGTCGTCACTATTATTGATGAGTTCAATCAGGCATTGTCGGGCGCCAACACGACCTGGCTGAACTGCCGCGCGCACTGCGCCACACCTTCGCGACGGGGGGGCATGAGGGCGGGCGTGCCGTTCGGCAAGGTTGCTCGAGCGCTCGGCACCAACGAGCAGGTCGTGGAGCAGGTTTATGGCCACCACCTCTCGGAGCATCTGCGCGGCGTTGTGGAGACCGTGTCTCGGGGCGGTCGGGCGGAAAGCAGACAGGAACTCCGTCGAAAAGCGACACAGGATCATGCACATAAGTGCAGAATAATAACCTTAATTACGGCTTGAATATCACTTTGGCCGCGCTTTTATCACATGTTGAACTGAAAAAAGGGCGGGCGCGATCCGGCAGAGCTGGCCGAGCACAAAACTCTTCTGATCTTGAGGGAGAAAGCGAAAGGGCGTGTAGCGGTATACGCCCATCCAACCACCCGCGGCGCCGCGAATATCTTCAACTTCATATCCCGCCGCCTCGAACAAACGACGTACACTCCTGCGCGTGAACCATCGGAGATGTGTGGCATCCATTATCCCGGTCGGCTTGTAGTTAAAATTTCCGAATAATAATTGCGCTCTTACGGTCCAATGCGCAACATTTGGAATAGAGGCCAGCACACGACCATCTGGCGCCAGCGAATTTTTTACTTCTCTCAACATTTCTGCTGGGTCTACAAGATGCTCTAAAACGTCTGCAAATAAGATGTAGTCAAATTTCTCGTTTCTCTGTGCGAAAGTTTGATCATAAACACCAGTGATGACATTTAATCCTTCTGTGCGCGCTTGCTCGGCTCTCTCGGGATGAGGCTCAACGCCAACTACATCAAGCGAGAGAGCGTCTCTCAGTGTGGATGTGATCGTCCCTGTTCCGCATCCAACATCTAATAGCTTTTTGTTTTTTTTCATAAACGAAATCAATAATCCCGTGCTTTCGTATCGATTATTGTTTCTGCTGTTATACCTCAGAGAAGAAACATTTTGTTTGCTGAGTCCGGCGACGGCCTCTCGAGTATGTGTCATGTTCGGAAGCTCCATTCTGTCGCCTGCGTTGTTATAGGCATTTTCGGAATCGGCTTAGAGCCGATCCGTCAGCAGATTTTGATGCTCAAAATATGGAAAAATCAGCATTGATGAGTGACAAATAAACAAACAACAGTCAAGAAGTCAGAGGTCCGCCAATAGGGTTTTTCAATCGTCCATAGGTCTATGCGAGAGCTTGCCGACAAGCTGGCCGAGATCCGCGCCGGGGTCGCGCAGTTGGAACGGATTGCGGCGATCGCGACGTGCCGGGAGGTCGGGTGCGATATACGGCGCACCGGCGGGCGCAATGTGGCCGGCGGCGTCAGGTGCTGTTCCGCGCTCGACAGCGTCTGTACCCGGTGCGGCGATAGAGACGATGGCGACAAGGCCGAAGCCGTCGAGCGACAAGCCGGGTGCGACGACCGCGTGACCAATTACGGGCCGACATGGGTGCGCTGTAGAACACAGGGGGGATCCGACGAACCGGCCCGGAACAGGTCTCCGGACATTTTCCGGAAACGAAGGCCCGACGGGCCTCCAGATGGCCCGCTACGTTTTTTTCCTGTGCCGTCGCTCTACGGCCTGGGAACGCCAATCCTTCCACGGAGAGGGTCAGGAGTTCGAGTCCCTCACCGCCCGCCGGCGCTCCGGCGCCGGCCTCCGTCGACGGTGAGGGAGGGCGGCTACCGGTAGCCGCCGTTCGGCAGCCGTCCGTGATACGGCGTGTTGCGGCAATGGCCCCACGGTCCGCGCCAGTAGCCGGGCGGGCAGCCGTTCCCCGCTCGCACCTGATACCAGCCGCCGGGCAGCGGACCGACATAGGGCGTGCTGCGGCAGTGGCCCCAGGGGCCGCGCCAGGCGCCCGGCCCACATCCCCCCGCCACGAGCGTGATCGGCGCCGCGAGGCCCGGATCGGCCACGACCGGCATCGCCTGCGCGGCCGAGACCGGCAGCGCCGCCAGGGCTACGGCCGCGGCAGCTTTCGTTAAGATATTCATCATCACTCTCCGGGAAATCGGTCCTTATTGATCGCCCCGATCTTTCACAGAACTCATCAATACCTCCCGCAGATGCATTAAATATCGGCCATGAAAGAAAATGGTTCCGGAAATGCGATCAATCCGATGCATTGGCGCGGCGCTTCCGCGCCGGCATCGCCCGTCAGCGGGAGCGCCGCTGGCGGCCGGCAGCCGCGTCCGGCCCCAGAAAGAGCTGCAACCGGAAATCTCAACCGGAGGTGGTTCATGATGAAGCTGAAGGCAAATGCCCGAGGCCCCAACGCTCAGTCATACCTAAGAATCGGTACTGTAAGCCTCGGAATAGACGTGGGCATCCTCGCGGAATCACTTCGAAGCGGAGGGTGCGATGCCAGTCACGATTCCGGATCGCCTGGGGCTCGGCGTCGCCGATGCCGGGAACGGCCTCTCCGCCCGCGCGGCCGAGGCACGGTCGCGGCTCGTCCGCTGGATCGTGGGTAATCGCGCGGCGGCGCGCGTCCCGACGCGGATCCTGACCGACGACGAGATCGCCGCGTTCCGGCGCGACGGGTTCGTCACCGTCCCGGCGATCACCACCGCCGAGGAGCTCGACACCCTGCGCGGCGCCTATGACCGTCTGTTCGAGGAGGCGCGGGGCTGGAAGGACGGGAGCCTGTTCGACCTCGTCGACGTCGACCGCGGCGCCAACGAGGCGCGCTCGCCCCAGCTCCTCAACCCGTCCCGCTTCGAGCCGCTGCTCCGGGACATCCTGTTCCGGGCCAACGCCCTGGCCATGTCGCGCCAGCTCCTGGGGAACCGCGCGGCCCTCGTCTTCGAGCACGCGATCCGCAAGCCGCCGAAGATCGGCGCCGCCACCGCGTGGCACCAGGACGAGGCGTTCTACGCCGCCTACACGAATTACCGGGCGATCACGGTCTGGATGCCCCTGCAGGACGTCTCGCCGGAGAACGGCTGCATGCTCTACGTCCCGGGCAGCCACCGGGAGCCGCTCCTCCCCCATCGCAGCATCGGCGGCGACCCGCGGATCCACGGGCTCGAGGCCCTCGGCGTTCCGGTGGAGCGCGCGGTCCCGTGTCCGCTCCCGGCGGGCGGCGCCACCTTCCACGATTGCCGGACCCTGCACTGCGCCGGGCCGAATCTCAGCGCCGGACCGCGGCGCGCCTATGCCCTCGGCTTCGGGGTCCGCGCGCCGGAGCACACGCTCCGCCACGAGCATCCCTGGAACGCCGAGAAGCGCACGCTGCGGCAGGAGCGCGAGCGGCAGGCCCGCGGCGGGTTGGCCCGGTTGAAGGCGGGCGCCAAGCAGCAGATCAAGGCGCTCATCCGCTGAGGGAGGCCCCGCCCGCGGGGCTCGTGACCGGGTCCGTCAGGCCTCCGACCGCACCGCCAGGGCCGCGCGCACGACCGCGTCGGTCTGCAGGTGGTGCAGCATGTGGCCGGCCCCCGGAAGGGACTCGAACCGCGCCCCGGGGATCAGGCCGGCCGCGCGCCGGCCGTGCAGGGTGGTGTTCACCACCAGATCGGCGCTACCGCCCAGGATGCGCGTGGGGCGGCGCAGGGACGGGTAGCCGAGGACGCTGCGCGTGAGCCCCGGCCAGAGCCAGCCCGCATCCTCGCCCTCGGCGGTGATCTGCGCCGGGCGGCCCGCGAGGGCGAAGGGAAAGTCCCGCGCGAAGCGCGCCGGCATCGCCTCGGGGAAGAACATCGCGTTCCACAGGAGCGGGAGCAGCGCCCGGTCGCTGCTCGCGCCGAGAAGCGCCGACAGGGTGTCGCCGCCGAACGGCAGCGCCCGCGGCCCGAACAGCACCTGCTCCAGCCGCGGCTCGGGGAAGCAGATCGGCGCGAGGGCGACGATGCCGGCCACCTCGTCCGGATGGAGCATGCCGTAGGCGAGGGCGACCGCGGCCCCGAACGAGTGGCCCAGGATGACCGGGCGGTCCAGGCCGAGGCGCCGCACCGCCTCCCGGATGGAGGCCGCCTGATCCCAGATGTCGGCCGCACCGCCGCGCGGCCGCCGGCTGAAGCCGTGACCCGGGCGGTCGACGGCGACCACGCGGAAATGCTCGGCCAGCGCCGGCACGGGGCCGAGCCAGACGTCCTCCAGGCACATCAGCGTGCCGTGGATCGCCACGAGGTCCGGCCCGGCGCCGGTCTCCGCGTAGGCGATCGTCCGGTCGTCGGCCAGGGACACGATCCGGCGCGGCACGATCCGGGGATCGGCCTCGGCGCCGGTCCCGCTCCCGGCCTCCCGTGCCGGTCGGGCGGGGCCGGGCAGGGTCTCCGTCGCGACAGCCATTTACAGGCGCCGCCGGCGCCCGGACGAGGTGCCGAGCACCGCGAAGGCCGTGGCCGCGCCGACGCCGAGGAGGCCGGCCGCCGCCGCGAGGGGGTGCAGGGTCGCGCGGGTATAGGCGCTGGTCCGCATGACCGGGACGGGCGGGTCGCCCCGCGTCTCGCCCGCCGAGACCGGCGCGTGCAGCGCGCCGTCCGGGTTGCGGGGCGCGCTCCGGCGCTTCTGGAGCGCGATGATGGCCGGGCCGAGATAGTCGTAGGCGCCGGGCGCGAATTCCTTGCCGGCCACGAAGGCCTTGCCGGCCCCGCCCACGAAGATGTCGCGCTGCGGGTGGACGGCCGCGTGCAGGATGGCGTTCGCCACCTCCTCCGGCGGGTAGATCGGCGGCGGCAGGCTCGGCTCGCGGTCCATGTAGTTGCGCGCCCGCTGGGGCAGGGGGGTGTCGATCGAGGCCGGCTTGATCAGCGTCACCGAGATCGGCGCGTTCTCGTCCATCAGTTCCATGCGCAGTGCGTCGGTGAAGCCCTTCACGGCGTGTTTCGAGGCCGCGTACATGCCCTGGAACGGGAAGGCGAGGTCGGAGGCGATGCTGCCGACGTTGATGAGGGCGCCGCCGTGCTGGCGGAGATGCTCGGTCGCCACGAGGGAGCCGTAGACGGTCCCCCAGAAATTCGTCTGGATCAGGCGCTCGTGGTCGGCGTCGCTGATCTCGCGCAGCCGGCCGTAGATCGAGCCGCCGGCCACGTTCACCCAGGTGTCGAAGCCGCCGAAGGTCGCCTCGGCCCGGTCGGCGACCGCCTGCACGTCGGCCCGCCGGCCGACATCGGCGACGACGTCGATCGCCTTGCCGCCGACGCCCTCGATCTCGGCGCGGATGCGCGCCAGGGCGTCGCCGCTGCGCGCCGCCAGCACCACCCGGGCGCCGCGCTCGGCCGCCATCCGGGCCGTTGCGAGACCGATGCCCGACGAGGCGCCGGTGATCACGATGACCTGCTCGCGGAGCGGCTTGTGCTTCATGCGGTATCCCCGACGCTGTGGCGCGGCCGCACGGGAGCGGCCACACGCTAGGCTATCGATCGGGGTGGCCGCATGTTCCGGGCGCGCCTGCGGGTGATCGGGTCGCAGGCTGCCCGGCCGGGCGCTCAGCGGCCGTAGATGTCCTCGACGCGGATGATGTCGTCCTCGCCGGTGTAGGAGCCGACCTGGACCTCGATCAACTCCAGCGGGATCTTGCCGGGGTTGGCCAGCCGGTGCATCGAGCCGATCGGCAGGTAGACCGCCTCGTTCTCGTGGACCAGCACCACCCGCTCGTCGATCGTGACCTCGGCGGTGCCGCGCACCACCACCCAGTGCTCCGCCCGGTGGTAGTGCTTCTGCAGCGACAGCCGCCCGCCCGGCACCACCTGGATCCGCTTCACTTGGAAGCGCTCGCCAAGGTCGATGCGCTGGTACCAGCCCCAGGGCCGATACATCCGCAGGTGCGCGTCCGCCTCCGGGGCGCCCTGCGCCCGCAGGGCGCCGACCAGCTCCTTCACCTTGCCCGAATGCGCCTTGGAGGCCACCAGCACCGCGTCGGGGGTCGAGACCACCACGACGTCCTCCAGGCCCACCACCGCCGTCAGGCCCTCGCCCTGGCTGTGCACGAGGCTGTTCTTGGTCCCGATCAGCGACACCCGGCCGCGCACGGCGTTGCCGGCCTCGTCGTGGTCCAGCACCTGCCAGACCGCGTCCCAGGTGCCGACATCCGACCACGCGAACGACACCGGCAGCACGCCGGCCCGGGCGGTCCGCTCCATCACCGCGTAGTCGATCGAGATCTTGGGCGCCTGGGCGAAGGCCGCCGCGTCGAGGCGCACGAAGTCGAGGTCGGTCACCGCCGCCTCCAGGGCCGCGCGCGCGGCCGCCAGCACCTCGGGGACGAACGCCTCCAGCTCGGCCAGCATCAGGTCGGCGCGGAACAGGAAGTAGCCCGAGTTCCACAGGGCGCCGTCGGTGATCAGCGCCTCGGCGCCGGCCCGGTCCGGCTTCTCGACGAAGCGGGCGACGCGGGCCGCGCCCGGGGCCTCGGCGATCGGCTCGCCGCGGCGGATGTAGCCGTAATCGGTGGCCGGCCTGTCGGGCTCGATGCCGAGCGTCATCGTGTAGCCGGCCTGGGCGCCGGCGGCCGCGCGCCGCACGGCGTCGACGAAGGCCGCCGTGTCGGGCACGACGTGGTCGGCGGCCATGATCAGCACCACGGCTTGCGGGTCGCTGGCGGCAGCGTGCAGCGCCGCGACCGCCACGGCGGCGGCGGAGTCGCGGCCCTGCGGCTCGAGCAGGATGTCGGCGGAGAGACCGAGCTGGTCGCGCTGCTCGGCCACGATGAAGCGGGCCTCGGCCGAGGCGATGACGGTGGGCGTGGCGAAGACGGTGGCGTCCGACACCCGCGCCAGCGTCGCCTGGAAGGTGGAGCGCTCGGCGTCGACCAGCCGGGCGAACTGCTTGGGCATGCTCTCCCGCGAGGCCGGCCACAGCCGCGTCCCCGTCCCCCCGCACAGGATCATCGGGTGGATCTGGATCGAAGATCGGGACATGGTGACGTCTCCCGAGAGGGCTCGGCGGGGTCGGCGCGGCCGAGCCCGCCCCGCGCGGGTGCGATGGACTCTCGGGCGCCGATTTCAGGATCTGCCCTTACCGTCGGGCCGGGACCGGAACAACCTGCGCGCATTATCCGCGCGTCGACGGGCTGGCTCCGTGCACCGGGATGGTTATCTCTGGCCTGCCATGAACGCGCCCGTCCCCACCCCGCAGGCCGACGACCCGGCGCCGTCCCCGCGCCGGATTCCCGCGGTGGAGCGCCTCGTCGGCGGCGCGCCGCCGGCGGACCTCGACGCCTACGGGCGGACGGCCTTCACGGACGCGATCCGGGCGGTGCTGGCCGAGATCCGGGCCGGGGGCGGCCCCGTCCCGGACGCGGAGTCGATCCGGGCCGCGGCGTCGGCGCGGCTCGCTGCCGAGCGGCGCCCGTCGCTGCGGCCGGTCTTCAACCTGACCGGGACGGTGCTGCACACCAATCTCGGCCGCGCCCTGCTGCCCCGCTCGGCCGCGGAGGCCGTGGCCGCCGTGATGGTGCAGGCGAGCAACCTCGAGTTCGATCTCGAGACCGGCGCCCGGGGCGAGCGGGACGACCATGTCGAGGGCCTGATCTGCCGCCTGACCGGCGCCGAGGCCGCGGTGGTCGTCAACAACAACGCGGCCGCGGTGCTGCTGGTGCTGAACGCGCTCGCCATGCGCAAGGAGGTGGTGGTCTCTCGCGGCGAGCTCGTGGAAATCGGCGGCTCGTTCCGGGTGCCGGACGTGATGGTGCGGGCCGGCTGCCGCCTGCGCGAGGTCGGCACCACCAACCGCACCCACCTGCGCGACTACGCGGAGGCCCTCGGGCCCCGCACCGGCCTCGTGATGAAGGTGCATCCGAGCAACTACGCCATCGCGGGCTTCACCGCGGTAGCCGATCCCGTGGCCCTCCACGCCCTCTGCCGGGAGCGCGGCGTGCCGCTGGCGGACGATCTCGGCAGCGGCAGCCTCGTCGACCTCGCGGCCTACGGGCTGCCCCCCGAGCCCACCATCCGCGCCGCCCTGGAGCGGGCCGACGTCGTCACCTTCAGCGGCGACAAGCTGCTCGGCGCGGTCCAGTGCGGCATCGTGGCCGGCCGGAAGGACCTGATCGCCCGCGTGCGAAAGAATCCGCTGAAGCGGGCCCTGCGCGTCGACAAGATGACCTACGCGGCCCTCGAGGCCGTTCTGCGGCTCTACCTGCACCCGGAGCGGCTGCGCGCGGAGCTCCCGACCCTGCGGCTCCTCACCCGCGACCGCGACAGCATCGCCGCCCAGGCCGAGCGCCTCGCCCCCGCGGTGGCGGAGCGGCTCGCCGGCCGCGCCGCGGTCACGGTCGCCGAGTGCATCAGCCAGATCGGATCCGGCGCACTGCCGGTGGAGACTCTGCCCAGCGCCGCCCTGGTCCTGACGCCGGCCTCGGCGGGCAGCCGCGGCGCGGGCGGCCGGTGCCGGCGGCTCGCCGAGGAGTTGCGCCGGCTCCCCGTGCCGGTGATCGGCCGGATCAGCGACGAGGCCGTCCGCCTCGATCTCCGGACGCTCGAGGACGAGGCCGGCTTCCTCGACAGCCTGGCGGCGCTCCCGCCCGTCGCGGGCGGGGGACGAACACCGAGACGAACCCCATAGGGTTGTTAAGAGAACGGGCCGGACGACCGGAGCTTGCGCGCCGGTATCCCGTGTTATGGTATGGTGACGAACCCGCGGTCGCGGTCGAGAATGGCGGTGCGTGGACCGCGATGGGCAAACGATATGGCGTATATTGCCGATACGGCTGAGGCGCAGCCGGAGACGGATCCGCTGCTTCTCGATAATCAGCTCTGCTACGCGCTCTATGCTGCCGCGCATCGGATGACCAAGTCGTACCGGCCGCTGCTCGAGCGGCTCGGACTGACCTATCCGCAATATCTGGTCCTGCTGGTGCTCTGGGAACAGGACGGCGTCACGGTCTCGGAGATCGGCCGGCGCCTGCGCCTCGATTCCGGCACGCTGACACCGGTGCTCAAGCGCCTGGAGAGCGCGGGCTTCCTGCTCCGGACCCGGCGCCAGTCGGACGAGCGCGAGGTCGAGATCGCCCTGACGCCGGAGGGCGCCGCCCTGCGCGCCGACGCGGTCTCGGTCCGCGAGAGCGTGATGTGCCAGCTCGAACTCAGCGAGCCGGAGATCCGCGCCCTGCGCAAGGATCTGAGCCTCGTCATCGAGCGGCTCAGCGTGAACGACTGAGCGGCCCGGACGCGATCGGGGTCACCGCCGCAGGCGGTTGCCGAGGACGAAGCCGTACAGCCCCATCAGGATGATGCCGACGCCGCCCTCGATGCCGACCAGCAGGTTGGTGACGCGGCCGGTGGGCTTCAGGCCGATCTCGGGCGGGTTCGCGGTCATCATGTTGAGCGCGCTGTAGCTCAGGAGGTCGAGGGGATTGTAGGTCGGCCCGGCCTCCGGTCCCTCCACGATGAACAGGCCGCCCGTCAGGCCGAAGAGCCCGCCGAACAGCACGATCAGCAGCGCGAAGGCGCGGGCGATGCGCGACAGGCTCTCGCCGTAATCGCACAGCCACTCGACGAAGCGGTCGGCAGTCCAGCGATAGCCGTGCCGCAGGAATCCGGACCAGTCCCGGTCGGACCAGGCGGCGCGGGCCTGCTGCCCGGCATGGAACCGGCCCATCCGGCGGCCGCGCTTGTAGGCCCAGCTCGCCGCGTCGTGGCTGCCGATGCTCTTCCAGTTCTGCTCCAGGGCGAGGTAGCTGGCCTGGGCGGCGTCGTAGGCGCCGGCCACCTCCTCGCCGACCGCGCCGCCGAGCTGCTCGACGCTCATCCGCGTGCCGTTCAGCCACGCGCCGGCGAAGCGCGCGTGCCGCAGCCGGCAGGTCGCGAGGTTGAGCCGCACGAGGTCGGTGTCGGAGAGATCCGCCCCCGAGAGATCGGCGCCGTCGAGCTTCGCGCCGGTGAAGTGCGCGCCCCGCAGCCGCGAGCCGGCGAGGCTCGCCTTGGTCAGGCTGGCCTCGGCGAAATCCGCGTGGGTCAGGTTGGCGTCGGCGAGCTTGGCCTCGTCGAGCCGCGCCCCGCGGAAGACCGTGTCGTCCGCGTCCGCCCCGGAGAAATCCGCGCCCCACAGATCGGCGCCGGCGAAGTCGGTCCCGTCGAGCAGGGCGCCGGACAGGTCGGCGAAGCGCATCGCGGCCTGGCCGAACCGGGCATCCTCCAGCATCGCCCCGGCGAACTTCACCTGCCCGGCGACGATGCCGGTGAAGTCCGCCCCCGAGAGATCGGCCTCCGACAGGTCGGCCGCCTCCAGGATCGCCCCGGTGAAGCGGGTCGAGCGCCCGACCGCGCCGGACAGGCTCGCCCCGCGCAGGTTCGCGCCGGAGAGATCGGCCTCCTCCATGCGGGCGCGGGACAGGTCCGCGCCGGCGAGCGCGAGGCCGCCGGATTCGGCGTCGGTGACGAGGCCGGCCTCCGGCACATCCGCGAGGGCGCCCGGCCCGGCGCTCAGCTGCGACAGGTCCGCGCCCGGCTCGCTCAGGGGCGCCCCGGCGGCGATCCGGCCGACGAGCGCGCGCAGCCGCGATTCCACCGGAGCGTCCGGTCGCGCGTCGGGAGGAGTCGCCTGGTCCATGGTCGTTCCTTGCCGGAAGGCGCGACCGGACGCCAGACGCTCCGCTCAGGGTGCGGCGGTCGCGGCCGTCACCCGCACGGTGATCGCCTTGGCGGCGGGAGTCTTGGACTGCTCGTCGTAGTGCCAGAGCGGCAGCAGGACGTTCAACTCCGGGTAGTATCCGGCGCAGTTGCCCTCGGGGATGTCGTAGGCGATCACCCGCAGCCCGCCGACGCGCCGCGTCACCTGGTCGTCCGCCTCGGTCGCCACGTCGACGCTGATCCCGTCCCTCAGCCCCAGCCGCGCGATGTCCCGGCGGTTCATGAACAGCACGTCCCGGGTGCCCTTCACCCCGCGGAAGCGGTCGTCGTAGCCGTAGACCGTGGTGTTGAACTGGTCGTTCGAGCGCAGCGTGATGAGGTCGAGCACCTCCGGACCCCGGTCGGGCAGGTCCGGATCGGCCTCCAGGCCCTCGGGGACCGCGAAATTCGCCCTGCCGGTGTCGGTCTCCCACTTGCGGTCGCGGGCGCCCAGCGGCTTCAGCAGGCCGCCCGGGTGGAACATGCGGCCGTTCAGGTCGTGGAACACGCTCGGATAGGTCGCCTCGATCGCGTCGCGCACACGGGCGTAGTCGGCGACCCAGGCATCCCAGTCGATGCAGGGATTGGGCGGCAGGGTCGCCTTGGCGATCTCCGCCACGATCCAGGGCTCGGAGCGCAGGTGCGGTCCGACCGGGTCGGCCACGCCCCGCGAGCCGTGGAACTGGGCGGTGGAGCTCTCCATCGATACGGCCTGTGGGCCGCTCGCCTGCCGGTCGATCTCGATCCGGCCGAGGCAGGGCAGGATGTAGGCGACGGCGCCGGTCACGAGGTGCGAGCGGTTGAGCTTGGTCGAGATCTGCACGGTGAGCCGCTGCCGCCGCCAGGCCGGTTCCATCCGGGCGGTGTCGGGCACGGCCCGCAGGAAGTTGCCGCCGAGCCCGATGAACGCCTTCACACGCCCGTCGAGAACGCCCTCGCAGGTCTCGACGGTGTTGAGGCCCTTCTCCCGCGGCGGCTCGAAGCCGTAGAGTTCCCGCAGCTTGTCCAGCGGCGCCAGCTCCGGCTTCTCGGTGATGCCGACGGTGCGCTGGCCCTGCACGTTCGAGTGGCCCCGCACCGGGCAGATCCCGGCTCCGGGCTTCCCGATATTGCCGCGCAGCAGCAGCAGGTTCACGAGCATCCGGACGGTCTCGGTGCCCTTGCGGTGCTGGGTCAGGCCCATCCCGTAGATGCCGATCACCGCCTTCGCGCGGGCGTAGACCTCGGCGGCGGCCTCCAGGGCAGTCCGGGTGAGGCCGGAACGCCGCTCCAGCGCGGCCCAGTCCTGACCGTCACAGAAGGCGACGAAGGTCTCGAAGCCGTGGGTGTGCTCGGCGATGAAGGCGTGGTCGAGCACCCGCGGCCGGCCGGCAGCCTCCGCGGCCCGGTCGAGGGCGATCAGCGCCTTGCACAGCCCGGTGAGCGCCGCGAGGTCGCCGCCGGCCTTCACCTGATGGTACTGCGTCGAGATCTTCGTGGACGAGCGGGTGAGCATCTCGACCGGCGATTGCGGGTCGGTGAAGCGCTCCAGCCCGCGCTCGCGCAGCGGGTTGAAGGTGATGATCTGCGCACCCCGGCGCCGCGCCTCCTGGAGCGGGTGCAGCATCCGCGGCGAGTTCGACCCGACGTTCTGTCCGAAGAAGAAGATCAGGTCGGTGGTCTCGAAATCCTCCAGCAGCACCGTGCCAACCGGCGCGCCGATCGATTGCGGCAGCGCCACCGAAGTCGGCTCGTGGCACATGTTGGAGGAGTCGGGCAGGTTGTTGTTGCCGTAGAGCCGCGCGAGCAGGGCCCACATGTAGCTCGTCTCCAGCGACGCCCGACCGGAGGCGTAGAACACCACCGACCGCGGGTCCTGCGCGCGCAGCTCCTTCAGCTCACGGCCGATCTCGGCCAGGGCCTCCGCCCAGGCGACGGGCCGGTAGCGGTCCGTCGCCGGATCGTAGCGCATCGGGTGGGTCAGGCGGCCCTGCTCCTCCAGGGCGTAGTCGCTCCAGCCGAGAAGCTCCGTCACCGTGTGCGCGGCGAAGAAGTCCGGCGTCGCGCGGCGGCGCGTCTGCTCCCAGGCCGTCGCCTTGGCGCCGTTCTCGCAGTACTCGAACGCCAGCGGCTTGGCCGGCTTCGCCCAGGCGCAGGAAGTGCACATGTAGCCGTCCGGCTTGTTCTGCTTGAGCAGCATCGCCGACCCGGTGACCGGCACGCCCTCGCGGGTCAGGATCTCGACGAGGGAGCGGGCCGAGCCCCAGCCGCCCGCAGGCCCGTCGTAGGGCTCGATCCGGACGTCGTCGGTGTTCTGATCGGCCATGGCGCCCTCCACCCGGCGCAGCGAGCACCGGACCTGGGGAACGCGCGAGCGGGCGAATGGGATCACGGGCGCGTCACCGCGCCCGGAGAAGGGTTTCCTCGCCGCCGCAGCGGCTCTAACGTCGACATGCGGACTGTCCCGCCGGAGGAGGAAATCATGGCCAGCGTCGACGTCGAGATGGTGAAGTGCGCCTGCCAGGACTGCGTCTGCGTGATCCCGGTCGCCAAGGCCGTGTCGCGGGACGGCAAGGCCTATTGCTGCGACGACTGCGCGAACGGCCACAAGGATCACGCCGGCTGCGAGCACGCCGGCTGCGCCTGCCACGGCTAGGGCTTTTCCCGGTCGCGTCGCGACGGTCCGGAGGACGCGTCACCGGTCGAGCCAGCCGCGACGCGCCCCCTATCCTGCACGAGCAGGGACCCGCACCTCATTCGGCGCGGGCCCGGAGAAAGACCCCGGGATGACGCGCCGCGGCGGTCGCGGTCAGGAGACCGCGGCGAGCTTGTCGGCCATCGACTGGTCCTTGTCGCGGCGCGTCGAGAAGATCAGCGTGAAGAAGGTCCGCTGGACGCCGAGCTCGGCGAGCCTCGCCTCGCACCGCTCCGCCAGCGCGCAGATCTCCGACAGCTCGCCCTCGATGTTCGTGCCGTTGGGATGCATCGTGGCGGTGAGCCCGCTCGACTCGATGATCCCCTTGAGCTCGCGGACGTAGGGCGAGACCGACGGGCCGACGCCCATCGGCACGATGCAGAGGTCGGCCGAAACTCTCATGGTGCCTGCCTGATCCGGGAGGGGCGGCCCCGGCCGGCTGCGCGACCGGAAGCGGGGCGAGCGCGCAGCCTATCGCCGGCCGCACCGACTTTCCAGGCCGGCGCCGGCGGTCACGCCTCGCCGGTCTCCAGCGCCGCCGCCCGCACCGAGGGCAGGCAGGGATTGGCGTTGTCGCTGCGCCACGCGAGCCACAGCTCCGGCCCGGTCGTGGCCGGCAGGGCGATCGGCCGGAGCCGGATGTCGGCCATGCTGTTGCCCCGGGCGCTGCCCGGCACCAGCGCGACGCCGATGCCGGCGCCGACGAGGGCCAGCATCGCGTGGACCTGGTTCACCCGCTGCACGATCCGCGGCTGCACGCCCCCGGCCTCGAACAGCCGGTCGAGCAGGTCGATGAAGTAGCGCCCGCCCCGAGGCGACCAGGTCACGAAGGCCTCGCCGTCGAGGTCCCGCAGGGTCGGGGCGCGCGCCGCCGCGAGGCGGTGCCCGCGCGGGACCGCGAGCAGGAGCCGCTCGCGCGCCAGCGGCGCCGTGGCGATCGCGGATTTCGGATCCTGCAGGACCGGGGCCGGCCGCAGGATCGCCAGATCGGTGCGGTTCTCGCCCAGCGCCAGGATCTGCTCGTCCGAGACCATCTCCTCCAGCACGAGATCGACCTCGGGCAGCGTCCGGCGGACATGGGCGACGACCTGCGGCAGCGTCCGGTAGGCCGAGGCGGCGGTGAAGCTGAGGCGCAGCACCCCGCTCTCGCCCAGGGCGGCGCGCCGCGTGATGCGCGCCGCGTTCTCGGCCGCCGCCAGCACCCGGTAGGCCTCGGCCAGGAAGGTGCGGCCCGCCGGGGTCAGGCGCACCGCCCGGGTGGTCCGCTCCAGCAGCGTCACGCCCAGCGTCTGCTCCAGCATCTGGATCTGCCGCGACAGGGGCGACTGGGTCAGGTGCAGCCGGGCCGCGGCCCGGCCGAAATGCATCTCCTCGGCGACGGCGACGAAGCTGCGGGCGTGGCCGAGATCGAACATTGATGCAGGATCCGGGATAACCCAGCCAAAATCAACGTTGGACGCATTTAACGCCGGCGCCTAACCCCGGACGCGACACCGAACGGTGCGTTCCAGGGAGAGAATCGATGGCGAGCATGACCCCGGCCGAGATGGCGCGCGTGCTGGGCTCCGGGCTGCTGTCCTTCCCGGTCACGCATTTCCGCGACGATCTCAGCTTCGACGAGACCGCCTACCGGGACAATCTCGGGCGGCTGGCCGACTACAGGGTATCGGGCCTGTTCGCCGCCGGCGGCACCGGCGAGTTCTTCTCGTTGACGCCCGCCGAGATCGACCGCGTCCTGCGCGCCGCCGTCGAGGAGACCCGCGGCCGGACCCCGGTCATCGCCCCCGCCGGCCAGGGCACCGCCCTCGCGGTCGAGATGGCCCGGGCCGCCGAGGCCGCCGGCGCGGACGGGATCCTGCTGCTGCCGCCCTACCTCGTCGGCTCCGAGCAGGCCGGTCTCGCCGCCCATATCGAGGCGGTCTGCCGCGCGACCTCGCTCGGCGTCATCGTCTACAACCGCGCCAACGCCCAGCTCAACGAGCAGACGCTCGCGGGCCTGTGCGAGCGCTGCCCGAACCTCGTCGGCTTCAAGGACGGCGTCGGCGACGTCGAGCTGATGACCCGGGTCTACGCCGCTCTGGGCGACCGCCTGACCTATGTGGGCGGCCTGCCCACCGCCGAGACCTTCGCGCTGCCGTACCTGGAGATGGGCGTCACCACCTACTCCTCGGCGATCTTCAACTTCCTGCCCGAATGGGCGCTGTCCTTCTACGACAGCGTCCGCCGCCGGGACCGCGACGCGGTCTACCGGGAGCTGCGCGACTTCGTCCTCCCCTACATCGCGATCCGCAACCGCAAGCGCGGCTACGCGGTCTCGATCGTCAAGGCGGGCATGAGCGCCGTCGGCCGCCACGCCGGCCCGGTCCGGCCGCCGCTGACCGAACTCGACGCGGCCGAGCGCGCCGAGCTGACGGCCCTGATCGGCGACCGCCGCTGAGCCCCCGCCTCGACACCCAAGACAGACCCGCCGAGCCAACGGCGGCCACGACCCGCCTCCCGGATCAACCGGGCGGCGACGAGCCTGGGAGAACGTCCATGAGTGCCAGTTCGACCGGCGCGCCGAGCACCCTGCTCGCCGCCGCCGACGCGGGTCGCCGCACCCGCGTCCGCCTGCTGATCGTCGCGATGCTGTTCGCCGCGACCACCATCAACTACGCCGACCGCGCGACCATCTCGATCGCCGGCCCCGACATGGCCAAGGAACTCGGCCTCTCGCCGGTCCAGATGGGCTACGTCTTCTCGGCCTTCGCGTGGTCCTACGTCCTCGCCCAGATCCCGGGCGGCTGGCTCCTCGACCGCTACAGCGTCAAGTGGGTCTACGCCGCCGCCGTCGCCCTCTGGTCGGCCTTCACGCTGGTCCAGGGCGCCGTCGGCTTCTTCACCGGCCTGACCGCCGTGGTGCTGCTCTTCGCCCTGCGGCTCGCCGTCGGCCTCACCGAGGCGCCGGTCTTCCCCGCCAACGCCCGGATCGTCGCCGCGTGGTTCCCGACCCGCGAGCGCGGCATGGCCTCGGCGTTCTTCAACTCGGCGCAGTACTTCGCCACGGTGCTGTTCACGCCGCTGATGGCGTGGATCGTCCACAATTTCGGCTGGCACCACGTCTTCACCAGCATGGGCCTGCTCGGCATCGCCTTCGCGGTCCTCTGGCTGCGCGTGGTCGACAGCCCGAAGAACCACCCGTCGATGAACCAGGCGGAGCGGGACTACATCGAGGCCGGCGGCGCCCTGCTCGACATGGACGGCCAGAGCCGGAGCAAGCAGGGCGATGCTGGCCGGACGCTGCGCCAGCTGCTCGCCAACCGGATGCTGCTCGGCATCTATATCGGCCAGTACTGCATCACCGTGCTGACCTACTTCTTCCTGACGTGGTTCCCGGTCTACCTCGTCAAGGAGCGCGGCCTGTCGATCCTGCAGGCCGGCTTCGCGGCGGTGCTGCCTGCGCTCTGCGGCTTCATCGGCGGCATCCTCGGGGGCGTGATCTCCGACCTGCTCCTGCGCCGCGGCTTCTCGCTGACGGCGGCCCGCAAGATCCCGATCGTGGGCGGCATGCTGCTGTCGATGAGCATCATCGGCTGCAACTACGTCCAGGCGGACGCCCTGGTGGTCGGCCTGATGGCGCTCGCCTTCTTCGGCAAGGGCATCGGCGCGCTCGGCTGGGCGGTCGTCGCCGACACCTCGCCCCGGGAGAGCGGCGGCCTCTCGGGCGGCCTGTTCAACACCTTCGGCAACACCGCCGGCATCACCACGCCGATCGCGATCGGCTACATCGTCCAGAGCACGGGCTCGTTCAACGGCGCCCTGGTCTTCGTCGGCCTGAACGCCCTCGTCGCCTGCTTCTGCTACCTCGTGGTGGTCGGCGAGATCCGCCGCGTCGAACTCAAGGCCCACTGACCCGCACGCCGGACCGGCCCCGGCCGGTCCGGCCCCGCATCGATCCCGCCTCGCGCCCGGCGCAGACCGGCCGGGGGCCCCCGAGGAGGACGCCATGCTGAATGACAGTCGCCACGCCGCCCGCCACACGCCGACCGTGACCGCCATGAAGGTCGTGCCGGTGGCCGGCCACGACAGCATGCTGCTCAACCTCTCGGGCGCGCACGGCCCGTACTTCACCCGCAACCTCGTGATCCTGACCGACTCCACCGGCGCCACTGGCCTCGGCGAGGTCCCCGGCGGCGAGGGCATCCGCAAGACCCTGGAGGATGCCCGGGACCTCGTCGTCGGGCAGCCGCTCGGCGCCTGGAACGCGGTGCTCAACGCCATGCGGACGCGCTTCGCCGACCGCGACGTCGGCGGGCGCGGCCTGCAGACCTTCGACATGCGCATCACCATCCACGCGGTCACGGCCGTCGAATCCGCCTTCCTCGACCTGCTCGGCCAGTACCTCGACGTCCCGGTGGCCGCGCTCCTGGGCGAGGGCCAGCAGCGCGACGCCGTCGAGATGCTGGGCTACCTGTTCTACGTCGGCGACCGCACCCGCACGGATCTCGATTACCGTGCGCCGACCGCCCGCGACGGCTGGTTCCGCCTGCGCGACGAGGAGGCGCTGACCCCGGAGGCCGTCGCCCGGCTCGCCGAGGCCGCCTACGACCGGTACGGCTTCAACGACTTCAAGCTGAAGGGCGGCGTGCTGCGCGGCGAGGAGGAGATCGCCGCCGTCACCGCGATCCACGAGCGGTTCCCCAAGGCGCGGGTCACGCTCGACCCGAACGGCGCGTGGTCCCTCGCGGAGGCGATCCGCCTCTGCAAGGGCCAGGGCCACGTCCTGGCCTACGCGGAGGATCCCTGCGGCGCCGAGGGCGGGTTCTCGGGCCGCGAGATCATGGCGGAGTTCCGCCGCGCCACCGGCCTGCCCACCGCCACCAACATGATCGCCACCGACTGGCGCCAGATGAACCACGCGATCCAGCTCGGCGCCGTCGACATCCCGCTGGCCGACCCGCATTTCTGGACGCTCGCCGGCTCGGTCCGGGTGGCCCAGCTGTGCCGCGACCACGGCCTGACCTGGGGCTCGCACTCGAACAACCACTTCGACGTGTCGCTCGCGATGTTCACCCACGTGGCTGCGGCGGCGCCCGGCAACGTCACGGCGATCGACACGCACTGGATCTGGCAGGACGGCGAGCGCCTGACCAAGGAGCCGCTGGCGATACGCGGCGGCCTCGTGCGGGTGCCGGAGCGGCCGGGCCTCGGCATCGAGCTCGACATGTCGGCGGTCGAGGAGGCCCACGCGCTCTACCGCGACCACGGCCTCGGTGCCCGCGACGACGCGGCCGCCATGCAGTTCCTGATCCCCGGCTGGACCTTCGACAACAAGAAGCCCTGCCTGGTCCGCTGACGCCCGGCCCGGGCGCGCGCCGTCAGACGCGCGAGCTCGGGCGGTAGAACGGCTCGTGCCGCGACGGGTCGATGTAGTCGGCGTAGAAGCGGCGGGCATGGGGCAGCAGCGCCTTCGAGAGCTGGCGCCGCTCGACCTCGTCGTCCGACAGCGCCCGCGACAGGTCGTCGTGGAGCGCCTTCAGGGCGGCGTCCTTGTCGACCCGGGTGAAGCGCCCGTCGGCGTAGAGCACCTCGCCCTCGCACAGCACCGCAGTGACGCCGCCGGTCTTGGCCCGCTGGATCACCGCGTCGAGGAGCGGCGTCTCCGGGTCGAGATACGGGTAGGCGATCTGGTCCCAGTCGATCAGGACCATGTCGGCGCCCTTGCCGACCTCGATCGTGCCGAGGCTGTCGCCGTAGGGGGTGGTACGGGCGCCGCCGACGGTCGCCATGCGCAGCACCTGCGCCATGCTCGGCACGTCGGCCTCGTCCATGCCGGGAACCCGGTGGGCGCGCAGCACGAGGCGCATCTCCTGCAGCATGTCGCGGTCGTCGTTGATGCCGGCCTCGTCGAGGCCGATCGCCGTGTTGATCCCCTTGGCCTCGAAGCGGTTGAGCGCCGCCACGCCGGAGCGCAGCCGGAAGTTCGACGAGCAATTGTGGCAGATGCAGGTGCCGGTCGCCGCGACCCGCTCGATGTCGGATTCGTTGAGCCAGACCCCGTGGCCGAGCGTCAGGCGGCGTCCCAGCATGCCGAACCGGTCGAGGTATTCCAGGGCGGTGCCGCCGCCGCGCCTCTCCGCGTAGGCCTTCTGGTAGGCGGTCTCGACGAGGTGCATGTGCATCGGCACGTCGTAGGATTCGGACAGGCCGGCCAAGCCCTCGAGGGCCGCGTCCGAGCACCAGTGCAGGTTGGCGGGTGCGAGTTGGATCTTCGCCCGCGACGCGCCCTCCTGGCCGGCATGCAGGCTGCGGAAGAGCGAGAAATTGTCCTCCAGGGACATCTGGAAGCGCTCGAACCAGCGCTTCATCGGGTCTTGCAGCGGCGCCGGCAGGCTCGCCACGAAGTCCATGTCGGCCTGGTAGACGAGGCGGTTCTGGTCGCGGACCGCGAAGCAGTACGAGACCCGCATGCCGATGTCGCGATAGGCGCGCAGCACCTCGTTGGAGCGCGCCTCGACCTCCTCCAGGCTGCCGGGCATCCAGCCGTGGATGTGCTGGACCGTGGTGATCCCGGAGCCGACCATCTCGAAGGCCGAGTACAGGGTGTCGAGGTAGAGGTTCAGGTTGCGCGCCACCATCCGGGTGACGAACCACAGCTCCAGGGGCATGTCGGGCGAGCCGAGCTGCACCGGCGTCAGGCCGACATGGTGGTGGCCGTTGACGAAGCCCGGCAGCAGGATCTCGCGGCCCGAGCCGATCACGGGGGCATCGGGGTAGCGGGCGTGCAGGTCCGCGTAGGTGCCGACCGCCGCGATGACCCCGTCCTTCTGGAGGACCGCGCCGTCGGCGATCTCCTCCCAGCGGTCGTGGTCGAGGGTGCGGGTGATCATCCGCCGGCTGCGGATCAGCGATGTGGCCATGGTCGTGTCCGTGTTGGGGAGGGGGTCAGACGAGCGCTTCCTGCTCGGCGAAGGCCCGGTCGACCTCGTCGCGCAGGAGCTCGGTGAGGTGCCGCCGCAACGCCTCCGCCTCGGGCGAGAACGGGTCGCGGGGGCGGGCGAGGTCGTTGCGGACGATCGTCTTGATCCGCCCGGGGCGGGCGGTGAACACCACCACCCGGTCGGCGAGCGCCACCGCCTCGTCGATGTGGTGGGTCACGAACAGCACCGAGGCGCCGCTGTCGCGCCAGACGTCGAGCAGGAAGTCCTGCATCTTCTGGCGGGTCTGGACGTCGAGCGCCGCGAAGGGCTCGTCCATCAGAAGGACCTTCGGGCGCATGGCCAGCGCCCGCGCCACCGCCACGCGCTGGCGCATGCCGCCGGACAGCTCGTCCGGCCGCTTGTCGAAGGCCTCGGCGAGGCCGACGCGCTGGAGCGCCGCCCGGGCGACGCTCCGGCGCTCGGCCTCCGACACGCCCTTCAGCGACAGGCCGAAGCTGACGTTCTGCCAGACGCTGAGCCAGGGCAGCAGCGAGGTCTCCTGGAAGATCAGGCTGCGCTCCGGCGACGGGCCGGTGACGGCCTCGCCGAAGGCCAGGAGTTCGCCCCCGGAGGCGGGTTCGAGCCCGGCGATCAGGTAGAGCAGCGTGCTCTTCCCGCAGCCCGAGGGGCCGAGGAACACCACGAACTCGCCCGGCCGCACGGTGAGGTCGATGTCGCGCAGCGCCTCGTGGGCGCGGGCGGTGCCGGCCGCCCAGACCTTGACGACGCCGCGGCACGAGACGGCGGCGTCGGATGCGGGATCAGAGGCCAAGGGAGGACCCCGCGTCGCGCGGCAGCCAGTACAGCAGCCGCCGCTGGACCAGCCGGAACAGCAGGTCGAAGGCGAAGCCGAGCAGGCCGATCAGCGTGATGGTGAAGAAGACGAGCGACGGGTTGAAGGTGTTGCGCGCCAGCATGATCACCTGGCCGAGCCCGTAGCCGACGCCGGTCGCCTCGGCGACGAGCACCACCATCCAGGCGCCGAACAGGTTGAGGCGCAGCACCGCGAGCAGCCCCGGCAGGATCGCCGGCACGATCACCCGCGCGTAGATCTGGCGCTTCGTCGCCCCCATGGTCCGGGCGACGTTGATGTAGTTCCGGTTGACCCCGTCGATCTGCTGGATGGTCGAGAGCACCATCGTGAAGAACAGGGCAACGAACACCATGAAGATCGCCGGGGCGTTGCCGATTCCGAACATGAAGATCGCTACCGGCAGCCACGCGATCGGCGAGACCGGCGCCAGGAGCGTGATCGTCGGCAGGGTCAGCCGCTCGAACAGCACGACGTAGCGGATCGCCACCCCGACGAGGATCGACAGGGAGGCCGCCAGGGCGAGGCCCGCCAGCACCCGGCCGGTCGAGGCGAGCACGGTGATCAGCACCGCCATGGCGGGGCTGGGGCCGGTATTCATCCCGGTGCCGATCTGCCAGCGCTGCGCGGTGTTGAAGAAGCGCGCCTGCTCGGCGAGGTTGCCGAGGAAGATGTGCGGCGGCGGCAGGAGCTTGGCGTCGGCGATGCCGAGCGCCCAGAGCAGCTCCCAGAGGCCGGCGAAGCAGCCGACCGAGACCAGCATCCAGCCGATCCGGCGGAGCAGGGGGACGAGCCCTTCGGGCAGCGCGAGGCGCTGACCGAGCGGGAGGCGCGGCCGGTCCTGCGGGACGGCGGCGGCGCGGGCGAGGAAGGTGGCCATCCGCTCAGGCCGACTTCAGCTTGAGCTTGCCGTAGAGGTCCGGGTTCTCGGCGATGACCTGTTCCAGCAGGGTCCAGTCGATCGCGTCGCGGCCGGGCTTCTTCTTGATGTAGCCCATCTCGGCGACGGAATCGGTCCGGTCGAGGATGAACTGCGTCTGGTTGCGGGCGTCGACCACCGAGGGCTGCCGGCCCATGGCGAGCTGGGCGTTGCTCATCGAGGTCTTGTAGTAGGAGCCGACGAGCTTGTTCAGGGCGACCTGGGGGGCGCCCTCCGCCATGGCCTGGGCCTTCATCATGCCCTTGATCAGGGCCTTCACGGCGCCCGGGTTCTTGGCGATCAGCTCGTTGCGGACCGCCAGCACGCAGTCGGTGTAGCCCTTGCCGTAGATGTCGGTGCCGTCGGAGAGCTTCACGGCGCCCTTCACGTCGGTGAGCAGCGCGGTGCCGTAGGGCTCGATCGTCGAGATGATGTCCAGCGCACCGGCGCGGAACGCCTCCACGGCCTCGGGGGTCGAGCCCATGTAGCGGACCGTGATGTCCTTGAAGGCGACGCCGTTCTTCTTCAGCCAGTCGTAGGGCAGCACCTCCAGCGTATCGAGCTGGAAGGTCCCGAGCGTCTTGCCCTTGAGCTTCCCCGGGCTGTCGAGGCCGGGCTGGGCCACGAGCACGCAGCCCTCGATGCCGCCGCCGGCCACGATCTTCACGGGAGCACCCGCGTCGTAGAGGGCCATGAAGCTCGTGTAGGGCATCACGCCGGCATCGACCTGGCCCATGCCGAGGAAGGTGACCTGATCCGAGAAGGTCGGCGTGTTGACGAAGTCGATCGTCAGCCCGTCATCCATGGCGAGCTGCATCGCCTCGGCCAGGAAGAAGTTGAGGTTGCAGAAGCCGGAGCCGTGGGTCGCGCGGATGCCGGTGGCCGCCGCGGCCGGGCCGGTCAGGCCCGGGCCCACCGCCAGGGTCAGCGCGGCGGCGGTCCCGCCGAGGAAGCGCCTGCGACTGGGCTTGAACCGCGTGAGATCCGGGACGCGATAATCGCCGTGACGGTCGCACATATCGACTCTCCTCAGAGGGCGGATCGCGCGATCCGCCGGACGGCGCGTGCCGGTGCTGAAACGGAGGGATCGGAGCTCGGGACAGGCTCAAGGCAGTCGCGGAGATCCGGTCGCCCGGCACCTCACCACATCGACGGCACGCCAACCTCTAGCCGCCGCCGGGGCGACGCTGCGCTGGTGAATACGAACCAAGAAGCGTGCCAGACGCGGGAATCTGCGGTGTTGGCGGCGCACCTCGCCCGTCGGCGCTGTCGAGGAACGGCACCGCCGTCATTGCGAGCGGAGCGAAGCAATGCAGCCGCGCCAGGCCTCCGGACGTCGCGCTGCCCTGGGTCACTACGCTGCGCTCGTGATGACGAAGGTGTCGCATCGACCGGTCCGACGCCCGCGAAAGCAGCGGAATGCCGCCGGCGTATTCAGCCGGGCTCTTCGGACAATGCCGATCGCGCGCGGGCGAAGAACGCGCGGAGCGGGCCCTGGGGCAGCATCCCGAGCCTCCCGCAAAGGCGGTCGTCGGGCGCCCGGTCGGCGCCGCGCTACGCGGCCACGAGGTTGAAGGTGCGGTCGGCCGGGGCGAGGCTCACCCGCCGCCCCCAGTCGAAGGCGACGAAATCCTGCTCGATCCCGTCCGAGAACACCACGCCGCCCTCGTTCATCCGCGACACCACGGTGAGGGGCGATCCGGCGAATTTGCCGCCGCGGAGGTCGGTGCCGGTGGCGACGCTCGGGAACGGCTCGCGCACCCAGTAGCCGAAGGCCGCCTCCTCGATGCCAACCTCCACGGTGAGGTGCGTCGCCTCGCTGATCGAGCGCGCCCAGCCGGTCAGGCCGGTGCCCGAGGCCACGATCAGCCCGCTCGACGAGTGGTCCTCCGCCCGCGCCCCGTCGTCGATGCGGTAGCGCGCCGATTGGTGGCTGCGATGGCCGACGAAGATCTCGTTCAGGGCGAGCAGCCGCTCGCCGCCGTCGAAGGTCGCCTGCACCATGGTGCGCCGCTGAAGGGGCACGGCGCCGGCCGCGCTGGCGGGCAGGAGTGCGCGCAGGGCCTCGACCCGCGCCCGGGCCAGCACGCCGTCGTAGAGGTCGGGCGCCGGGTTGACGCCGACCACCGGCTGCCCGTCGAGGTACTTGGCGACGTTGGCCACGAGCCCGTCCTGCCCCACGGCCACGACCACGTCCTCGGGGGCGAACAGGAAGCGGTCGAGGTCGGGGCGCCGCACCAGGGCCTGCCGCCAGTCCAGCGGCACGGCGGACCGGGCCTCGGCGAGCACGGCCTGGAACTGCGCGTGGCGCGCCTCGACCTCGGCGAGCGTCTGGCCCCTGCTCTCCAGGAAGAACCGGACCTGGCCGCGGGTCGCGTGCCGGGCGATGAGCAACTCGTAGTCCGTGTCGCGGATCACGAAGACCACGCGGGGTGTGATGGCCGGCACGGCGGACCTCCTCAGCGCGGCGCGAGCCGCGGGGACAGCGCGCCCCGGAACTCGCCGAGGACGGCCGCCAGCAGATCCGGCGTGACGTTGACGTGCTCGATCGTCTCCAGCTTGCCGGCGAGTTCCCGGGCCGCCAGCCCGAGCAGGACGGCGGGCGGCATGTCCCGGTAGACGGCGGCGCGGCGCTGCTCCGCGTCGGCCCGGGCTCCCTCGACGAGGCGGATCCGCTCGGCCTCCGCGGCCGCCTCCAGGCCCCGCGCCTCCGCGACGCCGGCGGCGCGGTCGCGGGCGTTCTCGGCCTCCTGGGCGATCAGCACGGTCTCGCGCCGGGCCAGCTCGGCCTTCGTGGCGAGCTCGTTCTCCGCGATGGCGCGCTCCTTCTCGACCGCCAGGGCGCGCCGCGCGAAGGTCGCCTCGTCGGCCTTCTGCTGCAGGGCCTCGAAGGTCGGGGTCTGCAGGGCGCGCTCCAGCTCGCTCGTCGGCGCGAGGTTGGTGAGCCGCACCGACACCGTCGCCACGCCGATCTCGGCCAGCGCCGGGGCGTCGGACAGCACCCGTTCCAGCACGGCGCGCAGCGGCTCCGGCCCGGCGTCGAGGAGGGCGCCGATCGGGCTCGCCCCGAGATACTGGAGCGCCGCCTGGCTGGCGATGCCGCCGAGGCGCGCCTCGATCCGCTCGATCGGCTCGCCCTGCAGGCGCCCGGTTCGGAGGTCGATCGAGAAGTCGACGCGGCTCGCCAGCAGCTCCGGATCGACGACGTGCCAGCCGATCGTCCCCTGGACCACGACGGTCTGGAAGTCCCGGCTGCGGCCGCGGACGAAGAGCGTCATCTCGCGGTCGTCCACCGGCACCTCGCTGATGCTGGCGGTCTCGGGCCGGAACCAGAAGACCAGACCCCGCCCGCTCTGCCGGACCCGGCCGTTGCGGAAGCGGATGACGTGGCTGCTCGCCTCGCTCCGGAGCTGGGCGATGACACCGATGTTGCGGACCGTGGCCATGATGGGCTCCTCGAAGCGCTCTCCGCCGAAGTGAATACCGGTTCGGCTCAAGAGAGCGCGTTGAAACAAAGGCTTAGAACTGGCCTGACCTGTCGAAGCGGAAGAGTTCGGCGGGGCGGAACGCCGTCCCGGCCTCGCGGGCGCCCGTCGGCGCGATCCAGCCCCGGTCGCGCATGCGGCGCCGGAAGGCGGATTTGTTGAGGGGCGCGCCGCGGATCGCCGCGTGCACGTCCTGAAGCTGCCGGAGGGTGAAGTGCTCCGGGAGCAGCGCGAAGCCGACATCCGTGTAGTCGAGCTTGCCGCGCAGCCGCTTCACGGCGAGCGCGAGGATGTCGGCGTGGTCGAACGCGAGGGCGAGGGGTGCGCCGTCCTCCGCCTCGGCCGAGACCGGGCCGCCGGACTCGCCCGCCCAGGGCACGACCAGCGCCGCCGCCGCGAGCCCGGCACCGCCCGCCAGGGCCTCGACGAAGGCCGCCTCCGGCAGCAGCGCGAGGTAGGCCACCGAGACGATCCGCATCCGCGGATCCCGATCAACGGCGCCGAAGGTGTAGAGCTGCTCGAGCCGCGCCCGCCCGATGCCGGCCTTGTCGCGCAGGACGCGCTCCGCGGCGGCGTCGAGGGTCTCGGCGATGCCCACGAACCCGCCCGGCAGGGCCCAGAGGCCCGCCTGCGGCTGCTGGCCCCGCCGCAGCAGGAGGGCGGCGAGCCGGCCCGCCCGGATCCCCAGCAGGACGAGATCGACCGCCAGGGCGGGCCGCTCGTAGGCCGCAGGATCATAGCCTGCCAGGAACTCGGACTCGGTCATCGGTCTTTCTGCTCAAGTTGAGCATAACTAAGACGCAGATTGCGCATATGTCAAGCCGAGAGCGGATTCGCCGGGAAGCGCCGCGGAACGCACAGCTCCGCACCGGCTCCGCACAGATCCGCCCGGGCACGGCCGGCCGGTGCGGTCCGAGCCTAGAAAAGGGCGAAGCTTCTCGTGGCGACGGAGGGGCTGGCGCGGGAGCTTCAGCGGCGAGCCGGCATCGATCCGCCGGCGCAGGAGGTTTCCCCGATGCCGTTCTTCGCTCCACGATCCGCGGTCGAGCCCCCCCGCAACGCCGCGCTGTCACCGCTCTTCCTCGCGCTGCTGGCGCTGCTCATCATGCTGGCCTCGGCCCACGCGGCGCCGGGCCGAGACCGGGGCGGCCTCACCCTGCGCGGGCCGGCCGGCACCGCGCCGGTCGAGGCCGTCCAGTTGGCGACCGACATCAGCGTCGACGTCAGCGGCCCGACCGCCCGGGCCACCGTCACCCAGGCCTTCCGCAACGTCACGGCGGACTGGGTCGAGGGCACCTACGTGTACCCCCTGCCGGAGGACGCGGCCGTCGACGGGATGAAGCTCGTCGTCGGCTCCCGCGTGATCGTCGCCGACATCCGCGAGAGAGCGGCGGCCAAGCGCGCCTACGAGGCCGCGAAGGCGGCCGGGCAGTCGGCGGCGCTGACCGCGCAGGAGCGGCCCAACGTTTTCACCAACGCGGTCGCCAATATCGGCCCCGGCGAGACGGTGGTGGTCCAGATCACCTATCAGCAGACGATCCCCGTCTCGGGCGAGACGTGGACGCTACGCCTGCCCCTGGTGGTCGCGCCCCGCTACAATCCCGCCCCCGCCCCGGTGGACGCGGTCTCCCTCGACGGCGTGGCCGGAGAGGCCCGCGACCCGGTTCCGGATCGCGCCCGAATCAGCCCGCCGGTGCTCGACCCGGCCCTGGCGTCGCCGACCAACCCGGTCGCCGTCACCGTGCGGCTGAAGGCGGGCTTCCCCGTCGGTGACGTCCGCAGCGCGACCCACGCGATCCGCGTGACCGAGACCGGCCCGGAGGCGCGGACCGTCACGCTCACCGACGGCGTCGTCCCTGCCGACCGCGACCTCGAGCTGACCTGGGCGCCGGTCCCGAGCCGGGTGCCCGGCCTCGGCCTGTTCCGCGAGACCGTGGCGGGCCGGACCTACCTGCTGGCCGCCGTGAGCCCGCCGGCGATCGAGACCGACACGGCCGCCCGGCCGGCGCGCGACGTCACCTTCGTCATCGACAATTCCGGCTCGATGTCGGGCGCCTCGATGCGGCAGGCCAAGGCCGGGCTGCTCGCCGGTCTCGCCCGCCTGACCCCGTCGGACCGCTTCAACGTCATCCGCTTCGACGACACCTGGGACGCGCTTCATCCCGCGCCCGTCCCGGCGACGCCGGAGGCCCTGGCGCAGGCCCAGGCCTTCGTCGCCGCTCTGGAAGCCCGCGGCGGCACCGAGATGCTGGCGCCGCTCAAGGCGGCCCTCGCCGACCCGCACCCCGAGGACGGGCGCGTCCGGCAGGTCGTGTTCCTCACCGACGGCGCCGTCGGCGACGAGGAGCGGATCTTCGCGGCGATCCACGCCAATCTCGGGCGCACGCGCCTGTTCATGGTCGGCATCGGCTCGGCGCCCAACGGCCACCTGATGCGCCACGCCGCCGAGATCGGCCGCGGCAGCTTCACCGAGATCCGCGACCTCGCGCAGGTCGGCGAGCGGACCCGCGCGCTCTACGAGAAGCTGGAATCCCCCGCTGTCACCGACCTGACCGCGACCTTCTCGGTCCTGGGCGTCGAGGTCACGCCGGGTGCGCTGCCCGATCTGTATCGCGGCGAGCCGCTGGTCTTCGCCGCGCTTCTGCCGGGAGCGGCCGAGGAAACGGCCCGCGGGACCGTGACCGTCTCGGGCCGGGTGGGCGGCCGGACATGGACCCGGACGCTCCCCCTCGCCGAGGCGGGTGCGGGCGCCGGCATCTCCAAGGTCTGGGCGCGGTCCCGGATCGGCGAGACCGAGACGGCGCGCATCACGGGGCGCCTCGGTGCGGACGCGGCCGACGCCGCCATCCTGGCGCTGGCCCTGGAGCACGGCCTGACGACGCGGCTGACCAGCCTCGTGGCCGTCGACGCCACGCCGCGCCGCGCGCCCGGCACGCCCCTCGTCGCCGCCGACCTGCCGCTGAACCTGCCGGCGGGCTGGGACTTCGCCAAGGTGTTCGGCACGGACCGGCCGGGCGCCACGCCCGCCGACGACGGGGCAGCGCGGATCGTGCCGATCCGGGCCGAGGGCGCGGCGGTCGACCTGCCGCGGACCGGGGCCGGCATCGTGGCGCAGCTCGGCCTGGGCCTGCTCCTCGCCCTGCTGGGTCTCCTGCTCGGCACCGGCCTGACGATCGGCGGCCGGCGGACCGGGGACGCGCGATGAGCCGGCGCACGGTGACCGGACTGGGGAGGGCCCTCGCGGCCCTCCTCACCCTCGCGGGGCTCGGGCTCGCGGCGCAGGCCGCCTGGATCCCCGCCAAGGCCGCCCTGGCCCAGCTGCTGCTGGAGCGCGCCTTCGCCCGCACCCTGGCCGAGGGTCGGCCCGCCCGGCCCTGGCCCTGGGCCGACACCGAGCCGGTCGCCCGGCTCACCGTCGCGGGCCGCAGCTTCGTGGTGCTGCGGGGCGGGAGCGGCCAGGCCCTGGCCTTCGGCCCCGGCCACCTGGACGGCACCCCGGTGGCCGGCGCGCCCGGCACCGCGGTCATCGCCGCCCACCGCGACACGCAGTTCGGGGTGCTGGGACAGCTCGGGCCCGGCGATCCCGTCACGGTGACCGGCCGCGACGGCCGAACCCTGCGCTTCCGCGTCACCGGCACGCGGGTGGCCCGCTGGGATGCCTCGGGCATCGACCCGCAGGCCCCGGGGCGGCATCTCGACCTCGTCACCTGCTGGCCCCTGGAGGCGCTGCAGGCCGGCCCGCTCCGGCTGATCGTCGAGACCGAGATGGCCCCGGAGCCGGAGCGTTCCTGACGGCTCGGCGTGGACGGCCAGCTTGGCCGCGCTTGCGCGAATGTGCGGTTTCGTGCGGATCTGTGCGGGTCAAGCCCGTGCGAGCCGTGCCTGTGAGCGAGATCGAACTGTCCGAGGCGCAGAGCCGCGCCATTGCCCAGACCGTGCGCGAGGCGCTGGCCCGCCGGCGCATCTCGCGGCAGACGCTGGCCGAGGAGGCCCGGATCAGCATCTCGACCCTGGAGAAGGCGCTCGCCGGCCGCCGGCCCTTCACCCTGGCGACGACGATCCGCCTGGAGGAAGCCTTGGGCCAGTCCCTGCGCCAGGAGACGGCGCGCCCGGCCCCGGAGGCGGCCCGTCACGCGCCCGACGAGCTCGGCTCCTACTCGCGGGAGAGCGTCGCCTGGATCGAGGGGCGCTACCTCACCCTGCGGCCCTCGTTCGGGTCGGCGGGCGCGATCTTCGCCTACCGGACCGAGATCGCCTGGGACGCGGATGCGGCCCGCCTCGTGTTCCGCGAGGCCGAGCGGCTCGACGCGCCCTTCGCGCAGTCCGGCAGCGTCGCCGTGCCGAGCCAGTCGGGCATGATCTACCTCGTGACCAACTGGCACGGACAGCACCGCCTCGCGGTGCTGTGCCGCCCCAACATTCAGGGCGAGATGTACGGGGTCCTGACGACGCTCCACGCCGGGCGCGGCACGCAGCTGACCCCGGCCGCGGCGCCCCTGGCGCTGCTGCCCGAGCAGGCGGGCGCGCACGGGTACGGGCGGATCGGGCCGGAGGAGCCGGGCTACGCGCCGTACCGGGCCTATCTCGCCCGGGTGCACGACGACGGCTACGCCACCTTCTTCACGGGCGTCGCCTGACGGGGTCTGACGGGTGGGCCCGAAGGCGCGGAGCGCGGCGGGCTTGGAGCGGGTACCGGGAATCGAACCCGGGTATTCAGCTTGGAAGGCTGCTGCTCTACCATTGAGCTACACCCGCGCGGGCGGATCGTTAGCACGCCGGGATGGCCGTGAGAAGGTGGGGCGGGATCACCGCCGCGCGGGCGCCGTCCCGAAACCGCGACGTCGCTGGCCGGCTCACAGGCACGGATTCATGACCGGCTCGCGCGGGATCGAGAGCAGGTCGTCGACCTGGGCGCGCAGGCCCGCGGCGCCGCCGGTCCGCAGGGCCTCGTACATGGCCTCCGCGTCGCGGCCGCAGACCGCGCCGGGCCGCTGCTCCGGTTCCGCCGTCCCATCGCGCGACGGGACGGCCCTGTCCGGGGCGTTGTCGGCGATGAACCGATCGATGCGCGCGAGCGCGGCGCGCAATTCCTGCTGGAAGTCCAGGTCGACGCCGTCGTGGCACGCCAGTCCGACGGCGCGCATCGCCTGCAGGATGCCGCGCATGCACAGCACCGCACCCTTGCCGGTCCGGTCGACCTTCGTGACGGTGTCGCCGCGCCGAATGGTCTGGATCCCGTTCACGAGCGCCTCCGCCGATCCCGGACCTGCCTGACCGGGAGCCTCCGAGGACACGACCAGGAACGCGCAGGCCGCGGCGGCGCAGCCGACGATCAGGGATCGCGGTCGGGACGGCGTGCGTGCCGTGAGGCGCATGGATCCGGCGCTGTCTCCACCGCGCGACCGCGGCAACATCCGTGCCCGCTCAACCCAGGCCCAGGGCGGCGCGGGCCTCCGCGGGCGTGGCGACGCGGCGGCCGTGGCGCGCCACCGCCTCGGCGGCGAGGCCGACGAGCTCGGCGTTGCTGGCCGCCAAGCGGTCCTTCGTCACCCGGATGTTGTCCTCCAGGCCGGTGCGGACCGCGTCCGCCCCGCGGGCGAGCGCCCAGTCCATCACGATCGCCTGGTTGCGCCCGATCCCGGCCGCCGTCCAGGTCGCCTCCGGCAGGATCCGCCGGGTCTCGGCGAGCAGGATATCGAGGAGGTGCTCCTCGGCCGGCATCGCGTTCTGGACGCCCATGACGAACTGCACGTGCGGGCGCGCGTCGATCAGGCCCGCCTCCACGAGGCGCTTGGCGCCGTGCAGGTGCGAGAGGTCGAAGATCTCGATCTCGGGACGGACGCCGTACTGCTTCATCTGGCCGGCGAGGTCGGTCACGAGGCTCGCGGAATTCTCGTAGACGATCGTCGGGAAGTTCACCGAGCCGGTGGACAGGGAGGCCATGTCGGGCCGGTGCTTGAGCGAGAGGCCGCGTGCGGCCGGGTCGCGCCCGCGCCCGCCCGTCGAGAACTGCACGATCATCCCCGGGCAGTGCCGGCGCAGCCCCTCCTGCACGGCGGCGAACCTGTCCGGATCGGAGGAGGGCGACTCGTCGTCGTTGCGCACGTGGATGTGGCAGAGCGTGGCGCCGGCCTCGAAGGCCTGCTGCGTCGACTCGACCTGCTCGGACACGGTGACCGGAACGGCCGGGTTGTCGGTCTTGCGCGGCACCGAGCCGGTGATCGCCACCGCGATCACCACGGGCGCGTCGCTCCGGGATCCTGCCATTCGCCTGTCCTCCCTGCCGCATCGGGCTTCCGCGACCGGGATAGCGCCGCGGGATCCGGATCTGAACCGCCCGGCGCGGGCGGCAGCTCCGTGTGCGGGACATCTCCGGCCGGATGACAGCCCGGACTTGAGTCTTGCGGGCGCTTGCCGCACCTCTCGACCCGCGAGGCACACGATGAACGACACCGTCCTGGTCCTGAACGGGCCGAACCTGAACCTGCTCGGCAAGCGCCAGCCGGAGATCTACGGCCGCGAGACGCTGGCCGACGTCGAGGCCCTGTGCCGCGAGACGGCCGCCGGCCTCGGCCTCGCGGTCGAATTCCGCCAGAGCAACGCCGAGCACGTGCTGATCGACGCGATCCACGAGTTCCGCGTCGGTTCGGCCGGCATCGTCATCAATGCGGGCGCCTACACCCACACCTCGGTCGCCATCCTCGACGCGCTGAACACCTGCGAGGTGCCGGTGATCGAGTGCCACATCTCGAACGTCCACCGCCGCGAGGCCTTCCGCCACCATTCCTACATCTCGCTCGCGGCCACGGCCGTGCTGGCAGGATTCGGCACGCACGGCTACGCGCTGGCGATCCGGCACCTCGCGCATCTGCGGGCGGGCAGGACTGCGTGAAGCGCGGATAGCGCCGCGATCAGGGTTGACGCTGGCGAAGACAGGGCGGAGGAGGGCGGTCAGGCCCTTATTCAACGCGTTCTCCCGGCCGGACCGGTCATCCGGACCGGCGGAGGACGCCCCGAGCGGAGCGCGCACGCCGCATGACCAGCCCCTTCCTGCCCCTCGACCGGAAAGTGATCGCCCGCGAGGCGGCCAAGATGTTCCTCGAGATCGAGGCGGTGCTCTTCTACAAGGACGAGCCGTTCAAGTTCACCTCGGGCTGGGCGAGCCCGGTCTACACCGACAGCCGGAAGATCATCTCGTTCCCGCGCCTGCGCTCGACGCTGATGGATTTCGCCACCGCCACCATCGTGCGCGAGATCGGCTACGAGAAGCTGACCCACATCGCCGGCGGCGAGACCGCCGGCATCCCGTTCGCGGCCTGGATCGCCGACCGGATGATGCTGCCGATGCAGTACATCCGGAAGAAGCCCAAGGGGTTCGGCCGCAACGCCCAGATCGAGGGCGAGATCGTCGAGGGCGCCCGGACGCTGCTCGTCGAGGACCTCGCCACCGACGGGCGCAGCAAGGTCAATTTCTGCAAGGCCCTGCGCGATTCGGGCGCCCAGGTCGATCACTGCTTCGTGCTGTTCTACTACGACATCTTCCCCGACAGCGCCGCGCTGATGGAGGAGATCGGGATCAAGCTCCACTACCTCACCACGTGGTGGGACGTGCTGGCTGTGGCCAAGGAGATGGGCACCTTCGACCCGAAGACGCTGGCCGAGGTCGAGCGCTTCCTCAACGCGCCGGCGGAGTGGTCGGCGGCCCACGGCGGCATCTCCGCCTTCGGCCAGGCCTGAGGGGCATCCCGCGATGAGCGTCGCCGACCTGTTCCCCGCCGAGCGCCAGGCCGCGAAGACCGTCGACCGGATCACGATCCGGCGGCCGGACGACTGGCACATCCACCTGCGCGACGGCGCGATGCTGAAGGCGGTGCTGCCCTACACGGCGGCGCAGTTCGCCCGGGGCATCATCATGCCGAACCTCGTGCCGCCGGTGACAACGGTCGCCGCGGCGCAGGGCTACCGGGAGCGCATCCTCGCCGCGATGCCGGAAGGCCAGGACTTCACGCCGCTGATGACCTGCTACCTGCGGGACGACACCGACCCGGACGAGATCGAGCGGGGCTTCGCCGAGAAGGTCTGGGTCGCCGCCAAGCTCTACCCGGCCGGCGCGACCACGAACTCGCACGCGGGCGTCACGGACCTCGTCGGCATTACCCCCGTCCTGGAGCGCATGGAGCGGATCGGCATGCCGCTCCTGATCCACGGCGAGGCGACCGACCCGGAGATCGACATCTTCGACCGCGAGGCCGCCTTCATGGAGGGCAGCTTGATCCCGCTGCTCGCTCGCCATCAGGGGCTGAAGGTCACCGTCGAGCACGCCACCACGGCGGAGATCCTCGACGTGGTCCGGGAGCACCGGAGTCGGTGCGCGGCGACGATCACGCCGCACCACCTTGTGATCAACAGGACGCACATCTTCCAGGGGGGGCTGCGCCCGCACCTCTACTGCCTGCCGGTGGCCAAGCGCGAGCGGCACCGTTTGGCCCTGCGCGAGGCCGCGACCTCCGGCGAGGCCTGCTTCTATCTCGGCACCGACACCGCGCCGCATGTCCGCGGGGCCAAGGAGGCGTCCTGCGGCTGCGCCGGCGTGTTCTGCGGGCCTTCCGCGCTCCAGACCTACGTGCAGGTCTTCGACGAGGAGGGGGCGCTCGACAAGTTCGAGGCCTTCGCGTCGCTCAACGGAGCCCGCTTCCACGGGCTGGAGCCGAATGCCGGGACCGTGACCCTGGAGCGGCGGGAGAGCCGCATCGCCGAGGCCGTCGCGGTCGACGACACGGCAGTCGTCGTGTTCCGCGGCGAGGAGACGCTGCCCTGGTCGGTGGTATAGCGAATCAGGGCGATGGGTGCGCTCCGTCATCGCGAGCGCAGCGAAGCGACCCAGGGATGCGCGACATCGGTGATCGTCGCGCGACACTGGATTGCTTCGCTGCGCTCGCAACGACGATGATCGGCACTCCATGCAATCAGCCAGAGCCATCTTTGCCTGGATCCAACCTCCGGTTACCGATCTTCCGTTGATCCGGGGGAGGGCAAGATGCAGGACGCGCGACAGGACGGCATCACCGCCATGGGCGCGGTGGACCTCGCGGCCGCCATTCGCGGTCGGGTCGTCTCCTGCGCGGAGGTGATGCGCGCCTATCTGGAGCGGATCCATCGGATCAACCCGCAGGTGAACGCCCTCGTGGGCCTCGCCGACGATGCCGCGCTCCTGCGGGAGGCCGAGGCCGCCGACGCCGCGCTGGCGCGGGGGGACGCCGTCGGGCCGCTGCACGGCTTCCCGCTGGCCGTGAAGGATCTCGATCCGGTCCGCGGCCTGCGGTTCACGCAGGGCTCCCCGATCTTCGCCGACCGGGTCGCCGACACCGACTCGATCATGGTGACGCGCCTGCGCGCCGCCGGGGCGATCTTCATCGGCAAGACCAACATCCCCGAGTTCGGCCTCGGCTCGCACAGCTTCAACCCGGTCTACGGCGCCACCGGCAACGCCTACGATCCGGCCAAGACCGGGGGCGGGTCGAGCGGCGGCGCCGCGGTCGCAGTCGCCTTGCGGATGCAGCCGGTCGCCGACGGCAGCGACCATGCCGGCTCCCTGCGCAACCCGCCGGCCTTCAACAACTGCTACGGCCTGCGCCCGAGCTGGGGCCGGATCCCCGCCGAGGCCAAGGACGTGTTCAGCCCGAACCTCGGCGTGCTCGGGGCGATCGGGCGCACGCCCGGCGATATCGGCCTGATGCTCTCGGTGCTGGCGGGCTACGACCCGCGCTGCCCGAACGCCATTCGGCAGGACCCGTCCGCCTTCGCGAGCCCGCTCGCCCGCGACTTCCGCGGGACCCGGATCGCGTGGCTCGGGGATTGTGGCGGCCAGATCCCGTTCGATCCCGGCGTGCTCGACGTCGGGCGTTCGGCGCTCGCCACCTTCGCGGAGATCGGCTGCACCGTCGAGGAGGCGATGCCGCGCTACGACATGGAGACCCTCTGGCAGGACTGGCTGGTGCTGCGGGCCTTCACCGTCGCGGCGAACCTCCGCCCGTTCTACGACGAGCCCCGCCACCGGGCCCTGCTGAAGCCGGAGGCGGCCTGGGAGGTCGAGCGGGGGCTGGCGCTCGGCGCCGACCGGATCATCGCGGCGCTGGAGGGGCGCACCCGCTGGTACGAGACCCTGCGCCGCTTCATGGAGACCTACGACTACGTGGTCATGCCCAGCGCCCAGGTCTTCCCGTTCGACAAGGGCCTGCGCTGGCCCGAGACGGTGGGCGGACGGGCGATGGACACCTACCACCGCTGGATGCAGATCACGATCCCCGCGACGATGTCGGGCCTCCCGTCGCTCGCCGTGCCGGCGGGCTTCGGCGAGGCCGGTCTGCCCACTGGCATCCAGATCGTCGGTCCGAACCACGGCGAGCTCGCCTGCCTGCAGCTCGGCGCCGCCTACGACGCGGCGAGCGGCTGGGGGCGCCGCTACCCGCCGCCGCTGCAGTGAGCCGCGGCTCCGGCACTCAACCGGCGCGGAACCAGCGCGATTGCACGCACGGACGCGTTGACCGGCTCCGCGCTCTCCGCTAAGAGGCCCGACACTTCGCGCGCCGACTATGAGCCAGTTCCGGATCATGGGGCCGCCGCGGGGCAGTTTCGGGTTTCCGATGACGACGGTCCTTATTGTAGCGGTAGCGTCACCGACGGGGCGGCCCTGAACGAGGGTCGCGATCCGAGCGGTGGCGCATGCAGGGTCCCTCGGGGCCCTTTTTTGTTGCCCGCGTCCGGGCGGACAGGACTGGGACGCACGGAGATCCGGGGCGAGAGGCACCTTCGGGCGAGGCGGAGACCGCCCCGCGTGACGGGGGTGCCGGGAGAGAGGACGGGGCAGGGCGGCGATCACGGGATCGCGGTGGCTCCGGAGAGCGCGAGGAGACGAGCATGGGCGGCGAGGTCATGACCGGGGCCGAGATGGTCATCCGGGCCTTCCAGGATCAGGGTGTTGACACGCTGTTCGGGTACCCGGGCGGCGCCGTACTTCCGATCTACGACGCGCTCTTCCACCAGAACGCCGTCAAGCACATCCTCGTCCGCCACGAGCAGGGCGCCGTCCACGCGGCGGAGGGCTATGCCCGCTCCTCCGGCAAGGTCGGCTGCGTCCTCGTCACCTCGGGCCCCGGCGCGACCAACATCGTCACCGGGCTGACCGACGCGATGCTGGACTCGATCCCGCTGGTCTGCATCACCGGCCAGGTCCCGACGCACTTGATCGGCACCGACGCCTTCCAGGAATGCGACACGGTCGGCATCACGCGCCACTGCACGAAGCACAATTACCTCGTCAAATCGATCGACGACCTGCCGCGCATCCTGCACGAGGCGTTCTACGTGGCGGCGAACGGCCGGCCGGGCCCCGTCGTGGTCGATCTGCCCAAGGACATCCAGTTCGCCTCCGGCCTCTACGAGCGCCCCGAGATCGCGAGCCACAAGACCTACCGCCCGGCCGTGAAGGGCGATTCCGACCGGATCCGCGCGGCCGTCGAGCTGATGGCGAGTGCGCGCCGGCCGGTCTTCTACACCGGCGGCGGCGTGATCAACTCGGGTCCCGAGGCCTCGCGCCTGCTGCGCGAGCTCGTCCGCGAGACCGGCTTCCCGATCACCTCGACCCTGATGGGCCTCGGCGCCTATCCGGGCACGGACGAGAAGTTCCTGGGCATGCTCGGCATGCACGGGACCTACGAGGCCAACCTCGCGATGCACGAGTGCGACGTGATGATCTGTGTCGGCGCCCGGTTCGACGACCGGATCACCGGCCGGCTCGACGCGTTCTCGCCCTTCTCCAAGAAGATCCACATCGACGTCGACGCCTCCTCGATCAACAAGGTCGTGAAGGTCGATGTCGGGATCGTCGGCGACTGCGCCTCGGTGCTCGCCGACATGCTGGAGGCGTGGCGCGCCCTGCCGTCGCGGCCCGACAAGTCGAACCTCGATCCGTGGTTCCAGAAGATCAGCGCCTGGAAGGCGCGCGACTGCCTCGCCTACTGGCCGTCGGGCACGATCATCAAGCCGCAATACGCCGTGCAGCGCCTCTACGAGGCCTGCAAGAGCCGCGAGACCTACATCACCACCGAGGTCGGCCAGCACCAGATGTGGGCCGCCCAGTACTTCAAGTACGACGAGCCGAACCGCTGGATGACGTCGGGCGGCCTCGGCACGATGGGCTACGGCCTGCCGGCGGCGATCGGCACGCAGCTCGCGCACCCGGACGGGCTCGTGATCGACATCGCCGGCGAGGCCTCGATCCTGATGAACATGCAGGAGATGTCGACGGCGGTGCAGTACCGCCTGCCGATCAAGGTGTTCATCCTGAACAACGAGTACATGGGCATGGTCCGGCAGTGGCAGGAGCTGCTGCACGGCTCGCGCTACTCGCAGAGCTACTCGGAGAGCCTGCCGGACTTCGTGAAGCTCGCGGAGGCCTACGGCGCCAAGGGCATGCGCTGCGAGAAGCCGGGCGACCTCGACGGCGCCATCGCGGAGATGCTCGCCCATGACGGCCCGGTGATCTTCGACTGCATCGTCGACAAGACCGAGAACTGCTTCCCGATGATCCCGTCGGGCAAGGCGCACAACGAGATGCTCCTGTCCGATTACCTCGGTGAGACCGGCGTCGAGCTCGGCGACGTGATCTCCGAGGAAGGCAAGATGCTGGTGTGAGGGCGGGCGGCCCGGCGTCACCGCCGGGCCGCGATCCGCCGCTGCGGCGGCGATGGGTCGAACGACGAGGACGAGGCCGGCGATGAACGCGATGAACACCCACTACCCCGATGCGGTCCGCGTCGAGCCGGTGAACCGGCACACGCTCGCGGTGATCGTCGACAACGAGCCCGGCGTGCTCGCCCGCATCTCGGGCCTGTTCTCCGGCCGCGGCTACAACATCGAGAGCCTGACCGTCTCCGAGACCGAGGAGGCGCGCCACATCTCGCGCATCACCATCGTGACCACCGGAACGAACGCCGTGATCGAGCAGATCAAGGCGCAGCTCGACCGGCTGGTGCCGGTGCACCGGGTCGTTGACCTCACGCTCCAGGGCAACGCCATCGAGCGCGAGATCTGCCTCGTGAAGGTGAAGGGCGAGGGCGAGCACCGCAGCGAGGCCCTGCGACTGGCCGCCGCCTTCGGCGCCAAGACGCTGGACGCCACGCTCAACTCCTTCGTGTTCGAGCTGACCGGCGCCACCGAGGATGTCGACCGGTTCGTGCGCCTGATGAGCGTGATCGGTCTGGTGGAGATCTGCCGGACCGGCATCTCCGCGATGGGACGCGGGGCGGAGCCGCTCTAAATCTGGCCACCAGGCCGAACATTGTTGCGGGGAGCCGGCTGTATTGATGAGGCGAGCCGATTGCGGTCGCCTCGCCGTGGCGGACTTGCGGCGCCCGACTTCGTCGATCAAGGATCTCTCATGACCGCCCGCACCCTCTACTACGCCCCCGGCGCCTGCTCGCTCGCCGCCCACATCATCCTGGAGGAGTCCGGGCTGCCCTACGAGGGCATCAAGCTCGACCTCGCCGCGGGCGACCAGCGCCGGCCGGAATACCTCGCGATCAACGATCGCGGCCGCGTGCCGGCCCTGACCGAGGACGGCTGGGTCCTCACCGAGTGCGCGGCCATCATGCGCCACGTCGCCCGTCAGGTGCCCGAGACGGGGCTGTGGCCCGCGGACCTGCGCGAGCAGGCGGCCGCGGACGAGTGGCTGGGCTGGCTCGCCTGCAACCACCACGTGACCTACGCCCATGTCCGCCGTCCCGAGCGCTACTCCGACGACGAGAGCGCCTTTCCGGGCATCAAGGCGAAGGCGGCCAACACCTACGCCGACCTCGCCACCATGACCGAGGTGCGCCTCTCGCACGGCGGCTGGGCGGTGGGCGACCGCTTCAGTGTCGTTGACGCCTACCTGATGGTCTTCTGGTTCTGGGCCAACGGTCCGGTGCTGCGATTCGACATGGCCGGCCGCTTCCCGGCCTGGACCGCCCACGCCCGCCGCGTCGCCGAGCGCCCGGCCGTGCAGGCCGTCTTCGCCCGCGAGGGCTTGCCGCTGCCGCGCTGACGCGGTTCGGCCGCGGCAGCCCCTTGCCGCGGCCGCCGAATCGGCCTAGAGGGCGTACCGTACGGTACGGTACGCCATTTCGAGACGATGCAGGCCAGCGCTACAGCAGAGCAGGAAGCCCCGTCGGCCCGCCAGCAGGCGGTGCTGGACGCCGTGCTCGGCCTCATGGTCGAGGACGGCGAGCAAGTCACCATGGACGCCGTCGCGCGACGGGCGAGCTGCTCGAAGGAAACGCTCTACAAGTGGTTCGGCGACCGCGACGGGTTGCTGACCGCGACCGTGCGCTGGCAGGCCTCCCGGGTCCATGCCGGGCACGACGCCGCGCAGGTGCTCGACGGCGCGACCCTGCGGGAGCGCCTGCAGGACTTCGCCGTGACGTGGCTGGAGGTCATCACCGGCCCGACCTCGGTGGCGCTGAACCGCATCGCCATCGCGCATGCGGGCTCGCGCAAGAGCAATCTCGGCGGCATCGTCCTGGCGAACGGCCGCTTCGCCATCGGCGAGCGGGTGAAGCCCGTGCTGGAGGCGGGGCGCGCCGCCGGCCTGCTCACCTTCGCCGACAGCGAGGCCGCGTTCCGCACCTTCTTCGGCCTCGTCGGCCGGGATATCCAGATCCGACTTCTGCTCGGCGAGACCCTCGACCTCGACGGGGCCGAGATCCGGCGCGATGCGGGCCGCGCCGTCGAGCAGTTCCTGGCCCTCTACGGCCGGGCCAAACCCGACCCGAACCACCGATCTTAAGAGGAGACAGACATGCGGGTGTATTACGATCGCGACGCCGACCTGAACCTGATCAAGGGCAAGAAGGTCGCCATCGTCGGCTACGGCAGCCAGGGCCACGCCCACGCGCTCAACCTGCGCGATTCCGGCGTGAAGGACATCGTCATCGCGCTGCGCGAGGGCTCCGCCACCGCCAAGAAGGCCGAGCACGAGGGCTTCAAGGTCCTGTCGGTCGCCGAGGCCGCCAAGTGGGCCGACGTGGTGATGATGCTGACCCCCGACGAGCTGCAGGGTGACATCTACCGCGAGTCCCTCGAGGGCAACATGAAGCAGGGCGCCGCGCTCCTGTTCGCCCACGGCCTCAACGTCCACTTCAACCTGATCGAGCCGCGCAAGGACCTCGACGTCCTGATGGTCGCCCCGAAGGGCCCCGGCCACACCGTGCGCTCCGAGTACCTCCGCGGCGGCGGCGTGCCGACCCTGATCGCCATCGCGCAGGACGCCTCCGGCAACGCCCACGACCTCGGCCTGTCGTACGCCTCGGCGAATGGCGGCGGCCGCGCCGGCATCATCGAGACGACCTTCAAGGAGGAGTGCGAGACCGACCTGTTCGGCGAGCAGGCCGTGCTGTGCGGCGGCCTCGTCGAGCTGATCAAGGCCGGCTTCGAGACCCTGGTCGAGGCGGGCTACGCCCCCGAGATGGCCTATTTCGAGTGCCTCCACGAGGTGAAGCTGATCGTCGACCTCATCTACGAGGGCGGCATCGCCAACATGAACTACTCGATCTCCAACACGGCCGAGTACGGCGAGTACGTCACCGGCCCGCGCATCGTCACGCCCGAGACCAAGGCCGAGATGAAGCGCGTGCTGAACGACATCCAGTCGGGCATCTTCACCCGCAACTGGATGCTGGAGAACCGGGTCAACCAGACCTCGTTCAAGGCGACCCGCGCCAAGCTCGCCGCCCACCCGATCGAGGAGGTCGGCGCCAAGCTCCGCGGCATGATGCCGTGGATCTCCGAGAAGGCGCTGGTCGACAAGACCCGCAACTGATTGCTTCGGATCGCGCGGCCGGGCTCTGCTCGGCCGCGCTTGAGGGCCGGTCGCGCGAAGGCGTGGCCGGCCCTTCGCGTTCCGGGTTGTCCGGCACCGGAAATCCCGGCCATAAGCCCGGCAGCGGTCTCGCCTGCACGAGGACCGGCAAGCGGAGAGGACACCCATGGCATCGCTCTATTCCGACGCGCACCGGGCGCTGCAGGAGGAGTTCGGCACCACCAAGCTCGCCGTGCGCCTCGACGAGGACTGGGTCCACGAGAGCGTCCAGCCGGACGAGGCCGCCTTCATCGGCTCCCGCGACATGTTCTTCCTCTCGACCGTCGACCCCGACGGCATGCCGACCGTCTCCTACAAGGGCGGCCCCACGGGCTTCGTGAAGGTGCTCGACGCCAACACGCTCGTGTTCCCGGGCTTCGACGGCAACGGCATGTTCTACTCGATGGGCAACATCGAGGGTCAGGCCAAGGTCGGCCTGCTGTTCATCGACTTCGAGACGCCCCACCGCATCCGCGTGCAGGGCCACGCGACGCTGCTGCGCGACGATGCCCTCATGTCCGAGTACACCGAGGCCAAGTACCTCGTGAAGGTCGCGGTCACCAAGATCTGGATCAACTGCCCGCGCTACATCCACAAGTACCAGAAGCTCGAGCAGAACAAGTACGTGCCGCGGCCCGGCCGCGAGACCCCGCTCGCCGCCTGGAAGCGCCTCGACCTCGCGGGCGACGTGATCAGCGACGCCGACAAGGCCCGCGTCGCCCAGGAGGGCCGGCTGGAAGTCGCGGAGTACGAGGCGCTGATGGCCCGCGGCGAGGCCTGATCGTCCATTCCGGCCGCCCCGCAGTCCCGGGCGGCCGGTGCGGAACTCAATTTACGTCAAATTAGATTTTTCCGAGTATAAATCTACCGTACAAAATGTTGATAAATCAAAACTTCTTTGATCTATAATTTAATGGTCTAGAAAATTCTTGACGTTGTGAGTGCAGAGCCATAAATTTCGTGCAAATTTGCCGATCGCATCTTTGCTCGGACCGTTAAGACCATGGTTTCGCTCCCGCTGCGCGTCGCATTGATCTGCAGCATCCTGATCGCTACGGTGTTCGCGGGTGGGACGACTTTTCTCGCCCGCCGAATCGACGCATCCTTCGATGAGCAGGCCGCAGAGATACAGTCGGAGACGCTGTCGAACGAGGCGCGCGAGGTCCGCTTCCGCCTCGCGGTAGCGGCCAAGACTGCCGAGAGCATCGCGGCCTCCGCGTCGGCCCTGCGCGCCGGCCGCATCCAGGACCGGGACATCTACGACGCGCTGCTGCGCGAGCTTCTGCGCGCCAACCCCGAGCTGATCGCGACCTGGACGGGCTGGGAGCCGGACGCCCTGGACGGGCGCGACCGCGCGTTCGCCGGCACGGCCTCCTCGGACGCGAGCGGCCGCTTCATGCCGTACTGGAACCGCGGGAGCGGCACGATCAAGCGCGAGGTCCTCACGGGCTACGAGGCCGAGCCGGACGGCGCCTATTACCTCCTGCCGAAGCGGCTGAACCGCTTGGTCGCCATCGAACCCTACATCTACCCGGTGGCCGGGAAGGACGTCGTCATGATGTCGTTCGGCGCACCGATCACCGTGGACGGCACGTATCGCGGCACCGCCGGCGTCGACATCGATCTCGGGTCCCTGAACGCCGCCCTCGGGGCGGTAAGGCCGTTCGGGACCGGCTACCTCGCCGTGGTCTCGGCGAACGGAACGACCGTCGCGCATCCGACCGGCGCGGCGGCCGGGAAGCCGATGCACGGCTTCGACGCGTCGGCGGCCGACGCGGCCCGGCAGGCGATCGCGGCGGGAGCCGTGGTGGTGACCGACGCGCCGGGTCCGGACGGTGCGCCGTGGCGCTACATGGCGCAGCATATCCAGGCGGGCGAGACCCTTGACCGCTGGGCCATCGTCGTCGCGGTGCCGGTGGCGACGCTCACGGCCGCCGCCGATCGGGCGCGCGCGACGCTGATCGGCATCTCGGTCCTCTGCGTGCTGATCGGGTGCGCGGCCGTCTTCGGCGCGCTGCACCGTCTCGTCGGGGCGCCGATCCGCGGCCTCGGCCGGACCATCGGCGACATGGCCGCGGGCGATTACGGGGCGGATGTGCGCGAGGCGCAGCGGCGCGACGAGGTCGGACTGGTCGGGCGTGCCGTGCTGAAGCTGCGCGACGGCCTGCGGGCGCAGGCGGAGGCCGACGCGCGGGCGCGGGCGGAGGCTCAGGCGGCGGCCGACCGGGACCGCAAGCGGGTGACCGCGGACCTGGCGAACAGCTTCGAGCAGGCCATCGGCGGCATCGTCGCGACGGTCACGGACGCGGCCACCGCGCTGCAGGCCACGGCCGGGGCGCTGGCCGCCACGGCGTCGGAGACCGCCGGCCAGTCGACCACCGTCGCGGCCGGGGCCGAGGAGGCCGCCGCCAACGTCCGGGCCGCGGCCTCGGCGGCCGAGGAGCTCGGCAGCTCGGTGCAGGAGATCGGGCGTCAGGTCCAGGGATCCGCGCAACTCGCGCGGGCCGCGGCCGACGAGGCCGGGCGCACGGTGCGGCTGGTGGAGGATCTGAGCGCGGCGGTGATGAAGATCGGTGATGTTGTGGCGCTGATCAGCGGCATCGCCGGCCAGACCAACCTGCTGGCCCTGAACGCCACCATCGAGGCGGCCCGCGCCGGCGAGGCCGGCCGGGGCTTCGCGGTCGTGGCCGCCGAGGTGAAGGCGCTGGCCGAGCAGACCGCACGGGCCACCGAGGAGATCGCGGGCCAGATCGCCCGCGTCCAGGCCTCGACCGAGCAGGCGGCCTCGGCGATCGGCAGCATCACGACGCGCGTCGACGAGATCAGCGGGGCGGCCACGACGATCGCGGCCGCGGTCGAGCAGCAGGGCACGGCAACCCAGGAGATCGTCCGCAACGTGACCCAGGCCGCCGCCGGCACGGGCGAGGTGACGACGAACATCGCCCGCGTGGCCGAAGCCGCCGACATGACCGGCTCTGCCGCCGGTCAGGTGCTGGAATCGTCCGCGGACCTGTCGCGGCAATCCGCGCATCTCCGGGCGGAGGTCGGCCGCTTCCTCGGAACGGTGCGCGCGGCCTGATGGTCGCCGTGCCGGCCCGCGCTACCGCGCCTTGCGGGCGACGATGAACACGCGCGGGAAGGCGAGCAGGCGCCGCCCGTCGCTGCGCGGCGGGTAGGCGGCGTCGATCGCGCGGGTGTAGGCCGCCAGGAAGCCGGCCCGCTCCTCCGGATCCAGCGGGTCGAGGAACGGCCGGAGCCCGGTCGCGCTGACCCAGTCCACGATGGCGGCCGCGTCCGCCATGCGGTGGTGGTAGGCGGTGCGCCAGACGTCGACGGCGGCGGCGCGCGGCGCCAGCAGGTCGTAGTAGGCGGCGGGTTCCAGCATCCGCCCGAGGCGGCCGGCCACGGCGGGATCGCCGATCGCGGCCGCCCAGGGGCCGTCCGCCGCGACCGCGCGCATCAGGCGATGGGTGTGCTCCGCGAGGTTGTCGGGCATCTGCACAGCGAGCACGCCGCCCGGGGCGAGCAGACCGAACAGCCGCGGCAGCAGGGTCGCGTGGTCCGGCAGCCATTGCAGCACGGCGTTGGCGTAGATCAGGTCCGGGGCCCGCTCGGGTACCCAGGTGGCGGCGTCGGCCAGCGCGAAGGACAGGCCCGGCAGGCGGGCGCGGGCGCTCTCCAGCATCGCCGGGGAAGTGTCGAGGCCGATCACCTCCGCGTCGGGGAAGCGCGCCGCGATCAGCGCGGTCGAGTTGCCGGGCCCGCAGCCGAGATCGACGGCGAGCCGCGGTGCGTCGAGGGGCACGCGGGCGAGGAGTTCGGCGGCGGGGCGGGTCCGCTCGTCCTCGAAGCGGGTGTAGAGGGCGGGGTTCCAGTCGGCCATCACACCCTCCCGTATCGATCCGTCAGCAGCCGAGCCGGTCGGCGAGATCCGCGAGATCCCGCGCCGCGTGGGTGACCGGCACCGTCGGCGCGGTCTCGCCGCCGGCCGGGCCGTGCTCGTGCGGGCGGGCGATGTGGGCGGTGGCGAGCCCGTGGCTGGCGGCCGCCGCGAGATCGTTCGAGTGGGCGGCGACCATCATGGTCTCGCCGGCCGCGAAGCCGAAGGCCGCGACCGCGTCGCGGTAGAGCGCCGGCTTCGGCTTGTAGTCGCGGGAATAGCCGGCGCCGAGCACCGCGTCGAAGATCAGGCCGTTGCGGCGGGCGAGGTCGGCCATCAGCCGGACATGTCCGTTGGAGTTCGGTGCCAGGAGGTGCTTCTCGCGCAGGCGTCGCAGCGCGTCCGGCACCTCGGGCCACGCGTCGAGCCGGTGCCATGCCTGGACCAGCTCGCCCCGCACGGCCTCGGAGACGCCCGCGATGCCGAACTGCGCCAGCACGCCGGGCAGCGACTCGGCCTGGAGCGTGTCGAGGTCGACGTAGGGTCGGGCGCCGGAGCGCACCGTCTCCATCGATGGGTTGTAGCGGGCCCGCCACGCGTCCGCGAAGGCGCCGGCATCGAGGTCCGGCGCGACGGGCGCGAGCAGCCGCGCCGCCTCGCGGGCGACGCCGGAGCGCCAGTCGACCAGCGTCCCGAAGACGTCGAAGACCAGCGCCCGGACGGTCACCGCACCGCCTGCAGGCTGGGACCGCGCCGGACGAAGCCGACGATGTCCTTGACCGCGTCGAGGGTCTGCGCCGCGATGGTCTCGGCCCGGGCGCCGCCGTCGGCCAGCACGGCGTCGATATGGCCCGGATCGGCGGTGAGGCGGCGCATCTCCTCGGCGATCGGCGCGAGGCTCGTCACCGCGAGGTCGGCGAGCGCTGGCTTGAAGGTCGAGAACTGCGCCCCGCCGAAATCGCGCAGAACGTCCTCGCGGGTGATCCCGGCGAGCGCCGCGTAGATCCCCACGAGGTTGTCGGCCTCGGGCCGCTCCTTCAGGCCCGCCACCTCGGAGGGCAGGGGCTCGGGGTCGGTCTTCGCTCTCCGGATCTTCTGCGCGATGGCGTCCGCGTCGTCCGTGAGGTTGATGCGGGCGTTGTCCGACGGGTCCGACTTCGACATCTTCTTGGTGCCGTCGCGCAGCGACATGACCCGGGCGGCCGGCCCGCCGATCAGCGGCTCCGTGATCGGGAAGAACGCGTCGCCGTGGCCGTGCGCCGTGATCGACCCCGAGAAATCGGTGTTGAACTTCTGTGCGATGTCCCGAGTCAGCTCCAGGTGCTGCTTCTGGTCCTCGCCGACCGGCACATGGGTCGCCCGGTAGGCCAGGATATCGGCCGCCATCAGCACCGGGTAGTCGTAGAGGCCGATCGAGGCGTTCTCCCGGTCCTTGCCGGCCTTCTCCTTGAACTGGGTCATGCGGTTCAGCCAGCCGAGACGGGCGACGCAGTTGAACACCCAGGCGAGCTCGGCGTGCTGGGGCACCTGGCTCTGGTTGAACACGATCGAGCGCTTCGGATCGATGCCGGCGGCGAGGAAGGCGGCGGTGACCTCGCGGATCTGGCCGCGCAGGGCCTCGGGATCCTGCCAGACGGTGATCGCGTGCAGGTCGACGACGCAGTACAGGCACTGCGCGTCGCGCTCCTGCATCTCCACGAAGCGCTTCACCGCCCCGAGATAGTTGCCGAGGTGCAGATTGCCGGTGGGCTGGACGCCCGAGAAGACCAATTCGGTGAACGCGGCCATCGGCGCCGATCCTGAGCGAGGGAAGACCGGGGCTCCGCGCCGTCCGGGCGCGCGGTTACTCGCACCCGTAGGCCGGAATGGTCAAGGACGCGCTCACGGCTCCCGCGTGGGCAGCTTCGCGCTGGGGCAGAGGTCGACCAGGACGCAGCGCCCGCAGGCCGGGCGATGATGATGGCAGACCTTCTGCCCGTGCAGCATCAGGATCTCGTGATTGTCGTAGAGGTCCTGCGCGCTCCAGTCCGCGGGGAGCTGCGCCCGCAGGATCGGGTGCGACGGGCCGACATCGACCCGCCTGCCGATCAGCCCGAGGCGCTGGGCGACCCGATGATGGTGGCTGTCGACCGGCAGCGCCGGCATCCGCAGGGTGGAGAAGGACAGGACCGCCGCGCTGGTCTTCGGCCCGACGCCCGGGATCGCCTGCAGCCATTCCCGCGCCGCCTCGACCTCCATGTCGGCCAGGAAGGCGAGGTCGAGGCTGCCGTGCCGGTCGCGCAGGGCGCGGAGCACGTCGCGGATACGCGGCGCCTTCAGCTCCGGCCAAGTCACGCCCGCGATGGCGGCCTCGATCTCCGGCACGTCCGCGTCGAGCATCGCGTCCCAGTCGGGGAAGCGCGCCCGCAGCGCCTTGAAGGCCCGGCCGGATTCGGCATTGCGGGTCCGGTGCGACAGGAGCGACGAGACGAGCTCGCTGACCGGATCGAGGCTGTGGAAGTACGGGATCGGGCAGCCGTAGACCGGGCAGAGCCGCGCGTGGACGGCGAGCGCCTTCTCGGCCAGCGCCGGATCCGCGACGGCGGGGACCGCCTTGCGGCGTGAACGCGGGACGGTTGCGGATCTGAGGTCGGCGGCGGGCATGTCGGGCGAATCCGCCAGCCGCCGCCCCTGTTCCTGCCGGTACGGGGCAGCGGCGATCTGTCCGCATCGTCGGGTCCGCGCGCTTCCAGCGGAGAGCAGGGCGCGCTCGATTCCGAGGCGGTCGTCGCGACCGAAGGGCGCCGCCGCCGGCCCGCGCTCGCCTACTTCACCAGCGCGTAGATGTTCACGTCGAGACTGTCGTCGGTGCTGTCCTTGAGGTCGGTGGCGTACTCCTCCACGAACCGGTCCTGCACGACGATGTCCTTGGCATCGAGGTAGGCGGTCAGCGTCTCGTAGGTGCTGTCGATCGACTCGTAGGAGCCCTTGTGGGCGAAGCGCAGCGCCTTGCCGGAGGGCGTCGTGCCGAAGCGCAGGCCGTCGGTCTCGGCCGGTGCCGGGCTCGGCGCGGCCGCCACCGGGACCATCGCCTCGAACTCGAAGCCGTCGTCGTCCGTGCGGGTGAAGACCGCGAGCGGCCGGCCGGCCGGCGCGACGCCGAGCTTGGCGAGGTCGGCCTCGATCCGCGCGAAGGCCTGCTTCAGGTTCGGCACGGCCTCCTCCCACTTGGTCTTGCCGGACAGGATCGCGGCGGGCTTGGCCGGGAGGGTGACCTCGTCGACGTCGCCGGGCTCGCCGGCCTTCTCGATGAGCGTGGGCCGGCCGGGTGTCCCCGTGCTCGTGGCCGGGGGCGTTCCCGCCGCAGACTGGCCCGCGGGCGGGGGCGCCACCGATTGCTGCGGGGCCGGGGCCGCGCTCTTGTCCGGGTCGGCGACCGGGTTCGGCGCGGTCGTGGTCGGCAGCGGGTTCGTCTGGGCCGGCGCGGGCGCCGTGGAGGGCGGCGGCGCGGGCTGCTGCTGGGCGGCGATCGGGCCGGCCGACGCGAGCACGAGGGCGGCCGAGAGGGCGACGAGCGGACGAAGGCGGATCACGTAGGGCGCTCCGGTCGAGGCCCACGGATGATCGCGCGGGCTCCCGCGGCGTAACCTAGTGGCGAACGGGACGGCCCGCGAGGGCGCCGCGGACGAGAGCCGCGGGTGCGGCGCATCTGCCACGCCGTGGCACCCCTCGCGCCGGGCAGCGGCTTTTGCGATATAGCCCGCGCCTTCCTCCAACCGCGGGACCGCATGAGCGCACTCGCCCACAGACGCTTCCTGAAGATGCACGGCGCCGGCAACGCGATCGTGGTGCTGGACCTGCGCGGCTCCGCGGCGAAAGTCCGGCCCGAGGAGGCGCGGGCGATCGCCCAGGATCCCGGCTCGACCTTCGATCAGCTGATGGTCCTGCACGATCCCGTGAGCCCGGGCACGGACGCGTTCATGCGCATCTACAACACCGACGGTTCGGAATCGGGCGCCTGCGGCAACGGCACGCGCTGCGTCGCCTACGCGATGCTCGACGACCCGGCCATGGCGCGGCCGGCCGAGGGCGGCCGGCTCACCCTGGAGACCAAGGCCGGCCTGCTCGGAGTGCGCCGCGTCTCGGAGCGCGCCTTCACGGTCGATATGGGCCGGCCGCGGCTCGCCTGGGACGAGATCCCCCTGTCCGAGCCGTTCCCCGACACCCGGCGGATCGAGCTGCAGATCGGCCCGATCGACGACCCGATCCTGCACTCGCCGGGCGCCGTGAACATGGGCAACCCGCACGCGGTGTTCTTCGTGGAGCAGGATCCGGACAGCTTCGACCTCGCCCGGATCGGCCCGATGCTGGAGAACCACCCGCTGTTCCCGGAGCGCGCCAACATCTCGGTGGCGCAGGTGACGGGCCGCGAGGCGATCAAGCTCCGCGTCTGGGAGCGGGGGGCCGGGCTGACGCTCGCCTGTGGCACCGCCGCCTGCGCCACCGTGGTGGCCGCCTCGCGCCTGCGGATGATCGGCCGACAGGCCAGCGTCGCGCTGCCGGGCGGCGAGCTGTTCGTCGAGTGGCGCGCCGACGACCACGTCCTGATGACCGGTCCGGTCGCGCTCGTCGCCGAGGGGACCCTGGCGCCGGAGCTGTTCGACAGCGCGGCCTGATGGCGGTCGAGACCCTCACCTTCGGCTGCCGCCTCAACACCGTCGAGTCCGAGGCCCTGAGGGCCCACGCGGCTGCGGACGGGCGCGACCGCGTGGTGGTGAACACCTGCGCGGTGACCGCCGAGGCCGGGCGGCAGGCCCGCAAGGCGATCCGGCGCATCGCCCGGGAGCGGCCCGCCGCCGAGATCGTCGTCACCGGCTGCGGCGCCGAGGTCGAGACGGAGGCCTACGCGGCCATGCCGGAGGTCGCGCGCCTCGTCGGCAACGCCGAGAAGCTGCGGCCGGAGGGCTGGTCTGCGGCCGCGACCGGTCCGGGCGCCGTCATGGCGGCGCGAACGGCCGAGCCGACGCGGGTCGAGGCGGTCGCCGGGCACACCCGTGCCTTCGTGCCCGTGCAGAACGGCTGCGACCACCGCTGCACCTTCTGCGTGATCCCGTTCGGGCGGGGCGTCTCCCGCTCGGTGCCGGAGGCGGACGTGATCGCGCAGGTCGAGACCCTCGTGGCCCGGGGCGGGCGCGAGGTGGTGCTGACCGGCGTCGACCTCACCGCCTACGGCCGCGACCTCGCCGGCCCGGCCCCGACCCTCGGCGGTCTCGTGCGGGCGATCCTCCGGGCGGTGCCCGACCTCGCGCGCCTGCGCCTCTCCTCGATCGATTCTGTCGAGGCCGACGACGCCCTGATGGCGGCGATCGCCGAGGAGGAGCGGCTCATGCCGCACCTGCACCTGTCGCTGCAGGCCGGCGACGACCTGATCCTCAAGCGCATGAAGCGCCGGCACCTGCGCGCCGACGCGATCCGCTTCTGCGAGACGGTGCGGCGGCTGCGACCCGACATCGTGCTCGGCGCCGACCTGATCGCGGGCTTCCCGACCGAGACGGAGGCGCAGTTCGCCCGCTCCCTCGACCTCGTGGCGGAATGCGGCCTGACGCACCTGCACGTCTTCCCCTATTCCCCACGTCCCGGCACGCCGGCCGCGCGCATGCCGCCGGTTGCGCCAGACGTGATCCGTGCGCGGGCGGCGCGGCTGCGCGAGGCGGGTGCGGGTGCCCTGCGGCGGCACCTCGACGCCCAGGTCGGCCGTCGCCTCACGGTGCTGGCGGAGCGCGGCGGCGTTGGGCGGAGTGTGGATTTCACGGCCGTGCGGCTGGCGGCCGATGAGGCGCCCGGGACGTTCCACAGCATCGCCATCGCGGGGCACGACGGGGCGCGGCTGATCGGCGCCTAGCGCCCGGTCTTCCTGGCCTGTGACGCTCCGTGCCGGCCCCGAAAGGACGGATGCGGTCCAGGCGCATGTTCAATCGTGCCCGCCGCCGTCTTTGCGAGCGGAGCGAAGCAATCCAGCGGCGCCAGGTCTCCCGATGTCGCGCTGCCCTGGGTCGCTTCGCTGCGCTCGCGATGATGCGAGGCTCACGCGCCCATCGTCGCCACGGCTTCGGCGATGTGCGGTGGGGGCGGCGCCGTCACCGTGATGGCCTCCCGTTTAGGATAAAGCGGGATCGACAGCGCCCGCGCGTGGAGGTGCAGCGCGCTCCCGCGGGGCGCGCCGCCGTAGACCGCGTCGCCCAGGATCGGCCAGCCGGAGGCGGCGCAGTGGACCCGGAGCTGGTGGGTCCGCCCGGTGACCGGCTTCAGCTCCAGCCACGTCCGCCCCCCGGCGCGGCCGAGCACCCGCCAGTGCGTCAATGACGGGTCGCCCGCGGGGTCGGCCTTCATCCACCACGAGCGCGGATCGTCCGAGCGGCGGGCCAGCGCCAGGTCGATGCTGCCTTCTTCCTCGGCGGGACCGCCGGCCACGATCGCCCAGTAGGTCTTGTCGACGGCGCTGCCGGAGAAGAGCTTTCCGAGCCGCGCCAGAGCCTTGGCGTGGCGGCCCAGCGCGAGGCAGCCGGAGGTGTCGCGGTCGAGCCGGTGCGCGGCCTCCGGCCGGCGGGGCAGGCCGAACCGGAGCGCGTCGAGGTGGTCGGTGAGCGTCTCGCCGCCGCGGGGGCCCGGATGGACCGGCAAACCCGCCGGCTTGTCGATGACGAGCAGCAGGGCATCGCGGTAGAGGAGGCGCGCGCCTATGTCGAAGGCGTTGGACATCCGGATCGGCTAGAGGGTCGGTGTCGGCGGGGCAAGGTGGGGCGAGGACGCGATTTCATGGCGAGCGAGGAGAAGCCCGGCTGGTTCGGACGCCTGTTCGGGCGCAAAGGCCAGCCCGCGCCCGAGGACAGAGCCGAGGATCAGGCCGAGGACAAGCCCGAGGCCGAGCTTCCGGCCGGGGCGGCCTCGCCCTCCGAGGGGGAGCCGGACTTCGCCACCGCCGCGGAAGATGTCTCCCACGTCCCGCTGCCGCCCGAGGAGACCGGGGAGCCGGTCCCGGACGCGGTCGAGGGTGCGGACCTGCTGCCCGTGGAGGGCGAGCCGGAGCGTCCGCCGGCCGGCACCGCCGGTGACGATCCCGCGCACGGCGCCGACCCGGTCGATACGGGTGATATGAACCGCGAGCCGGTGGTGGAGCCGGCTGCCGACGTGCAGCCCGAGATTCAACCCGATTCCCAGTCCGACATCCAGCCGGTCGACAGCGCCGCGGCCCTCGCGCACGACGCCGGCGCCGGACCGGACCGCGAGCCGGAGGCCAAGGGCTGGTGGAGCCGCCTCACCTCCGGGATGAAGCGGACCTCGTCGGCGCTGTCCGACCGGGTCACGGGCCTGTTCACCAAGCGCAAGCTCGACGCCACGACCCTTGAGGACTTGGAGGACGCCCTGATCCAGGCCGATTTCGGCCTGGAGACCGCGATGCGGGTCTCGGAGGCCGTTGGCAAGGGCCGCTACGAGAAGGGCATCTCGCCCGACGAGGTCCGGGCGATCCTGGCCGCGGAGGTGGAGCGGGCGCTGGAGCCCGTGGCGGTGCCGCTCGCCATCGACGCGAGCCGGAAGCCGTACGTGATCCTGACCGTCGGCGTGAACGGCGCCGGCAAGACCACGACGCTCGGCAAGCTCGCCTCGAAGCTCCGGGCGGAGGGGCGCACCGTGATGTTGGCGGCCGGCGACACGTTCCGGGCGGCGGCGATCGACCAGCTCAAGGTCTGGGGTGCGCGCACCGGCACGCCGGTGGTGAGCGGCGCGCAGGGGGCGGACGCGGCGGGCCTCGCCTTCGACGCCCTGAAGCAGGCGGGCGCCGCCGGCACCGACGTGCTGCTGATCGACACCGCCGGCCGGCTCCAGAACAAGGCCGGCCTGATGGCCGAGCTGGAGAAGATCGTCCGCGTCCTGCGCAAGCAGGACCCGGAGGCGCCGCACGCCACGCTCCTCGTCCTCGACGCCACGGTCGGCCAGAACGCGCTCAGCCAAGTGGAGCTGTTCTCGCAGGCCGCGCCGGTCTCGGGCCTGGTGATGACCAAGCTCGACGGCACCGCCCGGGGCGGCATCCTGGTGGCACTGGCGGCGAAGTTCGGCCTGCCGGTGCACTTCATCGGCGTCGGCGAGGGCGTGGAGGATCTGGAGCCCTTCGCGGCCCGCGACTTCGCCCGGGCGATCGCCGGGCTGGAGAAGGATTAGGCGGCAGCCGCTCGAAGGTCTCAGGTGCGCGATGTCATGGACATCGCGCGCTCCGCGTTCCACACACCCCGGCGAATCCCGTCCGACGCTCTCAGCCGACCGTGAGCGCCGCAGCCGAGCCAACCGAGCGTATGCAGATCGAATCCGTCCCCCCGCACCGCCACCTGCCGCCGCTCGTGAAGCTGGCGCTGGAACTCGGGCCGCTGGTGCTGTTCTTCCTCGGCAACGCCTATTCCGAGAAGTTCGGCGTCGCCCCGGACCAGAAGCTGTTCGTGGCCACGGGCGTGTTCATCGCGGCGACCGTGGTGGCTCTGGCGATCCACTACGTGATGGTGCGCCGCCTGCCGATCATGCCACTCGTGTCCGGCGTGGTGGTGGTTGTGTTCGGCGGCCTGACCCTGGCGCTGCAGGACAAGACCTTCATCATGGTCAAGCCGACCATCGTTAACGCCCTGTTCGGCACCGTGCTGCTCGGCGGCCTCGTGTTCGGGCGCTCGCTGCTGTCGGTGGTGCTCGACTCGATGTTCAGCCTGACCGACGAGGGCTGGCGGAAGCTCACCTTCCGCTGGGGCGTGTTCTTCTTCGTGCTGGCGGCGCTCAACGAGCTGGTCTGGCGGACCCAGACGGAGGATTTCTGGGTCAACTTCAAGGTGTTCGGCATCATGCCGATCACCGTGCTGTTCGCCCTCGCGCAGACGCCGCTGCTCACCCGCTACGAGCGCAAGAAGGCGCAGCCGGAGGCGTGACGCCTACTGCGCCGCCGCGACCTTGCCGGCCGCGCGGATGCGGGCGAGCACGCTGGAAAAATTCTCCGGCGTGAGGATGCCGACCAGCTTGTCGCGGATCACGCCGTCGGGCCCGATGATGAAGGTCTCGGGCACGCCGTAGACGCCGAAATCGATCGCCGCGCGGCCGCCGGCATCGGCTCCCACCGCGCTGAACGGCACGCCGTGCCGGGTCAGGAAGCGCTGGCCGGCCTCGGGGTTCGGCTCCTTGTAGTCGATCCCCACGAGCCGGATGCCGGGCTCCTTCGCCAGCCGCATCAGCATCGGGTGCTCCACCTGGCAGGGTGCGCACCACGAGGCGAAGACGTTGAGCACCGTGATCTGGCCCTTGAGGTCCGCGCTCGACAGGCCGGGCACGGGCGCGCCGTTGGCGGTCAGCCCCGGCACCGCGGGCAGGTCGAAGTGCGGGACCGGCTTGCCGATCATCGCGGAGGGGAGGGCGGCCGGGTCGGCGCCGGAGCGCAGGCGCAGGAACAGCACGGCGGCGAGCGCCGCGAAGACGAGCGCCGGCAGGATCAGCAGCAGCGAGCGGCGGACCGGCGGTGTCCGGCCGGCGGTGTCGTCGAGGGGCGCGCTCATCGCCGGTCCTCGCCGAAGCCCCTGAGGGCGCGCCGCTGCGCCCGTCGGTCGCGCAGGGCGTTGCCCACGAGGGCGACCATCACCACCGCCGTGAACGCGTAGGCGGCCAGGATGAAGCCGCCGTGAGACCCGAGATCCATCGCGGTCCTCCTAGACCGGCTGCCCGACCGGCATCGCGGCCGGTGTCGGGGTGAGGCGCGGCTGGGCGCGGTCGAGGCGCTCGGCCTCGCGGATCGTCAGCGTCCGCACCCGGCGGCGCATGATCTCGGTGCGCATCGCGTAGAGGTGCAGGGTCGTCCCGCCGAGGGTCGCGGCGGCGATCATGACCAGCAGCGGGTGGAGCATCGAGGGATCGATGGTGGAGCCGCCCATGCGCAGGATCGAGGCCGGCTGGTGAAGCGTCGACCACCAGTTCACCGAGAACTTGATGATCGGCAGGTTCACGGCGCCGACCAGCGTCAGGATCGCCACCGCGCGCGCGGCGCGGTTCGGATCCTCCAGGGTCCGCCACAGGGCGATGATGCCGCAGTAGATCAGCAGCAGGATCAGCATGGAGGTCAGGCGCGCGTCCCAGACCCAGTAGGTGCCCCACATGGGCTTGCCCCACAGCGAGCCGGTCACGAGGCAGATCAGCGTGAAGGCGGCCCCGATCGGCGCGGCCGCCCGCTGGGCGACGTCGGCCAGCGGGTGGCGCCAGACCAGGGTTCCGATCGCCGACACGCTCATCGCGCCGTAGAAGAACACGCCGAGCCACGCCGCCGGGACGTGGATGTACATGATCCGCACCGTCTCGCCCTGCTGGTAGTCGGGCGGCACCACGAAGAAGGTCTGGTACAGGCCCAGGGCCAGCACGCCGAGGGACAGGGCCGTCAGCCACGGCACGAGCGCCCCCGACCACCGCATGAAGTGGCTGGGGTTCGACAGGCGGGTCCAGAGGGAAGGCGTCATCGCGGCAGCTGTCTCGGACATCGTGGAAGCGGTCTAGCCTAGGGTGCGGTGCAGCAACAATGCGGGTCGGCGGCGCAGGCGGCGGGGGTGCCGCAGTGGCATCGTGCGCCGGGCCGGACTCCGTCGGGCCTTCGGATCCGAGAAGCTGCTGTACGACTGCGCCGACAACGAGCCGTCTTCCTGAGACATCCGCGACGCACGCGCTCTCCCGCACGGGAGCGGGGACCCGCGCCACGCCCGCACGTGTCCGACGATGACGCACGTCCGCGGCCGCGGCTTTTCGCGTCCGAGCCTTGCGCATCGCGGGCGGATTGCGCATATAGATGTGAACAAAAAGAGAACGAAAGAGCGTCCCCGATAAAAGCTGTGGACGACGCGACCTCACCCTGACGGACCGAGCGCCCCATGCGAACCGCCGACAAGCAGATCGCCGACATCCTCGTCCGCTACGGCGAGCCCTTCGGGGGCAACGTCTGGCGCGTCCAGGGGACCGCCGTCATCTACCACAAGACCCTGGAGCGCATCGCCGCCCAGGCCGGCATCGTGTTCGAGCCGCCGACCGTCATCCGGGCCGAGCGCGACGAGGCCGTGATCCTGGTGACCGGCCGGCTGCCCGGCGCGAAGCCCGGGACCGAGCGGGTCGAGTGGTCCATGGGCGAGGCGCTGGTCAACGTGAACTACCGCGTCTCGGGCAAGCAGGCGGCCTACGTCTACGCCATGGCCGAGAAGCGCGGGAAGGACCGCGTCATCCTCAAGCTCATCGAGCTGCACGGCCTCGTCTACTCCGAGGAGGAGGCCGACGAGTTCCGGGCCCATCAGGTCCCGGTCCGGGCCGTCGACGAGGATTTCGAGGAGGCGCCCGCCTTCGACGAGGTGACCGAGGCCGAGGGCGACCTCAAGCGCCGCATCGACGAGGCCGAGACCATCAACGCCGTCACCGACCTGATGCTGGACGGCGCCACCCAGGCCGTCCTGGCGACGATGCCGCCCGGCACCCGCGACGAGGTGCGCGACTACGCCAAGGCCCGCCTCGTGGCGCTGGGCTGGCCGAAGCGCGCCGGACGCCGCAGCGCCGCCTGATCCCGCTTCCACCCCCACCGAAGGAGACCGCCATGCATCGCGCGACGAGCCGCCGCACCATGAAGGCCCGCCGGGATTCCCACCACGGCTGGAGCATCGAGACCCTGTCGTACAGCCCGACGCGGATCGTCCGCCTCGGCGCCGAGAAGGTCGCGATCCTGTTCCCCCCGGTCGAGCCCGGCGCGGCCTGGCAGCTCTACCCGCATCCCGACACGTTCCCGGGGCTCAACTTCGAGGGGCTGCCCGAGCCGCTGCGTCCCGAATTCCTCGCCTTCCCGGACCTTCCGGAGGTCGAGCGGTTCCTCGGCATCCGCGACGCCGAGCCCGCCGCCCTCGCGGCGTGACGCGGGCGCTCAGGGGGCCGGCCACGGCGCGCCGCGATGGAGCGCCTCGGCCTCGTCGGTGAAAGTGCCGTCGGGGCTGTGCAGGACGAGGGGCGGCAGCAGGCTCGGCAAGGCGCGGCTGCCGCGGGTCGCCGCGACCAGCACGCGGATCGCGGGCACGTCGCCGCGGGGATGGACCGGGCGGATCGCCAGCCCGCCGTAGCGGCCCCGGAGCGCGTCGAGGCAGGCCGGGAGGGCGTCCGCCCGGTGGATGAGGCCCAGGCGCCCGCCGGGCCGCAGGATTGCCGTGCAGGCGCGGATCCAGGCGTCGAGATCGCCGCCCGCGAAGGTGTGGGCGGCGGCGCGGCCCGGATGCGGCGAGGCGCGGTGATCGCCGGCCGCGAAGAACGGCGGGTTGGTGAGCACGACGTCGAAACTGTCCGGCAGCAGACCGGCGGCGCGGCGTTCCGCCGCGGGGGCCAGCACGTCGGCGACCACGATCCGCGCGTCGATGCCGTTGAGGGCCGCGTTGGCGCGGGCCAGATCGGCGAGTGCCGGGTCGCGCTCGACCAGGGTCGGCCGGAGCCCCGGCGCCAGGGCCGCGCAGGCGAGGCCGACGGCGCCGGTCCCGGCGCCGACGTCGCAGAGCCGGTCCCCGGCCCGCGGCGCGAGCAGCTGGGCGAGCAGCACCGCGTCGGTCCCGGCGCGGTGCGCGCCCCGCGGCGGCTGATGCAGGCGCAGGCGGCCGCCGAGGAAGGGATCGGCGCCGCTGCCGGCCTCGGCGGTCACGGCTGGCGCAGCTCGTGGGCGATGCCGGCATCGGTCAGCAGGCGGCGGGCCTGGGCCTCGTGGTCGCGCGGCACGAGGAGGCGCTGGCCGAAGACGCCGATCGACCCCTCCATCAGGCTCATGTGACTGTCGGCCACGAGGACCGGGATCTCGGCCGCCTCGAGGACCGAGCGGGCGAACCCGATCAGCACGACGTCGTTGGCCCGGATCAGCTCGATCATCGCGGCGCGGCTCCGGAACGGGCGGGGATCGGCGGTTTCGTCGCGTGAGATCCGCGCTGGCGACACCCCATATCCGGCCGGCGACGATGTTGCGGCGCCGCGGGGCGCGTGCGAAGGGATCGCCCGCCCCCTGCGGGGCGACCGGTCTGGAGGTCACGGATCTTGGGTATGGCCCTCTCCATCGAGAATCCGAAGCCCGAGGCGGAGGCGGGGCTCAACGACCTCGTCGCGCTGGTGGCCGACGGCATGGCGCGGGTCAACACCACGATCCTGTCGCGGACGGGATCGGACGTGGCGATGATCCCCGAGGTCGCCAACCACCTGATCGCCTCCGGCGGCAAGCGCCTGCGCCCGATCCTGACGCTGGCCTGCGCCCGGCTCTGCGGCTACGCGGGCGCCGCCGACGGCGACGTGAAGCTCGCCGCCAGCGTCGAGTTCATGCACACCGCCACGCTCCTCCACGACGACGTGGTCGACGAGAGCGACATGCGGCGCGGCCGCGTCGCCGCCCGGATCAAGTGGGGCAACGAGGCCTCCGTGCTGGTCGGCGACTTCCTGCTCGGCCAGGCCTTCCGGATGATGGTGGAGGTCGGCTCGCTCAAGGCGCTCGACATCCTCTCGGCCGCCGCCACGGTGATCGCCGAGGGCGAGGTGATGCAGCTCACCAACGCCAAGAACCTGGAGACCGACGAGGCCGCCTACCTCGCGGTGATCCGCGGCAAGACCGCCGAGCTGTTCGCCGCCGCCTGCGAGGTTGGGCCGGTGCTCGCCGGGCGGCCCGAGGCCGAGCAGGCGGCCGCCCGGTCCTACGGGATGAATCTCGGCATCGCCTTCCAGCTGATCGACGACGTGCTCGACTACGGCGGCACCTCCGCGGAGCTCGGCAAGAACGTCGGCGACGATTTCCGCGAGGGCAAGATCACCTTGCCGATCGTGCTGGCCTATCGCCGCGCCAGCGAGGGCGAGCGCGGCTTCTGGCGGCGCACCCTGCAGCAGGGCGAGATCGGCGAGACCGACCTGGAGACCGCCCTCGACCTCCTGCAGCGCCACGGCGCCCTGGAGGAGACCGTGGCCCGCGCCCACCATTACGGCGCCGAGGCCCGGGCCGCCCTCGACATCTTCCCGGACGGGCCCGTCAAGGCGGCGCTCCTCGGGGCCGTCGAGTTCTGCGTGGCGCGGGCGCGCTGAGGGCGGGCGCCCTCGGCTCCCGCGTCGACGGCCACCGACCTCCGCCAGCTTGACGGCGCGCGTCGGCCTCACCGCGTCACGGGCCCGAGGGCCTCGGTGAGGGCGGGGGCGAGGTCGCGCAGCTCCGCGAGATGCGCGTCCGTGAGGGTCCGCAGCAGGGCCTCGGCGCGCGGCGTCAGCGACAGCTCGCTCCGCCGCCTGTCCTCGACGGCGCGGGTCTTGGTCAGCAGGCCGGCCTCGACCATGCGGGACACCAGCTCGGCCGCGCTGTGGGGGGCGATGAGCAGCTGCTCGGCCAGCAGGCCGACCGTGGCGGGCGCGCGCCCGACGTGGCCCGCGAGCGTCAGCAGCGCCTGATGCTGCTGCGGCGGCAGCCCCTCCCGGGCCGCGGCGGCCTCGCTGAACGCCAGGAAGCGGCGGAGACGGAATCGGAAATCCGCCAGCGCCGCGTACTGCTCCCGCGACAGCGCCGCCGTTCCGGGGGCATCGGCCTCCATGATCGCCTCCGTGGTGAATCGTCCGAGCCGCCGATGCTGCGTCGTATCGGCAGTCCTGTCCCGGCTGCAACGGTCGAGCCATTGTCGAATATATCGGATCACGACATAAGTGCCGCCGCGAGGAAAGGAGGCCCTGATGATCGGCGGGACTGGGAGCGGGAGCGGGGACGGTAGGCCGTCGCGGCGGGCGCTGGGAGATTTCAGCGCGGACCGGCGGGTCCTGACGCTGGCCGGCATGGCGGTCGTCACCGGGACCGCCGCCAGCGGCACCGCCTGGATCCTGCTCACGCTGATCGGCCTCGTGACCAACCTCGCGTGGTACGGCCGGCTCGACACCGACCTGACCTCCCTGGCCGGCGCGGCGCCGGGGCCCTGGATGGTGGCGATCCCGGTGATCGGGGCGCTGATCGTCGGCGCCATGGCGCGCTACGGCTCGGAGAAGATCCGCGGCCACGGGATCCCGGAGGCGATGGAGGCGATCCTGATCGGCAGCAGCCGGATGTCGCCCAAGGTCGCCGTGCTCAAGCCGCTCTCCTCGGCGGTGGCGATCGGCACCGGCGGCCCGTTCGGCGCCGAGGGGCCGATCATCGTGACGGGCGGCGCGGTCGGCTCGCTCTTCGCCCAGTTCTTCCATCTCAGCGCCGCCGAGCGGAAGACCCTGCTGGTGGCGGGCGCGGCGGCCGGCATGACCGCCATCTTCGGGACGCCCGTGGCGGCCGTGCTGCTCGCCGTGGAGGTCCTGCTGTTCGAGTGGCGGCCGCGCAGCCTCGTCCCGGTGACCGTCGGGGCGGTCACCGCGGCCTGCTGGCGGCCGGCCCTGTTCGGCGCCGGCCCGCTCTTCCCCTTCGCCGACAATCCGGTCCTGCCCTGGTGGGGGCTGCCCGCCTGCGCGCTGCTCGGGGTCGCCTGCGGCCTGATCTCGGGGGCGCTGACCCGGGCGCTCTACGCGCTGGAGGACGGTTTCGGGCGGCTTCCCCTCCACTGGATGTGGTGGCCCGCCCTCGGCGCCGTCGTGGTCGGGCTGGGCGGCCTCGTGGAGCCCCGGGCGCTCGGCGTCGGCTACGACGTCATCCACGACCTGCTCTCCGGCCACATGCTGGCGAACGCCGTCGTGCTGATCCTCGTGGTGAAGGCGGTGATCTGGCTCGCCGCCCTGTCGTCGGGCACGTCCGGAGGCGTGCTCGCGCCGCTGCTGATCCTCGGCGGCGCCGTCGGCTGGCTGATCGGCCTCCTCTTGCCGGGCGCCCACGGCTTCTGGGCGCTCATCGGCATGGCGGCGATGCTCGGCGGCACCCTGCCGGCGCCGCTGACCGGCGTCGTCTTCGCCGTCGAGGTGACCGGCAACGTCGCCGCCCTGGCGCCGCTGCTCGCCGCCACCATGGCGGCCTACGCGGTGACCGTGCTCCTCCTCAAGCGCTCGATCCTGACCGAGAAGATCGCCCGGCGCGGGCAGCACGTGACCCGGGAATACGGGATCGATCCCTACGAACTCGCCCGGGTCGAGGCGGTGATGACCCGCACGGTCGAGACCCTCGACGCGGACCTGCCCCTGGCCGACGCCCTCGCGGCGATCGAGATCGGTGCCCACCACGCCTATCCGGTGGTCGACGGCGCGGGCCGGCCCGTGGGTCTCGTCTCGCGCAGCGACGCCCTGCGCTGGACCCTGGAGGAGCGCGACGGCGAGGCCGAGGCGGGCACCCTCGGCGAGCGCGTCTCGGACGCAGATCTCGCCGTCGTCCATCCGGGCGACGTGGTCTCGCACGCCCTCGACGTGATGCTGTCGGCCGGGCAGGGGCGCCTGCCGGTCACCGATCCGCGCACCGGCGGCCTCGTCGGGCTCCTGACCCGAAAGGACCTGCTCCAGGTGCGCGCCACCGTAGTTCGGGCCGAAGCCGAGCGTCGCGCGTTCTACCGGAAGGGGCGGGGTGAGCGGCGCGCGCGGATGGAAGCATGACCCTGGACCTGCACCGTCCCGGCCGGACCACCCGCCTCGATCGGCTCGCGCCGGGCAGCGTCTACCTGATCGCCGGCCGGGACGGGCCGGATCTCGCCCTCGTCGTGCAGCGTGAGGGACGTCGGGAGGCCCTGCTGCTGAACCGCCGTCACGCGGTCGATGGCCACCTGCGGGTCGCGTCCGAGATCGCTCCCGAGGCCGACGTGCTGGCGCTGCCGGGGGCCGTCCTGGCGCCGAGCGGCGCCCTCGCGGACGTCGCCTACGGCGTCACCGCCGCTCCGGCCGCGCTCCACCTCGGCGACGGCCGGGCGTATCTGCGCGGACGCATCTCGGACGGCCGACTCGCGACCTTCGATGTCGGGACCGGTCGGGCCAGTGCGATCGATACCGGCGACCTGCCGCGGGCACGCGGCTGGCGCGTGATGGTGCCCGAGGGCCGCGGCGTCGTGACGGTGTACGAGGCGGAGCCCGGCTGAACGCCGCCCGCGGGCCGGGTCAGCGCAGGAAGGTCGGCGCCACCCACCATCCCGGATGGGCGGCGCGCAGGGCGGCGGCGGCCCGGACGGCCGCGCGCCGGTCGGCGAACAGCGCGAAAACGGTCGCGCCGGAGCCCGACATCCGCGCGAGGCGGCAGCCCTGGGCGCGGAGGGCCGCCAGCGCGTCGCCGATCACCGGCGCCACGGTCAGGGCCGGCGCCTCCAGATCGTTGCGGGCCCCGGCCAGGGCCCGGAGCAGCGGGTCGCTCGCCATGGCCCGCGGGATCGTCGGGTGCGGCGCGCCCGCGAGATCCTGGCCGACGCTCAGGTCCAGCGCCTTGAAGACCGGGGCGGTGGGCACCGGAACGCCGGGATTGATCAGCACCGCGGGCAGCGGTGCGAGGCCGAGGACCGGCCCGATCGCCTCGCCCGCGCCGCGCATCATCCGGGCCCGCGGGTCGAGGCAGACCGGCACGTCGGCGCCGGTCTCCCGCGCCACCGCGCCGACGGCCTCGTGGTCGAGGGGCAGCCCGTTGAGGCGCGCCAGCAGGCGCAGGGCCGCGGCGGCGTCGGAGGAGCCGCCGCCGATCCCCGCCGCGACCGGCAGGCGCTTCACCAAGTGGAAGGCGCCCACGCGCAGGTTCGGCACCCGCGCGGCGAGCCCCCGGGCGGCCCGGAGGACGAGGTTGTCGTCCGTCGGGCCGGCGGGGCCGGCGGTGGGGCCGCTGACGGTCAGGCTGAGCGGTGCCGCGGGATCCAGCGTCAGGCGGTCGGCCGTGCCCGCGAAGGCGACGAGGCTCTCGAGCACGTGGTAGCCGTCACCGACGCGGCGGCCGAGGACGTGGAGCGTCAGGTTGACCTTGGCGGGGGCGCGATCGGCGAGCAGGGTCACGGAGTCTCGGTCGGGTCGTGGCGATGTGTCCCGAGGCTCTACAGGCTCGCGGCCCGGAACAACAGCTCAGCTGCCGCCCCCGCCGAACACCCGGTGCGGCCGGTCGGGCCGGGCGTCGTTCGGGCGGATCACGGTCAGATCCTCGGTGAGGTCGACCAGCCCGTCGCGTCCCGCGAGGCTCGACAGGGCGCCGGAGCGTTGGAGCCCCAGGATGCGGTGGTCCGCCAGGGGGCACGCCGCCGCCGATCCGCGCGGACCGCGACGCGCCGGCCTGCGGCCTGGGCGCCGCGCGATGGAGTCCGGGCCGTGGTGCCGGCGGATCCGATCCTCTAGGCTGTCGCGCATCATGGCGTTCACCGAATCCGTCGCCGCGGCGCTCCCGTGCCAGCGCCATCTCTTCGAGATGCCCGCCGACGTCAGCTACCTCGACGCCGCCGCCTGGTCGCCGCTGCCGCGGGCCGTGCGCGCGGCGGGCGAGGCGGGGATCCAGTTCAAGAGCCGTCCCTGGGACCATCCCCGCACGGCGGTCCCGCCCTGGGCCGAGCGGGCGCGCGCTGCGGCCGCCCGGCTGATCGGCGCCGGCGCGGACGAGATCGCGATCGTCGGCGCGGTCAGCCACGCCATGGCGGTGGCCGCCCGCAACCTGACCCTGAGGCCGGGCGGGCGCCTGCTCCGCGTAGCCGACGAGTTCCCGTCTCTGCGCTTCGCCTTCGATCGGCTGGTCGACCGGCAGGGTCTGGTGGTGGAGGAGGTGCCGCGCCCCCCGGACGGCGACTGGACCGCGGCGGTCGCGGCCGCGATCGACCGGCCGGGCGCCCCGCCGCTCGCCCTCGCCACCCTGACCCCGCTGCACTGGACCGACGGCAGCCTGATCGACCTCGACCGGCTCGCTCCCTCGGTCCACGCCGCCGGCGCGGCCCTGGTGATCGACGCCACGCAGGCCGTGGGCGCCGTGCCGGTCGACGTCGCCCGGTGGCGCCCGGACTTTCTGGCCTTCCCGACCTACAAGTGGGCTCTCGGACCGTACGGTCTCGCCTTCCTGTACGCAGCGCCGCACCGGCAGGACGGGGCGGCCATCGAGGAGAATATCGGGAACCGCCCGCCGGCCGCCGGTGCCCGCCGCTACGACCGGGGCGAGCTCAACGATCCGGTCGCGCTGTTCATGGCCGTGACCGGGCTGGAGCAGATCGCCGAATGGGGCGTGCCGGCCGTCGCCGCCCGGTTGCGCCGGCTGACGGACCGCTTGGCGGACGGGGCCGCCGGCCTCGGCCTGGCGCCGTTGCCGGCTTCCCTGCGGGCGCCGCACATCCTCGGTCTGCGGCCGCCCGCGGGTCTGCCGACGGGCCTCGTCGATCGCCTGCAGCGGGACCGGGTCTACGTGAGCGAGCGCTCCGGCGCGCTGCGCATCAGCCCGCACGTCTGGGCGGACGAGGACGACCTCGCGCGCTGCCTTGCCGCACTGTCCGGAGCCTTCCGGGGGATCACCTGAGACGGTCCGGAAACGGACGCTCCGGCATGAGCCCCGGGCCGGGAGCGAGTCGCGAGACGATGCCGCGCCGCCGACCGCTTCCCGGCGCCGGCGCCCGGCCCGCGCGCTCACACGGAGACCGTCCACCCCCACATGACCGATTCGATGCCGCGTCCCGGTGATCGGCTCCGGCTCCCGGGCGCCGGCCGCCTCCGCCTGCCCGGACCGATGCGTGCCGTCCTGTCGGGGCGGTTCGCCGTGATCCTGTCGGGTGAGCTGACCCAGAGCCTGTTCCACTTCCTCCTCAACATCCTGCTGGTGCGCGCGCTCGGCGCGCACGATTACGGCCTGTTCGCCATCGTCTTCGCGGTCGGGGCGGTCGGCATCACCTACATCCGGGCCCTGGTGGCGGTCCCGGCGACGATCCACGTCGCCCGCAGCCTGGGGCGTCCGGCGGCGCTCGGCTACGACGTGATGTTCGGCTCGGGCGCGGTGCTGGTCTCCGGCCTCATGGCGGCCGCCGTCGGCCTTCTGCTGATCCCGGTGATCGGCCTCGGCGCCCTCGCGGCCGGGGCCTTCGTGGGCCTCTACGCCTTCCGCAGCTACCTGCGGATCGTGCTCCTCGCCCGCGGCCGGCCCCGGATCGCCGGCCTGAGCGACCTGGTCTACGCGGTCTGCGGCGGTCTCCTCGTCGCGCGCTGGCTGAACGGGGAGGGCACGGCCCTTCTCGATCGGGCCTTCACGGCGATCGCGCTCGCGCACGCGGTCGCGATCGCGGTGGCCTACGCGGCGCTGCGCGAGCGGATCCGCTTCTCGCTGCACGCGCGGGCGCGCGCCCGCTACCGGGCCATCTGGCGGACCCTGGCGTGGTCGCTCGCCGGCGTCACCAGCCTGACGGTCCAGGGTCAGGGGCTGACCCTGCTGCTGGCGCTCCTGGCCGGCCCTGCCGCCTACGCGCCGATCGCCGCCACGATCGTGCTCTACGCGCCGCTGCGCATCCCCGCGAGCGCGCTGCTGAACATGATCCTGCCCGAGATCAGCCGGTTGCTCGCGGCCGGGCAGGTCGACGCCGCCCGCCGGCTCGTCGTCCGCAACGGAATCCTGCTCGGCAGCGCCTGCCTCGCCTACGGGGCGGTGATGGCGGCCGCCCTGCCGCTGGTCGAGGACATCCTGTTCAAGGGTCGGTTCGCCGCGCAGCCGATGGGCTGGATCGGGCTCGGTGTCTGGGCGGTGGTGACCGTGTCGCTGCTCTACGCGATCCCGCGGGCCTATCTCGAGGCCTCGGCGGCGTTCCGGACCATCACGGCGGGGGCGGTGGCGAGCGCCGCCCTCGGGATGGCCGTGATGGTGCCCGCGCTGCTGCTGCTGCTGCCGCCCGCCACCGCGCTCGCCGGCCTGCTGGCCTCCGAGGTTGCGACGCTGGTCTGGTCGGTCTCGGCCTTCCGGACCCTGGCGCGGCGCCCGGGACCGGCGCGACCCCTCGGCGCCGCGTGACCGGCCCGTCGCTTAGCGCAGCGCGAGCAGGGCCGGCGCCAGTCTCCGCAGCGCCGGCGTCCGGCTGTAGACCCAGAGCGGATTGTGCTGGACCACGTCGGTGCACAGGCCGCGCTTGAACTCGAAGACGGGCCGGTTCGCCGCCGGATCGATCCCGCCGAAATCGAAGACCCGGCAGCCCTCCTGCTTCGCCCGCTCCACGAAGCGCCAGACCGCGAGGGTCGCGGCGCCTGTCGCGCGGGCCCGCTCGTTCGAGGCCGTGTAGAAATCCGTGCAGCGGCTGTCCGACAGGTGCGCGATCCGCACGAGGACGCGCTGCCCGTTCTCGCGGACGTCGAGGAACAGCAGGCGCTCGTCCTCGGCCGCGATGTCGCGGTAGGCCTGCGGCTGCAGCGTCGTGGCGAAGCCCTTGCGCTCGCGCAGGGCCGCGAACATCGCGGTGAAGTCGTCGAAGGCTTCGAGGCGCTCGGCCCTGTCCTCGAGGAAGTGCGTCGTCACCTCGGGGTTGCGCTCGGCCTTGCGCAGGGCCTTGCGCCAGCGCGGCTCCATGCCGGCCTGGATGGCGTCGAGGTCCTGGGTCAGGTCGAGCTCGAGGGTGTGGTCGGGCGCGCCGATCACCGGGGCGAAGCCGTGCATCAGCAGCGCCAGCGTCGCGTCGCGGGTCTCGAACTGCTCGTAGTCGACGGCGAGGACGTCGAGCCGGCCGAGCGCGAGGTGGTCGATGAACGCGGCGAACACCGCCTCCGCGCGGTGCGCGCCCGCCGCGGTCAGCAGCGGGCCGCCCTGGACGTGGATGAACCGCGCCGGCCCCTTCCGGCGCGTCTGCCACTGGACGAAGGCGAGGTCCGCACCGTCGCCGGACACGACCGCCCGCCGCACCTCCAGGCCGCGCCGCGCCTTGTAGGTGCCCCAGGGGCTGCCGCAATAGATGTTGGCGCCCGGGCAGGCCCAGACCCGCCGGTCCCAGTCCAGGGCATCCGCGGTCTCTTGAACCGCGAGCTTGGCCGCCATGTCGCTCCTCGTCCTCGCGCCCCGTCCCGGCCGGGCAGGGGTTCCCGCGCCGCACGCCTCATCGGTCAGGCGCCGCCGCATTGCATCCTCGCGCGGCCGATCGTCCACAGGGTGACGGTGGCCGCGCGGATCGGTTTCCGCTGGGTCGTGAGCGGGGCCCCGGTGCGCGGGCGGCCGGGGCCGGTGAGGGGACGCGCCCGGGCCGGTCGTTGCGCGGCGCCGGCAGCAGGCCCGGCCGCGGCGCTTGGCCACGGACCGCGGGCGAGCAGGAGGTCGTCCCGGTAACGCCGAGGGCGCCCGCGCTCAGGGCGGACGCCCGTTCCGGACCGACGCCGGTCCCGCCGGGACGCGCGGGGATCCTAGGCGGCCGGTCGCGCCGGCGCGTCCGCGGCGCGGGACGGATCCGTCGCCGTCGGGCGGCGCAGCGTCGTCCGGACCATGGCCTCGATGCCCTCCGCCGCCGAGGCCTCCGAGAACAGGCTCAGGTAGCGCGCCCGGGCCGCCCGGCCGAAGTCGCGCCAGCGCGCCGGGTCGGCGACCAGATCCGCCAGCACGGCGGCGATCGGCTCCGGGCCGCCCGGCGGGACGATCCAGCCGGTCTTCCCGTCCTCCACCACCTCGGGCAGGCCGCCGATCGCCGTGACGAGCGGCGGCACGCCGTAGGACATCGCCTCGATCGCCACGCGGCCGAGGGATTCGGGCCGCTGCGACGGCATCGTGACCACGTCGGCCCAGCGGTAGAGGGCGGCGGGATCGGCCACGAACGGCTCGAGCGTGACCTGCGCGGCGAGCCCCGCCTCGGCGATCCGCCCGACCAGGGCCCGCTCGCGGGCCTCGTCCTCGAAGGCGCTGCCGACGATGCGCAGCGCGATCCGCCGACGCACGGGCTCCGGCAGGGAGGCCAGCGCCTCCACGAGGACGTCCTGGCCCTTGATCCGGCTGATCCGGCCGAGCATCAGCACGCGGAGCGGGCGGGAGCCGTCGTAGGCGCTCCGATTCGGCTCGGCGGGACCCGCGATCCCGTTGTAGACGACCCGGGCGGTCGCCCCGCGGGGGAGGGCGTAGGCCCGCTCTGTGGCGCGCGAGTTGAACACCACGTTGGCGCCGCTCCAGCGGATCAGCCCGCGCAGGACCTTCAGCACGGCGCCTTCGGGGATCTCGTGGACGTGGACGATGCTCCGGCCGGGGACCAGCCGGGCGGCCAGCAGGTAGTCGGCCACCACGGTGGTGTTGATGTAGACGAGGTCGCTCGCGCGGATGCGGCGCCACGCACGGATCATCGCGATGGGCAGAGCCATCAGACCCAGGGTTACGAGGCGCGCCAGGTTCTTGCGCCGCAGGATCCAGAGCGGGGCGATCACGATCTCGCTGGCGAAGGGCTCCAGCGCGGCCACGATCGGCCCGCGTCGCGGCAGCACCACGTCGATCCGCGCACCCGGATGGGCGGCCCGGATCGTGCGGACGGTCTCGATGAAGCAGCGATCCGAGCCGTACAGCTCGAATCCCTGGTGGACGCACGTGATCCGAAGCTCCGCAGCGGCGTTGCCGACGGCCCGCAGCGCGGGGGCGGCAGCACGATCGCTGTCGCGCGCCGCTCTCAGTCCGAAGTTATCTACCATAAGATGATTTCTGTATTGAATAAACAACTAGCAGTTGTAGAAGCCGGTCGTCGGGATTGTATCCTTCGGATCTACAATAGGGCCGACACATTGGAAAGGAAGTTTCATGCCTGACCGCGCACCGAAACTACTTATTCTCGGCACGCGCGGTATCCCGGCCGCCCACGGTGGTTTCGAGACTTTCGCGGAACGTCTCGCGCTCTACTTGGTCGAACGCGGCTGGCAGGTCGGCGTGTACTGCCAGAGGGATGTCGAGACGGTGCGGGAGCGCATCGCGTGCAGCACCTGGAACGGCGTCGAGCTGATCACCGTGGAGATCGGCCTGCGCGGCCCCGCGGCGACACTCGTCTTCGACGCGATCTGCGCCCACGATGCCGCGACCCGCGGGGGCGTCTGCCTCGTGCTCGGCTACAACGGCGCCGCGTTCCTGCCCTACCTGCGGGCGCGGGGCGGGCGTATCCTGACCAACATGGACGGGATCGAGTGGCGCCGTCCGAAATGGTCGCTGCCCGTGCGCGCCTTCTTCTACGTCAGCGAGTGGATCGCCGCGTGGTCCTCGCAGCGGCTGGTGGCGGACCATCCCGTCATCGCCGACCACCTCGCCCGTCGCAGGCCGCGCGGCGCCATCGCGACCATCCCGTACGGCGGCGATCCCCCGGCGGCCGATGTCGGACCGCCGCCCCTCGGCCTCGAGCCCGACCGCTACCTCGTCTCGATCGCCCGCATCGAGCCGGACAACAACATCCTGACGCTCGTCGAGGCCTTCTCGCGCCGTGCCCGCGGCGTGCGGCTGGTGGTGCTCGGCACGCTGAGGGTCGGCAACCCGTACCATCGCGCCGTGGAGGCAGCCGCCTCGCCGGAGGTGCTGTTTCCCGGCGCCATCTACGAGCCCGAGCAGGTCCAGGCCCTGCGGGTCCACGCGCGGGCCTACCTCCACGGCCACACGGTGGGCGGCACCAACCCGTCGCTGGTCGAGGCGCTCTGGGCGGGCAACGCCGTGGTCGCCCACGACAATCCGTTCAACCGGGGCACGGCCGGGGACGCGCAATTCTATTTCTCGGATCCGGACAGCTGCGCGGCGGCCATCGAGCTCGTGCTCTCCGACGGGGCCGCGGTCGCGGCGGGCCGCGCGGCCGCGCGGGCGCGCGCCGAGCAGTTCCGCTGGGACGCCGTGCTGGCCGCCTACGAGGACGCGCTGCGCCGTGTCGGCGGCTACCCGCCGGCCGCGGACCGCGCGGCGCGCGCCACCGCGGCCGAGCCCGTCGCCGCTCCGGCCGGTCCGAGATGGTAGGCCCCAGCCGGCGGTCGGTGCTCGCCGGCGCCCTCGCGGCGGGTGCGGGTGTCCGGCCCGTCCAGGGTAGTCCCGCGCCGGTCACCCTGCGCCGGGGCATCGCCCTCTGGCCCTGGTTCTCGCTGACCACCGAGTACCCGCCCCCGCGGACCGACTACGCGTGGCCGCCCTTCCAGGCCGGCCGGCCGGTGCCGACCCGCGACGACCTCGCCCGGATCGCCGGGTTCGGCTTCGACTTCGTGCGCCTGCCCCTCGATCCCGGGCCGTTCGTGGCCTTCACGGGGCCGCGGCGCGCCGAACTCCTCGGCACCTTGTCGGAGGCCGTCGACGCGGCGCTGGCGGCCGGGCTGCGCGTCCTGGTCAATGTCCAGGCGAACGCCGCGACCCACCACTACACGCCCGACGCGTTCTACGGCTCGGACCGGGCGCCGCTCTTCGCGGCCTATCGCGACCTCGTCGGAGACCTCGCGCGCCTGTGCGCGCGGAAGGGCACGGACCGCGTGGTCCTGGAGCCGGTGAACGAGCCGCCGCAGGCCTGCGGCGCCGGCGCCTGGAACCGGGTGCAGGACGGGCTCCTGGCCGCGGCCCGCGCGGCCGCGCCGGCGCTCACCCTGGTGGCGACCGGCTCCTGCGGCAGCCTCGTCGCCGGCCTGACGGCTCTGGATCCGGCCGCGCTCGCGCGGTTCGCGCCGCTCCTCTACACCTTCCACTTCTACGAGCCGTACCTGTTCTCCCACCAGGGGGCGACCTGGCTCACCGAGGAGCCGTTCTACCGCTGGCTCACCGCCGTGCCCTGGCCCGGGAGCCGCGGCACGCTGCGCGAGACCCTCGAGGCGGTGCGGGCGCGCATGGAGACGGACCGCACGGTGCCGCAGGCCGAGAAGGCGCGCGACCGCGCGGTGATCGAGGCGAAACTGCACGCGTATTTCGAGGCCGCGCCCGGCCCGGCCTACATCGCCGACGCGATGGCGCCGGTCGCGACCTGGGCGGACCTCTACGGGATCCCGCGCGGGCAGGTGCTGATGGGCGAGTTCGGCGCCCTGCGCACCGACGCCCGTTTCACGGCGTCCCGGGCGCCGGACCGGGCCGCCTACATCCGGGACGTGCGGCTGGCGGCGGAGGCGAACGGGTTCGCGTGGTCGTTCTGGAACCTGTTCGACGGCCTCGGCCTCATGGACGACGCGCACGTCGCCGATCCCGCCCTGATCGCGGCGCTCGGGCTGCGGGCCCGGCCCTGAGGCGGTCCCCGACCGATCCGCGGCTCGGGCCCTCTCAGCCGCGGCGCGGAAGGGGCGGGAACAGGACGATGAGCATCAGGGCGAACTTGGCGAGCAGGGTCGTCTTGCCGGCCAGACCTTCGAACGTGTTCACGAGGATCACGAAGGCCAGGATCGGGAGCCAGACGCCGCGCCGGCAATCCCGCGCGATCTCCGCGAGGTAGAGCCCCACCGCGATCACCAGCACCCCCGTGACCAGGATGCCGTGGTAGAGCACGGCCGAGATGATCGAGTTCTCGATGCCCCATTCCAGGCCGTAGATCCGGCGCAGCGTGTTCACCTGCAGGAAGTCGGGGGCGAGCAGGAGCTGCCGGAACGGGATCGCGTCGAACACCGTGAGCATGTCGACCCGGGCCTGCGCGCTGCCGCCGTCCGAGACGAACCGGTCCAGCAGGGTGTCGAAGAACCCGGCCGAGGCGAGGACCGCGACCAGCACGGGCAGCAGCGTCAGGGCGAAGCACGCGCAGGCCGCCGCCGCCAGCGGGACGCGGCCGGTGCGCAGGGTGCGGTTCAGGGACACGAGCCCGACAGCGCCGCCGAGGATCAGCGTCGTGACGGTGGCCGAGCGGCCCCCGAACGTGACCAGGGCGACGAGCTGGAGGACGATCATGGCGGCGCGCGGCATCGGCGCCAGGCGGCCGCCGCCCTTTGCCAGCGCCAGGATGTAGCACGCCGTCATGGTCGCGTTGGCCAGCGGGTGGCCCTGGAGGGCCGCCGAGCGGGTGTCGGACTCGAACGCCACGCCGTCGAACCGGTAGGGGAAGAAGCGCTGGCCGCTCGCGAGCTCGAACAGGCCGAGCAGGGCGTTGGCGAGCATCACGAGGTGGAAGATCGTCTCCAGCCGCCCGAGCGTTTCGGCGTCCCGATCCATCAGGAGGATCGGGACGAGGCCGGCGAGCACGAAGGTGTCGATGGAGCCGGCGAGGCCCGCGCCGCCCCGGGCCGCGATCAGCGCGAGGAGCAGCACGCCGCAGGCGGCCAGGAGCACGCTGGCCGGCCGCCGGTTCAGCGCCCCGGCCACCGGGATCACCGGATTGCCCGCGCGCATCAGGGTCCAGCCGATCAGGACGACCGCCAAGTAGGTGGCGGGGTGGATCTTCGAGGCGGCCGAGCCGGTGATCCCCTCGTAATTGAGGCCGAGCACCCACAGGAGGCCGCCCGAGACCCCGACGAGGAGCAGGGCCCAGACCGACAGCGCCACCGATTCCGCCCGCAGCAGGGCGCGCAGCACCGGACCCGTGCGCGCCGCCGGATCGTGGCGGCGCGCGAAGCCGGTCTGCCGGAGGGTCCTCACGCCTTGCGCCGGGTCAGGAGCAGGGAGCCCGAGATCGGCCGGCCCAGCGCCTCCGACGTGTCGACGAGGTCGATCAGGTCGCGCTGGCGCGTCGCGCCGTTGCAGGCGACGAGCAGCAGCCGGTCGGCGGCGGCCGCCAGGGGACCGAGCCGCAGGTTCTCGGTCAGCACGCCGCCGTCGACGAGCACGAGGTCGAAGCGTCCCTTCACGCCCGCGATGAAGCGCTCGACATTGGCGGGGGTCAGGGCATCGCGCAGGGGCTTCTCGGTGTCGCCGAGCCCGACCCGGCGGGCGCCGGAGGCCGGGTCCGTCCGGGTCACGGCGTTGAGGCTCTGCTCGCCGCGGAGCACGTCGAGGAGGCCGCCGGTGCCGGAGCCGTCCGCCCGCAGGTCGGCGTCGATGCGCAGGACGCGGTCACCGCGCGCGACGGCCACCGCGGCGAGCAGCCCGATCACCGCCTGGCGCTCGGCCTCGTCGGATTCGCCCGAGGTGACGAGCAGCGCCAGGGCGTGGCCGCTCTTGCCGGAGGTCGCGGCCAGGTGGTCGAGGGTGAGGCTCGCGGCGCTCGCGCTCGCGCCCCGCGGCCGCAGGCCGGGCAGCACGGCCACCACCGGGGCGTTCGACAGCCGCTCCAGCTGCCGCGGCGAGAGCACGGTCGGCGCCAGATATTCCCGCGTCAGCGCGAGGCCGGCGCCGAGGCCGAGGCCGCCCGCGAGGGCGGCGGCGACCAGGATCAGCCGCGGCGGCCAGCTCGGATCCTGCGGCGGCCGCGCCGCGGTGATGATCCGGGCGTTCGAGCTGTCGATGCTGGTCTGCTCCTTGATCTCCCGGGCGCGCACCAGGAACGCGTTGTAGACCGAGCGCGCCGCGTCGACCTCGCGCTCGAGCTCGCGCTGCTGCACCGACGACTGGGCGTTCACCGCCGACTGCCGCTGCAGGCGCTCCAGCTCCGCCGCGAGGGTCCGCTCGTTGGCCTGGGCGCGCTGGGCCTCGGTCTCCGCCGCGCCCGCGATGCGGTTCAGCTCGGCGTCGATCAGCCGGCGGACGTCCTGCATCTGGGCGCGCACCGCGGCGATGAACGGGTGGCGCTCGCCGAGATTGGTGCGCAGGTCCGCCTCCTTGGCGGCGAGCTCCGCGTACTGCCCGCGCAGGCGCTCGATCACCGAGGACTGGACCGCCTCCGGCATCGCTCCGGACCCGATCGCCTGCCCGCGCGCCTCCCGGATCCCCTGGAGCCGCGCCTTGGCGTCGGCGGTCCGCGCCCGCGCGGCGACCAGCCGCGCGTTCAGGTCGGTGAGCTGCTGCTCGTTCACGAGCCGGCCGCTCGACGCGATCAGGCCGTTGCGCGCCTTGTAATCCTCGAGCTTCTTGTCGGCGACGTTGACCGCGTTGCGCAGCTCGTCGAGGCGGCCGCGCAGCTCGCCCGCGGCGCGCTTGGCGGCGTCCGAGCGGGCGTCGGTCTGGTCCGTCAGGTAGGCGCTCGCGATGGCGTTGACGATCCGCGCCGAGAGATCGGGATCCGTCGTGGTGACCACGAGATCGATGACGAAGACCTTGTCGGCGCGCTTGACCGCGAGCCGCCGCCGCAGCTGGTCCAGCGCCCGGCCGCGGGCGTCGACGGGCCGCTCCGCCCTCGGCCCGGCCACCAGCGCGCGGAGTTCGCTGAGGGCCCGCGTGACGACGCCGTCCTGCGGCGCGCCGAAGCCCGGCGCGGTCGCGAGCCCGACCTGATCGACCGCCCGGCCCAGCACGGCGTCCGACTCGATCACCTTCACCTGGCTCTCGACCTGGGCGATGCCGCCGTCCGGCGACAGCCCGGCGGGGTTGACGTCGTTCGAGACGACCTGGCGGTCGCGGGGATCGATCAGGATCTGCGCGGTGGCGGTATAGAGGGAGGGCGTGATCAGCGCGTAGGCGAGGGCGAGCAGGCCGAGGAGCAGCGCCGTCCCGAGGACCAGCCGCTTGCGCCGCCACAGGATCCGCCACAGGTCGCCCAGCTCGGCGGTGGTGTCGGGACGGTACGGGCCCGGACGCTCGGGATGCGCCGGCTGCACGGGGCCGAGCCACGTCGCGACAGCGATGTTATGGTCGATCTGTGCCACGATCGGTCACCGTCGTCTCAAACCTGGTCGGTCCCTCGCGGGTGCCTTCCCCACTGCAAGAGTCGCGCAGCCTCCTGACAATGGATCGGGACCGCGATCCGCGCCGGAGCGGCCCGGATGACTGGGAGCGTGGTAAATCAAATCCGCGCGGCGCGCTCCCGCGCACGCCTCGTTCATCGCGGTCCCGGTGTTGCTGCAGCGTGTCGGCCGCGCCGTCGCATCGCGGCGGGCCGCCGAGGGCGCGATCGGATATCCCGCACGCCGCGGTGCCGCAGCGCCCGCCGACCCAGACCCATGCGTTCAGACATCGGCGTGGATAACGCCTTCGGGCTGCTCTATTCCCCGATCGGATAAATTGTATTGGCTCTTCCGAGACGCAACAATCGCTTCAAGCTGCGGTCTGTACTCTAATTCAGGTGCTCTGCCATGGAAGCGATCGGCGTCGAGGACCGGGGCGGCGGCCGGCGCGACGCCAGCGCCCGCCTGCGTCGGATCGCGGCCGCCACCGGCGTCCCGATCGCCGCCTTCTTCGGGGCGCCGGCGCCGCGCCCGCTGGCGGAGCTCAGCGAGCTGATCGGCCTGTGGCAGTCGATCGCCGACCAGGAGGGCCGCAACGCGATCCTGGCGGTGGCCCGGGCGCGGGCCGCCGGGACGAAGGACGGGCCGGGCGGGCCGGCCTGACGGACCGGCCCGCGGATTTTGCGGTGCCCGGCCCTGGCGGGAACGCGCCGGGACCGCTACATGATGGGAGCGGGGCTGCAGAGTTCGTCAGGAGCACTATCCCCGGGGCCTTATCGACTCCCTCGGGAGCTGTCCCTGGCCTCGTCCCTGGACTTGGCCAACACGGCGCCCACCTACGCTGTAGGTTTCCCGGGATCGATCCTCCAACGGCTCACGTGGCTCCGCACCCGACCTCTCCCAGAACCGGCACCGAGGCTCCGGACGCCGCCCGCAAGGCGGAACTCCGCGCCGCGGCCCTCGCCGCCCGCGACGCCCTCGAGCCTGCGGCCCGGCAGGCGGCCTCGACGGCGATCGGGAACGCGCTCCTCGCGCTGCCCGAGCTCGCCCAGGCCCGTCTCGTGGGCGCCTTCTGGCCGATCCGCAGCGAGGTCGATCCCCGGCCCGCCGCCGAGGGCCTGCGCGCCCGCGGGCAAGCCGTGGCCCTGCCGCACGTCACGCCGGACGGCCTGGTGTTCCGGGAATGGCGCGCCGGCGACGCCCTCGTCGCCGGCCGGTTCGGCCTCAGCGAGCCCGACCCGTCGCTGCCGCCGGTGGAGCCCGACGCGCTGATCGTGCCGCTCGCGGCCTTCGACCGGACCGGGCAGCGCATCGGGTACGGCCGCGGCTACTACGACGGCGCGATCGCGCGCCTGTCCCGGACGAACCCCGTCCTGACCGTCGGCATCGGCTTCGCCGCCCAGGAGGTGGCGCGGGTGCCGGCCGAGCCGCACGACCGCCCCCTCCAGTTCGTGATCACCGAAGACGGCGTGATCCGCTGCGACAGGACCGCCTGACCCATGCGCCTGCTCTTCCTCGGCGACGTCGTCGGGCGTTCGGGCCGCACCGTGGTGTGCGAGCACCTGCCGCGGCTCCGGGAGCGCTGGCGCCTCGACTGCGTGGTGGTCAACGGCGAGAACGCGGCCGGCGGCTTCGGCATCTCCGAGACGATCTGCGACGAGCTGATCCAGGCGGGCGCCGACGCGGTCACCCTCGGCAACCACAGTTTCGACCAGCGCGAGGCGATGGTGTTCATCGCCCGCCAGCCGCGCCTGGTGCGGCCGGCGAACTATCCGCCCGGCACCCCGGGCCGCGGCGCCACGGTCGTGGAGACCCAGGGCGGCGCCCGCGTCCTCGTGGTCAACGTGATGGGCCGGGTCTTCCTCGACGCGATGGACGATCCCTTCGCGGCGGTGGAGCGCGAGCTCACCGCCTGCCCCCTCGGCGCGGCGGCGGACGCGGTGATCGTCGACGTCCACGCCGAGGCGACGAGCGAGAAGCAGGCCTTCGGCCACTACCTCGACGGCCGGGCGAGCCTCGTCGTCGGGACGCACACGCACACGCCCACGGCAGATCACCGGATCCTGCCCGGCGGCACGGCCTACATGTCGGATGCGGGCATGTGCGGCGATTACGATTCGGTGATCGGCATGCAGAAGGACGAGCCGATCCGCCGCATGATCCAGAAGACGCCCGGCTCCCGCTGGGAGGTCGCCGTCGGCGAGGGCACCCTGTGCGGCATCGCGGTGGAGACGGACGCGCGCGGCCTCGCCACGCGGGTCGCGGCCCTCCGCCTGGGGCCGAATCTCGAGGAGACCGCGCCGCATTTCTGGGATTAGCGCCCTGTCCGCCCCGGTGGATGCCGGTTTGGCGTAAGGCGGTCGCGGGCGGCTAAGCCTTTTGTGCGGGACTGGTCTCGATCGGCCTGGGCATAGCTCCGCGATGACCTTCCCGAGACTTGATCGCGTGCGGGCCTACCCCCACAGTGCCCCCCGAGGGGCGCCGATGGCCGGCTGCCGCGTGGTGAGATCAGGCTAGAACGATCGATGGCCGCCCGAGAAACCGGCGACGACAAGAATGGGCCGCTGGCACAGCCCGGGATCTATCTCGGGCGGATGGTCATCTTCCTGATCCTTGTAGGCTTCCTGGCCTTCATTCTGTTCCGGCAGATCACACCGGCCTTCCTGGCCAATCCCGGGCTCAACGGGCTCATCCTCGGTGTGCTGCTGATCGCCGTCCTGATCGCCTTCGGGCAGGTCGTCCGGCTGTTCCGCGAGACCGCCTACGTCAACGCCGTCGCGGGCGGCGCGCAGGTCAAGAAGCCGCCCGCCCTGCTGGCGCCGATGGCGCCGATGATCGCCGCGCGGGCCGGCGGAGCCACCCTGCCGGGGACGACCGGCTACCTCGACACGATCGCGGTGCGCCTCGACGAGGGCCGCGAGATCCTGCGCTACATCTCCGGCATCCTGATCCTGCTCGGCCTGCTCGGCACCTTCTGGGGCCTCATCGACACGCTGTCGGCGGTCGGCGGCGTCATCAAGGGCATGCGCGGCGGCGGCGATGCCGGCGTGATGTTCGACGAGCTGAAATCGGGCCTCGCGGTTCCGCTCTCCGGCATCGGTCTGGCCTTCTCGGCCTCGCTGTTCGGCCTCGCCTCGTCGCTGATCACCGGCTTCCTGGAACTGCAGGCGGGCCAGGCCCATGCCCGGTTCCACAACGAGCTGCAGGACTGGCTGATGTCCGGCGCGGCAGCTCCGGAGACGGCGCCGGTCGCGGCGGCGGCGACCGCGGCGCGGCCGGCCGCCGGCACGCAGGAGCTGAAGGAGGCGGTCGACCGCCTGAGCGCCCTGGTGGCCGAGGGCGGCGGCAGCCGCGCGGCGACCCAGGCGATGACCAACCTCGCCGAGGGCATCCAGGGGCTCGTCCAGCACATGCGCGCGGAGCAGCAGATGATCCGCGACTGGGTCGAGGCGCAGGCGAGCCGCGAGCGCGAGCTGAAGCAGGTGCTGGACCGGCTGGGCCGGGAGCGCGTCTAGTGGCCTCCACGGCGACCCGGACCCGGCGGACGCTCAACGTCTGGCCCGGCTACGTCGACGCGCTGGCCACGCTGCTGCTGTCGGTGGTCTTCCTGCTCACGGTCTTCGTGGTCGGGCAGTTCTTCCTGTCGCAGGAGCTGACCGGACGGGACGAGACCCTGGCCAGGCTCAACCGCCAGATCGCCGACCTCACCGACCTCCTCGCCCTGGAGCGGACGAACCGCCGCAACCAGGAGGAGGAGGCCCGCAATCTCCGCACGACGCTCGCCGGCGTCGAGGCCGAGCGCGACCGGGCCAAGGTGCAGGCCGAGGCCGCGACGGTCAGCCAGGGCGCGGCGGGCACCCTCGACAAGCAGCTGGAGACCGAGCGCGGCGCGACCCGGCGGGCGCAGTCCCAGATCGACCTGCTCAACGAGCAGATCAGCGCCATGCGCCGCCAGCTCGCAGCCCTGGAGGACGCCCTCGCGGCCTCCGAGAGCCGCGACAAGGAATCCCAGGCCCGGATCGCCGAGCTGGGCAGCCGGCTGAACGTCGCCCTCGCGCAGAAAGTCCAGGAGCTGGCCCGCTACCGGTCCGACTTCTTCGGCCGCCTCCGGCAGATCCTCGGCAACCGGCCCGACATCCGCGTGGTCGGCGACCGCTTCGTGCTGCAATCCGAGGTGCTGTTCCCGGCCGGCTCCGCGACCCTCAAGCCCGAGGCCGGGCCGGAGCTCGACCGCATCGCCGGCGCGGTCTCGGAGCTCGCCAAGCAGATCCCGGCGGATCTGCCCTGGGTGCTCCGCGTCGACGGGCACACCGACGCGCGCCCGATCAGCACGTCGCAGTTCCCGTCGAACTGGTCGCTCTCGGCGGCGCGCGCCATCGCGGTGGTGCAGTTCCTCGCCGGCAAGGGGATCCCGCCGCAGCACCTCCTGGCGGGCGCCTTCGGCGAGTTCCAGCCCCTCGAAGCCGGGGCGACCGAGGAAGCCTACGCCCGCAACCGCCGGATCGAGATGAAGCTCACCGAGCGCTAGCGCTGTCGGACCGCCGCGGCGCCGCAGGGGGTGTCGGCGCGCGGCCCGCGTCCGGTGACCAGTTTCGCGGCGATCTCGCCCCGCATTCCCAGGTGCATGTGCCGATCAAGCCAGCATCCGATCGTCTTACGAGAGCTTCGAACACCAGAAGCCGGAAGAGATAGGCGGTAATTGTTCCGGCGGGCGCCGATTTCTCCTGTGCGCGCCGCAGCTCTGCTGGATTAACGCATCGTTATCCTTGACGTCCCATGGTGCGGCCGATCCAGGGAGACCGTATCGATGTCGAAGCTCAGCCTGTCCCTGAACGCGGTTCGGCCCGGAGCCGACGATCACCCCCGGCCGCACGTCGCCCTGCGGGACGAGGCCAGCGCGATCGCCGCGGCCGTGCGGGTCTTCGAGGACGGGCTGACGGACCTGCGCGCGGGCGTGCGGGCCGCGGACGACGCCGCGTCCGCCGCGGCGGCGGCCGACGCGGCGACCGGCCTCCTGGCCGGCATCGCCGGTCAGACCAGCCTGATGGCGCTCCGGGCCGCGATCGAGGCGGCCCGCGACGGCGGAGAGGGCCGGGGCTTCGCGGCCGCGGCCGCGGAGGTCAGGGACCTGGCCGGGCAGATGGTGCGGGCGACCGACACGATCGTGGCCCAGGTCGGCCAGATCCAGGCCGCGGCGGAGCGGGCGCAGGATACCGCGACCCGGGGGCAGCGCCAGGCCGCGTCCGCGCACTGAGGCCGCACACCCCGCACCGGCGATCCGTCGCGCGGACGGGCGCCGGCCCGGGCGGCTCCGGGCGCGGCCCGGCTACTCGGCGACCGGCAGGCGCTCGCCCCGGCTGCGGGGCTCCTTGCCCCGCGCCGTCTCGTCCAGCGCGTCGGTGAATTGCAGGTTCGCGAGCTGAGCGTAGAGCGCGCCCTGGGCCAGCAGGCTCTCGTGGGTTCCGGTCTCGACGATGCGGCCGTCGTCGAGGACCAGGATGCGGTCCGCGGCGCGGATCGTGGCGAGCCGGTGGGCGATCACCAGCGTGGTGCGGCCCTGCATCAGCGTGGCGAGGGCGGCCTGGACGGCGCGCTCGGACTCGGCGTCCAGGGCCGAGGTGGCCTCGTCGAGGAGCAGGATCGGCGCGTCCTTGAGGATCGCCCGGGCGATGGCGATGCGCTGCCGCTGGCCGCCCGAGAGGGTCACGCCGCGCTCGCCCACCTGGGTCGCGTAGCCCTGCGGCAGGGCCGAGACGAAGCCGTGCGCGTTGGCGAGTTCGGCCGCGCGCCGGACCTCCGCCTCGCCGGCCTCCGGGCGGCCGTAGCGGATGTTCTCGGTGACGGTGCCGGAGAACACGACGGGGTCCTGGGGCACCAGGGCGATGCGGGCGCGCAGGCGCTCGGGATCGACCTGGGCGATGTCGGCGCCGTCGACCAGGATCCGGCCGCCCTGCGGGTCGTAGAAGCGCAGCAGCAGCTGGAACACCGTCGACTTCCCAGCCCCGGAGGGCCCCACGATGGCGATGCGCTCGCCGGGCGCGGCCGCGAAGCTCAGCCCGCCGAGGGCGGCGTGTTCCGGGCGGGTGGGGTAGGCGAAGCGCACGTCCTCGAAGGCCACCGCGCCCCGCGCCGGCTCGGGCAGCGGGAGGGCCGGGGACGGCGCGCGGATCGCCGGCTCCGCGGCGAGAATCTCGGTGAGCCGCTCGGCCGCGCCGGCCGACATGGCGAGGTCGCCGTAGACCTCGGAGAGCTGCCCGAGGGCGCCGGCGCCGAACACGGCGTAGAGCACGAACTGCGAGAGCTCGCCGCCCGTCATCGTGTGGTTCAGGACGCCCTGGGCGCCGTACCACATCACCCCGACCACCGAGGCCGAGATCAGGAAGATCGCGACGCCGGTGAGCAGCGCGCGGGCCCGGATCGAGGCCTGGGCGGCGCCGTAGGCCTCCTCGGAGGCCGCCGCGAACCGGGCCGCCGTCGAGTCGGATCGGCCGAAGGCCTGCATCGTCCGCACCGCCCCGACTGCCTCGGCGGCGTAGGCCGAGGCCTCGGCGAGCCGGTCCTGGGCCGCCCGGGAGCGCCGGCGCACGCCGCGGCCCGACACGATCAGCGGGAAGACGATGATCGGGATCGCGGCCAGCACCATCACCGACAGGCGCGGGCTCGTCACCACCATCATGGCGGTGGCGCCCACGAACAGGAACAGGTTGCGCAGCAGGATCGAGACCGAGACGCCGAAGGCCGACTTGATCTGCGTCGCGTCCGCGGTGAGCCGCGAGACGATCTCGCCGGACTGCGCCCGGTCGAAGAACGCCGGATCGAGCTGGGTCAGCCGCGCGAAGACGGCGCTGCGGAGGTCTGCGACGACCCGCTCGCCCAGCGTCACCACCGTGTAGACGCGGGCCGCGCTCGACAGCGCGAAGGCCGCGACGACCCCGAGCAGGGCGAGGAAGTAGGCGTCGATCACGGTCGAGCCGTCGGCCGTGAAGCCGTGGTCGATGACCCGGCGCATGGCGATCGGGACGACCAGCGTCGAGGCCGACGCGCAGATGAGGGCGACGAGCCCCGCGGCGATCCGCGCGCGGTAGCGCAGCGCGAAGGGGAGGAGCGGCCGGAGGGCGCTCAGCGGGGCTCTGGGTCGGCCGGCCGCGGCCGCCTTGGTCTTACGGGCCATCACGCCTCACGTGTTGTCGTTCTCCCGGTCCGCGGCGCTTGTGACCGGGGAGCGGCTGCGGTATAGGCCGCCGCTCATCCGATTGCGTGTGTTCAATGGCCGCGGGCCGCCACCACGGTCGGCTTGGACGTGCCGTTGCCACGAACCCATGGTTCGGTGCAACCGGTGACATCTTCCGCATTCCGGGCCGGGCGGCGCCTCCTGCGCTTCCCGCCGGCGTGCCAGACAGGGACCAAGGTCATGGCGAAGGACGCGGCCGCGAAGGCCAAGGGGACCGAGCACCCCGATTACCACTTCATCAAGGTCGTGATGACGGACGGTACCGAGTACCAGACCCGTTCGACCTACGGGAAGGAGGGCGACACCCTCAATCTCGACATCGATCCGCTGACCCATCCGGCCTGGACCGGCGGTGAGCAGAAGATGCTCGACCGCGGCGGCCGCGTGTCGCGCTTCAACTCGCGGTTCGGCAACCTCGGCAAGCGCTGAGCGCCGCAGCCGTCACGGCGACGCTGTTCGAGACGGGCGGTCCCTGGCGGGGCCGCCCGTTTTCGTGCGCGGCGTCGCGCGGCCGCGCGCGTTATCCACAGGACGGGTTTGCGAAGATCGCCCGGACCTTGGCGCGAACCGCGCGTCCGGATGCGGGGACGGGAACGCTTCTTCTCGGACGGGCCGCGCCCGCGGCCTCCGCGGCCGGGTCCGGCCGCCGCCGGCGCATTCAAAGCGCGGCCGGGCCGTCGTATCCTTCCCCGGTCACCCGCGGTTCGCCGGAACTCCGCCGCGCGGGCGGCCCGCCTGTCCGGGGGCCGAGGCTCTCCGGACGCACTGCTAGGATCGAGATCCGATGAGACGTCTGCTGCTGCTGTTCCTCGCCCTGGTCGGTCTGGCCGTCGCGCCGGCCATGGCCGCGGACAAGATCAAGGTCGGCATCATGGGCGGAGATGCCGAAGTCCTCTGGGCGAAGGCCAAGGAGATCGCGGCCCGCGACGGGCTCGACATCAACCTGGTGGTGTTCTCCGACTACCTGCTGCCGAACGAGGCGCTCCAGTCCGGCGACCTCGACGCCAACGCCTTCCAGCACAAGCCGTTTCTCGCCAACCAGGTTAAGGCGCGCGGCTACAAGATCGTCCCCGTCGGCGAGACGATCGTGACGCCGATCGGCCTGTATTCGAAGCGGGTCAAGGCCGTCGGCGACCTGAAGGACGGGGCGCAGATCGGCATCCCCAACGACCCGTCGAACGGCGGTCGGGCGCTCCTGCTGCTGCAGGCCGAGAAGCTGATCCGCCTGAAGGACGGGGTCGGCCTGCTGCCGACGGTCTTCGACGTCGTCGACAATCCGAGGCGCCTGAAGTTCCAGGAGGTCGACGCCGCGCAGCTGCCCCGCAGCCTCGAGGATCTCGACGCCGCGGTGATCAACACCAACTACGCCGTCGATGCCGGCCTGATCCCCGGCAAGGACTCCATCGCGATCGAGTCCAAGGTCGACAACCCCTACAACAACGTCATCGTGGTCCGCGAGGCGGACACGGGCAAGCCCTGGGTGCCGAAGCTGGTCCACGCGTTCCAGAACGACGCGATCCGGCAGATCCTGAAGGAACAGTTCCCGGGCCAGTTCCCGGCGTTCTGAGCGTCGGGGCCGGGAGGCCGGCCTCGCGCGGCGGCGCTCCCCGGAGCGTCGCCCGGCCCCCGCTCAGCCCTCGCTCATGCGGAAGGCCATCCGCAGCAGGCCCTGCTGCGCGGCGACGGGGCTCTCCACCGGCTGGGGCGTCGGCCGGTCCTCGGCGATCAGCGCGTCGAGGTGCAGGATGCGGCTGTGCAGGCGCCGGGCCCGGAGGATCAGCTGCTGCAGGCGCATCGGCAGCAGGTTGAAATCCTGCTGCTTCGGCGGCTCGGCCGTACCGAGCTTGACCCGGTGCTTCTCCAGGAGGGCCTCGGCCGGGGTCATCTCGCCCTCGGCGACGGCGCGCTGCACCAGCAACCACGAGGCGATCTGCATCAGCAGCGTGGTCAGGCGCATGCTCTCGGCCGCGTAGCTGAGCGTCGCGTCCCGGGACACGAGGCGCGACTCGTCGCGGCCCTCGCCGTCGAGATAGGCGGCCGTCTCCTCGACCAGGGTCATCCCGTCGCGGAACAGCGCCTTGAAGGCTTCCGAGTTGACGTAGGACCTGCCGAAATCGACCCAGTCCTGATCGTCCCGGAACGTGACATCGAAGCCGTTCATCTGCCTCTCCTGTGCCGTCCGACGGCCCGGCTCGTTCCGATCCGGGACGCTCCGTCCGTGGCTTTCGGACGACGCCGCAATCCTAGCGCCGATTGGCCCGGACAGCAGGGTTCATGTTTTTTTAACCTTAACCCGCCGCCCGGGATCTGGAGAAGTGCCGCGGATGGCGGCACCCGCGCTCAGAACAAGGCGCGGATACCGCCGAAGACGCTGCGGCCGCTCCCGGGATAGAAGGCGGCCAGCGCGGCCGGGCCGCCCGCCGTCGCGGCGGCGTTGGCCACCACGGCGATGTCCGAGACGTAGCGGGCGTTCGTGAGGTTGCGGGCATCCACGAACAGGGCGACGCCGTCGGCGAGATCGAGGCCGGCCTCGACGCCGAGCAGGGCGTAGCCGGGCACCCGCAGGGTGTTGGCGTGATCGGCGAAGGCCCCCTGCGGCACCCAGTCGAGCGACGGCGCGACGTGGAAGCCGCGCGGGTGCCGGTAGCTCAGCACGGTGCGCAGCACGTCGGCCGGGATCCCGGCGATGCGGTTGTTGCCGAAGACCGGGTCGCCGACGAACCGGAAGTCGTTGTGGGTCCAGATCTGGGTCACGCTGAGCCCGTCGCCCGCCGCCGCGAGGTCGCGGACGAGGTCCAGGGTGACGGCCGCCTCGACGCCCTGGTGGACGGAGCGGGGGGTGTTGAAGGTGGCGGCCGGGATGTTGAGGCCGGGATTGGTCGCGAAGTTGATCAGCTCGTCGCGCAGGTCCGAGCGGTAGAGCGTCACGTCGAAGGCGAGGCGGTCGACGCGGCCGCGGGCGCCGGCCTCGTAGGTCCAGGCGCGCTGCGCCCGCAGGGGCACGAAGGTCGTGCTCAGCAGGTTCTGCTGCACGAGGTCGGAGAAGTCCGGCACGTCCCGGGACCGGACGACGTCGCCGAAGATCTGGATGTCGGGCCGCGGCTGCCACAGCAGGCCGACCTTCGGGTTGACGCCCGCGTAGGTCACGTCGGCGAAGCGCGGGTTCGGGTTGCCCGGCAGCCCGCCCTTGTCGCTGAAGGTCCGGTTCGACGAGAACGCCTTCGCGCCGGTCATCAGCGCCATGTCCGGCAGGAACCAGAATCGGTTCTCGCCGTAGGCCTCGAGGCTCGAGGCGCTCTGGAGGGCGTTGAGCGTCTGCGCCCCCCGCTGCCCGCGGACGTTGACGAATTGCAGCGCGGAGTTCTGGCCCGCGAAGGCGCGCAGGCCCAGCACCACGTCGTCGCGGAAGCCGCCGAGATCGAAGGTCCCGGCCCAGTGCGGGCTGATCCCGTAGGTCCAGCCGTCCTGGTCGATCGCCTGGAAGATCGGGTGGTACAGGCTCTTGTGGATCGCCCAGGTGTCGACGTCGAGCTTGCCCACGTCGAGCAGGAACGAGGTGCGGTTCGCGATCCGCTCCGTCTCGACCTTGCGGGACTGGTTGCCGGTGATCGCCGTGGGGTTGGCCAGCGTCGGGGTCGAGAGGCTCTGGCCGAGAGTCAGGGTGCCCGGCAGCTTCTGATCGGTGAGGTAGGTGCCGAGATAGAAGCGGGTCTCGATGTCGGGCGCGATCCGGTAGCCGATATTGGCGTTGAAGTTCTTCGTGGCCTGGGCCTCGTGGGCGCGGAACCCGTCGGAATTGGTCAGCGTCGCGTTGACCAGCCCGTCGAGCGGCCCGTCGATGCGGGACATCTGGGCCTGCTCGCGGATCGTGCCGAAGCTGCCGCCGTCGACCCGCAGGATGTTGGGCGCCAGCGCGGTGTAGGCCGTGGGCGTGACGGCGTTGACGGCGCCGCCGAGCGTCGTTGCCCCGAAGGTCAGGGCGTTGCCGCCCTTGTAGACCTCCACCGAGCGCAGGGCGAGCGGGTCCACCTGATAGAAGTCGCCGCTCCCGTCCGCGAGGTTGAGCGGGATCCCGTCCTGCAGCAGCTCCAGCCCGCGCAGGTGGAAGGCGCGGGCGATGCCCGAGCCGCGGACCGACAGGCGCAGCTCCTGCCCGTAGCGCTCCTGCACGTAGACGCCGGGCACGTCCTTGAGCACGTCGCGGAGCGTGTTGGTGTAGCGGTCCTGGAGCGCCGCGGCGTCGACGAAGGCCACGGAGCCGACGGTCCCCGCGAGCGCGGCCCTCTGGCGGTCGACGCTCGGCACCGAGAGCGAGCCGCGGGTCTCGTGCGACGGCGCGTCCGTCGCGGCGGCGCCGACGACGCTGAGTTCGGACAGGGTGACCGAGGCGGCGGACGGTGCCTGGGCCGCGGCCGGCGTCGCGCAGGTGAACAGCAGGAGCGCGGCGCGGCGGCCGGCCCGGAACTGGCGGGGCATGGGGCGGGATCCGTGTCTGGCGATCGGGGAAGGTGGGGCGATCGGTCAGACGGCGGGCGGGGCGCGGGCTCCGAGGCCGGGACGCGGGGGCGCCCGCGGGAGGGCGACGCGCCGCGGCCGTGAGGCGGCGGCCGCGACGGGTCGGGCGACCGGGACGGCGGCGACGGCCGACGGCCCGGGCAGGGTGGCGGGGCCGGCCGCGTGGCAGGCGACGCAGCAATCCCCGCGGTGAGGGGCCGGCAGCTGTTTGCCGGTCGGTGCCGGATCGGTCGGGCCGCCGTCGGCGAGGCAGAGGACGTGGTCCGGCCCCGCGGCGGCGGAGGCCAGGCCGCCGAGGACGCCCTGCAGCGCCAGGGCGTAGAGGGCGAGGAGCGCCACGATCCGGGCGAGCGCGCGCGCCGGCCGCGCGGGGGCGACCCGAGGGTCCGCGCGGCCGCGACGGCCGGGCGCCGCGGCGGCCCGGCCTCGTGGATCTGCTCGCGTCACGGCTGTCGCCCGGCGGCCGAAGCTCCGTCCCGGGCTGCTAGTGCTGGTGCTGGTGCTGGCCGCCCGGCGCGCCCGCGCCGATCGGCGCCACCGTGAAGGTCACCGGCACGGCGCCGGCCCGCTGGAAGGTGAGCGTCCCCGCGACCGTCTCGCCCGCCTTCGGCGCGCCGGTCAGGTCCTCGAACATGAGGTGATAGCCGCCGGGCTTCAGCTCCACGGTCTCGCCGGGCTTGATGGTCAGGCCGTTCGTGACCGGCGCCATCTTCATGACGCCGCCCTCCATCGACATGGAGTGGATGTCGCTGCTCTTGGCGAACGGCACCGTGGCGCCCGTGAGCGTGTCCGGGGCGCTCCCCGTGTTGGTGATGCGCACGTACCCGCCGGCGACCTTGGCGCCGTTCGGCGTGGCGCGCAGCCACGGCGTCTCGATCGTCAGGTCACCGGCCTTCACGGTCGTCGCGGCCGCGGCCGTCCCCGCGGCCGGCGCGCCGCCCGCCTGGGCGACCTGGACGATCCGAAAGGACGGCGCGGCCGCCTTCAGGTCGTGGGCGTCCTGACCGGCCTTGGGGATCTCCGACCAGGAATAGCTGCCCTCCGCGCAATCCTGCTGGACCGGGACGTAGACGGTCGCGCCGGGCTCGAAGGTGCCGGCGACCTGCGCCAGGAAGGTGAACTCGTCGACCTGATCGTCCGGAAGGGAGCCGCCGCTCCACGTGATCGATGTCACGCCCTCCGCGGCCGTGCCGTGATGGGTCGCGTAGGTCTTGGCGTAGGGTCCGCGCGTCGTCGCGAGGGTCCAGCCGGGTTTCGGCATCGGCTTGGCGCCGATCAGGCCCTCCGGGATGGTGACGCTCACGCGCGTCGTCGGCTTGCCGTTGCAGCCGTGCATGATCTGGACGACGCCGCGATACGAGGCGCCGGGGGCTGCCTGCTTGCGTTCCAGCACCGCGTGGGCCTGCGCCGCGGAGGCGAGCAGCCCGAGGCCGAGGGCGGCCGAGACAAGGGTCTTCATGGGAATACATCCGTCCTGAGGGATCCGAGAGGTGGTGATCGCTCAGGCGGTCGGCGGCCCCCTCGGGGACGCGATGGTGCCGGGCGGCGCGCGGGCGCCGACGCTCCGGTTGAGGGGCCAGGCCGGCCGCAGGTCCGCGGTCGCGACCCATCGGAAGCCGACGGACGGGGGGCGCGGCGGGAGCGCCGGGCCGGTGGCCTGGGCCGCCGTGCAGCAATCGCCGTGGTCGTGGGGGACGGGCGCGCCCGATGGAGCGGACGCGTCGGCATGCTGCGCGCAGAGGCCGTCGGTCGCCGCCGGCACCGGCATCAGGCCGCCGAGAAAGGCCTGGAGCAGCAGGGCGTAGAGCGCCAGCAGGGCGACGACGGCCCGCAGGGCCGGCCCGACACGTCGATCCGAAAGGGCCTCGCCCGAATCCATGCTGCTCCCGCGCGCCGTCCGAACCGGACCGCTATGGCATCCCTGCCACACCGGCGCGACGATGGCTGTTGCCAGGGTGCCGCAGACGGACGCCGCGTGCGCTGGCGCACGGCGATGCCACATTCCGGCCCCTTCGATAGGGAGTCTTAACGCCATCCCGACACCGTGGCGCCCGAGACAATCCGCTCCCGTCACGACCTGACGAACCCCGGACCAGAGCCAGCGACCGATGCGCAAGAAGGCACAAAACCGGTTCCCCGCGATCCTCGGCGTCGCCGCCCTCGGCGCGCTCGGCATCGGCGGCGCCCAAGCCCGCGATCAGGGCAACTATGCCCAGGCCGAGTGGGCGCAGGACTACGCCTCACCCGCCGGCATGCAGGTGCAGCGCGAGACGGTGCCGATCCTCTCGCCCCAGACCGTGACGTCCACCGAGCAGATGGTGGAGCGCTACAAGGACATCGTCGCCCGCGGTGGCTGGCGGCAGGTTTCCGGCGCCGACCACCTGCGGATCGGCTCGCGCGGCCCGGCCGTGGCGGCCATCCGCCAGCGCCTGATCGTCACCGGCGACCTCGATCCGGCCGCGGGCGGCTCGGGCGTGTACGATTCGTACGTCGCCGCGGGCGTGAAGCGGTTCCAGGCCCGGCACGGCCTCAGCCAGACCGGCGCGATGACGATGGCGACCCAGCAGGCCATGAACGTGCCCGCCGACGTGCGCCTGCGCCAGCTCGAGATCAACGTCGTGCGCCTGCGCTCCTACTCGGGCGATCTCGGCCGGCGCTTCGTGATCACCAACATCCCGGCCGCGCTCGTCGAGACGGTCGAGAACGGTCAGGTCGTCACGCTCCACGCCGCCGGCGTGGGCAAGATCGACCGCCAGTCGCCGATCATGAACACCAAGGCGACGCAGATCAATTTCAACCCGACCTGGACGGTCCCGGCTTCCATCGTGAAGAAGGACCTGATCCCGAAGATGCAGAAGGATCCGAACTACCTCACGGACAACAAGATCCGGATCCTGTCGAACGGCTCCGAGGTCTCGCCGAAGTCGGTGAACTGGTTCTCGGACGAGGGCACCCGCTACACCTACCGGCAGGATTCGGGCGCCGACTTCAACTCGATGGGCATCGTCCGCATCAACATCCCGAACCCCTACGGCGTGTTCATGCACGACACGAACACCAAGGGCGTGTTCGGCGACGATTTCCGCTTCATCTCCTCAGGCTGCGTGCGCGTGCAGAACGTGCGCGAGTACATCACGTGGCTGCTGAAGGACACGCCCGGCTGGGACCGTCAGAAGGTCGAGGAGGCGATCGAGAGCGGCAAGCGCATCGACGCCAACATCTCCCAGCCGGTGCCGGTCTACTGGACCTACATCACCGCCTGGTCGACCCCGGACGGCATCGTCCAGTTCCGCGACGACATCTACAAGCGTGACGGCGTGAACGTGCCCTCGACCATCGGCGCGCCGACCCCGGTCGCCAGCGCCGAGCCGATGCCGCAGACCTTCGAGCCCGGCGACGAGGAGTAGTCGGACCCGCGGGCGCCGGCCGCTCCCGGCGACGCCCGCCCGTCGAACCCGATCCGAGGCCCGCACCTCTGCCGAGGCGCGGGCCTCGCGCGTTCGGGGCCGCGCCTGTCATCCGGAGGTCAAACGCGTCTGGTTGGCCGCGCAGGCAGCGTCCCGGATGCCGGTTGCCGGCCTCCCGCGGGACGCCGCGCCGCGAAGCCGTGCAGGAGCCATCGATGTCGCGCGACACCCAGCCCGGAGGCCTGACCCGCCGGAGCACCATGGCGGGCGCCGCCGCCCTCGGCCTCGTCGCGGGCCGGGCCGGTGCGCAGGAGCCCGCCGAGGCCGCCGAGGCCACCGGGATCGTCTCCGCGCGCGACGCGGCCGGCGGGGACCCGGTCCCGCTGCCGGGCGTGCTGGTGTCCAACGGCCGCGAGATCGCGCGGACCGACGAGCGGGGCCGATACCGCCTGCCGATGTCGGGCGACGGCGCGGTCTTCGTCATCAAGCCGCCGGGCTACGCCCTGCCGCGCGACGCCGACAACGTGCCGCGCCACTCCTACATCCACCAGCCCGGGGGCACGCCCGCCGAGCTGGGCCTGCGCTACCGCGGCCTCGCGCCCACCGGGCCGCTCCCGGCCTCGATCGACTTCACCCTGACCCGCGCGGACGAGCCGGACGACTTCGACGTCGTGCTGTTCACAGATCCCCAGCCCGAGAGCCGGTTCGAACTCGACCACGTGCGCGACACCGCGGTCGCCCGCGCCATGGCGATCCCGGCCGCCTTCGGCCTGACCACAGGCGACGTGCTGTTCGACGATCTCTCGCTCTACGGCCGGTCCAACCGGATCGTCGGTCGGATCGGCCTGCCCTGGTACAGCCTGCCGGGCAACCACGACCTCAACATGCAGGCGCCGGACGCGCGCTACAGCCGCGAGACTTGGAAGCGGGTGTTCGGCGCGCCGACCTACGCGTTCCGGCACGGACGGGCGTGGTTCGTGATGCTCGACAACGTCGAGTGGCTCGGGCCGCCGGTGCCGGTGGGCGCCAACACCTACCGGGGCCGGATCGGCGACCGCGGCCTGGCCTTCCTGCGCAACCTCCTGGCCGAGATCCCGCGGGACGACCTGATCGTGCTGGCCATGCACATCCCCCTGCACACCGAGACCGGCCCCGAAGAGCCCCGCACCCACACCACGGACCGCGCCGCGCTCCTCGACCTGCTCGCCGGCCGCAAGGTGCTGAGCCTCGCCGGCCACACCCACACGACCGAGCACCACCACCTCGCCGACGGCCACCACCATCACGTGCTCACCGCCGTCTCGGGCTCGTGGTGGAGCGGTCCCGACACCCGCACGGGCATCCCCTCGGCCGACAGCCGCGACGGCACGCCGAACGGGTTCCACGTCCTGTCGATCCGCGGCACCGACTACACGACGCGCTACGTCGCCGCGCAGGGTCAGCCGGACGAGACCATGCGGATCCTGTTCGAGAGCGAGCTGCGGGCCGGCGCGCCCGAGGTGGTGCGCTGGACCCGGCCGGTGCAGGGGCTGCGGCCGCCGGTGCCGCAGGACGCGCTCGCCGACACGACCCTGGTGGTGAACGTGTTCGACGGCGGCCCGCGCACGCGCCTCGCGTTCCGGGTCGGGGACGCGACGCCCCGGCCGATGGCGCGCACCCGCCGCCCCGACCCGTTCGTCACCGAGCTCTACGAGCGCTACCCGGAGACGAAGAAGAGCTGGGTGAAGGCGGTGCCCTCGACCCATATCTGGACGGCGCGGCTCCCGGACGACCTCGCCCCCGGCGCCCACCGGGTGACCGTGGAGGGCGCGGACGAGTACGGCCGCCCGATCCGCGGATGTACGGTGCTGGAAGTCACCGGCGAGCGCGGCCGCGGCTGAGCACGGGCGCCGGTCGTCCGGCGCCCGCGCGGGTCACGCCGCCAACTGGCGGGCGCCGTGGCCGCCCTCCTGGATCTCCTCGACGATCTTCGCGCAGAACGCGTCGAGGTCGCCCGGGTTGCGGCTCGTGACGATGCCGTGGTCGGTCACGACGTCCTTGTCGTGCCACCGGCCGCCGGCATTGATCACGTCGGTCCGGATCGAGCTGAACGAGGTCAGGTCGCGGCCCTTGGCCGCGCCGGTCTCGATCAGCAGCCACGGGGCGTGGCAGATCGCGGCCACGACCTTGCCGGACGTCAGGAAGCTCCTGATCAGGGCGAGGGCCTGGGGCTCGAGCCGGAGCTTGTCCGGGTTGATCTGGCCGCCCGGGAGGACGAGGGCGTCGTAGGATGCCGGGTCGACCTGCTCCAGGTCGGTGTCGACCGCGACCTCCCGGCCCCAGTCGGTCTTGTCCCAGCCGCGGATCGTGCCCTTGCTCTGGCGCGACTGCGGGGCGGCGACGGTCACCGCGGCGCCGGCCTCGGCCAGCTTGGCCTGCGGGACGGTCAACTCGCTCTCCTCGAAACCGTCGGTGGCGAGGATCAGGATCTTGGCTTGGCGGATGTCGGGCATGGCGGTCTCCGGTCGGGGGATCTGCCCGGCTAACGGAGGCTCGTGCCGCCCGTTCCCGCGGCCCTCCGCCGCCCGGCCGCGTCCTGGAGCGGACCCCGGACCGGTGATCGGAACCCCCGGGGAAGGCGGCCCGTTGGTCCCCATCCCAACCATCAGGAGTCGCGTCATGGCCAATCCCGGCCTTCCCAAGCCCACGCCCGGCGACCTGCCGCCGCCCCCGCCGACGCCCGAAGAGGAGCCCGATATCGGCCCGACCGGCCCGCGCACGCCCTATCCGGTGAACGATCCGGGGATCGGCGAACCCGGCGGTCCGGGCTCCGAGCCGGACATCTTCCCCGGCACGCCGACGGATCCCGGGACGCGCATGTGACGGCGCCCGCGACGGCGGTGCGCCCGGCCGTCAGTGACCGCCGTGCGAGGTCCGCACGTCGCGCGGGGCATTGAGGATCTCGGAGAGGCTCGTCACGACGTGGCGGGCCTCTTCGTCCGTCAGGCGGAGCTGGAACGGCGGCAGGGCGCCGGCCTGCAGGGCGACCACCGCCTGGCCCTCGTCGTCGGTACCGACCTCGATGGCCGACGACGTCACGTCGAGCATGGCGACCTCCTCGTCGCCCATCTCGTCGGCCATGTCGGGCTCGTCCGTATCGTCGATCGCCGTGAGGAGTTGCCCGACGGCGCGCACCAGCGCCCGGGCGGCGCGGGCATCCATCACCACCGCCGTCGCCTGATCGTCCTTCTGGAAGGAGAGCTGGATGTTCGCACCGTCCAGCGAGACCGAGATGCCTGCCATGTATCGTCCAGAGCCACGCGCCTTAACTGCTTGAGCGCATTCCGTATATGCATCGTGAATGCCCGGAATCACAGGGGGCGGTGCCGCTCGGCCCCCTGTGATTCCGGCCTGCGACGCAGATGATACGCCGCCCATGCCTTGTTGCGGCCGCAGCCTGCGCCTAAATACGTCCTCGGGGGGCTTATCCACCGAGGCTGACGCTGTTCAAGGTTCAGCGACTCGCGCCCCGCCGCACTGGCCAAATCCAGAAAGACCGTGGTGCATCACGCGGCCCTCGTGCCGCGCGGATGGCCTATGGACGAACGAGGTACACTACGTGAATACCGGCACTGTGAAGTGGTTCAATGAGACCAAGGGCTACGGTTTCATCCAGCCCGACGATGGCGGCAAGGACGTGTTCGTCCACATCTCGGCCGTCGAGCGCGCCGGGATGCGCAACCTGATCGAAGGCCAGCGGATCGCTTACGAGATCCTCACGGACAAGCGCAGCGGCAAGGACGCCGCCGGCAACCTGCAGGCGGCCTGACCGTCGCGGGTTCCGAGGCGCCTCCCGCGCCCTCAATGCGCCGAAGTGTGCAACTGAGGATTGCGGGTGGCGCATGAAGCGGCCGCCAGACGCGGTTCCCCCTTCCGACGCTGCCTGCCCGGGCGAGACTGCCCGGGTTCCGGTCGCGTCGGAGGCAATATCCCAGAAACGACGCCGGGCGTAGCCAACGTCCGGTCCAGAAAAGAAAAGACAGTGATGTTATTCGAGTATACACGGCGCCGCGGCGTCCGTTCCCCCGTCACCGATGCCCCGACCTTCCGGGTCGGCAAGCTGGCGCGGGCCAAGACCGCGGACCAGACCGGGGCCGATCTCAGCGACCTGATCGACCGGTCCTACAACTACCACTCCCCGCGTGAACTGCACTGGCATCTCGCCGAGCGTCTCGGGCTCGCGCCCGCCGCGGTGAAGATCCGCGAGACCGCGACGGCCTGAGGTCGCTCGCCGCGGACACGCGGGGCCTCGGCCTCAGCGGTCCCAGGCGGCGAGAACCGGGTCGCGCAGGCCCACCGGCGCGGCGAGCAACTCGCCGTGCACCGGGTCGGCGCGATTGTACGGCGTCGCAGCCCCGGAGAAATCGCAGACCACCCCGCCCGCCTCGCGCAGAACGAGGTCGGCGGCGGCCAGGTCCCAGTCGCGGGCATTCCCGGAGATCATCCCGATATCGACCGTCCCGTCCGCCACGCGGGCGAGCCTCAAGGCGAGGGACGGGATCCGCGCGATCACTTCGAAATCCGGGTCCGCTCCGGCGCCCCGGGCCAGGCGGTCGAGCATCGGCTTCGGGCCGGTGACGCGGGCGCCGGGCAGGCTCTGCCTGGCATCGACGCGGATCGGTTCGCCGTTCCGCGTCGCGCCGCGCCCGCGCACGGCCTCGTAATCCGCGTCGCCCACCGGCGCGTGGACGAAGCCGATCAGCGGCTCGCCGCCCGACAGGAGCGCCACCGCGATCGACCAGTCCGGATGGCCCGACAGGAACGCCCGCGTCCCGTCGATCGGATCGACGATCCACACGAGGTCGTGGCCGAGGCGCGCCGGGTCGTCGGCGGTCTCCTCCGACAGCCATGCCGCCCGCGGCACGAGGGCGCTCAGACGCACCTTCAGGAAGGCATCGACCGCGACGTCCGCCTCGGTCACCGGCGAGCCGCCGGCCTTCGACCAGATGCGGGCCGAAGTCTGCCCGCCGAGCCTGAAGAACGGCCGCGCGATGTCGGCGGCCTCGCGCATCACGGCGCGCAACTCCGGCATCAGGGCGGATACGGCATCGTCGGTGAGAGGCTCTGGCATCGCGCTCCGCGTGGAATCCGTGCGGCCCGCGAGGGCCCCGCCGGCCCGCCCGTCCGGCGGGCGGACGTCCGGGCCCGCTTGGGCTCACCCGGTCGGGCTGAGAAGACCCGGCGCGGAGGATCGCGCGCCCGGTCGCCCCGTTGTACGGCGGCGCCCGCAGCGCCACAAGGATGCTGGTTGATCGATCGATAACGACCGATCTGCGCAAGGAAACGTTGAGCATTCAAGGAAGCATTGAGCATTCCGCAAATGACAGCGCTGTCCAGATTCGCTTAACGACGGCTCTTAAGCGGTGCGGAGGAGTTCGGGTGCGATTTTGCTTGGCATAACGGACGGCCCGACAGGGGTCGCCACTTGCTCCAGGGACTCGGACCGATGAACACTTCCCCGGCCACGGACAAAAGCCACGCAGGACACCCGATGCACGGTGCCGACACCGCGCCCCGCTTCGTCGCTTCGCCGCTGCCGGTGATCGGCCGCGCCCCCGGCGCGCGCCGGGCCGTCGGGATCGCGCTCGCCTACGCCACCGAGGACGCCGAGATCGTGGGCGCCGACCGGTTCAGCCTGATCCTCGTCGACGCCGAAGGCGACGTGCTGCAGCGCCTCGGCAGCTTCGAGGAGGACGACGTGGTCGCGTTGTGGCGCGACATCGCGGCGCGGGCGGGCCTCGTGCGGATGATCGTCCGGGAGGACGGCCTCCTCGTCCCGGTCTCCCAGCAGATCGGCCGGCTGATTCTCGGTCAGGTCCGCATCCGTCGCCGCCACGCCGGTCTCGGCCGCCGTCGCCCGCGCTTCCTGGCCCGCCGCAAGACCGGCCGGCTGCCCGCGCGCCCGCAGATCTTCCGCGGCGAGAACGAGATCATCGCCCGCACCTGAGGGTGCCGACGGCGCCTAGAACAGGTTGCGCAGCAGCGCGTCGGCGGTGAGGCCGACGAACAGGATCAGGCCCGCGTCCCGGTTCGACCGGAACAGCGTGAGAGCCCCGCGCCCGTCGCGCTCGCGCAGCGACAGGACCTGCCAGGCGAGGTGCCCGGCGAAGGCGGCGACCCCCAGATACCCGACGAGCCCCGCTCCGGCCCCGCGCGCGGCCAGAACCACGAACAGAGCGGCCAGCGCGTAGCAGAGCCCGACGGCGAGCCGCACGTGCCGGCCGAACAGGCGGGCCGAGGAGCGGATCCCCGCGATCTCGTCGTCCTCGATATCCTGCACCGCGTAGATCGTGTCGTAGCCGATCACCCAGCACAGGGCGCCCGCGTAGAGCAGGAGCGCCGGCGGATCGAGGCGGGCGAACACCGCGGCCCAGCCCATCAGAGCCCCCCAGGCGAAGGCCAGTCCCAGGATCGCCTGCGGCAGCGGCATGACCCGTTTCATGAACGGGTAGATCGCCACCGGCAGCAGCGAGCAGAGACCGATGATCACCGCCTCCGCGTTGAACTGCAGCAGGACGGCCAGCCCGATCAGGGCCTGAATCACCAGGAACAGGGCGGCGTGGCGCGGCCGCACCTGGCCCGAGGGCAGGGGGCGCAGGCGCGTGCGCTCGACCTGCGCGTCGAGGTCGCGGTCGGCGATGTCGTTGTAGGTCGAGCCCGCCCCGCGCATCGCCACGGCGCCGATCAGGAAGAGCAGGCAGTGCCAGGGGTCGGGAAAGGCCTGGTCCGCGGCAATCGCCGCCAGGGCGGCCGACCACCAGCAGGGCAGGAGGAGGAGCCACCAGCCGATCGGCCGGTCGATCCGGGCCAGGCGCAGGTACGGGCGCCAGGGCCGGGGCGCCCGCCGGTCGACCCAGTGCCCGGAGACCGCGTCGGCCGGCCGCCCGTCGTCAAACACCGTGCCGTTCATCGGTCGGATCTCCGGTCGTCCCGCACGTGAGTCCCCCGCCGCTGCCGAGGGGGGACCCGCGCCGGATCCGCGATCCTCTCAGACGATCTCAGAGAGCGCCCTGCGGCAGCTTGAAGCTTCCGGTCAAGCCCGGGCCGCCGAGCAGCCCGCCGCCGCCGCCGCCCGCCTGGGCCTGCGCCTGGGCGCGGGCCTGCGCCTCCATCTTGGTCGCCTGGGCGGCGACGCTGCAGATCTTGGTGCGGATGCCGCTGACCTTCACGTGGTCGGCCTTGAAGCCCTCGGCGAAGGAATCGGGGATCGAGCACCATTCCTTGTTGGCGGCGATCCACTTGATGCCCTCCGCGCCGTTGGACTGGAGCTTCCCGAACAGGGCGCAGGCCTCCTGCGGGGTCATCTTCTTCTTGGACTGCGACGCCGCATTGGCGCGGCCGACCAGAGCCTTGCGCTCGGCCAGGGTCTTCTGGATGGCACCGCATTCCGGTGCCGCGCTCTGCGCGAACGCCGCCGTGCCGAACAGGACGGTGCCGACCAGCACCGCCGCCCCCAGCTTCAGACTCCCCTTCGCCATTCCGCGACTCCCTCGACGCCCCTGCCGAATCCGCGAGCGGCCGGCTCTCTTCCGTTCCGTTGGGTTCGCCATAGGATTGTGGCGTCATTCGAGCGGCAAACCGGCTGCGCCATGCACCGGTGGACTGGCTGCCGAAAACCGGGGCTCGTAACCATTCGGCAACACTTTCGGTCGCGGTCCCCGCGTTGACAGGCCCGCCGGCCCGCGCGACCACGCCGCCATGCCGGCCTATGACTTCACCGCTCCGCGCCTCCACGTCGCGGCCGATCTCGCGGCGGGGGTGATTCTGCCCCTCGACCGGGCTCAGGCGAACTACCTGCTCAACGTGCTGCGCCGGGGGCCGGACGATCCGGTCCTGGTCTTCAACGGCCGCCACGGCGAGTGGCGCGCCCATCTGGTCCAGACCGGGCGCAAGGGCGCCGACCTGCACGTCGCCGCGCAGACGCGTCCGCAGCCCGCGCCCGCCGACCTTCACTACCTGTTCGCCCCGCTGAAGAGCGCGCGCCTCGACTATCTCGCGCAGAAGGCGGTGGAGATGGGGGCCGGGACGATCCGACCGGTCATCACCCGGTTCACGCAGGGCGATCGCGTGAACATGGACCGGCTGCGGGCCAACGCGGTCGAGGCCGCCGAGCAGTGCGGGATCCTGGCGATTCCCGATTGTCCGGAGCCCGAGCGCCTGCCGGCCGCACTCGCGGGCCTCGCGCCCGGGCGGCTCCTCGTGTTCTGCGACGAGGACGCGCCCGTGCGCGACCCGGTGGCGGCCCTGCGGGCGGCCGGCGACCCGCTGGCGCCCCCTCCGCTCGCCGTGCTGGTCGGTCCCGAAGGCGGCTTCTCCGAGGAGGAGCGGGCGCTGATCCGGGCGCGGCCGAACACCGTGGCGCTCTCCCTGGGGCCGCGCATCCTGCGGGCCGACACCGCCGCCGTCGCCGTGCTGACGCTGGTGCAGGCGGTGCTCGGCGACGCGCGCTGACGCGCGCCGCCCCGATCCATGTGCGCCCGCGCACATGGAAGGACCGCGCCGGTCGATTGTTTCCCCGGATCAGACGTGAAGCGGCGCGCCGGTCGAGACCGCCGCGTTGTGGGTTCACGGCGGCTCGATTATGTCCCGGATCGGACGCCGCCTGCGCCGCGTGCTCATCGGGGTCGGGGGCGGGTGTCCGCCCGGATCCCGCTCGCGAGAGCGGGTTTGTACCGGGTGGATCCGCCGGAGCAGTCCGGCGCGCCCGTTCCCAGGCACACGTCAGACGCACGGGCAGGCAGCGCATGGCGCGCGACAGCAACGACACCACGCCGCTCACCACGCGCGCCGAACTGATCGAATGGTTCGCGGCGGGCGAGAAGCCGCGCGCGCGCTTCGCGATCGGCACCGAGCACGAGAAGATCCCGTTCTATCGGGAGACCCGGGCGCCGGTTCCCTACGAGGGTGACCGCGGCATCCGGGCGCTCCTGGAGGGGCTCGCCCGCGAGACCGGCTGGGAGCCGATCCTCGATCTCGGCAACATCATCGGCCTGTCGGCGGAGGCGGGCGGCGCGATCTCGATCGAGCCCGGCGGCCAGTTCGAGCTGTCCGGCGCGGCGCTCCCCGACGTGCACGCCACGGCGGCGGAACTCGCCACGCACCTCGCCGCCACGAAGCGAGTGGCCGATCCCCTGGGCATCGGCTTCCTGACGCTGGGCATGAGCCCGAAATGGCGCCGGGACGAGACCCCGGTCATGCCCAAGAGCCGCTACCGGATCATGGCCGGCTACATGCCGAAGGTCGGGTCCCTCGGTCTCGACATGATGCTGCGCACCGCCACCGTGCAGGTGAACCTCGACTTCGCCTCCGAGGCCGACATGGTGCGCAAGATGCGCGCGTCCCTGGCGCTGCAGCCGGTCGCGACCGCGCTCTTCGCCAACTCGCCCTTCACCGACGGCCGGCCGAACGGCTTCCTGTCGCGCCGGTCCGAGATCTGGCGCGACACGGATGCCCACCGGACCGGGATGCTGCCCTTCGCCTTCGACGCGGGGTTCGGCTACGAGGCCTACGTCGACTGGCTGCTCGACATGCCGATGTACTTCGTCAAGCGAGGCGACACCTACCACGACGTGTCGGGCGCCTCGTTCCGCGACCTGATGGCCGGCAAGCTCCCGCAGCTGCCGGGCGAGTTCGCCACGGTCTCGGACTGGGCCAACCACGCCTCCACGGCCTTCCCCGAGGTGCGGCTCAAGCGCTTCCTGGAGATGCGCGGCGCCGATGTCGGCGGCCCCGGCATGATCGCCGCCCAGGCCGCCTTCTGGACCGGTCTCCTCTACGACGACTCGGCCCTCGACGCGGCCCTCGACCTCGTGAAGGGGTGGAGCCTCGCCAACCGCGAGGCCGCGCGCGCCACGGCGCCGCGCCTGGGGCTCGCGACGCCGGTGGCCAACACCACGCTCGGGGCCGTCGCCGCCGAGGCCCTGGCGATCGCCCGCGCGGGCCTCCGGGCCCGGGGCCGCCGCGACGCCGAGGGCCGGGACGAGGTGATCTACCTGCAGCCGCTCGAGGCCGTCGTCGCGGCCGGGCGGACGCGGGCCGAGGATCTCCTCGCCGACTACGAGGGGCGCTGGGGCGCCTGCGTGCGTCCGGCCTTCACGGAATGCGTCTTCTAGCACCCGGCTGATTGGCTCCCGCAGCCCGCGCGAATCGCCGTTGGAACGTGCTAATGGAACGTTCCGACAGGACGTAGCGCTCGGGGAGAAGCCGCATCATGACCCGCATCATCGCCGTCATCCTCGCCGGGATGGCTTCCGTTCCGGTGGCCTCGAGCACGGCGCGAGCGGCCGACCTGGCGCGGTTGGAGGGCGCTGGGCCGGCCCCGGGGCGCTGGCATCACGGGGCCGGCGGCCGGATCGCCGGCACCGTGGCGGCGCGGGGGCGGCCGCAGTACAGCTATTACGGCGAGTACGGCTATCCCGCGCCGTTCGGCTACGGTTACGCCTACGCGCCGGTCCCGAGCCGCGGCTTCGAGTACGGCTACAACGGTCCCCGCTATGTCTGGACGGCGCCAGACAGCTATTCCGGACCCGCCTTCGGCTATCACGTGTGGTGAGGACGCCGCTGGCGCCGGGCCGCCGCGGTGCCTAAGACCGCCGGGCCGGCATCCGCGCCGGTTCGGGAGCTTCCGGCGTGCGGGACGAGGATCCGGACTGCGTCGATCTCGACCTGAGCGGCCTGAAATGCCCGCTCCCGGTCCTGCGCACCCGGAAGGCGCTGCGCGGCCTCGCCGCCGGCCGGACGCTGGTGGTGACCTGCACCGACCCCCTGGCCGCCCTCGATATCCCCAACCTCGTGCGCGAGGAGGGCGCCCGCCTCGACGCCGCCGAGCGTCTGGAGGGGCCGCCCGCGGGGCGCCTGCGCTTCCGCATCACCGTGTCCGCAAGGCCGCCGCATTCCTGAACGATCCGTCGGGCTCCAGGAGCAGGGCGAGATCGGAATGGCACCACGGATCGGGGGCGTGCGCCTCGTACATGACGGCTGGGCGCGCTACCTCGTCGCCGAGGTGATGCAGGAGGACGGGAGCCGCATCACCCGGGAGATGGAGGATCACGGCCGGGCGGTCGCGGTGCTCCCCTACGATCCGGAGCGGCGGGTCGCCACGCTCGTCTCGCAGTTCCGGGCGCCGGTCCTCTACTCGGGCGGGCCGCCGAGCCACATCGAGGTGCCGGCCGGCCTCCTCGACGAGGGCGCCTCCGAGGACGAGGCGCGGCGCGAGGCGATGGAGGAGACGGGCCTGCGCCTCAGCGCCCTCGACTTCGTCGCCAGCGCCTGGTCGATGCCGGGGATCTCCACGGAGCGGATGGACCTGTTCCTCGCCGCCTACGGCGAGGCCGACCGGACCGGCACCGGCGGCGGTCTCGCCGCCGAGGGCGAGGCCGTGGCGGTCCACGAGATCCCGCTGCCGGAACTGGCCGCCATGGGCCGCCGCGGCGCGATCACCGACATGAAGTCGCTGACGCTGCTCTTCGCGCTCCAATTGCGGCGGCCGGACCTGTTCGCGGAGCGGCGCTGAGGTCAGCCGGCGCGCCGCCGGAACTGGTCGCGCGCGGCGAGGCCGATGAAGCGCCACGACTTGATGAAGTAGCGCCGGAACAGCCGGCGCGGCGCCTGCAGGAACCGGTAGATCCACTCGAGCCCGAGGCGCTGCATCAGCCGCGGGGCGCGCGGCAGGAACCCGGCGGCGACGTTGAGGGCGTCGCCGACGCAGAAGACTACCGGCTCGCCGAGCGTCTGCCCGTGGCGATCCACCCAGATCTCGGATTTGGGCGCGCCGACGCCCATCACCAGCAGCGTCGTCCCGTGGGCGCGGATCCGCTCCGCCAGGGCGCGGCTGTAGGCCGCGTCGTGCTCGAAGCCGAAGGGTGGCACGGCGCTCGCCACGGCGCCGGGCGGAAGGCCCGCTGCCTGCAGCCGGGTCGCCAGCGCGTCCGCCGCGTCCTGTCGGGCGGAGACGAAGAAGACCCGCCGCGCGAAGGCCGGCGGGTCGGCCAGGACGCAGCCCAGGAGGTCGTGGCCGGTGATCCGGTGAACGGGCTGGCCGCACGCCTTCCGGGCCAGCCAGACCAGCGGCATCCCGTCGAGGGTCCGGGCCGCGGCGCGCGCGTAGGCCTCGCGGAACGGCGCGTTCTCGCTGAGCTGGACGATGTGATCGACGTTCGCCGTCACGATCATGCGCGGGCGGCCGTCACGCCGGGCCGCGACGTCGGCCACGAGGGTCGCGGCGGGACCGGTGTGAAACCGGTAGCCGAAGAGTTCGACGGTCGCGCCCGTCTGCGGCGATCCGGACGCCGCGGGGGCCGGGGCGCTCACCGTGTGTGCCTCCCCGAGGACCGGATCCATAGCGCTCAGGTAGAGGCTGATCTCGCCGATGTCACGCATCGGCGGCCCGGAAGCTCGCGGCCGGCCGGGTGGCGGCGCGCAGTTTGCGGCGACGATCGCTGTCGGCGCCCAGCATCAGGGCGATGCCGCCGCCGAGCAGCAGGCCGAGGACGAGCGCCACCGGCAGGACGATCTTGGGCGAGGGCGGGAAGGTCCGCTGGCGCGCCGGCACCGCGGCCGAGATGATCCGGACGTTAGTGGTGTTGAGCCTCTCCTGCTCGCTCGCCTCGCGGGCCCGCTTCAGATAGGCCTCGTAGATGCCGCGGCGGGCGTCGAGGGTCCGCTCCAGCTCGCGCAGGCCGACATAGGCCCGGTCGCTGGACGCGGTCTCGTTCTTCACCCGGTCGAGATTGGCCCGGATCGCCGCCTCGCTGGCGGCGGCGCGGTCGTAATCCTTCTGGGTCGTCTCGATGATCCGCTCCTTCTCGCGCTGGATCAGGCGCTGCAGGTCGCGCTGCTGCGCGTACTGCTCGGCCATGGCCGGGTGGCGCTCGCCGAGGCGGGTGGCGAGCTCCGCGGTGTTGCGGGACAGGGTGGCGTATTGCTGCCGCAGGGCCTGCATCTCCAGGCTCTGCAGCATCTCCGGCAGGGCGGTGCTGGGATCCGACGAGCGCATGCGGCGCGCCTGCTCCAGGCGCGACTTGGCCTCAGCGGTCTTGATCGAGGCGGTGACGAGCTGCTGGTTCAGGTCGCCGAGCTGCTGGTCGGTGAGCAGGCGGCCGCTGGCGGCCACGAGCTTGTGATCCTCGCGGTAGCGCACCACGGCGCTCTCGGCCTGCTCGACGTCGCGCTTGAGGCTGTTGAGCCGGCCCGCCAGGGCGTCGGAGGCGCGCCGCGCGGTCTCGGTCCGGGCCGCTGCCTCCTCGGCGAAGTAGGCGTCGCCGACGGCGTTGGCGATGCGGGCGGCCTTCTCGGGATCGCGCGACTGAACGGAGACGTCGATCACGAAGGTCCGCTCGGCCCGCCGGACAGTGAGCCGATTCTGCAGCGTGTCGAGGGCTGTGAAGACCGGGTCGCGGCTCGCCGGCGGGGGCAGCATGCCCAGCGCGCCCTTGATCCAGGTGAGGGTCGGGTTGTTGCCGTCCGGCAGCACGAACTCGTCGTCCTGGTCGAGGTGGAGCTTGGTGATCACCCGGCGCAGGACGCTGTCGGACTGGATCACCCGCACCTGGCTCTCGGCGATCGACACGCCGCTGTCGGCCTGGGGCTGGCGCGCGTTCACGTCGTTCTCGACGACGCGCAGGTCGCTCGGATCCACCAGGATCTGGATGCTCGACGTGTAGCGGGGCGGGATCAGGCCGAGGAGCGCCACCGCGACGGCGACCATGAACAGGCCGCCCAGCACGATGAAGCCGCTGCCGCGCCACAGCCGCCGCAGGATCACGCGGCCGTCCGTCGGCGGCGCGACCTGCGGCAGCACCATCCGCACGGGCCGTTCGCCGCTCATCCGCGTCGAGAAGTCGAACATACGCCTCGCTCCCTGACCTGCCTCGGCGGAGACCGCCGCCCGTCACCCGCCCCGTCGCCCGTTCCCTTTCTGACCAGCTCCGTGCCGATCTGGAACAGGTGCCCGCCCGAGGCGCTGCCTTCTTCGGGAGCCCAGCAATCAACATACCGGACCAGTAGTGTCGCCCCGATGCGGCACTTGCTTCAGGAAGCTGGCAGATATCGCTTACAGATGCAGTCCTGACTGTCACGACAATCGGGCGTGAAAAGTTCCCGATTTGTTGGGGACTACGCAGGTCGCCTCAGGCGGTGCCCGAGTGTGCGACAATTGACTCCAGCGCATCGTAAGCCGCGGGATCGCCGGCCAGGAAGCGCAGGAAGCGCGCGCCGTCCTCGGCCGCGATCGCGTTCCAGCGCGCCACGTTGGCCCGACTCATTCCGGCGGCGCGGGCCAGGGCGCCGTCGCGGATCCAGCCGGCGAGGGCGCCCGCGGCCGCGTCGGGCTCCTCCGGCCGGATCAGCAGGGCCGACGCCCCCAGGACCTCCCGGAACACCGGGTCGTCCGGCGCCACCACCGGAAGGCCGCCGTGCTGGACCTCCAGCAGCGGCAGGCCGAGGCCCTCCGCCTTGGAGGTGGAGACCAGCAGGTGGCACGACCCCGCGAGGGCGCGCAGCTCGGCGTCGGCGAGGTACCCGTGGCGGTGCAGGAACGGCGGCGGTGCGTCCAGGAAGGCGTGCTGTCCCCAGCCGACCCGGCCGACGAGGTGGAGCTCCGCCGGGATACCGGCACGGATGAGCGCCGCCGTCAGCGCGAGGGTCGCCGGATAGTTCTTGCGCGGCTCGATGGTGCCGATGGCGAGGATGCGCAGCGGCCGGCCCGGCGCGTAGGCAGCCGGTCCCGGCAGGTGCGCGAGCCCGAAGGCGTCGCGGACGGGGGGGCGCAGCAGGGCGACGCGGGCGCGTCGGGCGCAGAGCGCGCGCACGTCCGCCCCGGTGGTGCGGCTGTTGACGAACAGGTTCGGGCACCAGCGCAGGGCCAGGGCGAAGCTGGGGCTCATGTAGAGCCGGCTGCGAAGGCTCAGATCCTCCGTCCGCGTGAGCAGGAAGGTGTCGTGGACGTAGAGCAGGCAGCGCGACGCCGCGACGGCGCAGAGCGGCCCGGGCGGGAAGCCCGGGAACAGGAACAGGGCGTCCCGATCCATCAGCGCCCGCGCCGGCAGGCCGAGCTGCTGCGCGGCGACCATGCCGGGCAGGGAGCCCGCGGTCACCGGCCGCACCGCGTGCGGGGCGAGCCGGTCCGGGGCGAACAGGTCGAGGGTGACTCGCTCGATCCCCGTCACGTGGGCGCGCAGATGGGTCTGATCGAGGTAGATCCGCCGCCGAGTCGGCGCCGCCCGCGCGCCGCCCGCATTGTCGCCGGCCACGTCGTCGGCCACGTCGCCGGCCACGCCGCCCACCGTATCGCCGGCCCTGTCGCCGCGGGCCGTCACGTGTGGCTCCGGCGCAGCGCGCCGGCGAGGTAGAGGCACCGGCGCACGAGGAGCGGCATCCGACGCCCGAAGACCATCTGCTTGGCCCGCCGCAGCCGACGCACGAGCGGGCGCGAGACCGCCGGGACGGTGCCGGCCGCGCCCGCCCGCAGGTTTGCCGCGAAGGGGAAGTGCCCGAGCATCCCGGGGGCGAAGCGCGGGCCCGTCGGCGCGCTCGGCAGCCCGTGACGCCGGAAGACCGCGTCCAGCGACAGCGCGGAGGCGGCCGGGCTGTAGCGGCTCTCCAGGGCGATGCGCGCGAAGGCGCCGAGCCGCGCGCGCGCCTCGCTGTCGCCGACCAGCGCCGCCAGCGCCTCGGCGAGGGCGCCCGGCCGCACCGGTACGAGGCGGCCCGACACGCCGTCGATCACGGCCGAGGTCAGGCCGGAGGTGCGGTAGGCGAGCGTCGGCACCCCGCACAGGCCGGCCTCGATCGGCGTCTGCCCGAGGGTCTCGTGACGGCTGGCGGTGACGTGGAGGTCGCAGGCCCCGTACCACGCGGCCAGGAGCGCCTCGTCGGCGATGAGGCCGGGCGCGTACAGGTTCGCGACGCCGAGCCGGGCCGGGTCGTCGAGCCGGCCGACCGCCACCACGCCGACGCCCGGGCCCGCCACGGCCTGGAGCGCGGCCCGGAGATCGGCGAAGCCCTTGTCGGGCCCGTCGACGATGACCGAGGAGACGAGGATCAGGACGTCGTCGGCCGGCAGGCCGAGCGTGCCGCGCAGCGCCGCGCGATCGCCGGGCCGGAACACGGCGGTCGGGAAGGCCAGCCGCACGGGCTCGATCACGCTGCCGGGCGGGGCGAGTTCGCGCGCCCGCGCCAGCGTCCAGTCGGAATTGGCCAGCAGCCAGGGCGCGGAGGGTCGCGTCGGGGATCCGGGCGCGGCGCCGGCGAGCACCGCGCGCTTGCGCTCGTGCATCCCGGCGATCCGGCCGGGCGCCAGCTCCGGGTACTCGTCCGGGCCGGGGCAGGCGGCGTCGCAGCCGGACGCGGCGCGCCCGCAGTCGCGGGGGTGGGCGCACCGGCCCGTCAGGGGGAAGAGGTCGTGCAGCACGAGGCCGACCGGACCGCGCCGCGCCAGGCGGCCGACGACGTCGAGGCTGCGGGTGGCGCCGTGCAGGTTGCCGGCGAGGACGAGATCGGGGGCGGCCGCCGCGACCGCGGCCTCCGCCCGCGGGAAGTCGTCGCGCCACTCGGCGGCCTCCGGGCGTCCGCTCAGCGTCACCTCCGCGACCCGGTGGCCCGCGAGCGTCAGCGCCTCGGCGAGGCGGCGCTGGGCCACGCCCGCGCCCCCGCGGGTTCCGGTCCCGGTCAGCGACACGATCGACAGGCCGGCGGCGGGCGGGGGCGGCGGCGCGTCGAGCCTGTGGACCAGGATCGGGCGGCCGATCAGGCTCCGCCGATCGGCGGGGATCGCCGACCAGGCGGAGGCGGCGTCGAGCGTCCCGTCGGCGTCGATGATCGCGTGCGCGAGGGCGTCCCGCCGCCAGAGGATCCCGCCGTCCGCGGCCCCGGGGCCGTCGAGGCCGCGGACGATGTCGTCGAACAGGACGCGCAGCCCCGCCACCGCGTCGGCGCCGGTGAGCGCGGCCTCCAGCGCCAGGGCGGTCAGCGCACCGGGCGCGAGCAGGTCGCCGGCGCGGAGCCAGAACAGGTGCTCCGGATCGGGAACCGACAGGATGCGCGCCGCCGCGGCGCGGCCGGCCGCCGGGTCGAGCAGGTCGTGCCGCAGTTCCGGGTAGCCCTGGCGCAGGACCGACGCGATGGTCTCGGCGAGCGCGGCACCCGCGCCGGCCACCGTGACGACGCGGATCCGCGGCCACGGACGCCCGTCGGGGAGCGACGCGGGACGGGCCGGCGCGCCGGCGCTGCGCCCGAACGGCCAGCCGGCGACGCCGTGGGCGGGCGATGACATGTCTGCGGCGTCGGTCACGGCGGCTCTGGCGGCGGCTCGGGTCTCGTGCGGGGCGGCAGAGTGGACGGGAAGGTTGAAGATTGCCTCTCGGGGCGGGCGGCCCGTCAGGCCGACACGCGGATCCGCGCCGGACCGGCCTCGATCCGGCCGATCCAGGCCGCCGCCGGGTAGCCGGCCGCCCGGATGCGCGCCAGGATCGCGTCGGCCCGGTCGGCCGAGCAGGTCACCAGCAGCCCGCCCGAGGTCTGCGGATCGGTCAGGAGATGGCGGCGCCACTCGGGGAAGTCGGCCGGCAGGTCAACCGCCTCGCCGAACGCCGCCCAGTTGCGGTGCGAGGCGCCGGTGACCGCGCCCGCGCGCGCCAGCGCCTCCGCCTGCGGCAGCAGGGGAAGGGCGTCGGCCTCGAGGGTGAGCGTGAGGCCGGCGCCGCGGGCGATCTCCAGGCCGTGCCCCAGGATGCCGAATCCGGTCACGTCGGTCAGGGCGTGCACGGCGGGCTCGGCGGCGAGATCGGTCCCGATCCGGTTGAGCAGCGTCGTGGTCGCGATGAAGTCGCGGTAGCCCGCCTCGTCGAGGGTCGCCCGCTTGATCGCCGCCGAGTAGACCCCGACCCCGAGGGCCTTGGTGAGCAGGACGGCGTCCCCGGCCACCGCGTCGGCGTTGCGCCGCACCGCCTCGCGGCGGCAGGTCCCGATCACCGCCAGACCGTAGATCGGCTCCGGCGCGTCGATCGAGTGGCCGCCCGCCACCGGGATGCCGGCCGCCGCGCATTGCTCCGCGCCGCCGCGCAGGATCCGCGCGACCACCTCGGGGTCGATCTTGCCGAGCGGCATCCCGAGGATCGCCAGCGCGAACAGCGGCCGGCCGCCCATGGCGTAGACGTCCGAGATGGCGTTCGTCGCGGCGATCCGGCCGAAATCGACGGGGTCGTCCACCATCGGGGTGAAGAAGTCCGTGGTGGCGATGAGGCAGGTGCCGTCCTCCAGCTCCCACACCGCCGCGTCGTCCGCGGTCTCGTTGCCGACGAGGAGCCGCTCGAACGGGCCCGCCGCCGGCTGCTGGGCGAGGAGCTGGCGCAGGGTGGCCGGATCGAGCTTGCAGCCGCAGCCGCCGCCGTGGGCGAGACTGGTCAGGCGGGGGGCATCGCTCATGGCCGAACTCCGTTCCGGATAACCTGGGGTCTTCGCGGGGTCTTCGCCGGGTCTTCGCGGAGTCAGTAGCGCGTCGTCACCGCGTTGAGCCAGTCCGGCGAGGCCGCGACGGCCGCGGCCTCGACCCGCTTGTCGAGGCCCGTCAGCACCAGCAGCCCGAGCACGACCATCACGGCGCCGAGCGCGGCCTTCGCGGCCCGGCCGGCCGCGGCGAGGCCGCCGCGCCAGCGCAGCAGCGCCTCGCGGGAGACGAGGCCCAGGAGCATCAGCGGGGCCGCGGCGCCGATCCCGAAGGCCAGCATGGTCAGGGCGACGCCCCCGAGATGCTCGCCCCGCGCCGCCATGAGCGAGGCCGCCCCCAGGGTCGGTCCCACGCAGGGGCTCCAGGCCGCGCCGAGCAGCAGGCCCACGGCGAACTGGCCGGGCAATCCCCCGGAGCCGACGCCGCCGAAACGGTCCTCCACCCAGGCGCCGACCGGGCCGGCCGCCGTCGCGACCCGGGCCTGGAGCCGCGGCAGCATCAGCACGGCGCCCAGGAGCACCAGGAGCACCGCGCCGGTGCGCCGGAACACGTCGCCGTCGAGCCCGACGGTGAAGCCGATCGTCGCGACGAACAGCCCGATGGCCGTGAAGGCGATGGCGAGCCCGGCCGCCAGAGCCACCGGACCCAGGCGATGCTCGGCCGCCGCCGTGCCGAGCACGATGGGGATCAGCGGCAGCACGCAGGGCGAGAGCACCGAGAGCAGGCCGGCCAGGAACGCGAACCCCAACGTTCCCAGCATGCCCCGTGCCCCTCCGCTCGCGCCTCGCCCGACGAGGCTTCGACCCTGGCGCGCGAGCCGTCAACGCGCCAGGCGGACGCGGGCCGGCGGGAACAACGCGGCCGCGCGCCGCTTTCGGCGGCAGTCCGGCGGCGTTGCCGGGCGAGGCGCCGAGGAAAGCGTCGAGGAAGGCGCCCAGGAAGGCGCTGAGGCGAGGCGGAGCGGACCGGTGACCATCTTCTTCACGGGCGACACGCATTTCGGCGATCCGCGGGCGCTGCGCTTCGACCACCGGCCCTACCCGGATCTCGAGGCCCACGATGCCGGGCTGATCGCGGCCTGGAACGCGACGGTCGCGCCCGGCGACACGGTCTGGCACCTCGGCGATTTCGCCCTCGGCCCGAGCGGTGACCGGATCCGCGCGATCCTCGCCGGACTGAACGGCGAGAAGCACCTGATCGCCGGCAACAACGACGGGCCGGACACGCTCACGGCGCCCGGCTGGGCGTCGGTCCGGCACTACGCGGAACTCGCCGTCGAGGGGCGGATGGTGGTGCTCTGCCACTACGCGTTCCGTACCTGGAACGGCATGAGCCGGGGCGCGCTGAACCTCCACGGCCACAGCCACGGCAAGCTCAAGCCGATGCCGAAGCAGTACGATGTCGGCGTCGATCCGATGGGTGCGGCCCCCGTGCCACTCTCCGCAATCCTGACCTCCCGACTGCGCCGGAAGCGGTGATTCGGGGCGGAACTTTCACGTCAGCTTCACTGTTTCAGCGGACAGAGAAGGAGTGGACCTGAGCCGCTCCGAGAAGCCCGGCAGGACCGCCCGCGGATCTGCCATCACAAACCGTGTGTGAGTGTTCCCGTGAGTGCCAAGTCGGTCACTCTGACCCGCTGCCTCGCCAGCCTCCTGGCAGGCCTCGCCCTGACTTCCGCCGCGTCGGCCCTGCCGTCCTGCATCGAAGCCCAGCGCAAGGTCGACGAGGCGAACGCCCTGCGCTTCCAGGCGCGTCAGGAAGCCCGCCTGGGCAACCATGACCGCGTCTGCGACACGCTCGACGAGGTGGGCGACCGCTACGACGATGCCCGCGACGCGTTCGAGCGATGCGGAGAGGGCGTCGTGGCCATCGACCTCCGCAGCGAGCTGCGGGGTCTGCGGATCGCCAAGAAAATCAACCGCTGCGACTGACCGGGTGCGCGATCGCACCTCGGCCGTCCCGTTCCTGAAGCATCACCCCGATACGCGCGACGCTGGTCGCCGAGAAGGTTCTGCGCCGATGACCCCCGCCACGCTCTCGAACGACATCGAGCCCACCGTCACCCGCACCGGTCCGTCCTTCGCGGCCGCCCTGTGCGGTTTCGTCAGCACCACCGTCGCCACGACGATGCTGCTCATGCTGATCGGTACGTTCTGATTAGGGTGCGACCGACCAGAATCTCTGGCGGTTGAACAGCATCTCCTGGGAGCCGATCTTCGGGGTCGGCTCCGTCCTCCGGCCGCAATCGGGTTCGGCCGGTTTCGTGACCGCCGCCAGGGTCGCCGGCGCCACCGGCACGAGGCCCAGTCGGGACTGCACTTCGGGTTGCCGTGCCGCCGCGATGGTCAGCACGCAGGCGATCAGGCCGCCGGCAACAGTTCCGAGAACGAAATTCAACATCGGGGTTGGGGTCCGGGGGCCGGTTCCTTTCGGCCGCACAGCGTCGTCGATAACCAACCCGGCGGCATCATGGCGGATGCGGCGCTCACGCGCTTTTAACTCCTGATCTGCGACAGCTACGCGCTAGCTTGCCTCAGTGGCAGGCCCGACGACGGGGCTGGACCGCCGATGAACTACGCCGCCAACGCCTACGCCAAGACCTCCCACAGCGCGCTGTCGCCCCGCGAAGCCGAATCCGCCGTGCTGCTCAAGGCAGCGCAGAAGCTGATCGGCGCCAGCCAGGGGCTCACCAGCGGCGACGCCGGGCGCATCAACGAGGCCCTGTCGTTCAACCAGCGGGTCTGGACGCTGCTGACCTCCGAGGCGACGTCCGCGGAGAACCCGCTCCCCGCCGACGTGAAGCAGGGCGTCGGACGCCTGGGCGTGTTCGTGCTCCAGAGCTGCATCGACACGATGATCGCTCCCACGCCAGAGAAGATCGCCACGCTGGTGTCGATCAACAATCACATCGCCGCCGGCCTGCAGGGCAATCCCGGCTGAGGCCGCGTACCGCTCAGCGAGCCGCCGCGGCGTCCGGCACCTCGGCCGGCGATTCGGCGCCGGCCGCCTCCCACTCGACGAGCTTGCGGCTCAGCTTGAGCGACCGGTAATACTCGCCGGCCTCGACGGCCTGGGCGATCGCGGCGATCTGCCCGGCGGCGGCCGGCGCGAGTCCCAGCAAGTCCGTGGCCTGCCGGAAGAACAGGTCGATGCCCTGCGTCGGGTCGTCGGCGAGGTAGATAACCGTCAGCGTCAGGTGGAGACGCTTGCAGGCCGTGTCGGCCTCGCTCTCCGTGATGATCTCGCTCTCCCGCAGGAACTTGCACTGCGTCTCGATCAGGAAGGTCGAGCGACGGTCGCCGTTGCGGAGCAGCGCGCCGTTGATGATCAGCCGCTCGAACGGCTTGAGTTCCAGGCGCAGGGGCATCGGGTGTTCCTTTCTAGAAGACCCGGCGATCTCATTCGCGAACCGTTAACGTTTCGCGAATGGGGGACGGCCGCGCCGCCGTTGCCGCGGGTGGCCACCGTGATAAACTCGGACAAATTCCGGCCGGGCGAGCCACGTCGAGGAGGGTCGATGACGGCGACGGGCGATCAGCGCGCGCGGTATCCCAGCCTCGCCGGCAAGCGCGTCCTCGTGACCGGCGGTGCCTCGGGCATCGGCGAGGGGCTGGTGGAGGCCTCCGTCGGGCAGGGCGCCCGCGTCCTGTTCTGCGATATCGCGGACGACGCGGCCCGCGCCGTGGTGGCGCGCCTCGCGCCCGGCGCCGCGCACGCCCCGCTCTACCGGCGCTGCGACCTGACCGATATCGAGGCGGTCCGCGCGCTGGTGGCCGAGGCCGACACGGCCCTCGGCGGGCTCGACGTCCTGATCAACAATGCCGGCAACGACGACCGCCACGCTCTCGCGGACGTGACGCCCTCCTACTGGGACGACCGGATGGCGGTGAATCTGCGCCACCTGTTCTTCGCGGCCCAGGCGGCGGTCCCACCCATGCGCCGCGCCGGCGGTGGCGTGATCCTCAATTTCGGATCGATCAGCTGGCATCTCGGGCTGACGGAGATGCCGCTCTACCAGACTGCCAAGGCGGCGATCGAGGGCATGACCCGGGCGCTCGCCCGCGACCTCGGCCGCGACAACATCCGGGTGGCGGCGATCGTGCCGGGCAACGTTCAGACGCCCCGCCAGGAGCGATGGTACTCGCCGGAGGGCGAGGCGGAGATCGTCGCCGCGCAGTGCCTGGACGGTCGGATCCAGCCGGCGGACGTCGCCGCGCTGGTCCTGTTCCTGGCCTCGGACGATGCCCGGATGTGCACGGCCCACGCGTACTTCATCGACGCGGGCTGGCGCTAGGACCGGCGCCGGGCAACGAAGCGGCCGGGCAAAGGATCGGCCGGGCGGAGGCGTCGACGGCTTCGGCCCGGCCCGCTCCCCTGCCTCAGTCGCAGGTCTCCTTCTTGACGGTCTTCGAGTCGCCCATGTCGTTCTCCTTGCGCACCGTCTTGGTGACGCAGCCGTCGCCGTGGTCGTGGACGGTCACGGACTTCGACTCGGAGGCCGGGCGGTCGACGACGACGGCCGGGCGGTCGCGCTCGATCACCGTGGTCTGGGCCTGCGCGGCGGCGCCGAGGCTCAACAGGGCGGCGGTCGCGAGCAAGGTCATGCGCATGCTGAAACTCCAATACCGATTTCGGTAGCGGATAACGGCAATGCCAGCTTGGGCGTTCCGCGGCGTGTCGCGTCCTGAGGCGGGCCGAACCCGTAGAGAACTTGGCTCGGCCCGCGCGCCGTTCGGCATGAGGTGCAGCCGGAGCGACGGCGCCAATGACCGCGGAAGCCGACTCGAAGCAACCCCGGCGAACTACGTGCGCGGCGCGGCCGGGTCTCAGCCGCCGGTCATCGGCGGGAAGAAGGCGATCTCGCGGGCCCCCGCGATCGGCGCGTCCGGCTTGGCGTGGGCCCGGTCGATCGCGGCGCGGACGACGCCGGGATCCTCGAAGGCGTAGGCGTATTCCTCGCCCCGGCCCCGGAGCCAACCGACGAGATCGGCGACGGTGGCGACCTCCGGCGGCGGCGCCAGCTCCTCCTCGGAGCGGCCGATCCGCTCGCGGACCCAAGCGAAATAGACGAGCTTCATCGCATCACCGTACCGGAGACAGGGCAGGGACCGCGCGTCCCGGAGACGGATCCCTCAGCGCGGATCGTCGATGACGTGCTTGATCCCGGCCCGCATGTAGTCCCACCCGGTCCAGAGCGTGAGCGCGGCGGCGAGCCACAGGAGCGTCAGGCCGATCGGCTCGGTTCCCGGGAGCACCGTCTCGCCCGCCGGACCGGCCACCAGGAAGCCGAGGGCCAGGAGCTGCACGGTGGTCTTCCACTTCGCGATCCGGCTGACCGGCACGCCGACCTTCAGCTCCGCCAGATACTCGCGCAGGCCGGAGACCAGCACCTCGCGGCACAGGATCACGATGGCCGCCCAGATATTCGAGCCGACGATGGTGTGGTCCGCCGCCAGCATCAGCAGGCACGCCGAGACCAGGAGCTTGTCGGCGATCGGATCGAGCATCCGGCCGAGCGCCGAGCTCTGGTGGTAGGTGCGGGCGACGTACCCGTCGAGGTAGTCGGTGATCGCGGCCGCGACGAACACCCCCAGCGCCGTCCACCGCGCCGTGTGGGATTCGGGCCAGAACAGCAGCGCGACCATCACCGGCACGGCAACGAGGCGCCCGTAGGTCAGGCAATTCGCGAGCGTCCAGGCCGGCGACCGTCGTCGGGGAAGGACGGCGTTCATCGGAGGGGTGAAATCAGAGCGGGGCCCGGGCGTCAACGCCTCAGATTCCGCCGCGGCCATCGCGGCCGGGTTCTCAGGCGCCGGCATGAAAGAAGTCGTAGACCGCCCGCGCGGTAGCGGCGTTCACGCCCGGGGTCTTGGCCAGATCCTCGAAGGCGGCGCGCTCGATCGCCTTCACGGTCCCGAAGTGGTGCAGCAGCGCGCGCTTGCGGCTCGGACCGATGCCGGCGATCTCGTCCAACGGATTCTTCACCATCTCACGCTTCCGCTTGGCCCGATGGCTGCCGATGGCGAAGCGGTGCGCCTCGTCGCGGAGCCGCTGCACGAAGTAGAGCGTCGGGTCGCGCGGCGGAAGCTTGAAGGGTGGCCGGCCGGGCACGAAAAACGTCTCCCGGCCCGCATCCCGGTCGCGGCCCTTGGCGACGCCGACGAGCGGCACGCCCGCCACGCCGACCTCATCCAGCGCCGCCCGCGCGGCGTCGAGCTGGCCCTTGCCGCCGTCGATCAGCACGAGGTCCGGCCAGGCCGGGAACGCCTCGCTCTCCTCGGCCGGCACCGGCTCCGGCACGCCGCCCTCGGCGGCGGCCACGGCCGCCTCGCGCTCCGTGCGCGGCGCCTCCTTCACGAGCCGCTTGAAGCGCCGCTGCAGCACCTCGCGCATCATGCCGTAATCGTCCCCGGGGGTCAGATCCTCGGACTTGATGTTGAACGTGCGGTAATGCGCCTTCATGAAGCCCGTCGGGCCGGCGACGATCATGCCGCCGACCGCGTTCGTGCCCATGATGTGCGAGTTGTCGTACACCTCGATCCGGCGGGGCGCCCCGTCGAGCCCGAAGGCCTGGCCGAGGGCGGCGAGGAGCTTGCCCTGCGAGGCCGTGTCGGCGAGGCGCCGCGCCAGCGCCTCCTTGGCGTTGCGCTGGGCGTAGTCGACGAGGTTCTTCCGCTCGCCGCGGCTCGGCCTGTGAATCTCGACGCGGTACTCCACCCGGCTCGACAGGGCCGCCGCGACCAGCTCCGCGTCCTCGATCGCGTGGCTCGTCAGCACGGTCCGGGGGGCGGGCTTGTCGTCGTAGAACTGGCCGATGAACGAGCCCAGCACCTCGTCGGGTGTCATCGTCCGGTCGGCCTTCGGGAAATAGGCGCGGTTGCCCCAGTTCTGGAAGTTCCGGAAGAAGAACACCTCGATGCAGAACTGGCCGGCCTGCTCGTCCAGCGCGAACACGTCCGCCTCCTCGACGCCCTGGGTGTTGACTCCCTGCACGCCCTGGATCGCCGACAGGGCGGCGATGCGGTCGCGGAACCGGGCGGCGCGCTCGAACTCCATCGCCTCGGACGCCTCCTGCATCTCGGCGCGCATCCGGTCCTTCACGGCGTTCGACTTGCCGGCGAGGAACGCCCGGGCGGAATCCGCCATGGCCGCGTAGTCGTCCGCGGCGATCTCACCGGTGCAGGGGCCGGAGCAGCGCTTGATCTGGTAGAGCAGGCAGGGCCGGGTGCGGTTCTCGTAGTAGCTGTCGGTGCAGGTGCGCAGCAGGAAGGCGCGCTGCAGGGCGTTCACCGTCCGGTTCACCGCCCACACGCTGGCGAACGGGCCGTAATAATTGCCCTTCCGGCGCCGGGCGCCCCGGTGCTTGACGATCTGCGGGGCGGGGCCGTCGTCGGTGACCAGGATGTAGGGGAACGACTTGTCGTCCCGCATCAGCACGTTGAAGCGCGGCTTCAGCTGCTTGATCAGGTTGGCCTCGAGGAGGAGCGCCTCGGTCTCGGTCGCCGTGGTGACGAACTCCATCGCCGCCGTCTGCGAGATCATCCGGGCGATGCGGTTCGAGTGCGCCTGGCCCCGCGCGTAGGAGCCGACCCGCGCCTTCAGGTTCTTGGCCTTGCCGACGTAGAGGACATCGCCGCGATGGTCGAACATCCGGTAGACGCCGGGCGAGGACGGCAGTGTCGACCAGAACCGGCGGATCACCTCGGTTCCGGCCTGGACGGCGCCCGGCTCGAAGTCGAAATCGATCTCCGGCGCCTCCGTGTCGGGGAGGCCGGCTTCCGGCTCGTCGGCGGCCTCGTCCCGCTCGGCGTCGCGGCCGTCGTCGAAGGTGTCGGGGGGCAGGTCTGAGAGGGCTCTGCGGCTCATACCGCAGATCTAAGCGTTCCGGACCGCCAGGGGGACCGGGGCGGCGATAAAAATCGCGCGCCCGGTCGGCTCGATCAGTCGAACAGCGAGTCGATGTCGCTCTGGTCGACGTGGCCGATGTCGTGGTCGAGCTTGGGCCCGTTGAGCAGCGAGCTCTCGTCGTCCAGGGACGTCGGCACCGGCATGACGGTGATGAGCTCCTTGAAGCTGTCGAGTTCCGACCACGTGGCGATGAGCCGGTCGAGATGCTCCTCGATGAACTTCATCACGCTGACGATCTTGGTAATCCGCTGGCCGGTCAGGTCCTGGAAGTTGCAGGCCTCGTAGGCGGTGATCACGCGCTCGAGGATCACGTCGACGTGCTGCTTCGTGCCGGGCGGCAGCGTCGCCGCGTTGAGCATGCCGGCGTGGCTCTCGATCTCCTCGATCGCGCCGAGGAGCTGCGTGGTGGCGCGCTCCGTCGAGTCGACCACCGCGTCGAGCTCGTCGGCCGCCCGGCGCATGCCCTTGCCGGTGTTCTCGGTCCGGTGCAGCGTCGCCAGCTCCGACTTGGTGCGGGTGATCGCCTCCTTCATCACGTCGAGCTCGGTGCGCATCGCCAGCGCCTCGTGCAGCTCGCGGCGGCACGACTCGATGGTCTCGCTCGCGCTCATCTGTGTGACGCGGCGCAAGTCCTGGATGGCGTTGAAGATCTCCTCCAGGCGCTCGCTCGAGGCGGACGCCCCGGGTCCGGGAGGGGGAGCCGCGGGAAGCCCGAGACTGTCTTCGATGCGATAGCGCTTCTGGGTCATCGTCCGGGCGTGAGCGTTCGGGTTCCGTCGCCGCGACTGTCTACCATAACGGTTAGCGGACTGTGACTGCCGAGCTTCTTGCCGCCGGCCCTCTTCGCCCGGGGGCCGAGGGCCCCGGCGGGGCTTAACCGCCGATTCACGCTGGTCGCGACGGGCCGGGGACGGGCCGGGCCGCCCCGGCGATTCACCACGTTCGTTCACCGGATTCGGTAAAATTCGACGGGATCGTTCGCGGGCCGGGAGCACGGGCACCGGCTCGGGAGCATGCGACGATGCGGCGTTCAGTCCGTCTGGGAATGGGGGTGGCCGCGGCCGCGTTCGTGCTGTGCGGCCCCGCCCGGGCGCAGCAGGCGCGCTACGCCGAGGGCGGCTACGGCGGCGGCCTGATCGAGTATCTCGTCACCGGCAGTGCCGGCGGCGCGCCCGGGCGCGGCTGGCCGCAGCGCGCGGCGCCGCAGCAGCGCGTCGCGGCCTATTCCGGCGAGCTGGTGCCGGTCGAGCCGGAGCCGGCGCAAGGTTACGGGCAGGCGTACGGGCAGGCTTACGGCCAGCCCTATGGCCAGCCCTATGGCCAGGCCTCCGGCGCCCCTCAGCCCTACGGTGCGCCCCAGGGAGATCCGGGCCGGATCGGCCGCGCGGTCTCGCCGGAGTACCAGCGCCAGGAAGTGGCCTTCACGGGGCGGCAGAAGCCCGGAACGATCGTGATCGACACCGCGGGAAAGCATCTCTACCTGGTGCAGGCCGGGCAGCGCGCCCTGCGCTACGGGATCGGCGTCGGCCGCCCCGGTTTCGCCTGGAGCGGGCTGAAGACGGTCAGCCGCAAGGCGGAGTGGCCGGACTGGACGCCGCCGGCCGAGATGCTGGCCCGCCGTCCCGACCTGCCGCGCCACATGGCCGGCGGCCCGGAGAACCCGCTGGGCGCCCGCGCCCTCTACCTGGGATCGTCGCTCTACCGGATCCACGGGACGAACGAGCCCAACACGATCGGGCAGTCGGTCTCGTCGGGGTGCATCCGCATGATGAACGACGACGTCATCGATCTCTACGAGCGCGTGCCGGTGGGGACGCGGGTCGAGGTCCTCTGAGCGGCCGACGCGGCCCCGGTCGCGGATCGGACCTTCCGGATACGAGAAAGGCCCGGCCGCGCCTGACGCGACCGGGCCTTCCGCTGCGTCTCAGGGACGATCAGGTCCAGTCGCTGTCGTCGCCGCCGCCGAGGTCGCCGCCGAAATCACCGCCCGGATCGCTGTAGCCGGCGTCCTGGAAGCTGCCCATGTCGCCGCCGCTGTTGTCGAGGGCCGAGCCGAGATCCTGGTTGCCGCCGCCGTCGCCGTAGTAGTTGTTGACGACGGTCTCGCCCCCGCCGCCGAGACCGGCGGCCGCGGCGCTGCCGAGGCTCGAATGGCCGCCCGCGAAGGCGTTCGACAGGGCGCTGCCGAGGAGCATGCCGCCCGCAGCGCCGGCCGCCATGGGCAGGGCCGTCGCCATGAAGCCGCCGCCGCGCGCCGGCGCCTGGGGCTGGCCGCCCCACGGGCCGCCCTGCTGCTGCGGGTAGCCGCCCTGCTGCGGGTAGCCCTGCTGCGGGTAACCCTGCGGCGGGCCGCCCTGATTGCCCCAGGGCTGGCCGCCCGGACGCGGCTGCCCGTAGCCGGGCTGGGGCTCCTGGCGCTGCTGGCTGCCGCCGCCGAAGATGCTCGACAGGAAGCCGCCGCCCCCGGAGGACTGGGCCGGAGCCGCCTGGCTACGAGCTTGCTCCAGCTGCTGGTTGAGGCTCTTGATCGCCTCTTCCTGCACGTAGATCAGCTGCGCCATCGCGTAGGGCGCGTAGGGCTGCGCGCGGAGCTTGTCGGCGATGAAGCGCTCCGCCTCCGCGTCGCGGGGCTGGGTCTGCGCCTGCTCCAGCCGCTGGAAGATTCCCGAAATGACGTCGCGTTCTTCGCTGTTCATGGAGTCGTCCTCCTCGAATCTCACCCGCGGGCCCGAACGCGCCGCATGGCAGCTAGGACATGGGTGCGCGGCGACGCTTTGTCAGGGGGATTGCGAAAACTTCATCCGCCTATCCCGAAACGCGAGAAGCCCGACCTGCCGGCCGGGCTTCCTGCATGCCGAGTGGGGGGCGCGGCCGCGGCCGCGCCGACGCGATCCTAGAACGTGCCGAACTTGTAGTTCAGGCCGGCGCGGACGACGGCGAACTGGTCGTCGCGGCGGCCGACGCCGCTGTAGACGACCGGGAAGTTGTTGGCGGCGTTGATGACGAACGCGCCCTGGTTGCGGGTGCCGCGGTCGAGGTTGACGTACAGGCCTTCGACCTTGAGCGTGACGGCCGAGGAGCGGAAGAAGTTCAGGAACGAGTCGGTGGGCAGGGCGTACTCGATGCCGCCGCCGGCGGCCCAGCCGGTGCGGAAGCTGTCGTTGCCGGCGAAGCCACCGAAGGAGCGGTCGGCGCTGCCCGAGCCGTAGGCGAAGCCGCCGGTGCCGTACACGAGGGTGCGGTCGAAGGCGTAGCCGAGGCGGCCGCGGACGGTGCCGAAGAAGTCGAGGCTGGAGAGGCCGCGCGGGTCGGTGACGTAGTAGCCGGGGGCCAGCGCGCCGGAGATGAAGGCGCTGTTCCGGCTGCGGCCGAAGTCGAGGTACTGGGCGTCGGCCTCGAAGCCGATCACGACACCGGAGCCCGGGGTAAACTGGTAGTTGTAGCCGATCTGACCACCGCCGGAGAAGCCGTCCTGGCTGCGGTTGCGGAAGGAGGCGACGGTGCCGGGGGCGGCGTAGGGGAAGGGGACGGCGAAGGTGTTGCCGGTGTTGCGGTCGCTGGCGTCGAAGGCGTAGCCGGCGTTGATACCGAAGTAGGCGCCGGTCCAGGTGAAGACCGGGACGGGGGTGAACACCGGCGGCGGGGCGGCGCGGCGTGGCAGGTCGGCGGCGAAGGCCGAACCCGCGAAGGCGACGCCCGCGAGGGCCGTGGTCACACGGAGTATGGATTTCATGATCTGGTCCTCACTGGTGGTCCGCGCCGTCCCACGGGCGGACGGTTGCGGAACCGGATCTGGCTGCGTTCCAGCGGTTCCAGGGTTGCTTTGCGCTCCGCGGTGTCGCCGACCGCTCTCGCGGCCCCTTGTGGCAACCCGCCGTTTTCCCCGGCACCTTGACCCCTAAACGCGGTCGAATGGCCAAGGTTCATTTACGGCTACGCTTTTTTTCGGGCCGAGGATCGACAAAGTGTCGCAGCCCCTTTCCGAGGTCGCACTGGCTCGTCAGGGCACCAGCGTGATCGCGGAGATCAGGCGGCCGTAATCCGCCTCGCCGCGATGCGTGGTCCGCCGGTAGCTGTAGAACCGCTCCGGATCGGCGTAGGTGCAGAGATTGAGTGCGGTGGCCTCGCCGATCTCGGCCTCGCCGAGCCGGGCCAGGATGAAGCCCGGAAGATCGAACTGGGCGTGCCCCGGCCGCGCGCCGGGGCCGAGGAAGCGCTCCATGCCGGGGGCATCGCTCCCGAAGCGCGCGACGAAGTCCGGACCGACCTCGTAGGAGGCCTGACCGATCGTCGGTCCCAGGACGGCGACGATGCGGCTGCGCCGCGCCCCGAGCGCCTCCATCGCCGACACGGTCGCGCCGATCACGCCGGTGAGCGCACCCTTCCAGCCGGCATGGGCGGCGCCGACGACGCCGTTCTCGGGATCCGCGAACAGGATCGGCCCGCAATCCGCGGTGGCGATGCCGAGCGCCAGGCCCGGAACCCGCGTCACCATGGCGTCGGCCTTCGGCCGCTCCGCCGCGAAGGGGGCCTCGACGGTGACCACGTCGGCCGAGTGGACCTGATACAGGCTCACCAGCCGGTCCCGCGTCAGGCCGAGCTGCGCGCACATCCGCGCCCGGTTCTCGGCGACGCGCTCCGGCGCGTCCTGGGAGCCGAGGCCGCCGTTGAGCGACGCGTACAGGCCCTCGGAGACCCCGCCGACGCGGGTGAAGAAGGCGTGGCGCACGCCCGCATGGGCGGAGAGTTCCGGCGCCTCGATGAACATGCCTGCGGTCACGGTCGGCCTCGCGCTTGCCCCTGTCGCGCCCCGATAGCGCAAGGGCGGACCCTTGACGATGTCGTTCAACCGTCAGATTCTTGCTGCATTGCAGTACGGAGCCGATCCGGCCCCGCCTTGAGAAGGATCGCGATGTCACGAGGGATCGAGACCGACGCCCTGCCCGAGACGCCCGAGGCCGAAGAGCCCCGGATTCCGAGCGCGCCTGCCCACCCCGTCACGGGAGAGCCCGCCGCCTTCGACCCGACCGACCTCAACCCGCCCGCGCCGCCGACTCCGCGGCCCGCCAGCCAGACCGATTCCGGCTTCGGCTCCTTCGGCTGAGAGTAGCCGGCCCGTACGGGGCCGCGCATCGACCCGGCGGCTCAGAGCCCCGGAAATCCCGGGAGCGGCCCGACGGACGGGCCGCTCACCGCCAGCACCTTGAACAGGCTTCCCATCCCGCCCCGGGCCGGATCGGTCAGGCGCGCGGCCGCAGCGTCGATCGCGGCGGCCTGCGCGGGGCTCGCCCGTGCCTTCAGACGCTCGGCACGGGACCCGAGTCCGAGGGCGGCCAGGAAGTCGCCCTGATCGACGGGGCCGTGGATCGCGGCGCCCTCGGCCCGCGCCGCCTGGGCGAGGGCGGCGAAATCGACGTGATGCGTCAGGTCCGCCTCGCCGGGCTCCGCCAGCGGGTCGGCGAAGCGATGTCCCGCCAGCGCCTGGAGGGTGTCGCCGAAGCCCGGGCGGACATGGCCGTAATCGATGGTCAGCAGGGCGCCGCCTTCGGAACACAGCCGCCGCGCCAGCGCGCGGATCAGCGCGAGGCCGGCCGCCGGCACGCTCATCAGCGCGCCGTCCGGGCCGTCCGCCGCGAGGCCCGGGACCGGCTCCGGCGACAGGCCGAAAGCGAGGCCGCCCGCCGGATCGAGACCGACCTGCCGCTCGTGCCAGCCCGACGGCCGGCGCTCGAACTGGCGCACCGGCAGGCAGTCGAAGAACTCGTTGGCCAGGATGATCGCAGGCCCCTCGGGCAGCGTCTCGACGCTGTCGTGCCACGCGGCACCGGTCCCGGCGAGGGCGCGCGCCTGCGCGGCCCGCAGCACCGGGCTCGTCTCGACGAGGTGCGGTGCCACGCGCACGCCCGGGAGCGCTGCCCGCAACGCGCGCAGCGCGTCCGCCATCAGCGTGCCGCGGCCGGGCCCCAGCTCCACCAAGAGGAGCGGATCCGGCGACCCGATCGGGCCGCGGACGTAGGCTGTCCAGGCACCGAGCAGTTCGCCGAACATCTGGCTGATCTCGGGCGCGGTGGTGAAGTCGCCCTGAGCGCCCAGGGGATCGCGGGTGCGGTAGTAGCCGTGGACCGGATGGCCGAGGCAGAGGGCCATGTAGCGGTCGACGCCGATCGGCCCGTTCTGCCGGATCAGCGCCGCGATCTCGGTTCCGAGAGGTGTCACGCCTCGACGGCCGCCTTGCGGGCGGCCTCGGCGGCCGGCGCTTCCACCGGATGGCGGGGCCGTGTCCGGCCGGTCGCGGCCAGCACGATGTAGGTCAGGCCGACGATCATCATCGGCACGCACAGCAGCATGCCCATGGTCACGCCGCCGCCCATCGGACCGAGATGGTCGCCGAACAGGAAGCCGAGCTGGCGATCCGGCTCGCGGAAGAACTCGCAGACGGTCCGGGCCAGCGCGTAGCCGAGGACGAAGATGCCGCCGAGGAGCCCGGGCTTGCGGAACCCGAACCGGCGGACGCTGAGCGCCATCACGATGAACAGCAGCAGGCCCTCGGTGGCGGCCTCGTAGAGCTGGCTCGGGTGGCGCGGCAGCGGGCCGCCGCTCGGGAACACGATCGCGTAGGGGAAGTCTGGCGCCACGCGGCCCCAGAGCTCGCCGTTCACGAAATTGGCGATCCGGCCGAAGAACAGGCCGATCGGCACCACCACGGCGCCGATATCGAGGAGCGTGTAGGCGTTGAGACCTTTCCCGCGGGCGAACAGCACGAAGGCCAGGATGGCCCCGATGAAACCGCCGTGGAACGACATGCCGCCGTTGCGGATCGCCAGGATCTCCCACGGATCGGCGATGTACATCGGCAGATTGTAGAACAGCACGTAGCCGATCCGCCCGCCGAGCACGACGCCGAGCGCCACCCAGACGACGAGGTCGTCGATGTCGACGACCTGCGGGCGCTTCACCACGCCCCAGAGGCTGTCGGCCATGACGAGGCGGCGCGCGTAGTACCAGCCGCCGATCAGGCCGGCGATGTAGGCGAGCGCGTACCATTTGATCGTGATCGGCCCGATCGCGATCGCCACCGGATCGATGGCCGGAAAGGGCAGGGCGAGGAGCGGCATCTAACTCACCTCCGGGGCGGCCGGATTGGACGCCGGAGGGGCGACGCGTCAAGCCCGGGCGCACGCTCCCGGAACGGAGGCCTCAGCCGCGCACGAACAAGAAGCCGTGTCCGTCCGGGCCGGCGCAGTAGGCCGCCGCGCCGTCGGCGGAGGTCCGCGGCGTTCGCCCGCTCTCGCGCAGGCGCCGCGACAGGGCCCGCGGATCCGCTGCGGTGAACAGGTAGCGGGTGGCGGCCCGGTCGGCGGGCTCGACGACGAGCCGCCGCTCTGTCGCGGGCGTGCGGTAATGCAGGAGCTCCACGTGCGGCAAGGGGTCCGGCGGCGCCAGGGCGATCACGTCGACCTGCGGATCGTCGACGCCGTCGAGGCGCGCCTGCTCCGGCCCGCGGTTCAGGCCGCGCTCCGCCACCGCCAGCCCGAGGGGGCCGGTCAGGAAGGCCAGGGTGGCGTCGAGGTCGGTGACGGTGATCGCCGAGTGATCGATCCCCAGGAACAGGCCCGGCGCGTCGCGCCAGCGGGCGGCCGCGGGACCGTCGGGGAAGAAGATCAGCTCCAGGGGATGCCCGTCGGGGTCGCGGAACTTGTAGGCGGTCACCCCCCCCGTGGAGGCCGGCAGGCGCTGCGGCCCGCCGCGGCTGATCGGCGTCGGGGCGAGGCGTGCCAGTCGCGCGGCCGCGGCTTCCATGTCGCGGACCGGGATCGCGAGGTGCTGGAAGAACGGGTCGGTCGCCGCGGGATCGGTTGGGTAGGGCGCGCCGGGCGGATCGACCGCCAGGAAGGTCACGGTCTGCCCGCCGAGGCGCATGCGCAGCTGGGTGGCGCGCCGGTCCGCGAGCCCCATCACCTCCGCCTGCGCGGCGGGAACCGGCTCCGGCGGGGCGGCCCGCGCGAAGCCGAGCCCGTCTTGGTAGAAGGCCTCCGTGACGGCGAGGTCCGCGACCGTGCGGCCGAACCCCGCGAGGGCCCGCACGCCGCCCTCGGGAGCGGTGCCGCTCACAGGAGCGGCGCTCCCCGCACGTTCACGTAGATCGCGTAGAGCGCCTGCGAGGCGCACAGGAACAGGCGGCTGTCGTTGCGTCCGCCGAAGGTGAGGTTGGCGACCGTCGCGGGCACGAAAATCTTGCCGACCAGCTCGCCGCCGGGGTCGATGCAGTGGACCCCGTCCCCGGCGCTCGACCAGACATTGCCGTGCTCGTCGCACCGGATGCCGTCGGCGTTACCGGGCGCGATCCGGCAGAACACGTCGCCGCCCGACAGGCTTCCGTCCTCGGCCACGTCGAAGACGCGCACGTGCTGGAGCGGATCGGTGTCGAACTGCAGCCCGGTCTCGACGATGTAGAGCCTGCGCTCGTCGGGCGAGAAGCAGAGCCCGTTCGGCCCCTGGAAGTCGTCGGCCACCACCCGCAGCGAGCCGTCGCGCGGATCGAAGCGGTAGACGGCGGCGGGCAGCTCGGATTCCTGCTTGCCGCCCTCGTAGTCGGTCTGGATGCCGTAGGGCGGGTCCGAGAACCAGATCGTCCCGTCCGACTTGCAGACGATGTCGTTGGGCGAGTTCAGGCGTCGCCCCCGGTAATGCTCGACCAGGCCGGTGACCCGCCCGTCGAGCTCGGTCCGATTGATGCGCCGGCCGCGGTGCGAGCAGGACAGCATCCGCCCCTGGCGGTCGCGGGCGTGACCGTTCTCGAAGTCGCTCGCCTCGCGGTAGACGCTCAGGCCGGCGGATTCCGACCAGCGCATCACCCGGTTGTTGGGGAGATCCGAGAACAGGAGCTCGTCGCGGTCGCCGAACCAGACCGGGCCCTCGGTCCAGCGGAACCCGTCCGCGAGCTTCTGCAGCGGCGCGTTCGGCAGGATGTAGGCCTTGAAGCGCGGCTGCGTGAGTTCGAAGTCGTCCATGGAACCGCCCCTACTTGAAGCGGCCGGGCTGATTGACGGTCGGCTCGACCTGGAGCCCGGTCACGATCATCGTGCAGGGCTCGTCGCCCACCGTGCCGGACAGGTGGCCCTTCCGGCCGTCGCGCGCCTTCGTGTTCTGGTCCTCGCCCATCATCAGCTCGCCCGGGCCCATCTCGACCCGGTGGCCGTCCATCGTCTCGACGAACCAGCGGCCCGACAGGACGGCGATCCATTGCGGCCGCGGATTCTCGTGCCACTCACCGACCCAGCCGACCGGCAGGACCGTGAAGGTCACGACCGACGGCGCCGGGTCCATCTTGTCGTTCCACTGCGGCGCGGTCTCGGGGTTGATCCCCTCGAACTTGAACCGCTCGAGGTGGAACAGCTCCTGGCGGCTCACACCCTCCGCATCGGTGTAGACGTGCCAGTACGGCATCTTCGGAGGGGTCGGCTCGCTCATCGTCGCTCCTGCCGCGGCGGGACACACCCTCCCACAACGGCCGGGCTTGGCGATGGTTCGCGGCTCCCGACGAAGGCCAGAACGACCGGGACATCGCTCCGAGTCCCGGTCAGCAAAGCTCCTCACCGTCCTTGCGAGCGCAGCGAAGCAATCCAGCCGGCGCCACACTCGGCGATCGCGCGCCGGCCCGGCTCGCCTCGCCGCGCTCGCGATGACGGCGCGACGCTCACATCTGCTCGGGGATCCGGTCCGTCTGCGCGAGGTTCGAGAACCGGGTGATGTTCGCGTCGAACTGCAGCTCCACGGTGCCGGTGGGGCCGTGACGCTGCTTGCCGAGGATCACCTCGGCCTTGCCGTGGACGCGCTGCATCTCGGCCTCCCAGGCGAAGAACTCCTCCGTGCCCTCGCGCGGCTTCTTGTTCCCGACGTAGTACTCCTCGCGGAACACGAACATGACGACGTCGGCGTCCTGCTCGATCGAGCCCGATTCGCGCAGGTCGGCGAGCTGCGGGCGCTTGTCGTCGCGGTTCTCCACCTGACGGGAGAGCTGGGACAGGCCGATGATCGGCACCGCCAGCTCCTTGGCGAGCGCCTTCATGCCCGTGGTGATCTCGGTCATCTCCTGCACGCGGTTGTCGCTGCGCTTGCCGGAGCCCGACAGCAGCTGGAGGTAATCGACGATCAGCAGGTCGAGCCCCTTCTGGCGCTTCAGGCGCCGGGCTCGGGCGGCGAGCTGGGCGATCGAGATGCCGCCGCTCTGGTCGATGTAGAACGGGATCGTCTGCATGTCCCGGGCGGCGTCGGTGATCTTGTAGAAATCTTCCGGACGGATGTCGCCGCGGCGGATCTTGTAGGAGGGCACGCCCGACTGCTCGGCGATGATGCGGGTCGCGAGCTGCTCGGCCGACATTTCCAGCGAGAAGAAGCCCACGATGCCGCCGTTCACGGTCCGGGTCGTGCCGTCCGGCTGCTTCTCGCCGCGATAGGCCTTGGCGATGTTGAAGGCGATGTTGGTCACCAGCGAGGTCTTGCCCATAGCCGGGCGCCCCGCGAGGATGATCAGATCGGAGGGCTGCAGGCCGCCCATCTTGGCGTCGAGGTCGGACAGTCCCGTCGCGATGCCCGAGAGCTTGCCGTCGCGCTGGTAGGCCTTGGCGGCCATGTCGACCGCGGCGGTCAGCGCGTCCGAGAATTTCTGGAAGCCGCCGTCGTAGCGTCCGGCCTCGGCCAGCTCGTAGAGCCGGCGCTCGGTCTCCTCGATCTGGTCCCGGGGCGCCTGCTCCACCGGCGCCTCGTAGGCGCCGTTCACCAGATCCTCGCCGATGGTGATCAGCCGGCGGCGGATGGCGAGGTCGTAGATCGTGCGGCCGTACTCGCCGGCGTTGATCACCGTCGTCGCGTCGGCGGCGAGGCGCGCGAGGTACTGCATCACCGTCTGGCCGCCGAAATCGGCGTCGCCCAGATAGGTCTTCATGGTGATGGGCGTGGCGAGCTTGCCGGCCTTGATCAGGGAGGCCGCCACCGTGAAGATCTGCTGGTGGGCATCCTCCATGAAGTGCTCGGCCAGCAGGAAGTCCGACACCCGGTAATAGGCGTCGTTGTTCACCAGGATCGCGCCCAGCAGCGCCTGCTCCGCGTCGATGTTGTGCGGGGCGACGCGGTACTCGGCCTGGACCGCTTCGAGCTTGGCCGTGAGCGCATTGGGCAAGGCCATCGGCGGACGACTCCGTATCAGGCGCCGCGGCGGGCGCGCCAGGATCACACCGCACGACCTTGGCGCCGGTATGGTTACCGAAGCCTAGCCGACGGCCGGTTCTCCCGGGCCGGGGCGCGGAAAAGCGGACGCCCGCCGACTCTCGCGAGGGGCGGGCGTCCATGCTGGAACAAAACTGGAACGTGTCAAGTCTCGGGGACCATCATCCCCAGTGTTCACCGGTATACACGGCGGGGTCGGCCTCGCGGCTCGGCCACGCCGCCGCAGGCTTGACCGGCCGGTTGGCCGGCCGGTCAAGCCTGCAAACGGGGATCAGCCGCGGTCGTCGGCGCCCTCGCCGGCATCGGCCAGCGCCTGACCGACCTCGAGGCCGAGGTCGTCGAGGTTGAACGCCTCGCGCTCGGTCACCGACTCGCCGCGGGCCTGACGCTCGGCCTCCTCGGGGCTGCGGGCGACGTTGACGGTGATCTCCACCTCGACCTCGGGGTGCAGCACCACCGGGACCGTGTGCAGGCCCAGCGTCTTGATCGGCTGGTTCAGGGTGAACTGACCGCGATCGACCGTGAAGCCCTCCTTCGCGACGACCTCGGCGAGGTCGCGGGTCGAGACCGAGCCGTAGAGAACGCCGGTCTCGCCGGACTGACGGATGAGGACGAAGCTCTGGCCGTTCAGCTTCTCGGCGACGACCTCGGCGTCCTTCTTGCGGTCGAGGTTGCGGGCCTCGAGCTGGGCGCGCTGGGCCTCGAAGTGCTTCTTGTTGGCTTCCGTCGCGCGCAGGGCCTTGCCGCGGGCGAGCAGGAAGTTGCGGGCGAAGCCCGGACGGACATTCACGGTCTCGCCCATCTGGCCCAGCTTGGCCACGCGCTCGAGCAGGATCACTTCCATGGTCTTTCTCCTTCAGGTGTTCGGCCACGCGGGCCGGGGTCTCACGGCGCCGGATCGCCCTTGGGGCGTCGGCGGTCGAGGGCTGTGTCGGCGAGGCCGAACAGGGTCAGGGCGACCAGGGCGATGCCCTGGGTCACGAACAGGATCAGGTACATGCCGAACAGCATGAGCCCGCGCCCCGGCCGGCCGCGGGAGCGGTCGTGGAAGGCGGCGAGTCCCTGGAGGGCGAAGGCGGCGCTGAACGCGCCGAGCAGCGCGACCCCGAACACGCCGACATAGCCGGGCGCGAAGCACATCCCGACGGCCGCCGCGACCGCCACGAGCGTGCTGCGCGGCATGGCGGTGGAGGGGATGTCGGGCCAGGGCCGCGGCAGGCGGCCGGAGATCTTCACGATCCGGGCCGACGCCCAGAGGTAGAAGGCCAGCAGCAGGGCGAGGCCGTTCGCCGCGAAGGCGGGCACGACGCGGGCGAGGGCGTCCGCCACCTCGGCCCGCGTCACGTCCGCCGGGTCGGCGTCGGCCTGCGGGGCCGGACCGGGCGTCGCCGCCCCGTCCTTGCCGCCCGCCTCGCCGCCGGTCGAGGGCGCGTCGGCGCGCGGGGCATCTGCGCGCGGGGTCTCGGGGGACGGGCGGGCGGAGGGCAGCCGCGTCTGGACCAGGGTCTGGGCGAGCCCGCGCAGCTGCGCGTCGAAGGCGGCGTGGTTCGGCGACGACAGGACCGCGATGGCGATGAAGGCGAGGGCGGCCGTGGCGGCGATCCAGCCGAGCAGGCGGCCGGTCGGGTACCATTCGAGGCCGGCGGGCGTCTCGCGCCCGAGGAGCGCGAGGTAGGCGAGCCACCAGGCGGGCAGGGCGATGTAGGCCGCGAAGGCCAGTCCCAGGAAGGGCGCGATCACCAGGACCAGCGCGAGGCTGCCGGCGGCGGCCGCGGCGAGCGCGGCCTTGTGGCTCCAGCCCAGGCCGACGATCAGGATCGGCAGCGGCGCCACGAGGTAGAGCAGGATCGCGAGCGGCGTCGCCTTCAGCAGCACCCCGAACAGGAGTGCGGAGACGAGGCCCGCGCCGATACCGATGCCGATGTGCTGTGCCATGAATTCCGCTGTCCCGCTGCCGGTACGGCAGGGTTAGAGGCGGCTACGCGCCCCAACGATCGGGCGGCGCGAGCCGCCCTCTGGGAGGGCCGGCCCGGGCAGATGCCGGGCCGGCGGGTTCTGATGGCCTACTTGATCACGTAGGGCAGCAGGCCGAGGAAGCGGGCGCGCTTGATCGCCTGGGCGAGCTCGCGCTGCTTCTTGGCCGAGACCGCGGTGATCCGCGACGGCACGATCTTGCCGCGCTCGGACACGTAGCGGGACAGGAGCTTGACGTCCTTGTAGTCGATCTTCGGCGCGTTCGCGCCGGAGAACGGGCAGGTCTTGCGACGACGGAAGAAGGGACGGCGTCCGCCGCCCGCACCAGCACCGAATGCCATGGGTTAGCCCTCCCCGCCGAAGCTGCGCTCGCCGCGGTCACCGCGATCGCCGCGGTCACCACGGTCGCCGCCGAAGCCGCCACCGCCGAAGCCCTCGTCATCGCGACGACGGCCGCGCTCGCGATCCTTGCGGTCGTCGCGGTCGCGCTTCTGCATCATGGCGGACGGCTCGGAATCGAGCTCCTCGACCCGGATGGTCATGAAGCGCAGCACGTCCTCGGAGATCTGCATCTGGCGCTCCATCTCGGCGATGGCGGCCGGCGGGGCGTCGATGTTGAGGAGGGCGAAGTGCGCCTTGCGGTTCTTCTTGATCCGGTAGGCGAGGGACTTCACGCCCCACATCTCGATCTTCTCGAGACGGCCACCGTTCTGCTCGATCACACCCTTGTAGGTGTCGATCATCGTCTCGACCTGCTGGGACGTCACGTCCTGGCGGGCCAAGAGCACATGCTCGTAGAGAGGCATTGTCGGGCCTTTCATCGTCAAAAGGAGCCCGGCCGCCGGAAGGCGGCTGATTCGGGCCGGTTCATCTCGCGCTACGCTCGGCGCCAAGCCCTTCGAGCCGATTTTCAGGCCCGAGCGGTTGATCGAAGGCGGAGACACCGGACGACGGGATCTGGGAGAGCCCTGTGCCGCGAGCGGCACCGTCCGTTCAGCCCCCGGCCGGAGCGAACGCGAGGGGCGGCGCATAGTCGGTTTTTCGCGACCTGGCAAGGTCGTGGCAAGGTCGCGTCGTGGGTCGCGGCTTGGGTGGCGGGCCCGAACTCCCCGCGGCCGCGGGGATCGGGCCGCGCGTCCCGTGCCGGGCCCTGCCGGGACGGCCCCGCCTGTTGTGCGGAACACGCCCACGGGCGCGTGCCGCGCCGCGGCGCGACCCTGTCCGGCACCGCTCAAGCTTGCCGCTCGGGCGGTTCGATGACACAAGCGCGGCGCGGCTGGGGATCCCCGGCCGCACTGGTTTTCGGTAATCCTCCAGATCCGCGATGGCAGAGGCCCCAGCTTCCGGCCCGTCCGAGGTCGGTCCCGTGCTGATCACCGGCGCGAGCGGCTTCCTCGGCTCAGCCCTGGTCGACGTGTTCCGCCGGGCCGGCTTCCCGGTGCGCATCCTCGTGCGCGCCTCGAGCCCCCGCCGCAACCTCACCTGGACCGACGTGGAGATCGCCGAGGGCGACATGCGCGACCCGGCCGCCGTGGCGGCGGCGATGCGCGGTCAGCGCTACCTGATCCACGCCGCGGCCGATTACCGGCTCTGGGCGCCGGACATGGAGGAGATCGTCCGCACCAACCGCGACGGCACGCGCCTGATGATGCGCGCGGCGCTCGAGGCCGGCGTGGAGCGTGTCGTCTACACGTCGAGCGTCGCGACGATCAAACCGCCGGCCGACGGCGTCACGCCCTCCGACGAGACCATGCCGCTGACGCCCGAGACCGCGATCGGCGCCTACAAGCGCAGCAAGGTCGTGGCCGAGCGGGTGGTCGAGGAGATGGTCGCCCGGGACGGCCTGCGGGCGGTGATCGTCAACCCGTCGACGCCGATCGGTCCCCGCGACGTCAAGCCGACGCCGACCGGCCGGATCATCCAGGAGGCGGCGCTCGGCAAGATGCCGGCCTTCGTCGATACCGGGCTCAACCTCGCCCACGTGGACGACGTGGCCCAGGGACACCTCCTGGCGCTGCGCAAGGGCCGCATCGGCGAGCGCTACATCCTCGGCGGCGAGGACGTGTTCCTCTCGCAGATGCTCGCCGACATCGCCGGCATGGTCGGGCGCAAGCCGCCGACCGTGAATCTGCCCCGGGCCGCCGTCTATCCGGTGGCGTTCTTCGCGCAGCTCGCCGCGCGGGTCACCGGCAGGCAGCCCTTCGCGACGATCGACGGGATCCGCATGTCGCGCTACCGGATGTTCTTCTCGGACAGGAAGGCGCGCGCCGAACTCGGCTACACGGCCCGGCCGTACCGCGAGGGCCTGTCGGACGCGATCACGTGGTTCCGGGAGGCGGGCTACCTCGCATGAGCACCCTCGATTCCGCCACCGCGACGCGCTCCGGCAAGGGGCACCGCGACGAGAACTTCCCCGTCGCCTCGCACCTGATCCATCCCCGCCACCGGGGCGCGATCCTGGCGTTCTACAACTTCGTCCGCGCCGGCGACGACGTGGCCGATCACGCCGCCCTGTCGCCCGAGCGCAAGATCGAGCTGCTCGATCGCCTCGCCGACGCGCTCACCGGCGCCGGGCCGTCCGATCCCGAGGCCGAGCCGCTGAAGCGCGAGCTCGCGGCCCGCGGCCTGCCGCCCCGGCACGCCCTGGAACTCCTCGACGCGTTCCGCATGGACGCGCGCAAGAACCGCTACGCGGACTGGGACGAGCTGATCCACTACTGCCGCTACTCGGCGATGCCGGTGGGCCGCTACGTCCTCGACGTGCACGGCGAAGACCCGGCCCGGGTCTACCGGGCGTCCGACGCCATCTGCGCGGCGCTCCAGGTGATCAACCACCTCCAGGATTGCGGCAAGGACTTCGCGGCGCTCGACCGGGTCTACCTCCCGCAGGATTGCCTCGACCGCCACGGCGCCACCGTGGCGATGCTCGGCGAGGCCGAGGCGCCGCCGCAGCTCCGGGCCGCGATCCGCGAACTGGCGCAGCGCTGCCTGGACCTCCTCGACGAGGGCGCGGTCCTGCCGGACCTGATCGACGACCTGCGCCTGTCTCTGGAGATCGCTGCCATCCACCGGCTCGCCGTCGTGCTGAGCCGGGGCCTGCTGGAGCGCGACCCGCTCTCGGAGAAAGTCCATCACGGCAAGGCCGCCTTCGCGCTGACGGCGCTGGGCGGCGTCGCCGCCACCCTGGCGCGCCGGCCCTTCCGCGGCCGGACCGTCCGGGCCGCGGCTCAGGGAATCCGCTCGTGACCGCCACCGCCACGCCCGCCCAGGACCACGCGAGCGCCGCCCCGGCGCTGCCCGCCGCCGGCTCCTCCTTCTACACGGCGATGCGCCTGCTGCCGAAGGAGCGGCGGGAGGCGATGTACGCCGTCTACGCCTTCTGCCGCGCCGTCGACGACGTCGCCGACGACGGCGGCACCCGGGCCGTCCGGCAGGTCGAGCTCGACCGCTGGCGGGCCGATATCGACGCGCTCTACGCCGGCCGCCCGGCCCCGCGGGTGCGCGACCTCGTGGAGCCCGTGCGCCGATTCGGCCTGAAGCGCGAGGATTTCCAGGCGGTCATCGACGGCATGGCGATGGACGCCGTCGAGGACATCGTCGCCCCCGACGCCGAGACCCTCGACCTCTACTGCGACCGGGTCGCCAGCGCGGTCGGCCGGCTGTCGGTGCGGATCTTCGGCATGCCGGAGGCGGACGGCATCCGGCTGGCGTGGCACCAGGGCCGCGCGCTCCAGCTCACCAACATCCTGCGCGACATCGACGAGGATGCCGAGCGCGGCCGCCTCTACCTGCCGCGCGAGAAGCTCCGGGCAATCGGCCTCACCGACCCGACGCCGGCAGAGGCGATCGGCCACCCCCGCATCGGCGAGGTCTGCATCTCCCTCGCCCGCGAGGCCGAGGACCATTACCAGGCGACCTGGGAGATCATCCGGCGCAGCCCCCGCAAGGCGACCAAGGCCGCCCGGCTGATGGCCGCCGCCTATCACCTCTACCTCAAGGCGGTCCTCGCGCGCGGCTGGGCGATGCCCCGCGCCCGGGTGAAGCCCGGCAAGCTCGCGCTGCTGGGCGTCGTCGTCCGGCACGGCCTGATCTGATGGGCACCGTCCACGTCGTCGGCGCCGGCCTCGCCGGCCTCGCCGCTTCCGTCGCGCTCGCCGAATCCGGCGCCCGGGTGGTCCTGCACGAGGCCGCCAAGCAGGCCGGCGGCCGCTGCCGCTCGTACTACGACCCGGCCCTCGGCCTGACCATCGACAACGGCAACCACCTGCTCCTGTCCGGCAACGCCGATTCCCTCGGGTTCCTCCGGACGATCGGCGCGCCGGCCGACGCCCTGGTGGGGCCGGACGTGGCGGAGTTCGACTTCGCCGACCTGAAGACCGGCGAGCGCTGGCGGCTTCGGCCCAACGCCGGGCGGCTGCCCTGGTGGGTCATGAGCCCGGCCCGCCGCGTCCCCGGCACCCGGGCGCGGGACTACCTCGCGCCCCTCGGGATCCTGCGCGCGGCCTCCGGCAAGGCGGAGGGTGCGGGCGGCACGATCGGCGCCCACATGGCCTGCGAGGGCACGCTCTACCGGCGCCTCTGGCACCCGGTGCTGCTCGCGGCCCTCAACACCGAGCCCCGCGACAGCGACGTCGGGCTGGCGGCGCGGATCCTGCGCGAGACCCTGGGGGCGGGCGGCAAGGCCTGCCGCCCGCTCGTGGCCGTCGAAGGGCTGTCCTACGCCTTCGTGGATCCGGCGATCCGCTACCTCACGAGCCGCGGCTGCGAGATCCGCCTCGGCCGGCGCCTGCGCGGCCTCGACCTCGCGGACAGCCGCGTCGGGCAGCTCGTGTTCTCGGACGGTGCCGAGACCCTCGGTCCGGAGGACGGCGTCGTGCTGGCGCTGCCGCCGTGGGTCGCCCGGGAGGTGTTGCCCGGTCTCCTCGCACCGGTGGAATTCCGCTCTATCGTGAACGCGCATTTCGCGCTGGTGCCGAAGCCCGGCAGCCCGCTCGTCCTCGGCGTCGTCAACAGCCTCACGGAGTGGCTTTTTGCCTATCCGGACCGGTATTCGGTCACGATCAGCGGTGCCGACCGGCTCCTCGACGTGCCCCGCGAAGACCTCGCGCGGCAGATCTGGGCCGAGATCGCACAGTTGTGCAACCTTGCACCCGACCTGCCCAGCTGGCAGATCGTAAAGGAGAAGCGTGCGACCTTTGCGGCGACGCCGGCGGAAGCCGCGCGGCGCCCGAAGGCCGAAACCGCCTACGACAATCTCGTCCTGGCAGGCGATTGGACCGCCACCGGCCTGCCGTCGACGATCGAGGGAGCGATCCGCTCTGGCCAGACGGCCGCACGTTCCTTGCGTGCGGGATCTGCCGCGCGTGCTGGAACCCAGGTGCGCGGCGCAGCTTGAGGCATGGCGTCCGCCGCGAGGCGGTCGTTCGAGGCGAGGACTATGAGAGAGGCCGTTAGCAAAGTCGAGGCGCTGCAGCGCTCGAAGACTCAGGGGATCTCGCTCGAGGACGTCGAGCGCGGCGTGGCGCAGGCGACGCGCGCGCTGACCGCCCTGGCGCACGACGACGGGCACATCTGCTTCGAGCTCGAGGCGGATGCCACGATCCCGTCCGAGTACATCCTGTTCCACCATTTCCGCGGCACGCGGGTCCCCGGCGACCTCGAGGCCAAGATCGGCAATTACCTCCGCCGCACCCAGGGGCGGCACGGCGGATGGGCCCTCGTCCACGAGGGGCCGTTCGACATGAGCTGCACGGTCAAGGCGTATTTCGCCCTCAAGATGATCGGCGACGACATCGAGGCGCCGCACATGCGCCGGGCGCGCGAGGGCATCCTGTCCCGCGGCGGCGCGGCCAACGCCAACGTGTTCACCCGCTTCATGCTGGCCCTCTACGGCGAGGTGCCGTGGCGCGCCGTGCCGGTGATGCCCGTCGAGGTGATGTTCCTGCCGAAGTGGTTCCCGTTCCACCTCGACAAGATCAGCTACTGGGCCCGCACCACCGTGGTGCCGCTGTTCGTGCTCCAGGCGACCAAGCCCCGGGCGCGCAATCCCCGCGGCATCAGCGTGCAGGAGCTGTTCGTCACCCCGCCGGAGAGCGTCCGCTCCTGGCCGGGCTCGCCCCACGCCACCTGGCCCTGGACGCCGATCTTCGGCTTCATCGACCGGGTGCTGCAGCGGGTCGAGAACCACCTGCCGCGCAAGAGCCGGCAGCGCGCCATGGAGATGGCCCGCGCCTGGGTGAGCGAGCGCCTCAACGGCGAGGACGGCCTGGGCGCCATCTTCCCCGCCATGGTCAACTCGGTGCTGATGTACGAGGTGATGGGCTACCGGCCCGATCACCCGCAGGTCCGCGTGGCCTGCGACGCCATCGAGAAGCTCGTGGTCGAGAAGGCCGACGAGGCCTACGTCCAGCCCTGCGTCTCACCGGTCTGGGACACGGCGCTCGCGAGCCACGCGCTGCTCGAGGCCGGCGGCCCCGAGGCCGAGGCCCAGGCCCGCGCCGGTCTGGACTGGCTGAAGCCCCGGCAGGTGCTCGACATCGTCGGCGACTGGGCGGCGCGCAAGCCGAAGGTCCGGCCGGGCGGCTGGGCGTTCCAGTACGCCAACGCGCACTATCCCGACCTCGACGACACCGCCGTGGTGGTGATGGCGATGGACCGGGCCATGCATCAGCACGGCCTCGTCGCCGGCATGCCGGACTACAAGGCCGCGATCGCCCGCGCCCGGGAATGGGTCGAGGGTCTGCAATCCGAGGACGGTGGCTGGGCGGCGTTCGACGCCGACAACAACCACATGTACCTTAACCACATCCCGTTCTCGGATCACGGCGCGCTGCTCGACCCGCCGACCGCGGACGTGACCGCCCGCGTGGTCGGGATGCTGTCCCAGCTCGGCGAGACCCGGGAGACCTCCCGCGCCCTCGACCGCGGCGTGAACTACCTCCTGAATGATCAGGAGGAGGACGGCTCGTGGTACGGCCGCTGGGGCATGAACTTCATCTACGGCACGTGGTCGGTGCTCTGCGCCCTCAACGCCGCCGGGGTCGACTCCGCCGATCCGCGCATCCAGAAGGCTGTGTCCTGGCTGATCCGGATCCAGAACCCGGATGGCGGCTGGGGCGAGGACGCCTCCTCGTACAAGATCGACCCGGCCTTCGAGCCCGGCTCGTCCACCGCCTCGCAGACCGCCTGGGCGCTCCTCGCCCTGATGGCGGCCGGCGCGGTCGACGACCCGGCCGTGACCCGGGGCATCAACTTCCTGACCCGCACGCAGGGCGCGGACGGGTTCTGGAAGGAGGAGCGCTACACCGCCACGGGCTTCCCGCGGGTCTTCTACCTGCGGTACCATGGTTACCCGAAGTTCTTCCCGCTCTGGGCGATGGCGCGCTTCCGCAACCTCAAGCGTGGCAACAGCCGGCGCGTCCAGTTCGGCATGTGACGTCCGCCGACGTCCTGGGGCCGGCCCGGCGGGCCGGCTCCGCTCCGCCGGATCGCGGCGCGCTCGACCGTCCCGACAGCCGATCCGCGAGCCCCGGTACGAGACACGTGGCCTCCTCAGACAGCGATCCCGCGGGACCGGACGAACCGCCCCCCGCGTCGGATCCGGCCCGGACCCCGCCTCGGCGCTCGCGCCTTCTTGCGGACCTCGCCGGACTCGTCCACGAGCGCGCCATGATCGATCCCGCCGCGCCCGTCCTGGCCGTTACCGGCCTCGCCCGCGAGCGCCGCATGGCGGCGGGGGCGGGGGTCGAGGCCGTGGGAGCCGGCGGCAATCCCCACCGGCTCCGCCAGCTCCTGGAGGCCCGCGGCCAGCCCGGCTGCCGGGCGGTTGTCAGCTTCGGCATCGCGGGCGGCCTCGATCCCTCGCTCCGGCCAGGCGACGTCGTGGTGGGCACCGGCGTGGTGAGCGAGGAGGGGCGGCGCGCCGCCGATCTCGACCTGTCGGCCACGCTGCTCAACCTCCTGTCCGGCGTCGGGCCGCGGGTGATCCCGGCGGATCTGGCGGGCGTCGACACGGCGGTGCTCGCGGTCGACGGCAAGACGGACCTGCGGACCACCACCGGCGCCGCGGCCGTCGACATGGAATCGCACGTGGCCGCGTCCTTCGCGGGCCGGCACGGCCTGCCCTTCGCGGCCGTGCGGGTGATCTGCGATCCGGCCGACCAGGCCCTCCCGGCTTTCGCGGCCTCGGCGCTCACGCCGGACGGCGAACCCGACATCGCCGCGGTGTTCTTCGCCTTCGCGCGCGGCCGGGCGCGGCTGGGAGACCTGATGCGCCTCGCCCGGGACTCGAACGCCGCCTTCGCGGCGCTGGGACGGTGCCGGACGCGGCTCGGGCCGGGACTGGGCATACCGGTCCCGGGTCGCTGAGACCCGCGAACGCGGTCAGGCGAGCCACGAAAAAGCGCCGGCCTGTACGGCCGGCGCGAGTCGGAGGTCACCACGAGACGGCGCGGGGCGGACCCCGCGCCGGGAGAAACCGGCCTCAGCCGGCCTTCTTGTTGAGCGAGACCGCCACGAACCGGGTCTGGCCCTTGCCGCTCTTCACCCGCATCAGCACGGCCTTGCGCCCGCTCGACTCGGCCGCCCGGATCTGCGTCGCCACATCCGACGGACGGGCCACGCTCTGGCCGCCGACGTCGAGGATCACGTCGCCCGCCTCGATACCCTTGGCGGCCGCCGGGCCGTCGGGATCGACCTGGACCACCGCGACGCCCTGATCCGACAGGCCGACATCGCCGGCCGGGGCGAGCTGCAGGCCGAGCCGCGGCTGGCCGTTGCCCGAGTCGTCGTCGCGGCTCGCCATCTTGGTGCCGTCGGTCGGCATCGTGCCCAGCGTCACCGTGGCGGTGTCGGTCTTGCCGCCGCGAAGGTAGCTCAGCTCGACCTTGGCGCCCGGCTTCAGGCCGGCGATCTTGCGCGACAGCTCGCGGGCGCTGTCCACCGTGTCGCCGTTGACCTTCTCGATCACGTCGCCCGCCTTCAGGCCGGCCTTGGCCGCCGGGGTGCCGTTCTCGGCGTGGTCGACGAGGGCGCCCTTGGCCTTGTCGAGGCCCAGGCCCTCGGCGATGTCCTGCGTCACGGGCTGGATCTGGACGCCCAGGTAGCCGCGGGCGACCTTGCCGTCGGTCCGGAGCTGGTCGACCACCGCCTGAACGGTCTCGGCGGGGATCGCGAAGGCGAGGCCGACGCTGCCGCCCGACGGGGACGCGATGGCGGTGTTCATGCCGACCACCTCGCCGTTGACGTTGAAGGTCGGGCCGCCCGAGTTGCCCTTGTTGATGGGCGCGTCGATCTGCAGGAAGTCGTCGTAGGGACCGGCGCCGATGTCGCGGCCGCGGGCCGAGACGATGCCGGCGGTCACGGTTCCGCCGAGGCCGAACGGGTTACCGATCGCCACCACCCAGTCGCCGACCTGCGGCGCGGCCTTGCCGAACTGGACGTACGGGAAGTTCGAGCCCTCGGTGATCTTCAGCAGGGCGACGTCCGTCTTGGAATCCTTGCCGATGACCTTGGCGTCGAGAGTGCGCCCGTCGTCCAGCGTCACCTGCACGGTCTTGGCATGGTCGACCACGTGGTTGTTGGTGACCACGTAGCCGTCGGCCGAGATGATGAAGCCGGATCCCACCGCGCCGCGCGGGCCCTGATGCTGGGGCTGCATGCCGCCGGGACCGTTCTGGCCGAATCGCTTGAAGAACTCGCGCAGCTGCGGCGGCACGTTCTGGAGGTTGCGCCCCTGGCTCGGGCCATCGTCGTCGTCGCTGCTCGCCGAGTCGTCGAGCTTCACCTTCACCGAGACCACGCCCGGCTTCACCTTGTTGACGATGCCGGCGAACGAGCCCGGCGGGTGCTCGGGCGCCTCGATCGGCGACTTGGGCAGAGCCTGCGCGTAGGCCGGGGTCGCGGCCGGCAGATAGCCGCTGCCGATGGCACCGCCGGCGATCAGCGCTGCGGCCGCCACGGAGGCGAGGGCGCGGCGCGAGGTGCGGCCAGTGGGACGGGTCTCGGTCATGGGGGGTCTCAACCTCTCGGGACTGATCGGGACGACGCCGGCGGTCGCGGCCGTCGATGGGATCTGTCTAAGGGGCGGCGCCTGACCCGGGCGTGGCGATCAAATTACCGTTTGGACAGGTAGCCGAGCGCTCGCGGAGCCCCAGCGCGATCGCGGCGCGTGACCGAGACCGGAGGTCCGACGACCCGGCGCGGGTTGGGCCGGATCCAGGCTCGTGCTGTCCGGCACCGCCGTTTCCGGGAGTCGATCTTAAATACCGCTCAGTTCGGCGGGCCGGCGCAATCTCGGTGCCGCCAGATTTGAGTGTGTAGGCAGAGGAATTGACAATGAAGGTGCTGCTGGCGGCCGCCATGGTCTTCGGGTCGACTGTCGGCGCGCTGGCGGTCGAGTCGTACGCAGATTACCGTGATTACTTCGACGCGAAGCCCGTCGTCGCAAGTCGCGCGCCGCACAGCGTTTCCGAGAGAACGTACAGCGTCGATACGCGCCGCCCCGGAGATGAGCGCGTTGCGAAATCGGCGGCCAACTTCCGGCCCGGCTACTGGAACCAGTCGGGCGGCTACGTTCCACCGGACTATTCCCTGCATCCGCGGGGCGCGTCGCAGGACGGCTTCTGGACCCCGAACGACGCGTCCGCCGCCAGTTGGGGCGGGCCGCGGGCGTTCACCGGAACCCTCGGCACCCGACGCTGACGGGCGAGCCTCCGGGGCCGGGTCACCCCCGGGGCGGGCCTGACACGTCGGAGCGCTCCCGGACGGGCGCTCAGTCCCCGCTGAGCCGGACCAGAGCTTCCTCGATCTTCGCCAGCCGCGCCGACTCGCTCTCGCGGCGCTCCCGGTTCTCCTCGATGATCTCCTCGGGCGCCCGGGCCACGAAGTCGGCGTTGCCGAGCTTGGCGTCGATCTTCTTGATCTCTCCCTGCGCCTTGCCCTGCTCCTTCTTCAGGCGCGCGACCTCGGCCGCGAGGTCAACCACGCCTTCAAGGGGCAGCGCGGCGACGCTGCCGCGCACCAGGAGCTGCACCGAGTTCTTCGGCGGCGCCTCCGCGAAGGTGATCTCCGACAGCCGGGCGAGGCGCAGGAGCGTGTCGCGCCACGCCTCAACCCGCGCTCTCACCTCCGGGGCGGCGCCGACCATGACCAGCGGGATCTGCGCGCCGGCCGGGACATTGGTCTCGGACCGCGCCGAGCGGATCTGGCTGACGAGATCGACCACGAACCCGACCTCGGCCTCCGCGGCCGCGTCGGCGAGGCCGCCGAGGTCCGGCCATGCGGCCAGGGTCAGCAGGCCGCGCTCCGGCAGGTCGGCGCCCTTGATCGCCCACAGCTCCTCCGTGAGGAACGGCATGAACGGGTGCAGCAGCTTGGCGACCTGATCGATCAGGAACGCCACGCTCGCCTGCGTCTCGGCCCGGATCGCCGGATCGACGCCCTCGCCCTGAAGAACCGGCTTGGCGAGCTCGAGATACCAGTCGCAGAAGATGTTCCAGACGAAGCGGTAGGCCACCGCCGCCGCGTCGTTGAAGCGGAAGGCCTCGAGGGCGCCCGCGACCTCGTCGACCGCGCGGGCCGCCTCGGTGAGCGCCCAGCGGTTGATCGCGCCGGTGGCGGAGCGCGGGTCGAAGGCCGGGTCCAGGCGGCAGCCGTTCAGCTCGGCGAAGCGGGCGGCGTTCCAGAGCTTGGTCGCGAAGTTGCGGTAGCCCTGGACACGGTCGGTGGACAGCTTGATGTCGCGGCCCTGGACGGCCAGCGCGCAGAGGGTGAAGCGCAGGACGTCGGCGCCGACCTGATCGATCAGTTCCAGCGGATCGACGACGTTCCCCTTCGACTTCGACATCTTCGCGCCCGACGCGTCCCGCACCAGGGTGTGCAGGTAGACCGTGTCGAAGGGCGCCCGGTCGGTGAGGTGCAGGCCCATCATCATCATCCGGGCGACCCAGAAGAACAGGATGTCCTTGCCGGTCACCAGGGTGTTGGTCGGGTAGAAGCGCGCGAGTTCCGGGGTCGTGTCCGGCCAGCCCAGCGTCGAGAACGGCCAGAGCGCCGAGGAGAACCACGTGTCGAGGACGTCCGCGTCGCGGGTGAGCGCGACCGGCCGGCCGTGCTGCGCGTCGGCCGCCGCCTGCGCCTCGGCCTCGCTCTCGGCGACGAAGATGCCGCCGGCGTCGTCGTACCAGACCGGGATCTGGTGGCCCCACCAGAGCTGGCGCGAGATGCACCACGGCTCGATGTTGGTGAGCCACTGGAAGAAGATCTTCTCGTAGTTCTCCGGCACGAACTTGGTCTGCCCGTCGCGCACCGCCTGGAGGGCGCGCTCCGCGAGCGGCTTGACGTTCACGTACCACTGGTCGGTCAGGTAGGGCTCGATGACCACGCCCGAGCGGTCGCCGTGCGGGACCGCGTGGGTGTTCGGCTCGATCGCGCGCAGCCAACCGCGCGCCTCCATCAGCGCCACCACCTCCTTGCGGGCCTGCGCCCGGTCGAGGCCGTGGAGCGCCAGGGCCTCCGGCTCGGGCGCGACGCTGTCGAGGAAATCGGCGTTGCCGTCGAGCAGCATCCGGCCCTCGGGGTCGAGGACGTTGATCAGGCCGAGCCCGTGGCGGCGGCCGACGTCGAAGTCGTTGAAATCGTGGGCGGGCGTGATCTTGACCGCGCCCGTGCCCTTCTCGGGATCCGAGTAGGTGTCGGCCACGATCGGGATCAGCCGCCCGACCAGCGGCAGGCGCACGCGCTGGCCGACGAGCGCGGTGTAGCGCGCGTCCTCGGGATGGACCGCGATGCCGGTGTCGCCCAGCATCGTCTCGGGGCGGGTGGTGGCCACCGTGATGACGGCGCCGGTCTCGTTGCCGGCCTCGTCCACCACCGGGTAGTCGAAGTGCCAGAGATGGCCCCTGGTCTCGACCTGCTGGACCTCCAGGTCCGAGATCGCGGTCTGGAACTTCGGGTCCCAGTTCACCAGCCGCTTGTCGCGATAGATCAGGCCCTGCCGATGCAGGTCGACGAAGGTCTTGAGCACGGCCCGGCTCAGCCCCTCGTCCATGGTGAAACGCTCGCGGGACCAGTCGCAGGAGGCGCCGAGACGCTTCAGCTGGTTGACGATCGCGCCGCCGGATTCCGCCTTCCAGGCCCAGACCTTCTCGACGAAGGCCGCGCGGCCGATCTCGCGGCGGCCGGGCTCCTGACGCTCCATCATCCGCCGCTCGACCACCATCTGGGTGGCGATGCCGGCATGGTCCGTCCCCGGCTGCCAGAGCACGTCCCGGCCGCGCATGCGCTCGAAGCGGCAGAGGATGTCCTGCAGCGTGTTGTTGAGGGCGTGGCCCATGTGCAGGGAGCCCGTCACGTTCGGCGGCGGGATCACGATGCAGTACGGCGGGGCCCCGGCGCGCTCGGGCCGGCCGGCACGGAAGGCGTCCGCCTCGGCCCAGGCGGCGGAGATCCGCGCCTCGACGGAGGTGGGCTCGAAGGTCTTGTCCATCATCGCGGGTACGGGCCGGCGCTTGTCCAAACGGGGGTGGCCCCGCTTTCGACCGTCACGCCGCTCCCGTCAACACGCGGACGGCGGCCCGCGGCCGCCGTACCCAGGCCGCCGGCTCAGCGGCCGCGCGACACCCGCTCGATCTCGGCGCGCACGAGGCGCTCGACCACGGCCGGGAGGTTGTCGTCGAGCCAGGATTTCAGCATCGGCCGGAGCATCTCCTTGACGAGATCCTCCAGGGTCCGGGCGTTCTGCGTCAGCACGGTGTGGGCCAGCAGGTTGAACGCGCCGCTGACGCTGGCATCCGTGGCCGGAGAGACCAGGGCCTCGGGCTCCGGCTCGGGCGCGCGGGCGGCCTGGAGCACGGGCTGCGGGGGCGGAGGCGGTGGGGGCGGCGGCTCCGGGGCCGGCTCGGGCTCGGGCTCGGGCTCCGGTTCGGGCGCGGCAATCACCGGGTCCTCGAAGTCGATCGCGTCGAAGTCGAGCAGGTCCGGGGCCGGCTCGGGTTCCGGCTCCGGCTCGACGACGCGCGGGCGCATCACCGGCTCGGCGACCTCCGCGAGGTCGAGCACGTCGTCGGGCTCCGGAGCGGGCGCCGCGACCTCGGCCGGCTTGGCGGCCTGATCGTCGGCGATGATCCTCCGGATCGACGCGAGGATCTCTTCCATCGAAGGCTCGTGCGCCTTATCGGCAGCCTTGTCCTGGAATTTCGAGTCCGGGATCTTGGGGCTTGCTGCACTCATCGGCAGGCGCACTCGGGCATGGGAGACTGGAAAGCGACCCGAATGGATCGATGTTCAATCAGTATTCCATGCCGTTTCGTGACGGCAAGCGCGCCCACAACACACTCCCCGTGGAAAAGCCGTCAGCGACCGTCCGGGGTGCGCAGGCCGAACCAGAGATCCTTGACCTGATCGTAGTGAACCTTGGCGCTGTAGTATTCGACCGGGAGCGCCGTGAAGCGCGCGGTCAACTGTCCGATCGCCTGGACCACCCCGTAGGAGAAGATGACCCGGTCACGCTGGGCGACGATGAGGTTCACCCGGGAGTTCAGCAGTTCCTGCTGCGCGTTGAGCACGTCGAGGGTCGTGCGCTGGCCGACGCGCGCTTCCTCGCGCACGCCGTTCAGCGCCACCTCGTTGGCCTGGACCTGGGCCTGGGCGGCGATGACCTGCGCCTTGGCGGCCTCGAGCCGGCCCCAGAAATCGACGATCTGGGCGCGGACCTGATCGCGGATCTGGTCGACCTGGATGCGGGCCTGGCCGACCGACTCCTTGGCCTGCCGGATCTGCGCGTAGGTCTGGCCGCCCTCGTAGATCGGGATCGAGAGCCGTCCGCCGACGAAGCCGACGAAGAAGCTCTGGTTCGGTCCGTTCTGGTCGTAGAGCTGGCTGAGCGAGCCCTGCAGGCTGAGCTGCGGGGCGAGCTGGCCTTCCAGGACTTTCACCTGGGCCTCGCTCGCGTCGACGTTGTGGATGGCCGAGACGACCTGCGGGTGCTCGCGCAGGCCGACGGCGATCGCCTGATCGAGGCTGCGCGGCACGAACCGGTCCAGCGGCCGACCCGGCGCGAGCTGGCGCGGCTCGACGCCGATGTTCTGCCGGTAGACGCCGATGCTCGTGCGGAGGGTCGATTCGGCCTGGGCGACCTGCGATCGCGCGCCGGCCAGTCGGGCCTCGGCCTGCGCGACGTCGGTCCGGGTCACCTCGCCGACGTTGAAGCGGTCCCGGGTCTGGCGGAGCTGCTCTTCCAGAACCTCGACGTTGTTCCGGTTCAGCTCCAGCGTCGCCGTGTTGCTGAGCACGTTCATGTACGCCTGGACGGCGCTGTACAGAACCGACAGCTCGGTGAAGCGCAGGCTCTCGCGCTGGCTGTAGACCTGCGACTCCGCGCGCCGGACCGTGTTGTCGGTCTGGAAACCGTTGAAGATCGTCTGCGTGACGTTGAGGCTGGCGGAGCTCGGCAGGTAGGTGGTGCGCGTCGTCCGCCGGGAGGTGATGACCTGGCTCGCGATGTCGGAGGTCGCGCCGCCGGACAGGCCCTCGCCGCCGGTCGCGGATCCCGCCGCCCCGGCACCTGAGGTTCCGATGCCGGTGGTGCCGCCCGCGGTCCCGATCCCCGTCGTCCCGATCCCCGTGGTCGTTCCGGTCCCGGTCGTCCCGGCGCCCGCCGTTCCGCCCAGGCCGCCGCCCGTTGTCCCGAGGGCCGATCCGGCGGTGGTCGCGGCCGTGCCGCCGGTGGCCGCCGTCGCGACCGTGCTGGACGAGCGCGTCTGAAGGTACTGGACGCCGATCGCGGCGTTGACGTTGACGGTCGGCCGGTAGCCCGACTGCGCGATCGCCACGTTCTCGTCGATAGCGCGCACGCCCGCACGGCTGGCGTTCAGGCTCGGATTGCCCTGATAGGCCTTCGCGAGAGCGCTCTCCAGAGTCTCGGCCGATGCCGGCATGGCAGCCAGCATCGCGAGTCCGGACACCATCCCGGCCAGGCGGAACGTCGGGCAACTCGCTGGTGGACGTCGTGTCACGATGAACAAGCCCTTGCGGTCTCTTTCGGTCCGGAAGTCCGAGACGAAAACGGCCAAGGTACGGCGTTTCGCTCGTCTCCGATCAAGCCCGCCCCACCGTCACGCTTAGCGCAAACCGGGCGCTTTGGCTCGCCTCGGTGCGGGTCTGGCGGCGGAATGTGCGGCGTTGGGGCATTAAGGTGACACACCCGGCGCGGACAGCGCGGCACGCGAGCGAATTGAGTTGTTAAGTCGCATAAATACGCTCTTCCAAAGACTATTGCCGGCGTGCAGCCACGCGAGACTTGGGAGCCGACGCGTCGCCCCCGGCCGGGCAGGGTGGCCCGTTCCGCGGCTGGCCCTGCGGTCGACACCGGTCCGCGCCTAGTAGCGGTCCATCCCGCCGCCGCCGGCGTCGGGCTCCAGATCCAGCGGTCCCTCGGGCGCGGATTCCGGCTCGGGTGCGCGGCGCGCCCGCGCCGGCGGCCGCGGCTTCGGCGCCGGCCCTGCCAGCGCGGCCGACGGGTTCGGTTTCGGCGCGGCGCTCGGGGAAGCCGGCTGCCCGCGGGTGCCGCCGGGCGGCCCGGGCGGGCCGGGCGGGCCCATGGCACCCATCAGCCCCGGTGCGCCGGCCATGCCGATGGGGCCGCGCTCGCCCGGCGGGCCCGGCGGTCCGGCGACGCCCTCCGCGCCGGCTGGCCCCTGGGGTCCGGGCGGCCCGGGCGGTCCCATCGCGCCCCGCTCGCCGGGAGGCCCGGCCTCGCCCCGCGGACCCGTCTCGCCGCGCGGGCCGGCCGGGCCGGCGAGCCCGGGCGCCTGCGGCCCCTGCTGGCCGCACTCGCCGACCACGATGCTGCGGGTCTGTTTCGGCGTCCGCAGCGTCGCGATGCAGGTGGCCGGATGATAGACGACGCGAAACTCGAAATAGCCGCGGCTGTCGGTCCGGTGGGGGAACTGGCCGTCGAGCGTGATCTCCACCCCCGGATCGTCGGCGTAACCGATGATCCAGAGATCACCGCCGGTGATCTTGGCGGCCTCGATGCGCATGTCCGCCGCCCGCGCCGGCAGCCCGCAGGCGGCCGACAGGGCCAGCATCGAACACAGCGCCCAGCGCTCGCGCCACAGGCGTTTGGCAGATCTCATGGCAGGTCACGCAGTCTTTTAGACGGTCAGAATGCCATAGCCCGCAAACTAAGCAATAAATTGCGGAGAAAGTTGGATGTGGAAAAGCGCGGCCGGTCGAAGGCCGTAGTCCGAAATGGGTATTCGAAGGGCGCGCGGCGGGGCCTGTAGCGTGACCGCGCTGGACCCGGTCAGGCGTGTGCGGACCGGGCCGGCAGAGGAGTGACGCGGACCGATTCACCGGTCACCGCCGCGCGAGCGCCCCGGGCCGCATTCGGACCCGCGGTGGAGGGTTCTGCCGTGGACAACGACGATCCGCCCTGGGACACGGACCCGCTCTGGTACGACCGGACCGAGTCCGGAACGCCGCCGGGGCCCATCCTCGAGGCGCTGGCCTGGCTGTTCCTGCTGGCGATCGCCGGGTGCGCGGCGCTCGTGTGGCTCTACGGGATGCCGGACCGCCTGTGGCGCGCGGCGGCGCGCCGGCTGATGTGCCGCGATCCGGCGGATGCCGGGCGGTTCTGAGCCGCGCGCGCGGGCCTGACGGCTCCGCGCGCCGGCACCGGCTCAGGCCGCGGCGATGCGCGTGCTGAGCAGGGTGGCTTCCAGATCTTCCACCGGCATCGGGCGGCCGAGATGGTAGCCCTGCAGGAACGGGCAGCCCATCGCCTGCAGGATGTTCAGGTCCTCGGCCGATTCGACGCCTTCCGCCACCACGTCGAGCCCGAGCAGCCGGCCGAGGCCGAGGACGGCGAGGACGAGCCCGCGCTTGTCGTCGCTCGCCCCGAGGCCGGTCACGAAGCTCCGGTCGATCTTGATCCGGTCCGCCTTGAGCTGGCGCAGCGAGGAGAGCGACGAGTAGCCGATGCCGAAATCGTCCAGGGCGACCCGGATGCCGGCGCGGGACAGCGCCTGCAGCTTGCCCTGCACCGCGCCGATGTCGAGGGCCGTCTCCTCGGTGATCTCGATCTCCAGCAGGGTGGGCGGCAGGCCGAGGAGGTTCAGGCGCCCGATGACGATCTCGTCCACGGGGACCTGCGCCATCTCCCGGGGTGAGACGTTCATCGCCACGCGCACGCCGCTCAGGCCGCGGCGATGCAGGATCTCCAGCATCGCGCAGACCTGCTCGAGGATGTAGCGGAGCAGCGATTCGGTCAGGCCGGCCATCGCGGCGGCGGCGATCAGGTCCGGGGGCGCGATCCAGCCGAGCCGCGGATGCTCCCAGCGGATCAGGGCTTCCAGCCCGACCAGGGTCCGGCCATCGGCCGCGTAGATCGGCTGGAACCAGACCTTCGGGGCGTTCTCGACCAGGGCCTGCGACAGGTCGCGCTCCAGGTCCCGCCGCATCTGCAGCCCCTCGCGCAGGCCCGAATCGAACACCCGGTAGCGGTTCCGCCCGGCGGCCTTCGCGGCGTAGAGCGCCTCGTCGGCGCAGCTCAGCATCTCGGTGAAGCTCGGCTCCGCGCTCGCGTGGACGCCGATGCTGACCCCGAGGCGGCCCGCGTCGAAGCCGTCGAACGGCTGGGACACCGCGGCGATGAGGTTCGCCGCCATGACGTCGTCGGGCACGCCCGACGTCACGGGATCGTACAGCACCGCGAACTCGTCGCCGCCCAGCCGGGCCGCGAGACCGTTCTCCGGCAGCGCGTCCTTCAGCCGGCGCGCCACCTCGACGAGCACCCGGTCGCCCGCCTTGTGGCCGTAGACGTCGTTGACGAACTTGAACCCGTCGAGGTCGAGCATCAGCAGGCTGAGGGTCCCGGTGCGGAGCCGGTTCTCCGTCGCCTGGAGGAAGCCCGCGCGGTTCAGCAGGCCGGTGAGATCGTCGTGCGTGGCGCGCCACCGCATCTCGTCCACGAGGGCGCTGGCGCTGGCATGGGCCTCGGCACGGGACCGGGCGAGGGCGTGAGCCTCGTTCTTGAGCCGGCTCGCCTCGCGAAACACGGACTCGCTGCGGAACGCCGTGTGCGTCAGGGCGAGGAAGTAGAGCAGCACGCAGGCCGCGAGGCAGTTCCGGTCGAAGTCGCCGGCATAGGCGAGGCAGGCCACGACGGACAGCAGCGGCAGGGCGATGAAGGCGAGGGGGATGCGCGCGTACGCGATCCCGTGCGTCACCGCCCCCGCGGTCACGCCGCAGGTGATGGTCAGGTAGAACAGGGTCTCGGCGGTCGTGTAGCCGTCGCACAGGAGCGGCTGGCAGGCCCAGACCAGTCCGGAGAGGAACGCCGCGACCGTGAAGACGCGCAGGTGCCGGTCGACGGAGCGCGCGGCGGCCGCGGCGAGGCTCGGCGTCATGTCGGCGGTCAGCGCCAGGCCGAGGCAGGGGATCCGGCAGAGGGCGATTCGCAGGAGGTTGACGCTGGTCGACGCCGCGAACCAGATGGCCCCCACGGTGCCGTGCCCGCTCCTGTAGGCGACGAGCATGCTCGCCACGCCGAGCAGCATGTTGACCGGGATGGCCGCCAGCACGCTCCCGCGCATGGCCTCCAGCTGATCCCGCCGGATCAGCGCGCCCCACCTCGGATCTGCAGGGTCGAGAGATTCACCGGAGCCGGGTGAGCCCGGCTCGGATCTCTCCTGGTCCCGAACGATCATCGCACGTCCACTCGAAGATGAGGGACTCATGGCACCGAATCGTAAGATATCGTTGAACGATCAACGCGCGCCGCGCCCGATCCCGAGCTTTTCGCGCGCCGCGCGAAGAGAGACTCCGGGTCGCAAGGCATTCCGGCCGCGTCGCCGCGCACCATATCGGGTCGCGGGCCGCTTCCGGGCCCCGGATCGTCCATGGCCCTGACCCGCGACCTGCTCGATATCCGGACGATCTATCACGAGCCCACCGTCGGCGACTTCCCGCTGGGCCGGGACATCCTGGCGCGCTTTCCCGACGCCGCGCGCATCGTCGTGCCGTCGCACTGGAACATCCCGGAACTCCACGGCAACGCCGGCTCGGTGGAGGATTGGGTGCGGATCAAGCGCTCGACGCTGGTCCTCGGCGTGAAGAAGGGCCTCGCCATGCGCCCCAACGGCCGCAGCGCCCACTTCATCGCGCCCTCGACCTCCAACGGCTGCGCCATGGCCTGCGCCTACTGTTACGTGCCGCGCCGCAAGGGCTTCTCCAACCCGATCTCGCTGTTCGTGAACCTCGAGCAGGCCTGCGCGGCGATCGCCCGCCACGCCGGCCGCCAGGGGCGCCTGCCGGAGCCGGACCCGATCGATCCGGAGCACTGGGTCTACGATATCGGCGAGAACGGCGACCTCTCGGTCGACGCGGCGGTCAGCGACGGAGTCCGCGCCCTGGTCGCGCTGTTCCGCACCCTGCCCAACGCCAAGGCCTCCTTCGCCACCAAGGCCGTCAACCGCGACCTCCTCGCCTACGATCCGCAGGGCAAGACGCGCGTCCGCTTCTCGCTCATGCCGGCGCGGATCGCCCGGATCGTGGACGTGCGCACCGCCCCGATCGCCGAGCGGATCGCCGCCATCGACGAGTTCGTGGCCGCCGGCTACGAGGTCCACGCCAACTTCTCGCCCGTGATCCTCTACGAGGGCTGGGAGGCCGACTGGCGGGCGCTGTTCGCCGAGATCGACGCGACGCTGTCCGACGCCGCCAAGGCGCAGCTCAAGTGCGAGATCATCATGCTGACCCACAACGCGGATCTGCACGCGGTCAATCTCGGCTGGCACCCGAAGGCCGAGGACCTGCTCTGGCGGCCGGACATCCAGGAGGCGAAGGTCTCGGAGGGCGGGGGCACCAACCTGCGCTACCGGGCCGGCTGGAAGGGCCGCTGGCTCACCCGCTTCAAGGCCCTGCTCGCCGAGACGATGCCCTACTGCACGGTGCGCTACGCGTTCTGAGCGCGGAGCGCTGAACTTCCGGCCGCGCGCGGCGTTGGCGCGCCAGCGGAGGAAAGCTCAGCCATGTCGAGCCCGTCCATGTCGAGCCCATCCATGTCGACGCACGAGGACCATATCGGCGAGGCGGTGGCCCTCGCCGCCGCCAATGTCGAGGCGGGCGGTGCGCCCTACGGCGCGGTCATCGTGCGGGAGGGGACCGTGCTGGTCCGCGCGGCCAACACCGTGCACGCGACCAACGACCCCAGCGCCCATGCCGAGATGGTGGCGCTGCGCGAGGCCAGCCGCCTCCTCGGCCGCCGCGACCTCGGCGACTGCGTGATGTACGCGAGCGGCCGACCGTGCCCGATGTGCCACGCCGCGATGCGCCTGGCCGGCTTCAAGGAGGGCTACTTCGCCTTCTCGGCCGAGGAGGCCGAGACCTACGGCGCCGGCAGCGCGTCGATCTACGCCGAGCTCTGCCAGCCCCTCGATGCGCAGCCGATGCGCGTCACGCAGCTGCGTCCGCCGGGCGATTCGCCCTACCCGGCGTGGAAGGCGCGCCGCGAGGCCTGACGCGGCGGCGACGGCCTCAATGGGTCCAGGGCGCCGTGCGGTTGAACTTGAAATTGTCCGAGTAGGACAGGCCCTTGCGCTGGACGGGCTTGGCCGGCTGCTCGACGCGGTAGGCGATCCCCTCGCGCTTCGCGTAGGCCACGGCCTCCTCCTCGGTGTCGAATTCCAGGCGCACTTGCTGGAGCATGTCCGAGGACCCGTTCCACCCCATCAGCGGATCGATCTCGCGCGGGCTGGTCCGGTCGAACTCCAGGATCCACTGCTTGGTCCGGGCGAGGCCCGACTGCGTGGCGTCCCGAGACGGACGGAAGATGCGGGCGCTCGGCATCTGACTCGACAAGCTCCTGATCGAATGGTCGGGGCGATAGGATTCGAACCTACGACCCCCTGGTCCCAAACCAGGTGCGCTACCAGACTGCGCCACACCCCGACTGCCACACGGCCTCAATGCCGTAGCGGTTCCGCCGTTCCCCCGCAAGGCGCGGCGCGGTGCGCGCCGACGCTTCCGGGATCGGCCCTTCGCGGCGGCCTGGCCGTCGCGTACCACTTGTCAGACAAATCGGGGCGCGGTAGCGTTCGGGCCGGGACGAGGGCCGGGCCGCCCCGCTGTCGAACCGGCGCCTGCCATCACTGGGGGGTGGAGGATGGTGCGCCCGGATCGCCGTGCCGGGCGCTTCCGGCCCTCGTCGCCGCAGCGCCGCCGCGGTGCTGCGCCCGCGTCCGCGCGGCGGGCCTTGCCGGCCCGCGCCGGAACGGTGACGATCGCCGCGAGTGACAGGGACCTGCCCGTGTGGACACCGAGCCCGCGCTACCCGGACCCGGCGGTCGAGATTCTCGACGCCGCCTTCGCCCGCTACCGGGTGTTCAACGCGGCGGTCGAGCGCCTCGCGACCGGCTTCCGCTGGTGCGAGGGGCCGGTCTGGTTCGGCGACGGACGCTACCTGCTCTGGAGCGACATCCCCAACGACCGCATCCTGCGCTGGGACGAGGAGAGCGGGGCGGTCGGCCTCTACCGGCGGCCGTCGGGCTTCGCCAACGGCAACACCCGCGACCGGCAGGGGCGGCTCGTCACCTGCGAGCACGGCGGCCGTCGGGTCACCCGGACCGAGCATGACGGCGCGATCACCGTCCTGGCGGACGCGTTCGAGGGCCGCCGGCTCAACTCGCCCAACGACGTGGTGACCGCGGCCGACGGCGCGGTCTGGTTCACCGACCCACCCTTCGGGATCGGCGGGTTCTACGAAGGCGTGCGCGCCGAGCCCGAACTGCCGCAGAACGTCTACCGGCTCGACCCGGTCACCGGTGCGCTGGAGGCCGTGGCCACCGACCTCGCCGGCCCCAACGGCCTGTGCTTCTCCCCCGACGGCCGCGTGCTCTACCTCGTGGAATCGCGCGGGCAGCCGACCCGGCGGATCGTCGCCTACGACGTGGTCGCCGGCCGCACGCTCCGCGACCGGCGGGTCCTGATCGATGCCGGGCCGGGCACGCCGGACGGGCTGCGCTGCGACGTCGACGGCAATCTCTGGTGCGGGTGGGGCATGGGCGACGACGCCCTGGACGGCGTCATGGTGTTCAACCCCGACGGCCGGCCGATCGGCCGCATCCGGCTGCCGGAGCGCTGCGCCAACCTCTGCTTCGGCGGCCGGCACCGCAACCGCCTGTTCATGGCGGCGAGCCAGTCGCTCTACGCCGTCCACGTCGACGTCCAGGGCTGCGCCGGCGGGTGAGGCCCGGATGCCCAGCCCTGCGTGCGCCGCCGGCGTCGTCGCCGGCACCATGCTTGACCGGAGCGGCGCGCCGACCCACTTCCCGTCCGCCGGGGGCATAGCGGGACACCAGCCGATGATCGAACTCCATTACTGGCCGACGCCGAACGGCCATAAGATCACGATGTTTCTCGAAGAAGCGGGCGTTCCTTACCGCATTCATCCCGTCAATATTGGTAAGGGTGAGCAGTTCAACCCGGATTTCCTCAAGATCGCGCCCAACAATAGGATGCCGGCGATCGTCGACGACGAGCCGGCGGGCGGCGGCGCGCCGGTCACGCTGTTCGAGTCGGGGGCGATCCTGCTCTACCTCGCCGAGAAGACCGGGCGCTTCATCCCGGGTGACGCGCGCGGCCGGGCCGAGGTGCTGCAATGGCTGTTCTGGCAGATGGGCGGCCTCGGCCCGATGCTCGGCCAGAACCACCACTTCTCGCAGTACGCGCCCGAGAAGATCGACTACGCGATCAAGCGCTACGTCAACGAGACCAACCGGCTCTACGGCGTCCTCGACCGGCGGCTGGCCGACCGCGCCTTCGTCGCCGGGCCGGACTACTCCATCGCCGACATGGCCTGCTATCCCTGGATCGTGCCGTGGGAGAAGCAGGGGCAGAACCTCGACGAGCACCCGAACCTCAAGCGCTGGTTCACGGCGATCGCCGAGCGGCCCGCCACCAAGGCGGCCTATGCCCGCGCCCCGGAGGTCAATCCCGATTTCGGCAAGACCATGAGCGAGGATGCCAAGAAGGTGATGTTCGGCCAGACCGCCGCCAGCACCAAGCGCTGACCGGATCATGGTCGAGATCCCGCCCGCCCTGCCGCTGCAGGTGATCCACCGCGGCTGGAACACCTTCGGCATCGCCACGCTGACGCTGCAGGACGGCAGCACCGTGCGGCGGGCGCTGGAGGACCACGGGCAGGCGGCCTGCGTGCTGCCCTACGATCCCGAGCGGCGCGTGGCGCTGCTCGTCCGTCAGGCGCGGGTCGGGCCCGCCTTCTGGGGTGAGTCGGCCGAGTTCGACGAAGCCCCGGCGGGCGGCCTCGACGGGGGCGCCCCCGAGGCGACGGCGATCCGGGAGGCGATGGAGGAGGCGGGCGTCCGGCTGACCCGGCTGGAGCCGGTCGCCCACGCCTACAGCATGCCGAGCGTGTCCTCGGAGCGCCTCTGGCTCTACCTGGCACCCTACGCCGCGGCCGACCGGGTCGGCCCCGGCGGGGGTCTGCACGCGGAGGGCGAGCAGGTGGTGGCCGTGGAGATGCCGCTGGCAGCGCTGGCGGAACAGGCCCGGGCCGGCCGCCTGCCCGATCTCAAGACCCTGGTTCTCGTCCAGGCCCTGATGCTCCGAAGCCCCGAACTGTTCGCCGCATGACCCTCTCGCCCACCGCACCCGCGCCGGATGTCCTCGCGGCGATGCTCGCCTTCGCCGAGGAGGCGGCCCCGCTGGCCCTCGCCATGCGGGCGGGAGGCCTCGCGATGAGCAACAAGGGTCCGGATCTCGGCCAGGCGCTGACCGAGGCCGACCTCGCCGTCAGCCGGTTGATGCACGCGCGGTTCGGCCCCGACCTGATCGAGGAGGAGACCGCCGAGGATCTCGGACAGGCGGCGGCCCGGGCGCTGCTCGCCCGCGACGCCTGGACCTTCGTGGGCGACCCGATCGACGGGACCCGGCCCTTCGCGGGCGGCCTGTCGGGCTGGGGCGTGATGGTGGCGGCCTGCCGCGGTGGCTGGCCCCGGGCCTGCGTCATGAGCCTGCCGGCCTGGAACGAGGACCGCTCCGCACCGGCCGGGGGCGTACCGGCGGAAGCCACGGAGGGTCTCCTGCTGGCGGCGAGCGAGGGCCGCGCCTACTGGGCCCCGACCCGCGGCGGCCGCATGACGACGGCGCTGCGCCCGCTCGAGCGCCCGGAGCGCCGGACCGGCCATGTCGGCTGGCTGTCGGTGACGGCGCAGCGCTACACCCTGGATTACGGCCGCGGCTGGTTCCCCTGGAGCGAGGGCGGGGCGATCTCGGACGCCGCGCTCCTGGCCACCGGGCGCCTCGACGCGACCCTGAGCAACAACCGATTGTGGGACCTGGGCCCGATCCTCCCGCTGTTCGAGGCGCTGGGCTTCCGCCTGTTCCACTGGCCCGATCTCGGGGATCCGCCGGCGGACTTCGTGGACCTGTTCGACGCCGAGCTGTCGGCCCACGACGACCTCTGGCTGGTGTGCCGGGATCGCGCGCAGGCCGCCGATCTGGCGACGGCCATCCGCCCCGCCTAGGACAGGGCCCTGCCGGGCCGCGTCCGGGCCGCGTCCGGGCCGGGATGGCCGTCGATCGGGCGGTCCCGGATCGCGCGGGGATCCGGGACCGCTCTCAGAGCGCCGCGATCAGCGACCGGATCCGCGCCTGCGACGCCCTGAGCCCGTCCTCGGCCTGGGTCCGGGCGGCATCGAGCTTCGCCAGTTCGTCCTCCTGGGCACCCATGCGGCTGAGATAGCGGCGCGCCAGCTCGCTGTCCTTCGGAACGGCGCCGAGATTGCTGCGGATGCGCTCCTGCTCCGCCTGCACCTTCGCCGCGCGCTCGCCGATCTCCTCGACGGTCCGGGTCGCCGCGGCGACCTCGGCGCGGGCCTGGGAGAGGGTCTTGAGCTTGCCGCCCAGCTCCGGGTCGGTCGCCAGGGAGGCCCACCGGACGAGCAGCGCCTCGTCGGCGTCGACGAGGTCGTAGGCGTCGATCCGGACGCGCTCGAGCACGGCCCGGGTCTCGGCCGTCCCGCCGGCGGGAACCGCGACCTTGAGGCGATAGGCCGTGGGGGTCTCGCCGTCGCGAGCGGACGCGGTGAGGGTCCAGCCATCCCGTCGGGGATGCTCGATGATCACGGAGCGGGCGGCGTCCGGCGCACCCTTGATCGTGTAGGTCGTGACCTCCCGGGCGATCACCGTCGCGCGCGCCACGCCGTCGACCACGGTGATCTTGGTCAGGGCGTCGCTCGGCGCGGTCTCCGCCTGGACGGCGACCTTGCGGTCGAGGGCGAAGCTGGCGAGCCGCTGCTCGCCGACGGGCGTCGCGGGCAGACGGGCGTCCCCCAGGTAGCCGGCCTTGCGGTCGTAGAGGGTGATGAGGCCCGCCGGCAGGGTCGCGCCGGCGCTGTTGCGGATCCGGAGGGCCGCGATCGGGTGAACCCCCTGGCCTGGCTTCCAGAGGGCGACCCGCTCGGCCTCGATCTCGATATCGAGGAACGGCACCGACAGCGTGCCGCCGGCGCGCAGATCGACCGGATGCGGCAGCGTGAAGTTCGCCGCGACATCCCCCTCGCTGGCGGCGGCGCCCGCGGTGGCGGCCGCGGCGTCGTAGCTCGGTTCCGCGGCCTCCATGCGGCTGTCGCGGGTGTCCATCCGCGCCATCGGGGCCGGAAGGGGCGCGGCGGCGGGGGCCGGGGCGCGCAGGCGCGCGACCGACTTCGACGCGACCGTGCCCGGGTCGAGGTCCGGCATGCCGACATCCTCGACCATTACCGGCGCCTCCGGTCTCTTGCGCCAGTAGCGCTTGTGCAGGCGCTGGAGGAGCGCCACCGGCGAGCCGGACGAGAGGGTGACGTCGACGCCCGTCCAGTCGGCGCCGAGGGCGTTCTCGATAATGGCCCAGGCCTGCAGGTTCGCGCGGCCGCCGCCGCCATCGACGATGCGGTAGCTCGTCTTCCAGACGGGCGCGGCGACGACGTAGGTCAACCGGACCTCGCGTTGGCCCTGCCCGGAGACGGCGATCTCGACCCGGTGGGCGTCGCCGACCTTGGTCTTCCCGGCCGCCGCGATAGCCTCGGCGATCTTGGCCGCCATGGCCGGGTCGAGGATCGTCACGGAGGCGCCGTCCTCGATCGGCACGGATTCGAGCGTGCCGGTCGCGGTCAGGACGGTCAGGATCGAGACGTCGCCGGTCTCGGTCCCGGCATTCCGCTCGGAGACGCCGAGCACCCGCCCTTCGAGCGTGCGCCCGCCGCTCTGGACCCGGATCGGGACGCCCTGCAGCTTGCCCACGAGGCGGGTCGGCGCGGACAGGTCGTCCGCGGTGAACGGCATCGTCCGCAGGGTCTCGTCGGCCTGATCCACCCCGTCCAGGCGCAGGGCGCCGACGGTTCCGACGGGATCGCGCACGACGAGGCTCTTGAGGATGTCGTCGACCTGCTCGGGCCGGACGCTGAGCCCGATCGTCCCGTCGCCGTCGACGGCATGGACCAGGGTCACTTCGGCCACGCCACCGCTCGACAAGGTCACCGCGCGGATGCCGTCGGGCGCTGCCATCAGGGGCGGTGCGGCTGCAATCATGGACACGAGGACTCCGGCTAAGGTCAGATGCGATCGGATCAATTCGTCTGGCTCCAGTCAGGGCGCGCCCGCCGCACGCGGTCCCACCCTGGCCGACCGCGCGCCGTCCGGCAAAGGCTTCGTGACGCGCGCGGGCGTGACCCGATCGCGGGCGCCCCTCCCGTGCTGTCCGCGCCGGGGCGCGCCGGGTCGCGGCGCCGATGCGGCGGGACGGGAACGGCGGCGCGATGGGGGAAGGCTGCGGTCCGCGGATGCACCCTACCGTGTCCGGCCGAATGTCCTGCCGTTCCAGACGGCGATCGCGCCGCACGGATCCTGCCCGGATCGTCCGCACGTCGCCCCGGTCATATCGACGATGACCGCCGGGCGGCCTCCCACCGTGCGGAATCGGAGGTCGTGGGCGACGGCGTCGAAGGCGTCCACGAACCCGTCCGTCGTCGAGGCGAAGACCTGCATCTCGCAGCCCGCGGTGCCGCACGCGGCGGACTCGTCATCGCCGCATTGGACGGCCGCGAAATCCAGGATGAAGTCCGGTACAGCGTCGCCGTTCACGTCCTGGCGGGTGATGAAGCCCGGCTTGAGCGTGGCCGGCTCGGACCCGCAGGACGCCTCGGCCCGCGCGGCCGCCGCCGCGACCGGCTGCGGGAGATCGTCCGCCGCGGCGGTGAGCAGGACGGCGAGCGGGAGGGCGAGAGCCAGGGCGGCGAGGGCGCGACGCATGCGGCCAGGATCCTCAGGCCCGTCCGCCCTGTCCAGCGCACTAGCTCATCGCGGCCCCGATGGAGGCTACGCCCCGGGCCTTCCTCCGACCCAGGCGCGCAGCGCGTTCGCGCCGTCCGGACGGATGGTGACCGCGACGCTGTGGGCACGGTCGACAGCGGGAATGAGGGCGCCGCTCGACAGGGCGACGTCACCGGCGAGGGCGCCGAAGCCGTATCGGACATCCGCGCATCCAGCGAAGGTGGGCGACCGGCCCTGTGCTCTCCCGGCGCTTCCCGGAGCGTCGACCCGGGGAGCGACCGCCTGCCTGCGGCGCCGGAAAGCCAGACAACCTCTACTCGGCGCAGGCGAAGCGCGTCCCGTCCCACAGGAAGTTCGTGCGGCCCGGCCCCCTCCGGACCGAGCCGCAATTCCATCCCTCGTCGTTCGCCGAAGCCGCCGGCCGGCCATTCAGCGCGCGAAACCGGAGGTCGTGCGCGTAGATGTCCAGCACCAGGACGAACCCGTTCTTCGAGGATGCGAGGACGATCTTCGGGCATCCCATGAGGCCGCACTGGGAGACTTCTTCGTCACCGCATCGGAGGCCGGCGACGTTGAGGATGAAGTCCGGCACCCCGTCACCGTTCACGTCCTGCCGGTCGATGACGAACGGATCGAGCGTCGCCGGCGCGGATCCGCAGGCGGCCTCGACCTCGGCGATGGCCGCGGCCACCGGCGGCGGGAGATCGTCCGCCGCTGCGGCGAGCGGCACGGCGACGAGAAGGGCGGCGACGGCAGGGCGCATGGCGCCAGGATTCGGGCACCCGTCCGCCCTGTCCAGCGCACTAGCTCATCGCGGCATCGCGACGGTCGATGCGGCGCGCCCGTCCTCCCGCGGGGGCCGCCTCGTGAGGGCCCGTGTCCGAGAGGCGCGACGGACCAGGCGGCGCACCGAGTGCCGGTGCGCCGCCCCTCGACCGTCCGGCCGATCAGTTCAGCGTCGCGTTGACCGGGCGGCGCTCGGCCCCGACCGTCACGTCGCCGATCATCAGGCCCATCGGCCCGAGGCGGACCGGCACCGTCTCGCCGTCGTGGACCTTGCCGGAGAGCACCAGCTCGGCCAGCGGATCCTGGACGTTCTTCTGAATCACCCGCTTCAGCGGCCGCGCCCCGTAGGCCGGGTCGTAGCCCTTGTCGGCGAGCCAGTTCTTGGCCTCCTCGTCGACCTCCAGGGTGATCTTGCGATCGTCCAGGAGCTTCTGCAGGCGCCCGAGCTGGATCTCGACGATCGCGCCCATCTCCGACCGCGCGAGGCGGTGGAACAGGATGATCTCGTCGACCCGGTTCAGGAATTCCGGCCGGAAGTGGCCCCGGACCACGCCCATCACCTCCTCGCGGACCGCGTCGGTGTCCTGGCCCGCGGGCTGGTTCACCAGATACTCGGCCCCGAGATTCGAGGTCATGATCAGCAGCGTGTTGCGGAAGTCGACCGTCCGCCCCTGGCCGTCGGTGAGCCGCCCGTCGTCGAGAACCTGCAGCAGGACGTTGAACACGTCCGGGTGCGCCTTCTCGACCTCGTCGAACAGCACGACCTGGTAAGGCCGGCGCCGCACGGCCTCGGTGAGGGCGCCGCCCTCCTCGTAGCCGACGTAGCCCGGAGGCGCGCCGATCAGCCGGGCGACCGCGTGCTTCTCCATGTACTCGGACATGTCGATGCGCACGAGCGCCGTGTCGTCGTCGAACAGGAAGCCGGCGAGCGCCTTGGTCAGCTCGGTCTTGCCGACGCCGGTCGGGCCCAGGAACATGAACGAGCCGATCGGCCGGTTCGGGTCCTGAAGCCCGGCGCGGGCGCGCCGGACCGCGGTCGAGACCGCCTCCACCGCCTCGCGCTGGCCGACGACGCGCTTGGACAGCGCCTCCTCCATGGCCAGGAGCTTCTCCCGCTCGCCCTCCAGCATCTTGTCGACCGGCACGCCGGTCCAGCGGGAGACGACCCCGGCGACGTGGGCGGGCGTGACCGCCTCCTCCATCATCGCGTCGCGGCCGTTCTCGGCCTTCGCCTCGATCTCGGCGAGCTGCTTCTCCAGGCCCGGGATCACCCCGTAGGCGAGCTCGCCGGCGCGCTGGTACTGGCCCTGGCGCTGCGCAGCGGCGAGGTCGTTGCGGGCCTCGTCGAGCTTCTTCTTGAGGCCTGCGGCCGTCCCGAGCTTGTCCTTCTCGGCCTTCCACCGGGCGGTGATCGCCGCCGAGCGCTCCTCCAGGTCGCCGAGTTCCTTCTCCAGCCGGACCAGCCGGTCGCGGGAGGCGGAATCGGTCTCCTTCTTCAGCGCCTCGCCCTCGATCTTCAGCCGGACGATCTCGCGGTCGATGTTGTCGAGCTCCTCGGGCTTCGAATCGACCTGCATGCGCAGGCGCGAGCCGGCCTCGTCCACGAGGTCGATCGCCTTGTCGGGCAGGAACCGGTCGGTGATGTAGCGGTTCGACAGCGTCGCGGCCGCGACCAGGGCCGAATCTTGGATGCGCACGCCGTGGTGCTGCTCGTACTTCTCCTTCAGGCCGCGCAGGATCGAGACCGTATCCTCCACGGTCGGCTCCGACACGAAGACCGGCTGGAAGCGCCGGGCGAGCGCCGCGTCCTTCTCGACGTGCTTGCGGTACTCGTCGAGCGTGGTCGCGCCGACGCAGTGCAGCTCGCCGCGGGCGAGGGCGGGCTTCAGGAGGTTGGAGGCGTCCATGGCCCCGTCCGCCTTCCCGGCGCCGACCAGCGTGTGCATCTCGTCGATGAACAGGATGATGCCGCCCTCGGCCGCCGTGACCTCGGAGAGCACGCCCTTCAGCCGCTCCTCGAACTCGCCGCGATACTTCGCGCCGGCGATCAGCGCGCCCATGTCGAGGGCGAGGAGGCTCTTGTCCCGCAGGGACTCGGGCACGTCGCCGTTGACGATGCGCAGGGCCAGACCCTCGACGATCGCGGTCTTGCCGACGCCGGGCTCGCCGATCAGCACCGGGTTGTTCTTGGTGCGCCGGGACAGGACCTGGATAGTCCGCCGGATCTCCTCGTCGCGGCCGATCACCGGGTCGAGCTTGCCGTCCCGGGCGGCCTCGGTGAGGTCGCGGGCGTACTTCTTCAGCGCGTCGTAGGCGTTCTCAGCCGAGGCGTTGTCGGCGGTGCGACCCTTGCGCAGCGCGTTGATCGCGGCGTTGAGCGAGGCCGGGGTGACGCCCGCCGCCTGGAGCGCGCGGCCGGCCTCGGAATCCTTCTCCACCGCGAGGGCGAGGAGCAGCCTCTCCACCGTCACGTAGGAATCGCCCGCCTTCTCGGCGGCCTTCTCGGCGGTGTCGAACAGGCGCATCAGCTCGCGCGTCGCCTGCGGGGCGGCCGCGTTGCCGGAGACCTTCGGCTGCTTGGCGAGCCACTGCTCAGTCTGTGCGAGCGCCACGCGCGACTGGCCGCCCGCGCGGTCGATCAGGCCGGCGCAGAGGCCTTCCGGATCGTCGAGCAACACCTTGAGCAGGTGGCCCGGCTGAAGCTGGGGATGTCCCTCGCGCATCGCGAGGTTCTGAGCCGCCTGCACGAAGCCGCGGGCGCGCTCGGTGTACTTCTCGAAGTTCATGCACAACCCTCCCGTACCGGCATCCGCCGCCCGATGAGAGGCGCGGCGCCACCGAAACGTCGCCCTCCGGCTATCCGCCGCGCGAGGGCCCCGGCGCCGTGGTGGCCGCCGGTAGACCCGATGTGGTGTTGCAATTGAGCACCACAAGGGGCCGCGAAGCTCTTGCGCGCCGGATCATTTCAGGGCCACGCTCCGCGCATGACCGCATTGATTCATGTCAGCGCCCTGTATCGCTACCCGGTGAAGGGCCTGAGCCCCGAACCCGTCGAGCGGGCGGAGCTCGAGACCAGCGGCCACTTCCCGGGCGACCGGCTCTACGCCATCGAGAACGGTCCGTCGGGCTTCAACGCGGTTGCGCCCCGCCACCAGCCCAAGACCAAGTACCTGATGCTCATGCGCGACGAGGCGCTCGCCCGCCTGCGCACCCGCTACGACGATGCCACGGCGACGCTGACCGTGGAGGGGTACGGCGACCCGCAGGCCTTCCGGCTCGACACCGAGGCGGGTCGCGAGGGCCTCGCGGAGCTGATGCGGCGCTACGTCCCCGAGAGCCTCCGGGGCGAGCCGAAGGTCCTCGCCGCGCCGCCGCAGTACCGGTTCACCGACTCCCCGACCGGCTACGTGTCGCTCATCAACCGGGCGAGCGTGGCCGCGGTGGAGGACTACCTCGGCGCGCCCGTGGACCCGCTGCGCTTCCGCGGCAATCTGCTGGTCGAGGGGCTCGAACCCTTCGCCGAGCTGGAGATGGTCGGGCAGGTGGTCGAGGCGCCGAGCGGGTTGCGGCTCAAGATCACCAAGCGGACCGTGCGCTGCGCCGCCACCAACGTCGACCCGGTCAGTGGCGTGCGCGACTGCGACATCCCCTGGACCCTCGACGCGCGCCTCGGGCACCGCGACCTCGGCGTCTACGCGGAGGTGATCGCCGGCGGGCCGCTGGCGAGGGGCGACGCGCTGCGCGTGGTGGGGTGACGCGTTATCTCGCCCATCCCATGCTGCCGTCGTTGCGAGCGCAGCGAAGCGAGCCAGGCAGCGCCACGCTGACACGCCGCGCGCCGCCCTGGGTCACTTCGCTGCGCTCGTGATGACGGGTGGACGCGGTCCGATGGACGTCGTGTCAGAGCCGCGACACGTAGGCCGCGAGATCCTTGATGTCCGCCTCGCTCAGGCCCTGCGCGACCTCGTTCATGGCGGGATCGTAGCCGGGCCGGGCGTTCGACTTGTAGCCGGCGAGCGCCTTGGCGAGATACTCCTCCCGCTGCGCCCGGATCCGCGGGATCGCGTCCCGGCCCGCGAGGTCCGGCCCGTGGCAGGAATTGCACTGGTGCTTGGTGACCAGCGCCTCCGCGCGCGCCGCCAGGGCCGCGTCGGCCGGCGGCCCGGACCAGGCGGGCGGCGGCAGCGTCGCCACCGCGTCGGCGTAGGCGCGCAGGTCGTCGTCGGAGAATCCGGCAGCGACCTCGTTCATCGGCGGCGCCTCCCGCTGTTTCTCCCGGAACTGGAAGAGCTGCGTGACCACGTAGTCCGGGAGCTGCCCGCCGAGCGAGGGCACGCCCTCCGTCGCCGACGTGCCGGCCCCGTGGCAGCCGATGCAGGGGGCGAGGCGCTCCTGCATCGCCGCGTTCGGGGCGGCGAGCGCCGCGCCCGCCAGCAGCAGCCCGCCGAGGGCGGGGACCAGCCCGCGGGCTGCCCGGGTGGGGCGGCGCATCACCGGCCGTAGCTGACGCGGTAGATCGCGCCGTTGTAATCGTCGGAGACGAGCAGCGATCCGTCCTTGGCGACCAGCACGTCGACGGGCCGGCCGACATACTTGTTGTCCTGGAGGAAGCCGGTCAGGAACGGCTCAACCGCGGCGGTCTTGCCGTCCGGTCCGGGCTTGGCCACGACCACGTCGCCGCCGAGCTTGGTCGTGCGGTTCCACGAGCCGTGCCGGGCGACGAACATCGCGTCGCGGTAAGCCTCCGGGAACTGCGTGCCGGTGTAGAACCGCAGGCCGAGGGAGGCCGTGTGCGGGCCGAGGAGCGCCGCCGGCGCGGTGAATTCCGAGCAGGCATGGCCCCAGCCGTATTCCGGATCCGTGAACGTGCCCTGGTGGCAGTACGGATAGCCGAAATGCTGCTTGCCCGGCTCCGTGAGCACGTTCAGCTCGTCGTTCGGGATGTCCTCGGAGACCCAGTCGCGGCCGTTATCGGTGAACCAGAGCTGCTTGGTCTTCGGGTTCCAGTCGAACCCGACGGTGTTGCGCACGCCGCGGGCGACCACTTCGGCGTTCTTGCCGTCGAGGTCCATGCGCCGGATCTGCGCGTGCGTGTCCGGCGGCATCACGATGTTGCCCGGCGCGCCGACCGGGACGTAGAGCTTGTTGTCCGGGCCGATGGCGATGAACTTCCAGCCGTGGGCCTCGTCCTTCGGCAGGTCGTCGTAGACCAGGGTCGGCTTCGCCGCACCGTCGAGGTGGTTGGCGATGTCATCGTAGCGCCAGATCTTCGAGAGTTCGGCCACGTAGAGGGCACCGTCGTGGTACGCGACGCCGTTCGGCCGGTGCAGGCCCGTCGCGATGGTCTTAACCGCGCGCTTCCCGTCACCGTCCGGGTTCGGCAGCACCGCGTAGACCTTCCCCACCGTCCGGGTGCCCACGTACAGCGTGCCGTCCGGCGCCTGGGTCATCTCGCGGGCGTTGGCGAGGCCGCTGGCGTAGACCTCGATCTTGAAACCCTCCGGGACCTTCAGCTTGTCGAGCGGCAGCTTGGCGGCCGCGGTCGCCAGAGGCGGTCCGGCCACCGGCGCGAGCTTGGCCGCGGCGCCGCCCTCGGGCCGGCCGTAGAGCGCCGAGCCGCGATCGACCTGGACGCTGGGCGGCGGGGCGGCGGTCGCGGGCATCTCCTGCGCGACGACCGGGCCGGATCCCATCAGGCCGAGACTGAGTCCGGCGAGGGCGGCGGCGAGGCCGCGGGTCAGGATCGGCTGGTTGATCGGCGTCATGATGTCTCCCGGTGGCGGCGGCCTCGCGGACCGCCCGCTCGCTCTGCACTCTTTATTCAACGGTCCGCCGGGGAGTGCGACCGGCCCGGGCGGCAGGGAGGCGACACTCCGCGGCCGCCGTAACGTCGGCCGGGATTCGGTGCGCCGCCGCGTCCTCCGGGGCCATCTTCGGCTGTCGCGTCGGCTCACCTTGCGTTTTGGGCAATGATCTCCGAAAACGCCCCCCGTCCGGGAAGCTTAGGCTTGGCCGGGGCTGCCGGCCGTCCGCTGGAGCCCGGCCGACGCGGCGTTCCGATCCGGTTCGAGGACACGTATCGATGATCGATTACGCGCAGGCGCGGCGGATGATGGTCGACTGCCAGTTGCGGACCTTCGACGTGAACGACAACACGGTGCTCGACGCGTTCGACACCGTGCCGCGCGAGGCCTTCGTGCCGAAGGGCCGCGAGCCCTTCGCGTATATCGACCAGACCCTGAACCTGGGCGAGGCCGGCGGCGAGACCCGCTGCATGCCGGCCCCGATGGTCGTAGCCCGGATGATCCAGGCCCTGCGGGTCCGGCCGGGCGTCGCCGCCCTCGACGTCGCCACCGGCTACGGCTACGCCGCCGCCGTCATGGCTGAGCTCGGCGCGCAGGTGACGGCGCTGGAATCGGTGCCCGATCTTGCCGCGGCGGCGCGCACCCGGCTCGGCGCCTCCGCCCAGGTGATCGAAGGCCCGATCGCCGACGGCGCGCCCAAGCAGGGCCCCTTCGACGTCATCCTGATCAACGGCCGGGTCGAGGTCCGGCCGCAGGCGCTGCTGAACCAGCTCAAGGACGACGGTCGCCTGGTCTGCGTGTTCGGTCCGCACCGCAACGCCAAGGTCACGCTCTTCGTGCGTGCCGGCGACGCGTTCGGCGCTCGGCCGCTGTTCGACGCGTCGCTGCCCGGTCTCGAGGCCTTCGCGGCGGAGGCGGGCTTCGCGTTCTGACAGCGCGCGCCGGATCGCGTCCGCCCCCGTCGGCGCGGGCGGATCCGTGACGGCGCCGCAGGCCCCGATCAGCCGAGCCTGTAATCCCCCAGCCGGGCCCGGCGGGCGCTCCGGCGATAGGCCATCACCGAGTCGGGCCAGAGGGTGTTGTTGCGCCCGGTCGCGTCGAGGTACCAGCTGCGGCAACCGCCGGCCTGCCAGATGCTGTCGGCCATGCGGCTGTGGATCCGGTCCACGAACCGGGCCTGGGCCTCCGGTCGGACCTCGATGGTCTGCCTCCCGCGGCGCAGCGCCTTCAGGCAGTCGAGGACGTGCTGCACCTGGATCTCGATCATCGAGATGACCGAGTTGTGGCCCAGCCCGGTATTGGGCCCGAGCAGCATGAAGAAATTGGGGAATCCCGCGACCGTGATGCCCTGGTAGGCGCCCACGCCGCCGGACCAGGCCTCGGTCAGGCTCCGGCCGTCGCGGCCGACGAGGTGCATCCGCGCGAAGGTCGCGGCCACGTCGAAGCCCGTGGCATAGACGATCACGTCGAGGTCGTGATGCTGCCCGGCCTCGGTGGTCACGCCGGTCTCGGTGATCCGGGCGATGCCGTCCGTCTCCAGGGTGACGTTCGGACGCTGGAGCGCGGGGTAGTACTCGTCGGATATCAGCACCCGCTTGCAGCCGAGGCGGTAATTCGGCGTCAGCTTCGCCCGCAGGGCCTTGTCGGGGACCGCCTTGGCGAGATGGTGCCGCGCCAGGGACTCGGCTTGGCCGGTGAGCTTCGAGACCTTGGTGAAGCCGAGCAGCGCCCGCACCTCGTGCAGCCAGAACAGCCGCGCCCGCTCGAGCCGCCGGCTGAGCGGCAGGCGCCGGTAGCGCTCCCGGGCCCGCTCCGCGATGGCGTGGTCGTTCTTGGGCATGATCCAGGGCGGGGTGCGCTGGAACAGCGTCAGGTGCGACGCGACGGCGGCGAGTTCCGGCACCACCTGGATCGCGCTGGCGCCGGTGCCGATCACCCCGACCCGCTTGCCGGCCAACACCGCGGAGTGGTCCCAGGCCGCCGTGTGGAAGGCGGGGCCGGCGAACGCGTCGCGGCCGGGGATGTCCGGGTAGGCCGGATGGTGGAGCCCGCCCATGCCCGCGACGATCGCGCGCGCCGTGATCGGTCCCCGGTCGGTCTCCACGTGCCACAGGGCGCGCGCCGCGTCCCAGGTGGCGCCGGTGAAGGTCGTCCCGAGCTGGATCAGGGGCGTCAGGCCGTTCCGCTCGGCGGTGTCCCGGAGATAGGCCAGGATCTCCGGCTGCGGCGCGTACATCCGGCTCCAGTCGGCCTTCGGCGCGAAGGACAGCGAGTAGAGGTGGGATGGGACGTCGCAGGCCGCCCCCGGGTAGGTGTTGTCGTGCCACGTGCCGCCGATGCCGTCGGCCTTCTCGATCACCCGCAGCGGGCCGATTCCCGCCTGCCGGCAGCGGATCGCCATCGCGAGCCCCGAGAATCCGGCGCCGACGATCAGGACGGCCAGGGTCTCGTCCGCGGGCTCGGTCATTGCTGGGTGCTCCCGGACGGGGCGTGCGGCGCGTGCGCCGTCAGGAAGGCCGCGGCCTCGTCGAGGGAGGTCCGCGCCTCCGGCAGCATGCTGGCGGCGAACTGCCAGGCGTGGGACACGACCGGGAACAGCTTGAGCTCCGTCTCGACGCCGGCCCTGCGGGCCCGCTCCGCCATGCGCACGGAATCGTCGCGCAGGACCTCGCGGGCGCCGACATGGAACAGCAGCGGCGGGAAGCCGGTCGGGTCGCCGTAGAGCGGCGAGACCCGCGGATCGGCCGGATCGGCGGCGCCCAGATACATCGGCCGGATCGCCGCGAGCGCCTGCGGGTCGAACATGGCGTCGCGCCACGCATTGGTCACCCGCGACCCGTCCTCGGACATGAAGTCCGTGGCCGGCGAGAACAGGGCCGCCGCCCAGGGCATCGGCAGGCCGCGGGCGCGGGCCTCGCCCATCAGCACGAGGGCGAGGTTGCCGCCGGCCGACTCGCCCGCCACGCAGGCGGCGCCCTCGGCGCTGAACGCCGCCCAGACGGCGGTCACGTCGTCGACCGCCGCGGGGAAAGGGTGCTCGGGGGCGAGGCGGTACTCGGGCGTGAAGATCGTGAAGCCCCGGTTCGCCAGCGCGCCGGTGACGGGACGGTGCGTACGGGGCGAGCAGGCGATGAAGCCGCCGCCGTGAATGTAGAGCATCCGCCGGCCGGGGCCCGCTTTCGGCCGGACCCACTCGCCCTTCACGCCACCGACGATGCCCGGCTCGTAGGTGACGCCCTTGGGGTCGGGGAAGGTCGGTGCCTCGAAGATCCGGCGGAACGCGGCCGCGTCCCGCGCCCGGGACAGGGGGCCGCGGACCCGGCTGCGGATCATGTAGGCCCCGAGATACGCGCGCAGGCTCGCCATCTCAGAGCGTCCCGCCGGACAGGCGCACGATTGTCTTCCAGTAGCCCACCGGCATCAGCCGCTGGATCAGCGCGGCGTTCTTCGCGTCCTTGCCGATGACGATCCGGGGCGCCCGGGCCTCGATGCCGCGGATGATGGCGGCGGCCGCGTCGGCGGGCGCCAGGGTCAGGAGCTTGCCGAACGCCTCCCGCGCCTCCTCGTCCTCTACGGCCGCGCGCTTCGCAGCTTCCGGATCGCTCGGCGGCCGCCGGCCGCGGGCGTTGCGGGAGATGGCGGTGGCGACGCCGCCCGGGTGGACCACCGTCACCCCGAGGCCGGTGCCGGCGTACTCGTGCCGCAGCGCCTCCGAGAAGCCGCGCACGCCGAACTTGCTGGTGCAGTAGGCGACTTGGCCCGGCGGCGCGATCAGACCGAACAGGCTCGACAGGTTGACGATCTGCGCCGCCGGCCGGGCGCGGAGCATCGGCAGGAAGGCGTGGCACATCCGCACGACGGCGCGCAGGTTGATGTCGAGAAGCCACTCGAAATCGTCGAGATGCGTCTCGTCGAACCGGCCGCCGAGGGCGACGCCGGCATTGTTGATGAGGAGGTCGAGATGCCCGGACCGCTCCGCGACCCAGGCGGGCAGCGCGCGGATCCCCTCGGCATCCGTGAGGTCGAGGACGCGCGTCTCCACCGTGACGCCGCGGATCTTCGCGGCGACGGCCGCGAGGCCGGTCTCGTCTCGGTCCACCAGGAGAAGGGTGCAGCCCTTCGCGGCGAGGCCCTCGGCCAGCGCCGCGCCGATGCCGCTCGCCGCCCCGGTGATCAGGGCCACCGCGCCCGCGAGTTGGAACCGCTGTGCCAAACCGCGCCCCCCCTGCCGCCGATCTGGATCGGATCGTCCACGGGGGATAGGCCCCGCCGGCCGGATTGTCTAGGGTGAACACCCTAGACGGGGACGGGATCATGTCGCGGGGCGAGGGTCGGAGGGTCGAGCGCGAGCGGGAGGTCGGCCCGGAGCCCGGTCCCGCGGCCGCGTCGCCCGACACGCGCACCCGGATCCTCGCCGTCAGCCTCGCGCTGTTCAATGCCCGCGGCCTCGGCCACGTCACGACGGCGGAGATCGCGGCCGCGGCGGGGATCCGCGAGGGCAATCTGCAGTACCATTTCCCGCGCAAGCGCGGCCTCGTCGAAGCCCTGTTCGCGGCCTTCGAGACCGAGGCCGTGGCGGTGGCGGGCCGGATGCCCGCCGACCCCGCGGCGCCGGAGGCGCTGCTCGCCTACCAGAGGGCGTGGTTCGACCTGATGTGGCGCTACCGCTGCGTCTACCGCGACGGTATCGCCATGGTGGAGATCGCGCCGGCCCTGCGCGCCCGGGTGCACGCGCTGCGGGCCGAGACCCAGGCGCTGGCCCGCGCCGTGTTCGAGGCGGCCGTGCGGGCGGGGCGGCTGCGCGTTTCCCCGGACGCGCTCGGGCGACTCATCGACAACGCCTGGATCGTGTCGAGCCACTGGATGAGCCACCGTCTCCAGGGCGGCACCGCCCTGACGGAAGCGGATCGGGACTGGGGTTTCGCGCAGGTCCGCGACCTCTTCGCGCCCTATCTCGCGCCCGAGAGCCCTACTTGACGGCCACTGGCCCGATCCTTCCATGCGCTCCGGCCAAGCTCGGACCCGAAGGACGCGATGCTCGACCGCCTGACCCATGCCGGCCTCAGCCTGCTCGTGCTGCTCGCGGTCGCGTTCCTGTTCTCGACCAACCGGCGGGCGATCAGTCCCCGCGTGGTCCTCACGGGACTGGCTTTGCAGGTCGGCCTCGGCGCGCTGGTCCTGTTCCTGCCCGCCGGGCAGGCCGCGCTGCGCGCCGCCGCGGACGCGGTCGTGACCGTGCTGTCCTACGGCGACCGCGGCACGGCCTTCCTGTTCGGCGGCCTCGTCGAGCCGAAGATGTTCGAGCTGTTCGGCGGCTCAGGCTTCATCCTGGCGCTGCGGGTCCTGCCGCAGATCCTCTACGTCTCCGCGCTGATCGGCGTGCTCTACCACCTCGGCGTGATGCAGGTGCTCGCCCGCGGGCTCGGCGCCGTGCTCCGGCGGATCCTCGGCACCTCGCCGATCGAGTCGTTCTCGGCGGTGATCACGATCGCCATCGGCCAGAGCGAGATCGCCGTCGCCCTGCGCCCGTTCCTCGCCCTGCTGACCGGCGCCGAGCTGTTCGCCGTCATGTCGAGCGGCGCCGCGTCGACGGCGGGCTCGATCCTAGCCGGCTACGCGGCGCTCGGCGTGCCCATGACCTACCTGCTCGCGGCCTCCGTGATGGCGATCCCGGGGGGCCTCGTCTACGCCAAGATCCTGATGCCCTCGACGGAGCCGACCCGGATCGCCACCACCCGGGTAGAGTTCGGCGAGACACGGGCGGCCAACATCATCGAGGCGGCGGCCGACGGCACTCAGAAGGGGCTCGCGGTGGCGGTCTCGGTGGGGGCCATGCTGATCGCCTTCGTCGGGCTGATCGCGCTGGCGGACGGCCTGTTCGGCACCCTCGGCGGCTGGATCGGCTACCCGTCCGCCTCGTTCGAGGGCGTGCTCGGCTGGGCGCTCGCCCCGCTGGCGTGGCTGCTCGGCGTGCCCTGGGACCAGGCGACCCTGGTCGGCGGGGCGATCGGCCAGAAGCTCGCCTTCAACGAGTTCCTGGCCTACGCCAACCTGTCGCCGGTCCTGAAAGCCGGAACCCTCGAGCCGCGGGCGCAGGCCATCGTCTGCTTCGCCCTGTGCGGCTTCGCGAATCTCGCGTCGATCGCGATCCAGCTCGCGAGCTTCTCCAGCCTCGTCCCGGAGCGGCGCTCGGAGGTCGCCCGGTACGGCCTGCGGGCCATCCTCGCGGGGACGCTGTCGAACCTCACGAGCGCGGCGATCGCGGGGCTGTTCGTGGCGTGACGGGTCAGGCCGCCTTGCGCGCCGCGAGCAGCAGCGCGTTCGGGCGGGTCCGCTTCGGCACCGGCAGGACGCGGTCGAGGACGGCGCCGACGCCGTACGCGAAGGCGAGCGCCGCCGCCCAGGACCATGTCCGCCGGAAGAAGCGGTCGCGGCAGCGGACGGGGCTGACCTTGGCCATCCAGTGGATCAGCGAATCGTGCCGGTCCATGCCGATGGCGTGGACGGCCTCGGGCGTGCAGCCGAGCGTCCCGGCCAGCGCCTCCAGGGCTCTGGGCGTCCACCACGTCAGGTGGTGGGGCGGCGCGTTGATGACGAAATTCGGGACCGTGGTGTTGGGCGAGGGCCAGAGCGGCGTGCCGATCAGGACCACGCCGCCCGGCTTGACGCAGGCCGCGAGCGCCCGGGCGAAACCTAGCGGGTCCGCCACGTGCTCGATCACCTGGAACGCGCAGGCGACGTCGTAGACCGGCCCGACGCGCGCCGCGTGCGCCTCCACGGTCTCGTCGAGGATCGCGCCGGTCGGGTCCTCGGCGGAGAAGTTCGGATCGAGGCCGGTATAGGTGGCGTCCGGCACGTAGGCGCGGAACCCGCCGTGGCCGCAGCCGACATCGAGCACCCGGGCTCCGGACGGGACGTGCGCGGCGGCCTGGCGGAATTCCAGGCGCTCCGTCTCCGGGCCGGCGAGCTTATCGTGCGCGGCGATCCGGCCGTAAAACGCCCGGTAGAAGGCCGCGTCGCCGGCCACCGGCGGATCGAAGAAGATCAGTCCCGTAGGAGATTCCCAGAGCCGGAACGTGCCGGCGGGGCGGAGCAGCGGCCCGACATCGACGCGGCCGGAATAGTGCCAGAGGAGCGTCAGGAAGCCGGCGTCCAGGCGCTCGACGCAGCGCAGAGCGGGGGCACCGGTGATCGGGCAGGGGGGGATCGACCGATCGGCCGTGTGCGCGCTGTCCGCCAAACTGGTCCTCGCTCGCTCCGCAGGCCCGGCTGGTCCGGGGCGTCGCAGCGGCACAGGTTTGGTGCGGCCCGTCAAGCCGAGGCGCGGCTCGTGTCGAGCGCGCAAAGAAAAAGGCGCCGCTTCGGATGAAGCAGCGCCCGGAAACGTCAGAACGACGTCTTAGTGGAAGGTGTCGATCTCAGCGGACTCGTAGCTGGTGACTTCCATGCCGACGCAGATCTCGGACACGATCGGGGCAGACCAAGCCATGATTTCCTCCAGGTAAGTTGATGCGATGGATAGAGAGGCCACGAAGGCCGGAGCGAACCGCGCTCCGGACCGCGCGCGACTTAGTTGAACGTGTCGATCTCGGCGGACTCGTAGCTGGTGACTTCCATGCCGACGCAGATCTCGGACACGATCGGGGCAGACCAAGCCATGGCGTTTCTCCTCGCTGTTGCTGCGATCCATATAGGCAATATCTTGGACGCAATACAAGCGAGCACAACACTTATATTTCTCATAGGGAGCCTGGCCGTGGGCGGCGCGGGGTCGTTCCGTGGCCGCGCGGCCACCCGCCGGAGCCCTGTTCGGCATCGGCTGCGGATGGGCGCGGTTTCGGCTTGACGGGCCCCGCGCCCGGGCGCACGACGCACCCGCGCGACGGTGTCCTCGACGGTGTCGCGCTCCCATTCCAGCAGCGACCCGCGAAGCGACGTGCCCGACCGATCGTGCCTGCCGTGCCCGGCCCCGTGCCGTCGTTCCGCCTGAGCCGCTGAGAGGCCCGGCCGCGGGGTGACCGACGCGGCGGCCGGCCACGGCCCAGACCCAGGATGACCGGCGCCGCGTCGCCTCGTAACCCACGAGGCGAGGCCATGAACGAGATCGCCCCCTTCGATACGCGCGTCGATCCCTCCGTGCTGGCCGCCCGCCTGTCGGACGAACGGGCGCCCGACATCGTCGAGGCCCTGAACGACGAGGCACCCGAGGTCGCCGCCGCCATCCTGCTCGGCCTGCCGCTGGAGCGGGCGATCGAGGTGCTGGACCAGCCGGAACTCGACTGCGCCGCCGACATCATCGAGATGCTGCCGCGGGACCGGGTCGCGGGCTACCTGTCGGGCATGTCGGCCGACCGGGTCACGGACGTGTTCCGCGAGATCGAGGAGCCGGGCCGCTCCGACCTGCGTGCCCGCCTCGACGCCGAGACCCGCGGCGCCGTCGATCGCCTGTCGGCCTACGGCGAGGAGACCGTGGGCTCGCTGATGACCACCGAGTTCGTCACCGTGCCGGGGACCTGGACGGTGGGCCAGACGCTGGAGCACATCCGCCACGTCGAGAAGACCCGGGAGACGATCTACGCGATCTTCGTGCTCGACCCGCGCACCCGCGCGCTCACCAAGGCGGTGCCCCTGCGGCGCCTGATCTCGGGGGACCCGGGCGACAACGTGCTCAGCGTCGCGCCGGGACGCCGGCCGCTCGCGGTCTCGCCCACGGCGAGCCGCGAGGAGGCGGCCCGGCTGATCTCCAAGTACGACCTCCTGGCGCTGCCGGTCGTCGACGCGGTCGGCCACGTGATCGGCATCGTCACCGTCGACGACATGATCGACGCGATGATCGAGAAGCAGACGCAGGACGTGCAGCGCTTCGGCGGCATGGAGGCGCTGCCCGAGCCCTACATGGATATCGGCTTCTTCACGATGATCCGGAAGCGGGCCGGATGGCTGTGCGCGCTGTTCCTGTCGGAAATGCTCACCGCCTCGGCCATGCAGGGCTTCGAGGGCGAGTTGGAGAAGGCGATCGTCCTGACCCTGTTCATCCCGCTCATCATGAGCTCCGGCGGCAATTCCGGCTCGCAGGCGACCTCGCTGCTGATCCGGGCGCTGGCGCTCCACCAGATCCGCCTGCGCGACTGGTGGCGGGTGGCGCTGCGCGAATTGCCGACCGGGATCTTCCTCGGCGCGATCCTCGGCGTGATCGCGGTGATCCGGATCGTCGCGTGGCAGAAGCTCGGCCTCTACGATTACGGCGCGCACTGGCCGCTGGTCGCCGCCACGGTCGGCGCGGCGCTGGTCGGGATCGTGACCTTCGGATCGCTCGCCGGCTCGATGCTGCCGTTCCTGCTCCAGCGGATCGGCTTCGATCCGGCCACCGCCTCGGCGCCCTTCGTGGCGACGCTGGTCGATGTCACCGGCCTCGTCATCTACTTCTCGGTGGCGCTGCTCATCCTGCGCGGGACGCTGCTGTAGGAAGGCCTCCGCGCATCATCCCGTAACCGCCTCGGCCAGCCGCTTCCTCTGGACCTTGCCGTTCGCAGTACGCGGCAGGGCGTCGAGGAAGCGGATCTCCCGCGGGCGCTTGTAGGCGGCGAGCCGCTCGGCGCACCACGCGAGCAGGGCCTCCGCGTCGGGCTCGGCGCCCGCCTGCAGCACCACGAAGCCGCAGATGACCGAGACGTCCGCCCGCACCGGCATCTCGGCGACGCCCACTTCCGCCACGGACGGGTGGGTCGACAGCGCCGCCTCCACCTCGTTCGGCGAGACCCGGTAGCCCATCGCCTTCATCAGGTCGTTGTTGCGGCCCTCGAACCAGAGGTAGCCGTCGGCGTCGAGGCGGGCGAGATCGCCGCCGACGAACCAGTCGCCGCGCATGACCTCCGCCTCTTCCTCCGGCCGGTTCCAGTAGCCGAGCATCAGCGCCGGCTCGGTCCGGTGGACGGCGAGGAGCCCGCTCTCTCCGGCCGGGAGCGGCACGGGCTCGCCCGCCACGGGCAGGATCGCCACCCGCCGGCCCGGCTGCGGCTTGCCGGGCGAGCCGGGGCGCACCGGGATGGTCGGGCCGCTGGAGATGTAGGTCGAGATCTCGCTCATCCCCAGCGCCTCGTAGAGGGGCTTGCCGGTGGCCTGCCGCCAAGCCTCCAGCAGCTCCACCGCGAGGGGCTCGCCGGCCGTGCAGCCGTGGCGGAGGCTCGACAGGTCGTGGGCGCCGAGGTCGCCGTACTTGAGGATCTGGCGGTAGAGCGTCGGGACGGCGGCGAACAGGGTCGCGCCGTACGCCGCGATCAGGCGCGGCCAGACCCCGGGATCGCGCGGGCCGTTGTAGAGCACCGCGGTCGCGCCCACCGACCAGGGATCGCTCAGCCCGACGCCCAGCGTGTAGGTCCAGTTCATCGTGCCGGCGTGGAGCATCACGTCGGATTCGGTGAGCCCGAGCCAGTGGTCGAGCATGGGGCGGCGGCCATAGGCGGCGCGGTGCGCGTGCAGCACCCCCTTGGGCCGGCTCGTCGTGCCGGAGGTGTAGATCAGCATCGCCGGGTCGTCGGCGGCGGTGTCGGCGTAGTCGGGCAGGGGCGGGCCAGCCTTCAGGGCGGAGACCGCGGCGGCGTCGAGCAGGAGGCGCCCGCCCAGGGCCTCGGGCGCGACCGTGCAGCCGCTTCCGATCACCACGGCGGCGGCCCCGGAATTGTCCATGAGGAACGCCGCCTCGCTCTCGGTGAGCTGTGGCGAGGACGGCAGCGCCACGAGGCCGGCCGCCAGGGCGCCGAAGTAGACGAGGACGTAGTCGGCCTCGTTGCCCATCCGGATCATCACCCGGTCGCCGGGCCTCAGGCCGAGGCCGAGGAGACCCGCCGCGATGCCGCGCACCGCCCGCTCGACTTCGCCGAAGCTGAGGCGGTCCGCGGTGCCGTCGCCGACCATCACCAGGGCGGTCTTGTCTGGACGCAGGCGCGCGTTCTCGGCGAGGCAGTACCGCGCCGCGTTGAAGCGGGCCGGCGGACGGCGGTCATCGTGCTGGCTGTCGGACACCGGGCGCTCCCCGCGGGCGGCTTTTCGCCGGGTGTCCCGCCTGGGCGCGCCGGCGTCAACTGGGGCCGTCGCCCCGCCGGCGAGCGCGGCCCCCCGGGCAGTCTGGCCCTCAGGTCCGCCGCTGCGCCTGGCCCTCCTGCTCCTCGAAGCCCTTGAGCATCTTATCGAGGGTCATCGGGTAGTCGCGAACCCGGATCCCGGTGGCGTTGTAGATCGCGTTGGCGAGCGAGGCGCCGGCGCCGCAGATGCCGAGCTCGCCGAGCCCCTTGCTCTTCAGCGGGTTCGCCTTGTCGTCGAGTTCCGGCAGGAACACCGCGTCGATCTCCGGGAGATCGGCGTGGACCGGGACGTGGTACTCGGCCATGTCGTGGTTGACGAAGTAGCTGTAGCGCGGATCGACCACGGCATCCTCCATCAGAGCGGCGCCGACGCCGAAGGTCATACCGCCGATCGCTTGGCTGCGCGCGGTCTTGGCGTTGAGGATGCGCCCGCCGGTGAACACGCCGAGCATCCGCCGCAGCCGGATCTCACCGGTATCGACGTCGACCCCGACCTCTGCGAAGTGCGCCCCGTACGAGTACTGCGAGAACTTCTGCTTCATCTCGCCGGGCTTGATCTCGCCAGAGGCCTCCAGCCCGGACTTGGCGAGATCGGTGAGCGACTCGGTGCGGTTGCCGGACGTGACCGCGCCGTCGCGGAAGGTGGCGCCGTCCGGGTTGAGGTCGCCGGCCTTGAGCAGGGCCTGCCGGAGGTTGTCGCAGGCGACGTAGAGCGCCGAGCCCGCCGAGCCGGCGCCGAAGGATCCCCCGGAGCCGGCCGCGAACGGGAACTCGGTGTCGCCCATCTCGACCCGCACGCGCTCGGGCGGCAGCCCCAGCATCTCGCCGGCGATCTGGGTGAGGATCGTGTAGGTGCCGGTGCCGGGATCGGTCATCGCCATCCGCACCACCAGCACGCCGTCCGGCCCGAGGCGGACCTTCGCGGCGGACGGCATCAGCGGGTTGAGGCGCGCGGCCGCCGACATGCCCATGCCGACGAGCCAGTTGCCCTCGCGCCGGGAGCCCGCGGCCTGCCGCCTGTCCCAGCCGAACAGGCGCGCGCCCTCGTGCATGCAGGGCACCAGCTTGCGGGTCGAGAACGGGACTTTCTTCTCGGGATCCTCGGCCGGCTCGTTGCGCACCCGGAGTTCGATCGGGTCGATCTTCAGCTGCTCGGCGAGCTCGTCCATGGCGCACTCGAAGGCGAGCTGGCCTACGGCCTCCCCGGGAGCGCGCATCGCCGAGGCGATCGGCATGTTGAGGTTGACCAGCCGATGGCGCGTCACGCGGTTCTGCGCGGCGTACAGGGAGCGGGTGACGTTGGCCGAGGTCTCGAAGAACCCGTCGCCCTCGGCGGTGTCGGACCAGGATTCGTGGCTGATCGCGGAGAGACGGCCGTCGCGGTCGGCGCCGAGGCGGATCCGCTGGATCGTGTCAGTCCGGTGGGTCGCGACGTGGAACTCCTGCTGCCGGGTGAGCGCGACCTTCACGGGACGCTGGATCACCTTCGAGGCCAGGATCGCGAGCGTCGCCTCCGGCTGGACCTGCAGCTTCGCGCCGAATCCGCCGCCGATATAGGGGCTGACGATGCGCACCTTCTCGGGGGGGAGCTTGAGCACCGAGCCGAGGGATTTCTGGCCCCGGTTCGGCATCTGGTTGGCCGTGTAGAGCACGACCCCGTCGCCCTCCCAGGACGCGATGGTGGCGTGCGGCTCCATCTGTGCGTGGATCTGGTTCGGCGTGACATACTCCACGTCGAGCTTGACCGGTGCGGCCGCGAAGGCGGCGTCGAAGTCGCCGAGCTTGGAATCCGGCGGTGAATTGACCGGCTTCGGCTCGTAGGCCGCCGCCAGGCTGTCCTTGAGCAGCCCCTTGGGCTTGGCCGCGTCGTACCGGACCTTGACCAGCATCGCGGCGGCGCGCGCCTGCTCGAAGGTCTCGGCGACCACGAAGGCGACCGGCTGCCCGTAGAACCGGATCTCCGTCCCCTGGAGCTGTGGCCAGACCTGCTCCTTCTTCTCGCCCTGCTCGGGCACGTTCTCGTGGGTCATCACTAGGATCGCGCCGGGCGCCTTGCGGGCGGCCTCCGCGTCGATCGACCGGATCGTGCCGGAAGCGATCGCCGCCGGCACGATGAAGCCGTAGGCGGGGGTCTTCAGGGCCCGGGTCTCGTACGCGTAGGGCGCGTGACCCGTGACCTTGAGCTTGCCTTCGACCCGGTTCAGCGGCTTGCCGACGAGCCCGTCGGGCCGGTCGTCGAGGGGCGTCCGGCCGATCGGCTGGTTCATCTCCATGGGAACGGTCCTTGCCGGGATCTACGCGCGGGTCGCCTGCGCCACGACGGCCCGAAGGGTCCGGCGCGTCAGCGGGATCTTGAAGTCGTTGCTGCCGTAGCCGCGGGCGCCCTTGAGCACCGCGTCGGCGGCGGCGTCGGCCGAGCCGGTCTGCACCAGTGCCGTCTCGGCCTCGGCCACCCGCCAGGGCTTGTGCGCCAGGCCGCCGAAGGCGAGCCGCGCGGCCTGAGGCTTGCCTCCTTCGGCGCCAGCGATCACGGCGGCCACCGACACGGTCGCGAAGGCGTAGGACGCCCGGTCGCGGACCTTCCGGTAGATGTGGGTACCGGCCACCGGCTTCGGCAGCGTCACGGCCGTAATGATCTCGCCCTTGCGCAGCTCGGTCTCGACCTGCGGCGTGTCGCCGGGCAGCCGGTGGAAGTCGGCGATCGGGATGCTGCGCGCCTGCCCGTCCGGGTTCACCGTCTCCACCGTCGCGTCGAGGGCGCGCATGGCGACGTTCATGTCGGACGGGTTGGTGGCGATGCAGGCCTCGCTCGCCCCGACCACTGCCATGATGCGGTTGAACCCGCCGATCGCCGAGCAGCCCGAGCCGGGCTCACGCTTATTGCAGGGCATAGCGGTGTCGTAGAAATAGTAGCACCGCGTCCGCTGGAGCAGGTTGCCGGCCGTCGTCGCCTTGTTGCGCAACTGGCCCGAGGCGCCGGCGAGCAGCGCCTTCGCCAGCACGGCGTAGTCCTTCCGGACCCGCGGGTCGGCGGCGAGGTCGGCGTTGCGGACGAGCGCGCCGATGCGCAGGCCGCCATCCTGCGTGGCCTCGACCGTGTCGAGCGGCAGCCGGTTGACGTCGATCAACGTGGCCGGGGTCTCGATCTGGAGCTTCATCAGGTCGAGAAGGTTGGTGCCGCCAGCGATGAACTTGGCGTTCGGCCGCTCGGCCGCGAGCTTCGCGGCGTCCTGCACGGTGGCGGGGCGCTCGTAGGCAAAGGCCTTCATCTCCGCCTCCTCAGAGTTTGGTGGCGGCGGCGTCGCGAATCGCCGCGACGATGTTCGGGTAGGCGCTGCAGCGGCAGATGTTGCCGCTCATCCGCTCGCGGATCTCGGCGTCGCTGAGCGTCGGAGTCGCCGCGACGTCCTCGGAGACGTGGCTCGGCCAGCCGGCCTTGGCCTCGCTCAGCATGCCGACCGACGAGCAGATCTGGCCCGGCGTACAGTAGCCGCACTGGAAGCCGTCATGCTCCAGGAACGCCACCTGCATCGGGTGAAGCTTGTCCCCGTCCGCCAAGCCCTCGATCGTGGTGATCGGGTCGCCCTCGTGCATCGCCGCGAGCGTCAGGCAGGAATTGATCCGCCGGCCGTCGACCAGGACCGTGCAGGCCCCGCACTGGCCGTGATCGCAGCCCTTCTTGGTGCCGGTGAGCGCGAGGTGCTCGCGCAGAGCGTCGAGGAGCGTCGTGCGGGTGTCGAGGACGAGATCGTGCGGTTGGCCATTGATGCTGAGCCGCACCGGCACGGTCTGCGGAGCCGGATCGCCCGGCGCCGCCGCGGACATCGCGGGACTGGGCCGGAACCCGAGGGCGCCGAGTGCGCCGGCCACCGCACAGCCCTCCACCACGGCCCGCCGCGTCAGCGCGAGCGGCTTCGTCGGAGTCGCGTCTGTCATGCTGCCATCCAGCCCGTGCACCACGCGTGGGACGCCGCGCGCAGCTTGGAATCTGGTGCGCCAACGTCCGGCCGGATGGATTAGATCCTGTCCAGACTGCGCCCGTTCAGCGCGGCTCCGCCGCTACGGGCGCTGGACCCATGTCGTGACCCGATCGCTCCGTCCTTGCTTCGCTGCGCTCGCGAGAACGGTGACGCCTTGGAACGCGTCCCGCTGCGAGCGTTTGGGTTGATCGGACCACGACACCGGAGCCTCGCCTCATGGCTATCCCGACCCTGCCGCTCAACGACGGCCGACACATCCCGCAGATCGGCTACGGCTGCTGGCAGCTCTCGGACGCCCAGGCTCCGGATCTCGTCGGACAGGCCCTCCGCGCCGGCTATCGGCTTATCGACACGGCCGCGGCGTACGGCAACGAGGCGGGCGTCGGGCGCGGCATCCGGGACGCGGGGATCCCCCGCGAGGAGATCTTCCTCACCACGAAGCTCTGGAACGATCGCCAGGGCCGCGACGAGGCGAGGCGCGCCTTCGACGAGAGCCTGCGGCAACTCGGTCTACCGTATGTCGACCTGTACCTGATCCACTGGCCGTGCCCGCAGCGTCGCCTGTTCGTCGAGACCTGGAAGACGCTGATCGAGCTCCGGAAGGAGGGCCGCGCGAAGTCCATCGGCGTGTCGAACTTCTCGCCCGAGCACCTCGCCACGCTGATCGGCGAGACCGACGCGGCCCCGGCCGTCAACCAAATCGAGTTGCACCCCTATTTCCAGCGCAAAGAACCGCGCGCGGAGGACGCCCGTCACGGGATCGTGACCGAGTCATGGAGCCCGCTCGGCCGGGGCAAGGAGCTGAACGACCCGGTCATCCTCGCAATCGCGGAAGCGCACGGGAAGACGCCCGCCCAGGTGGTGCTCCGCTGGCAGATCCAGATCGGATGCGTGGCGATCCCCAAGACCGCCACCCCGCGGCGCATCGCCGAGAACATCGCGCTGTTCGATTTTGAGCTCGGCGCGGACGAGATGGCGCGGATCGCCGGCCTCGACCGGGCCGACGGCCGGATCGGACCTGACCCGGCGACCTTCTGCTGAGCGCTCGAGCCTTCGGCGGCGCAGCGTAACATCGCACCGCAAAAGATTTATGCTCACAGCTAGCATATCTGGACAGGCGCGTCCGGCCCCCATAAGTTAGACGGCACAATGCTCAAACTGAGCATAATGGAGGACGCCATGACGGCGACCGTTGCACCCGTCTCCCGCACGACGATCCCGGGCCTGCCCCTTCCGGATCTGTACGCACGCGTCAGCCGGCACGTCCCCGCGATCGAGTGGCCGGCGCTCGCACCCGACATCGAGGCGATCCTGCGCCTGAAGCGGGAGCGCAACGCCGTGATCCTGGCGCACAACTACCAGGCGCCCGAGATCTTCCACACGGTGGCCGACATCGTGGGCGACAGCCTCGCGCTGGCCCGCGAGGCGGTGAACGTGAACGCCGACGTGATCGTGCTGGCGGGCGTCCACTTCATGGCCGAGACGGCCAAGCTCCTGAACCCGAGCAAGACCGTGCTCATCCCCGACATGGGCGCCGGCTGCTCGCTGGCCGATTCGATCACCGCCGCAGACGTGCGCGGCCTGCGTGCCAAATACCCGGGCGTGCCGATCGTGACCTACGTGAACACCTCGGCGGCCGTGAAAGCCGAGTCCGACCTGTGCTGCACCTCCGGCAACGCCGTCGCGGTGGTGAAGTCGCTGAACGCCCCCCGCGTCCTCATGATCCCCGACGAGTTCCTCGCGCAGAACGTCCAGGCCGAGATACCGGAGGTCGAGATCCTGACCTGGGCCGGCCATTGCGAGGTGCACGAGCGCTTCACCCCGGCCGACATCCGCGATGTCCGCGACAGCTATCCCGGGGTGACCGTGATCGCGCACCCGGAATGCCCGCCGGACGTGGTGGCCGAATCGGACTTCTCGGGCTCCACCGCGATGATGATGGACTTCGTCGTCGAGAAGCGGCCGAAGCAGGTGGTGCTCGTCACCGAGTGCTCCATGGCGGACAACATCGCGGCGCAGAACCCGGACATCGAGTTCATCAAGCCCTGCAACATGTGCCCGCACATGAAGCGGATGAGCCTGCGCAACATCCGGCGGTCGCTCGAGACGATGACCCACGAGGTCACGGTCGACCCGGCGCTCGCCGACCGCGCCCGGGCCGCGGTCGAGCGCATGCTCGAGGTGCGCACACGATGAACGCGATCTCCCCGAACAGCGCCGACCGCGTCGTCGTGGTCGGCGGCGGCGTCGCGGGCCTCAGCGTCGCGCTGCGCCTCGCGCCCCGCCCGGTGACGCTGGTCACGGCCTCGGCCCTCGGCCTCGGCACCGCCACCGGCTGGGCCCAGGGCGGGATCGCGGCCGCGGTCGGCGCCGACGACGCGGCGGCGCTCCACGCCGCCGACACGGAGGCCGCCGGCGCCGGGCTCACCGAGCCCGACGTGGCGCTCCGGGTCGCCGCGGAGGGCCCCGCGCTGATCGACTGGCTCGTGCGGATCGGCGTCCCGTTCGACCGCACCGACGACGGCGCGCTGGCCCTCGGGCTCGAGGCGGCTCACGGCCGCCGCCGCATCGTCCGCTCCGGCGGCGACGCCACCGGCGCCCGCGTCCTCGAAGGGCTCGTGCGGGCCGTGCTGTCGGCGCCGTCCGTGGAGATCGTCACGGCGCGGGCCTGCGACCTGCTCCGGGACACGCGCGGGGCGGTCGCCGGCATCGTCGCCGAGCGCGACGGCGCGCTTTTCCGCATCCCGGCCCGCGCGGTGGTGCTCGCCACCGGCGGCGTCGGCGCCCTCTACGCGGCGACCACCAACCCGCCGGGCGCCGTCGGCCGCGGGCTGGCGCTCGCCGCCCGGGCCGGCGCAGTGATGCGCGACATGGAGTTCGTGCAGTTCCACCCGACAGCCATCGCGGCCGGCGCCGACCCGATGCCGCTCGCGACCGAAGCTCTGCGCGGCGAGGGCGCCCGCCTCATCGACGAGACCGGCGCCGCCGTGATGGCCGGCATCGCGGGCGGCGACCTCGCGCCGCGCGACGTGGTCGCCCGCGGCATCTTCCAGGCGCTGCAGCGGGGCCGCACGGTCTATCTCGACGCCCGCGGCGCGCTCGGCGCCGCGATGCCGACGCGGTTCCCGACCGTGGCGGGGCTCTGCGCCGCCGCCGGCATCGACCCCGCCGTGCAGCCGATCCCGGTCCGCCCGGCGGCGCACTACCACATGGGCGGTGTGAAGGTGGACGCGTACGGCGCCACCTCGGTGCCGGGCCTCTACGCCTGCGGCGAGGTCTCCTCGACGGGCCTCCACGGCGCCAACCGGCTCGCCAGCAACTCCCTGCTGGAGGGCCTCGCCTACGCGCGCTTCATCGCCGACGGGCTCGACACGCCGCCGCCCGCCGCGATCGTGCCCGAGGCCGTGTCTGTCCGTGCCGCCGGCGACCTGCCGGCGATCCGCGCGCTGATGGAGCGCAGGGTCGGCGTCGTGCGCGACGCCGCCGGCCTCGAGGAAGCCGTCGCCGTCCTCGAGGCGGGGGCTGAGACCTGCGACGCCGCCCTCGTGGCGCTGCTCATCGCCCGCGGCGCGCTCGCCCGCCGGGAGAGCCGCGGCGCCCACTGGCGCAGCGACTTCCCCCATCTCGCCGTGGCCGCGCACACCGAGGCCGCGCTGGCCGACCCGATCGCCGCGACCCCGTCCGCCGAGGAGGCGCTGACGCCATGACCCAGTCGGTTCTCTCCGATGAGATCCTCCCCCTGCCGCGGCTCCTCGTGGAGCCCGTGGTGCGCGCCGCCCTGCTGGAGGATCTCGGCCGGGCCGGCGACATCACCACCGACGCCATCGTCCCCCCGGGCGAGCGGATGCGCGGCGTGATCGCCTCCCGGCAGGACGGCGTCATCTCGGGCACCGACGCCGCCGCCATCGCCTTCGCGCTGGTGGACCCGGCCGTCACCGTGACGGTCGAGCGCGGCGACGGCGCCCGCGTGGCGCCGGGCGACGTGGTGCTGCGCCTCGAGGGGCCGGCGCGGGCGATCCTGACGGCCGAGCGCGTGGCGCTGAACCTGCTCTGCCGGATGTCGGGCGTGGCCACCGCCACCCACGGCCTCGTCGAGGCCGCGCGCCCGCACGGGAAGGCGTCGATCGTCTGCACCCGCAAGACCACGCCGGGCCTGCGCGCCCTGGAGAAGCACGCGGTCCGGGCCGGCGGCGGCTCGAACCACCGCTTCGGCCTCGACGACGCGGTGCTGATCAAGGACAACCACGTGGCGGTGGCCGGCGGCATCGTCCCGGCGATCGAGCGCGCCCGGTCCCGGGCCGGCCACTTGGTGAAGATCGAGTGCGAGGTCGACAGCCTGGAGCAGCTGGAGGAGGCCCTGTCGGTCGGGATCGACGCGGTGCTCCTCGACAATATGGGGCCCGACCTGCTCCGCCGCGCCGTGGCGATGATCGACGGGCGCGCCCTGTCCGAGGCGTCGGGCCGGATCACCCGCGAGACGGTCGGGGCCGTCGCGGCCTCGGGGGTCGACCTGATCTCCTGCGGCTGGATCACCCATTCGGCGGCGATCATCGACCTGGGGCTCGACGCCGCCTGACCGGCGGGCCCCGCGCGCCGCCGGCGCGGCGGGGCCGAAGCGGTCGCTCGACTGTCATCACGTTCGGGTGACAAGTCTTCGCCGCGGTCGCTCGGGAGATCTGCCGAGTCTATCGCCGCGCGACCGACTCGCTAAGATTTCGGCCAACCGCGACGCCATCGACCGGACCCGACCGTGAGCCAAGCCCTGCCTTCCGCGGCTGCCCCGGCGGTCGATCGTCCGGCGGCGCCGGTGGCGCGCAAGCCCGGCGCGGTCCGGCACGGGCCCGGCGGCGCGCTGATGCTGGGCGCGCTGGGCGTCGTGTACGGCGACATCGGCACGAGCCCGCTCTACGCGTTCAAGGAGGCCGTGAAGGCCGCGACCAGCGGCGGCGCCTCGGTGCCGGCGGCGGCCACCGGCGCGGTGTCGCTGATCCTGTGGTCGCTGATCCTGATCGTGTCGCTGAAATACGCGGTGCTGATCCTGCGCGCCGACAACCGCGGCGAGGGCGGCATCGTCGCCATGCTGGCGCTGCTCGGCGCCCGTCAGGCCCGGCCCGGCACGTGGAAGGCGCTGCTCCTGGTGGTCGGGCTGGTGGGCGCGGCGCTGCTCTACGGTGACGGCGCGATCACGCCGGCGATCTCTGTGCTCTCGGCGATCGAGGGCCTGAAGGTCGACGCGCCGTCACTCGGGCCGTACGTCGTGCCGATCACCCTCGCCATCCTGGTCGGGCTGTTCCTGGTCCAGCACAAGGGCGTCGCCGCCATCGGCCGGGTGTTCGGGCCGGTCATGCTCGTCTGGTTCGTCGTCCTGGTCCTGCTCGCGGTCCCGAGCATCCTGCACGCGCCGGAGATCCTGGCGGCGGCCAACCCGTTCCGGGCGGTGGACTTCCTGATCCATGCCGGCTGGCATGTCAGCTTCCTGATGCTCGGCGCGGCCTTCCTGGCGGTGACCGGCGGCGAGGCGATGTACGCCGATCTCGGCCATTTCGGCGCCCCGGCGATCCGGATCGCGTGGTTCGGCCTCGTGCTGCCGGCGCTGCTGATCCACTATTGCGGCCAGGGCGCGCTGATCATCGCCGACCCGAGCGCGATCGAGAACCCGTTCTACCGGCTCGCGCCGGACTGGGCGCATTACCCGCTGGTGGCGCTCGCCACGATGGCGACCGTCATCGCCTCGCAGGCGGTGATCTCGGGCGTCTACTCGCTCACCCAGCAGTCGATCCAGCTCGGCTTCATGCCGATGATGCGGGTGGTGCACACCGATGAGGACGAGCGCGGCCAGATCTACGTGCCGGCGGTGAACTGGCTGCTCGCCGTGGCGACCCTGACGGCCGTGGTGGTGTTCGGCTCCTCCGACGCCCTGGCCGGCGCCTACGGCATCGCGGTCTCGGCGCTCATGGGCATCACCACGCTGCTCGCCGCGCTGATCGCGCTCCGCTGGGGCTACAACCCGGTCCTGGTCCTCGCGGTCAACGGCTTCTTCCTCGGCATCGACCTCGTGTTCTTCTCCGCCAACAGCGTGAAGCTGTTCGAGGGCGGTTGGTTTCCGCTGCTGCTCGCCGGCGTGGTCGCCTTCCTGATGCTGACCTGGATGAAGGGCAACCACGTCCTCGAATCCGTCCGCCAGACCATGCGCATGTCCGAGGCCTCCTTCCTCTCCAGCCTCGGCTCGCACCCGCCGGTGACGCTGCCCGGCACCGCGGCCTTCCTGACCGCCGCCACCGAGGGCATCCCGATGGCGCTCGGCCGCCTGCTGGAGCGCAGCCGCTGCCTGCACGAGCGGATCCTGCTGATCACCGTCGTCTACGAGGAGGAGCCGGTGATCCCGGCGAGCGAGCGGGCGCAGGTCACGCTGGTGGCGCAGGGGATCCGCAAGGCGATCTCGAAGTACACGCCCGGCATGGAGCGCGTCGTGCTGCGCTACGGCTTCATGCAGACCGCCTCGATCCCCGAGGGGCTGCAATGCGCGGTGGCGAGCGGGCTGCTGCCGCCGGAATATCTGGAGGACATGACGTATTTCGTGGGCCACGAGGTGGTGATCCCGTCGCCGACCCATCCCGGCATGGCGCCGTGGCGGGAAGGCCTGTTCGCCTTCATGAAGCGGAACGCCGAGCGCACCGGCGCCCATTTCGGCCTGCCGACCCGGCAGATCGTCGAGGTGGGCACCGAGATCGAGATCTGACCGGTCGCGGCGCGCGGGGGCGCTGCCCGAGGCGCGCGTCGGAGGCCGGGGCCGGCCGTCTTTCGCATTGAAAACGGCCCCGTTCGCCAGCATATCGCCACCGCAATTTCCCCACAGCGGAGGCATCACCCGTGAGCGAGACGATCGAGCGGCACGAATTCGGGGCGGAGGTGGGACGCCTCCTCGACCTCGTCGTGCACGCGCTCTACTCCGACCGCGAGATCTTCCTGCGCGAACTCGTCGCCAACGCGGCCGACGCCATGGACCGGCGGCGGTTCGAGGCCCTGACCTCGGCGGCGAGCGCGCTGCCGCCGGACGCCAAGGTCCGCATCGCGCCCGACAAGGAGGCGCGGACCCTGACCGTGTCGGACGCCGGCATCGGCATGACCAAGGAGGATCTCGCCACCAACCTCGGCACCATCGCGCGCTCCGGCACGCGGGCCTTCTCGCAGACGCTCGAATCCGCCAAGGCCGAGGACCGGCCGAGCCTGATCGGCCAGTTCGGCGTCGGCTTCTACTCGGCCTTCATGGTCGCCGACCGCGTCACCGTCACGTCGCGCCGCGCCGGCAGCGACGAGGCCTGGACCTGGGCCTCGGAGGGGCAGGGCAGCTACACGCTGGAGTCGGCGACGCGGGCCGAGCCCGGCACCGACATCGTGCTGCACCTCAAGGCGGATGCCGACGAGTACCTCGAGCCCTACCGCCTCGACCATCTCGTGCGGAAATGGGCCGACTTCATCACGGTGCCGATCGCCGTCGTGCGCGACGGCAAGGACGAGTCGGCCAACCAGGGCACCGCGCTCTGGCGCAAGGCGAAGTCCGAGGTCACCGAGGAGCAGTACGAGGAATTCTACCACTCCATCGGCATGAACTTCGACAAGCCGTGGGCGACGCTCCACTGGCGCGCCGAGGGGCAGCTCGAGTTCTCCGCGCTTCTGTTCATCCCCGGCTCGAAGCCGTTCCAGGCCCTCGAGAACGAGCGGCAGAGCAAGGTCCGGCTGCATGTCCGGCGGATGTTCATCACCGACGAGGCCGAACTGCTGCCGCCGTGGCTGCGCTTCGTCCAGGGCGTCGTCGACACCGAGGACCTGCCGCTGAACGTCTCCCGCGAGATGCTGCAATCGACCCCGGCGCTCGCCCGGATCCGCCGCGCGGTCACCGGGCGCGTCGTCTCCGAACTCACCACCCGCGCCAAGGACGCGGAGGGCTACCAGTCCTTCTGGGAGAATTTCGGCCCCGTCCTCAAGGAGGGCATCTACGAGGATTTCGAGCGCCGGGGCGAGATCGCGCCGCTCCTGCGCTTCCGCTCCTCGGCGGTCGAGGGCTGGACCTCGCTGCCCGACTACGTGTCCCGCATGAAGGACGGCCAGGAGGCGATCTACTACCTCGTCGCCGACGACGCCGAGGCGCTCAAGTCGTCGCCGCAGCTGGAGGGCTTCCGGGCCCGCGGCCTCGAGGTGCTGCTCCTCTCCGACCACGTCGACGCCTTCTGGCCCGATCAGCTCGGCACCTTCGACGAGAAGCCGCTCCGCTCGATCACCAAGGGCGGCCTCGACCTGTCGAAGTTCGCGCCGGAGGGCGAGCAGCCGGAGGCGCCGGAGGGCATCGACGCCTTCGTCGCCGCCGTGAAGACGGCCCTCGGCGCCGAGGTCTCGGACGTGCGCACCACCGACCGGCTCGTCGATTCGGCCGTGGTCCTCTCGGCCGGCACCGGCGGACCCGACCTGCAGATGCAGCGGCTCATGCGCCGGGCCGGGCGGGCCGGTGCCGGGCAGCCGGTCCTGGAGATCAACCCGCGCCACCCGCTGATTCGGGCGCTGGCCGCGGCGCCCGAATCGGAGGTGCCGCAGGCCGCCGGCACGCTCCTCGACCTCGCCCGCATCCAGGACGGCGACAGCCCCCGCGACCCGGCGGCCTTCGCCCGCACGGTGGCGGCGGCGCTCGCGGCCGCGCGGGGCGCGTAGGACTACGGAGACCCGCGCCGCGCGCTGCTAGGACGGCACGCGCGGCGTGTGTCTCCACACACATCCGTCCGGGATGATTGTGGGTTCGGTTGATCATTCGGAAATGGTCGAGCCATAACTTCGCCACCGGTCGGGATCATTGCCCGGCCGAAGGCGCGGGCGCGGTGGGGGCCGCAGGCGTCTGAGCCGAACCCTCTCGCGCGCCTCGGGCGCGCCTCACGGACGCTGCATGAACCCGGTCGAGGCTGAAGCCGGCAACGGACAGGCGGTCGCGGCGGCGCGGACCCGGGCCCACGCCCGGGCGTACCGCCACAGCGGACGCGTGCGCACCATGCGCCGGCTGATTCCGGTGGTCGCCGGCGGCGCGGTGGCGCTGCTGCTGGGCTACCTGTTCAATCCCTTCGCGGCGCAGTTGCCGGGCGTCTCGGTCGGCCCGGTGACGCTGGCCGGCTCCAAGGTCCGCATGGAGAACCCGCGGCTCTCGGGCTTCCGCCAGGGGACGCGCGGCTACGAGGTGACGGCCGACGCCGCCCTCCAGGACGTCCGCAAGCCGAGCCAGATCGAGCTGCAGCAGATGCGCGGCCACATCGCCACCGACGACCAGGGCGGCATCGCCCGCCTCTCGGCGACGTCGGGCCTGTTCGACACCGCCCGCGAGGCGCTCGACCTGAAGGACGACATCCGCATCTGGACCGACAAGGGCGAGGAGGCGCGCCTGCGCTCCGCCGCCGTCGCGTTCAAGACCGGCTCCATCAGCTCGCAGGAGCCCGTCACCGTCTCGAGCGCGCGGGCCAACGTGAAGGCCGACACCCTCGACGTCGTCGAGAACGGCAAGCGGATCTCCTTCGTGGGCAACGTCCACGTGGTCATCGTCAGCGACGCGCCGGGGGAGAAGCCCCAGGCCCGCATCCTGACCTCGGACGCCGAAGCCGCGGACGGTGCCCGATGAGCGCCGCCCGCCTCCTCTGCGCCGCCCTGGCGGCCGGGCTGGTCCTCGCCGGCCCGGCGCTGGCCGAGAAGCCGGCGCGCAAGGATTCGCCCTTCGGCAATATCGGCGGCGGCGGCAAGGATCCGATCAAGATCGACGCCGACCGGCTCGACGTGTTCGACCGGGAGAACAAGGCGGTCTTCGCCGGCAACGTCGTGGCCGTGCAGGGCGACAGCACCATCCGCTGCTCGACCATGACGGTGACCTACAAGCGCGGCAAGGACGCGCCGGGCAAGGGCGCCAAGGGCGACGCCAAGCCTGAGGCGCGGGACGAGGGCGCCGACGCGGCGCCGCGGAACCCCGCCGAGAACGGGATCCAGAAGGTCGACTGCGCCGGGCCGGTGACGGTGGTGCAGAAGGACCAGGTCGCCACGGGCGATCACGCGGTGTTCGACCAGGACGCCAAGCGGATCGTGCTGACCGGCAACGTCGTCCTGAGCCAGTGTCAGAACGTCACCCGCGGGCAGCGGCTCGTCTACGACATGAACACCGGACGCGCGAACATGGACCCGGTGGCGGGCGGCCGCGTCTCGGCCCTGTTCGTGCCCGGCGAGAAGTCCGACGCCAAGGACGGCAAGGCGAAGGGCTGCAGCCAGCCGCCGCCCAGGCCGAAGGCGCAGGTCGATTGAGCGGCGCCGTGGCGTTCCAGGCGGGCCCGCAGGAGTCGGCCCGGACGGGCTGGCTCGGCCGGCTGTTCGGCCGGCGCGCTCGGCAGGCCGAACAGCCGGCCGAGGCCGACGGCTGGTCCGCGGCCGAGGAGGGCGGTCTCGGCATCCTCAGCGTGCGCGGCCTGCGCAAGAGCTACGGCGCCCGCACGGTCGTCCACGAGGCCGGCCTCACCGTGCGCACCGGCGAGGCCGTCGGGCTGCTCGGGCCGAACGGCGCCGGCAAGACCACGATCTTCTACATGATCACCGGGCTGGTGGCGGCCGATCGCGGCCACATCACCCTGGACGGCCTGCCGATCACGCACCTGCCCATGTACCAGCGGGCGCGGCTCGGGATCGGCTACCTGCCGCAGGAGGCCTCGATCTTCCGCGGGCTCACCGTGGAGGACAACATCCGGGCGGTGCTGGAAGTGGTCGAGCCGGACCGCAAGGCGCGCGCGCGCAAGCTCGACTCGCTGCTGGAGGAGTTCGACATCGCGCGCCTGCGCAAGTCGCCCTCGATCGCGCTCTCGGGCGGTGAGCGGCGGCGCTGCGAGATCGCCCGGGCGCTCGCCTCGTCGCCGACCTTCATGCTGCTGGACGAGCCCTTCGCGGGCATCGACCCGATCGCGGTCGGCGACATCCAGGACCTCGTGAAGCACCTGAAGCAGCGCGGCATCGGCGTGCTGATCACCGACCACAACGTCCGCGAGACGCTGGGCCTGATCGACCGCGCCTACATCGCCCATTCCGGCCGCATCCTCACCGAGGGCACGCCCGAGGAGATCGTGGCGAACCCGGACGCGCGCCGGCTCTATCTCGGCGAGGATTTCCGGCTCTAGGCCGCCGGCCGCGCCCGCACGGGCAGGGCGGCCGGTCGCTCAGCCCTTCCAGTTCTTCAGCGCCGCGAACGGGCTGTCCGAACCCGCGGGCTTCTCCGGGTTCAGTACCGGCTCCACCTGGGCGATCGCGTCCGCCATCGAGAAGGCCGAGCCGCTCTGGAGCCGGCCGCCCGCCGCGTCGCGGTGGCCGCCGCCGCGGAACAGGCGGGCGCCGTCGAGGGCCGTGCCGTCGTTGGACCGGAACGACAGCGTGCCCATCCGCTGGACGTTGACCACGCGCTTGGCCCGGCCCGCGTCCATGATCAGGTCGGAGACCCGCTGGAAGGTGCCCGAATCGAGGGCGAAGGACAGAAGCGTGCCGTCCTTCAGCGGGCGGAACAGGGAATCCGAGCGGGCGAGCGCCCGGGCGAGCCGCATGCGCGTCGTCAGCGCCGGGTCGTCGTCCGGCGCGTCGCGCAGCAGGGTGTCGACCACGCCGGCGCGCAGCGCCGAGGCGCGGCGCTCCAGCTCGGCCGGGCTCGCCCCGTCCCGCAGGGCGGCGGCGGCGGCGAGCAGGATCTCGGACACGAACCGGTCGTGCCAGGGATGCCCGACCGGCACGTAGCTCGACACGACCTCCCAGAACAGCTCGTCCAGGGCGAGGCCGCCCCGGAAGGCGGGGCTCTCCTTGCGCCACAGGTCGAGGGCGTCGACCGCGGTGAGCAGGCTCGACAGGTCGGTCGCGGGCTCGTGCGCGGCGAACAGGGCCCGGTGCTCGAAGGCCATCCGCGTGGCGCAGATGTCGTCCTCGATCAGCACGGCGATCTCGGGGTCGCCCAGGTCGATCCGGTGGAGCGCCGGCCGCTCGGCGTCGGGCGCCGCGTCCAGGCCCAGGCGCCGCATCTGGTCGAGGGAGGAGGCGTGGTGGTCGAGGACCACGAGGCGGTGCTTCTGCCCGTCCTCGCGGCGCCGGTTCATCGCGGCGAACTTCTTCAGGCCCGCGATGGTCTGCTCCTCCAGGCCGAGGTCGGTCATCAGCAGGATCTCGCGCTCCGCCGCGCGGCCGAGGCGCTTGATCTCGTCCTCGAAGACCGGGCCGACATCGCTGTAGCGGGGCACGTGGACGACGCGCTCGACCGGGGCGCAGGCGGCGGCGACCGTCGAGGCGCCGTAGCCGTCGAGGTCGTGGTGGGTGATCTGGATCAGGCGCAACGGGCGGACTCGGAGGGTGACGGAGCGGCCCGTCTACGACGCCCGGCGCCGCGAGGCGAGGGGCGGCGGCCCTTCCGTCCGGCGGCGTTCGGTGCAGAATGCTCCGCGGCCGCTACGAGTCGCGAAGGACCGGCCGGCCGCGGAGACCCCCAAGGGGCCCGTCATTCGGGGAGGACACGATGGCCCTGGCCGCAACGCCGCGCGTGCGCCGCATCCAGACGATCTCGCTCGCCCTGCTGGTGACCGCGGGTGTCGTCAACTACGTCGACCGGGCCACCCTCGCGGTGGCCAACCCGCTGATCCGCGAGGATCTCGGCCTCTCGATCCCCGACATGGGCCTGCTGCTCTCGGCCTTCCTCTGGGCCTACGCCTTCGCGCAGCTGCCGGCCGGGGCGCTCGCCGACCGGCTCGGCCCGCGCCTGACGCTGACGCTCGGCCTGACCTGCTGGTCGTTCGGCCAGATGCTCGGCGGCGCGGTGACGTCGTTCTGGCAGTTCGTGAGCGCCCGGATCGTCCTCGGCATCGGCGAGGCGCCGCATTTCCCGACCTGCGCCCGCGTCTCCCGCGATTGGTTCAACATCCGCCAGCGCGGCACCGCCACGGGGATCTGGAACTGCGCCTCCTCGCTCGGGACCTTCCTGGCCCTGCCGCTGTTGACCTTCCTGATGGTGAGCTTCGGCTGGCGGGCGATGTTCGTCATCATGGGCGCGGCCGGCCTCGTCCTCGCCGCGATCGTCTACCTCGTGTTCCGCAACCCGCGCGAGACCGACCTCACGCCGGGGGAGCGCGCCTTCCTGGAGGAGGGCGATGCCCCGAACGCCGGCCGCGCGGTCACCTGGAGCGCGTGGCGGCGGCTCTTCGGGTTCCGCACCAGCTGGGGGATGATCGTCGGCTATTTCGGCTGCATCTACATGACGTGGCTCTACACCGCGTGGCTGCCGAGCTACCTCGAGATCGAGCGGCACTTCACCCTGCAGAAGACCGGCCTCGTCGGCTCGATCCCCTTCGCCTTCGGCGTGCTGGGCGGGATCCTGGGCGGTCGCGTCGTCGATGTCCTCGTCCGCCGCGGCGTCGACCCGATCCGCAGCCGCAAGATCCCGATGGTCGGCTCCCTGGTGGCGACCGCCGCGTTCACGGTGGTGGCGGCGCTGACGCCGAGCGACACCCTCGCGATCGCCTGCATCTCGGCCTCGCTGTTCCTGGTCTACATGAGCTCGTCGTCGGCCTGGGCAATGGCCTCCGTGGCGGCGCCGGCCAGCTGCACGGCGTCGCTCGGCGCCATGCAGAATTTCGGCGGCTACATCGGCGGCGCCCTGGCGCCGACAGTGACGGGCTTCATCGTCGGCGGCACGGGCCATTTCTCCATGGCCTTCATCACCGGCGCCGTGATCGCCCTGGTGGCGGCCCTGGGCTACTGGACGCTGATCCAGGATCCCATCGCCGACGCGGATCCGGAGAGCCCCGCCGTCGGCGCGCTCGGGGCCGCGCGCTAGGCGAGCCGACGGCGCCCTCTCGCGCCACCCCCGCGCGTCACCCCCACGCTTCACCCCCGCAGGTTCGGCGCGGCCACGATCAGGTCGCGCAGATGCGTGCGGGCCGTGAAGCTCCGGCGCATCAGGTCGACGAAGGTGGCGGCCGGCCCGTCCCAGTCGTGGCGCGCCGCGTGGGCCCGCGCCGCGCAGGCGTCGAAGGGCAGCCGCCCCTCGACCGCCGCGCCCATCAGCTCCGCGAGACGGTCGACCCGGTCGGGCGCGTCCGGGTCGAAGTAGCTCGCCGCGCTGCCGCCGGCTTCCGGGATGGCCGTCAGGCTCGAGGCGATGACGGGGGTTCCCCGGGCGAGGCTGTCGAGCACCGGGATGCCCCAGCCCTCGCCGCGGCTCGGGAAGACCAGGGCGGCGGCCCGGGCGTAGAGGTCCGACAGGCCCCGGTCGTCGATGCCGGCGATGTGCACCGCGTCCGGCGTCCGGGCGAGGCGGTCGAGGGTCTCGGGCCGCTCGCCGTCGCCCTTGCCGACCACGATCAGCCGGGCCGCGCCCTGCGGCAGCCGCGCGAAGGCGTCGAGGACGAGGCCGAGGTTCTTCCGCGGCTCCAGCCGGCCGACCATCAGCAGGTAGGGGCGCCCGTCGGCGAGCGGCGTCCGCTCCGTGACCGCCTGCGGCGGCGTGGAGCCGCAGCGCACCTCGGCGATGCGCTCCCGCGCGATGCCGTAGACGTTGGCGATGGAGTCGCGGCTGTAGTCGGAGATGGTCAGGACCAGCTTGGCGCGCCGCGCCGAGAGCCGGGTCAGGATCTTGTTCCGCCAGCGCATCGACCAGGGGAAGAACTCGGGATGCGTCTCGAACAGGATGTCGTGGACCACCACCACCTGCCGGTCGCCCGGCACCAGCGGCGGGGCGATGTAGGTGGTCAGCAGCGTGTCCAGACGGTCGCGCAGGAAGAGCCACGGCCAGACCAGGGTCAGCCGCAAGGCCGCGGGCACGCGCGGCAGCCGTTGGTGCTCGATGTTGTCGCCCGAGACGATGCGGGCGCAGGCCTCCGGGTCGCCGGAATACACCACGTAGGTGGCGTCCGGGTGGCGCGCGGCGGCGCGCCCGATGATGTTCACGAGCCAGGTCCGGCTGCCCTGCGGCTTGCCGGTGAGCACGTGCGCGTCGATGCCGATGCGAAGCATGTTACGGGCTCCTGTAGGCGCCGAAGGTCGGGGCCTCGCCGGGGGCGTAGGCCTGGCCGGCGATGTCGCGGGTGGCGCCGAGTGGGATGCCGGCGCGGGCCGGGGGCGCCGTCAGGGCGAGCCCGCCGGCCATGGGGTTCGCGGGATCGCGGAAGGCGGGCGTGCCGGTGAGGTCGGGACCCTGGCCGTTGAGCGGCAGGCTCGCCCCGTCGCCGGTGGCCTGCGTGCCCCAGCGGTAGAGCGGGGCGCCGACGGCGCTGCCGAGGAAGTTCGGCCCGATCGCGTTGTTGTTGTCGGTGGTGGTCGCCTCGACCACGATCGCGGCCACGTCCGGCCGGGTCGCGTAGGCGATGTTGTTGAGCACCCGGTTGTTCGACGTGCGGTCGACCCGCTTGGTGTAGTCGGAGGCCAGCACGATCTCGCCGCGATAGACGTGCTTGCCGCCGGAATCGCGCATGTTGCCGGTGGTCGTGTTGTTGACCACCGTGTTGGAGCCGGCGTCGAACAGGTTGATCCCGGCGCCGTCGTTGTCGGCCGCGACGTTGAACGCGACGATGTTGCCGTCGCACCACTGGTCGATCTGGATGCCGTTGCCGTCCTGGCCGGTGGTCTCCTTCTGGCCGGTGACGATGTTGTACCGGATGATGTTGCGGTCGCCGGCGTCCTGAGTGGCGTCCTTGGCGTAGACGTGGATGCCCGAGGTGCCCGACATCCCCACGCCGTTGCCCGCGACGCGGTTGCCCTCCACGACGTAGCCGGAGCCGTTGATCTCCATCCCGTGGATGCCGTTGCCGGTCACGGTGTTGTCGAGGATGTAGCTCGGATCCTCCGCGGGCGCGTTGATCACGTCGACGGCCACGCCGTGGGTCTGGTTGTCGGCGAGGGTGTTGCCGGTGATGCGGTGACCCGCCCCGGCACCGTCGCCGATCCAGATCCCCAGGCCGGAGCGGGACACGGTCGAGCCCGCGACCGTGACGTGGCTCGATCCCCGGCGGATGATGAAGCCGGAATTCACCGCGCCCTGGACGCTCAGGCCCGTGACCGTGACGTAGGCGGCGTTCTCGAACACCACGGAGTTGGACAGGCGCGGCTGCGTGCCGGGTTCTGCCGCCACCGTCACGGGCGCCGCCGCGGTCCCGCGGGACCCGACGAACACGACGTCGCCGTAGCTGCCGCCCCGGACCAGCACGCTCGATCCGGGACCGAGACTGGCGAAGGGCACGTCGGCGAGCCGCGCCACCGTGGTGTAGCCGGGCTTCGCGCCGCCGGCGGGATCGACCAGGATGTTCTGCTGCACCTGCGCGTCGGCCGGCCCGCAGGCGGACAGGACCGGCAGGAGCAGGGCCGACAGGGCGCCGAGGACCGTGCGGGGCCACCTCATGCCGCGAGCGCCCGGGCGATGGCGAGGCGCTTGCGCCGCTGGAACAGCCGCCGCCACACGCTGCGGCCGGCCTCGGGGCTGATCCGCGTCAGCGCGCGCGCCGCCATCTGCCAGCCGGGCAGGAGCGCCTGCGGCATGGCGAGGTCGGCGACCCGGTGGCGCGCCGCCGCGCCCAGCGGCGGCGGCCCGACGAGGCCGAGCCGGCCGAGATCCGCCACGAGGTCCGGGCGCTTGCGGTACCACAGCACCAGCGCCGCGCCCTCGCGCTCGGCGATCCGCAGGTAGGCCGCCTCGTCCAGGAGGTGGTGGTGGTAGCCCAGCGCCTCGGGCGCGTAGAACAGGCGCATGCCGCGCCGGGCCAGCCGCTCGCCGAGCTCGATGTCCTCGTGCCAGAACAGCTTCGGGTCGAAGCCGCCCGCCTCCTCCAGGAAGCGCCGGTCGACGCTGACGTTGCAGGTCAGGAACGCGTCCCAGCCGACCGCGTCGCGGCCCGCCAGCGCGTCGTAGGAGGCGTCGTGGTGGAGCGCCGAGAAGGGCGAGAAGGGCAGGGCGGGGTCGATCGTCATCCGTCCGAGGATCGCTGTCTCACGACCGCCCCGCCGGGCGTGGGCGAGCCGGTGCGCCTCGACGAGGCTCGGGACCGGGATCGTGTCGTCGTTGACGATCAGGAGGCGCGCGCCCCGCGCCGCCGCGATGGCGCGGTTGCGGGCGGCGTTCGCCCCGGCATTCTCCTGGCGCAGGTGCACCACGGGGATCCGGGCCGTGGCGACGGCGCGGCTGACGACTGTCCCGGTGTGGTCGGTCGAGCCGTCGTCGCAGACGACGATCTCGAAGGGCGCGTCCGTCTCCTGCCGGTCGAAGGCCCTCAGGCACAGGCGCAGCGTGTCGGCGCGGTTGTAGGTCGGGATGATGACCGAGAGCACGGGTCGATCGCTCATGAGGAGGCTTCCGGGAGCGGGAGGTCGAGGGGATCGGTCGGGGCGCGGCGCAGGCACAGCCACCCCGCGAGGGCGGCCGAGAGGGCCGCGGCGGCGGGCACCGCCGCGGGCGCAAGGGCGGCGGGACCGGCGGCCCAGGCGAGGGCGGTCAGGAGGGCCGGCGCGGCGAGGATCGGCACGTCGGCCAGGGCGAGGGGCGGTCCTGCCTCCCGCCAGAAGGCCTGAGCCAGGACGCCGAGCATCGCGGCCTCGGCGAGCAGCGCGGCGATGCCCGCGCCGAGGAGCGGATCCCAGGGGATCAGCAGCGTGCAGGCGAAGAGGTTCGTGGCGCAGGCCGCCGCGCTCCCGCGCACCGCGAAACCGGTCCGGCCCAGCGGGACGAGGCCCGCGAACAGGATCGTGGCGGCGATCAGCAGGACGCTCATCCCGGTGGCGATGCGCAGCACCGGGACGGCGCGGCCGAAATCCGGGCCGAAGGCGAGGCGCACCAGCGGCTCCGCGAGGGCGCAGGTCGCCACCGCTCCGGCGCAGGACGCGGCGAGGATCGGGACCAGCGCGCCGCGGACCCGCGCGCGCAGGGCGGTCGTGCCGGCGCGCGACCGTCCGTCGACCAGGGGTCCGACGGCGCGCCCGAAGACCGGCACCAGCGGGGCGCACAGGGTGATCGCCACCGCGGCGCCGAGCTCGAAGAACCGGAAGCCGGCCGTGAACTGGCCGAGCTCGGCCGCGCCCGCGAAGGCGGCCAGCATCATCAGGCTGATCCGGCCGTTGAGCGAGCCGAGGGCGTTCGAGACGCCCACCCCCGCCGCGGCCCGGATCGTCGCGAGCGCGTGCGGCAGCGAGGCGGGGCGGGCGGGCACGAGGCGCAGCGCCAGCGCCAGCCCGACCGCGCCGTACGCGATGCCGGCGGCCACCGCCACGAGGCTGAGCGCCGCCTCCGGAAGCTGCAGCCAGAGCGCGAGTGCCGTCCCGCCGACCAGCAGGGCGGCGTTGGCGAGCGACGGCCAGACGGACCAGCCCGGGCGCCCGCAGACCTGGAACAGGGCGTCGAGGAAGCGGGCGGCCGCGAGCGGCATGAGGAGAGCGGCCAGCGCCAGGGCGGGCCGGATCGCGTCCGGCAGCATCGGCAGGACACCGAGGAGTGCGGCGCCGGTCCCGAGACCGAGGACGAGGCGCGCCGACAGCATCCGGCCGAATTCGGCTGCCCGCATCTCCGGCCCGACCGCGCCGAGCCGCGCCCCGAAGGTCAGGGTGGTGCCGAAATCCGCCGCGATCAGCGCCACCGCGAGGATCGCCAGGGCGAGGCCGTAGCGGCCCAGCGCCGCCGGGCCGGCGAAATGGCCGACCATCACGAAGGCCGCGAAGCCGGCCGTGAGGTAGACGCCGCGCCCCGCCGCCTGACCGAGCAGGTTCGCGCCGTAGCGCAGCCCGCCGGCGCGCCTCCGTCCCGACAATCGGTTTACCAAGCGAAGCATCTCTCGGTGAAGCCTGACTGAAAACTGCGACCTACGATTGCATCGTGGCAGGCTGCGTATGGCTTGCAACCGCAAGATCAATTTATGGTTGCAGAGTTGTCGCGTTGGGAAAAACCGGAGGACTGCGTATGTCCGAGACAGCCGCTGGACCGGATCTGCGTCTCTCGCGCGGAGTGGACGCGGAGGCGGGGCGTCTCCGGTGGGCCGAGGTGCGGGCTGCCCTGTCCGCCGACCGCGATCACTGGCGCCGCCGCGGCGGCGGACCGGCCCGCCTGCGCCGGGGCTACCACGCGGTCTGGCTCTACCGCCTGTCCCGCTACGCCCACGAGCGCGGCTGGCGGATGGCGGCGTGGCTGCTGTGGCTGGTGAACGGCTGGTGGACGGGCGCCGACATCCCGCCCTCCAGCCGCATCGCCGGCGGCCTGTTCCTGCCGCAGCCCTACGGGACGGTCATCGCCGGCGCCGTGGGCCGCGACGCCGCCTTCGGGATCCAGGCCTCCATCGGCGGCCTGCTGAAGGAGCCCGACCAGGACATCGGCGGCGGCCCCGGCCTGCCGGTGCTGGGCGACGACGTCGTCCTGGAAGCCGGCGCCATCGTGCTCGGCGCCGTCCCGATCGGTGACCGGGCCCGGATCGGCCCGCGGACCACCATCCTCAAGCCCGTCCAGGCCGACGAGGAGGTCATGCCGCAGCCCTGGCGGCCGCTTCCCGGCCGGGCGGGCGCGGCGTGAGCGGCCCGATGACCGACCACGTCACCCTGCCGGGCCTGCGGCGCCTCCTGGCGGCCGACTTCACCCGCGTCCTGCGCCAGACGACGGGGGGCAAGCCGACTTCGCGGCTGCGGCGCGCGATGCACCTCACGCTGCCGGCCATGCAGGTGGCGATCCTCCACCGGACCGCGCACCTGCTGCACGGCCGGGGCTGGCGCCGCTGCGCCGCCCTGGTGGCGGACTTGTCCTTGCGGCTCACGGGCGCCTGCCTGCATCCGGGCTCGCGCCTCGGGCCCGGCCTGTTCGTGCCGCACCCGGCGCGGGTCGCCTTCTGCGGCACCGGGGGCGCCGACCTGACGCTCCTGCCCGGCACCCTGGTCGGGCCGCGGGACTGGGTCTTCCCGAGCCAGCCGTTCCCCGCCGACGGCCCCCGTCTCGGCGACGGCGCCGTGGTCGGCGCGCACGCCGCCGTGCAGGGGGCGGTTGCCATCGGCGCGGGCGCGACGATCGGGATCGGGGTCTGCAGCCTCCGGGACGTCCCGGCCGGCACCGTGACGATGCTGGTCCAGCGGCAGCTCCGCAGCGGCGGCCGCGGCCCGGAGGCGGGCCGTGGGCGCTAGATCCGGACGCGCCGGGCCGGTGCCCGGCTCACGCGCGCCCGTGCTCCCGGCGGACGGCCGGCCGCGCCTCCCGGCCCTGGCGCCTGGGCGCCAGCTGGCGGCGCAGCACGCGCTCGTAGGCGTCGAAGATGCCGCGCCACGTGAACGCCTCGGCGTGGCGGCGACGGGACGCCTCGCCCATGACCTCGAGGCGGCGCGGCCCGGCCCGCACCAGGCCGAGGATGCCCCGCCGCAGCTCGGTCTCGTCACCGAAGTACAGCGCCTGCGGCCCCGCCACCCAGCGGTTGAACGGGTTGTCGTGGGCGAGGATCGGCGAGCCCGCCCCCAGCGCCTCGACCAGCGACGGGTTGGTCCCGCCCACGGTGTGGCCGTGGATGTGGAAGCGGGCGTGGAAGCGGAGCGCGGCCACGCGCTCGGCCTCGTAGATCGCGCCGGCGAAGATCACGTCCGGCCCGCCCGCCGCGCGGACGGCGCGGTGGTACGGGTCGGACTCCGCGAGCTTGCCCAGCACGAGCAGCGGCAGGCCCGGCCGGACCTCGCTCCAGGCCCGGACGATCTGGAGCACGAGGTTCTCGGGCACCACCCGGGCGATCAGCAGGCCGTAATCCCGCGGGCGCAGGCCGAACGTCGCCAGCGGCTCGGTCGAGGCCTCCAGCACCGGGTCGGCGCCGTACGCGATGGTGGTGATCCGGGCGGCCGAGGTCCGGCGGGCGAGGTGCCGGGCGATCTCCGGGTGATCCGCCACGAGGTGGGTCGAGAACAGGCTGCCGAGCCGCTCGTTCAGCCAGAACCAGGCCTTGGCGGGCTTCGACCAGCGGTCGCGCTTCCACTCGATGCCGTCCATGTTCATCACGCTGCGCTTGGCGGTCAGCCGGTAGAGCAGCGAGAACACCGCGGTGTTGTAGCCGAGCACGAGGGGCAGGGCCGGCCGGAACGCCGCCCGCAGGGTGCATTTCAGGTCGAACACGATCGTCGAGACGGCGCCGTCGCCCCGGACCGCGACCGGGATCAGCAGGATCCCGCGCCAGACCATCGGCGGCGCCGGCTCGCGCGCTTGGCAATAGACCTCGACCCGCCAGCCGCGCGCCACGAGCTCCAGCGCGAGGCGCTCCGCCAGCGTCTCGAACCCCCCGTGCGCCGCCGGCACCCCGCGGGTGCCGAGGATCGCCACCGTCGGGCGCCCGCCCGATCCCCCGGATTTCATATGCGCCGTCGGCGCAGCACGTTCAGAGGAGCCTGAGGCATGGTCACGGTCGAACAGCGTCTGTTCCGGGAGATGGGAGCCGGGGGCTATTCCCGGCACGACCACCGGATGGAGTACATCGTGCGCGTCAACGCGCTGCTCCGCTCCGACATGCGGGTCATGGAGTTCGGCGCGGGGCGCGGCAAGTGGAGCGATGACCCGGTCCCACTGCGGCGGCACCTCGGCGACTTCCGGGGGCGCTGCGCCCAGGTCGTCGCCTGCGACGTCGACGAGGCGGTCCTCGGCAACCGGTCGGCCGACGAGGTCCGGCTGATCGGTCACGACGGGGTGCTGCCATTTCCGGACGGGAGCTTCGACCTGATCTCGGCCTTCTCGGTCCTCGAGCATATCGAGCACCCCGAGGTCACCGCGGCGGAGCTCGGCCGGGTGCTCGCGCCGGGCGGCTGGCTCTGCGCCTGGACGCCGAACCGCTGGGGCTATGTCGGGATCGGGGCGCGGCTCGTGCCGAAGCGGCTGCACGCCCGGGTGCTGCGCCTCGTCGAGCCGCGGCGGGTCGAGATCGACTCGTTCGTGCCGCTCTACACGATGAACACGGAGGCGGCGCGGAAGCGGCTTTTCCCAACTGACCGGTTCGAGCACTTCACCTACAGTTTCGACGGGCAGCCGTTCTATCATGGCGAGAACATCGTCCTGGGCAAGTTCTGGGAGCTGCTGTTCCGGCTCACGCCGGGTCCCTTCAAGGGCTACCACATGGTGTTCATCCGCAAACGGCCGTGACGGTTCATCGCGGTCGGAGACGAAGACTGCGCAGGTGCCCGGAGAACCTGCGCATGTCCTCGGCCTTGCGGGCGAGGTCCGGCTGCCGGCGCAGCCGGGCCGCGAGACCGTAGGCCACGGCCCGCAGGGTGAAGCCGAGCCGGAGCGGGCCGGAGAAGAAGGCGGGCGACGACAGGAGCCGCCCGGCATTGCGCAGGCTGTAGATGGCCGCCAGCCCGTCGAGCCAGCGGGCCGAGCGGGCGCTTCCCGAGCCGCCCTGGAGATGGGTGACGGCGATGTCCGGGCGGTAGGCGACGCGCAGGCCGGCATCGCGCAGGCGGCAGCCCCAGTCCACGTCCTCGCCGTAGAGGAACATCGGGCTCTCCAGGCCGCCGATCGCGGCGATCGCCGAGCGGCGCAGGAGCAGGCAGGCCCCGCAGATCCAGTCGACGTCGAGGGCCCGCGCCCCCCTGGCCTGGCGGCTCGCGAGGTAGAGGCCGCGCAGCCCGAGGCGGCCCGACAGGCCGGCGGCGTGCACCAGGATCGAGAGCGGGCGCGGCTCGTAGCCGGCGTCACCGACCTGATGCGTCCCGTCCGGGAAGGTCAGGCGCGGGCCGACCGCCCCGACATCCGGATGCGCGTCGAGATGGTCCAGGAGGCCCGCGAGCGCGTCCGGGTCGTGCAGGAACGCGTCGGGGTTGAGGAGCAGGATCGCGGTGCCGCGCGCGTGCTCCAGCGCGCGCGCGTTGCCGCCCGCGAAGCCGTGATTGGTCGGCTCGGCGATGACCCGCACCCAGGGAAACGCCCGCGCGACGCGCTCCGGCGTCCCGTCGGTGGAGGCGTTGTCGACCAGGATCACCTCGTAGGGGCGTCTCACCCGGCTCGCCGCCAGCAGGTCCAGGCAGGTCTCGATGTCCCGGCCGGCATTGTAGGTGACGATCAGGACGCTGAGGCTGACGGCGCTCACGGACGGTCTCCGTACGCTGCGAGGGATGGGCGACGCCGAGGCGGCTCCGCGCGCGAAGGGCCGCGCGGCGAGGGGACCCGCTCCGGTCGGGCGCGCGCCGCGCCGATCGGGCCCGTCGACGCCACCGCCCGGGACGCTGCGACGGCCCTGCGCCGCTGCGCCGCCCGTACCCCGGCGATCAGCCCGAGGCCGGTGTAGAGCAGCTCGGCGATGCCGAGATTCAGGCGGAAGCCCGGATCGACCAGCCCGTGCAGCAGGTGCGCGATCAGGCCGACCGCGCAGGCGGCCGCGATCGCCGCGAGCGGATCGCCCACCGGCGCGCGGCGGGCGGCGCGGAAGCCCCGGGCGATGCCGATGCCGAAGACCAGCGCGAAGGCCGCGTAGCCGACGACCCCGACCTCGGTGAGGATCAGGATGTGCAGGTTGTGCACCACGTGGTTCGACCGGTCGAACAGTCCGGCGAGTCGGGACAGGCCGGTCCTGTCGAGGACCGCGAACTGGTTGCCGAAGTTGTTCAGGCCGACGCCGAAGATCGGGAACTGCTCGAACAGGGCGAGGGCCGCGGCGTTCAGCGGGCCGCGCTGGGCGGCCGAGCCGCCGTCGTCGGCGGTGAGCCGCTCCCAGATCAGCGGGCCGGCGTAGAGCGCCGCGACGGCGCCGACGACCGCCAGCAGGCCGAAGACGATCAGGCTCGTCCGGGAGAACAGGCGGTCGCGGTAGACCAGCAGGATCAGGAGGGCGGCCGAGACCGGGAAGGTCAGCCAGGACGCGCGCGACAGGGTCAGGACCACGCCGACCAGGGCCGAGGCGGCGCCCGCCGCCCCCGCGAGGCGCAGGAGCAGCGGGCCGCGCGACAGGGCCAGCGCCAGGGCGAGCGGCCAGACGAACTCGTAGTAGTAGCCGAGGATGTTCGGGTGGACCTTCAGTCCGCCGGCGCGGCGCTGGGCCGAGAAGTTGATGTTCTCCTCGACGATCTGTTCCTCGCCCAGCACCGACAGGCCGAGTTCCGAGCCCGAGACGTATTGCAGGCCTGCCACCGCGGTCTGGACGAGGCAGAGGGCGCAGATCGCCAGCGCGAGGGTCCGGATGTCGGATTCGGACAGGTTCGAGACCGCGACCGAGACCAGGAGGAGGCCGGCGAAGCGCCACGTGTCGAACCAGAGATAGGCCGGGTCGGTGGCGTTGGAGAGCGAGAGCAGCCCCGCGATCAGAAAGCCGAGCTGCGTCAGCACGAGGGGCCGGTCGAGCCGCAGGCCCGGGGCGTCCTCCCCGAGTCCGGTGAGCTTGGCGACGATCAGCGCCGCGGCCACCAGCAGGGCGACGCTCACCGTCAGGCCGGCGCCGCCGCCGATGCTCGGCAGGTACTGCCCGACGGCCTCGAAATGCTGGAGGAAGCTGACGTCGAGCTTGACCGTCAGCCCGACCGCGAGGGCGACGAGCAGGAGCGGCGTGAGGCGATAGAGCCGCCCGACGATCAGGGCGCCGACCCCGCCGAAGGCCGCCGCGAGGCCGACGACGGCGAATTTGAGCGGCGCCGCGCTCAGGGCGATCGCCCCGGCCGCGGCCGCGAAGCCGATCCCGGCGAGCGGCAGGACCCGCAGCGCGCGGACGGGCGCCGCGCTCATCCGAGCCACCGGTAGAGCCATCGCGGGATCGGCCGCCGCGTGCGGTTCAGGACGACGCCGAGCGGCGCCCCGCCGGCGGCCTTGAGGTCGGCCAGGGCGCGCTGCGCCACGGCCCGACGGGTGCGATCGGCGCCGATCACCACGATGAAGCCGTCCACGAAGGGGGAGAGCGCGGCGGCGTCGCCGATCTCGGTGATCGGCTCGCAATCCACGATCGCGAGCTCGAAGCGGTCGTCGACGAGCGCCAGGAAATCCTCCACGCGGCCGTCGTCCAGGGTCGCCTGGCGGATGGCCGACGGGCTGCCCGCGGGCACGACGCTGAGGTGGTCGGCGACCGGGTGGACGCCGCGGCTCGGGGCGACCGTGCCGGCAACGATGTCGGCGAAGCCCGGCTGGACGGTCAGGCCGTAGGCCTCCGCCAGCGACGGGCGGGACCAGTTCGCCTCGATCAGCACGGCGCTGCGGCCCCGCCGGGCGTAGGCGCCGGCGAGTTCACGCGCGAGGGTGCTGACGCCCTCGCCGGGCTGGACCGCGGTGAGGCCGACCCGGCGCACGCGCGCCTCGTGCCGGGTGAGCTGGACGAGGGCCGGCTCCAGGATCGCCGGATCGATCTTCGGCGCGATGGCGGCGGCGATCATGCGGCGGCTCCCGTCTGCAGCGGCACCGCGGCCAGCACCGGCACCCGCAGCGAGCGGGCGACCTCCGACGCGCTGCGGTAGGTCTGGGCCAGGATCTCCGCGAGGGCGACGTAGGCCAGGGCGGCGAGCAGGCCGAGACCGGCCGCGAGCCCGAGGATCAGCGGCCGGTTCGGGCCGGAGGGCAGCCGCGGCGGCACGGCGCGCGCCACGAGGGCCGAGGAGGTGACGGCCTGCGCGTCGAGACCCGTGCCGGTCTTCAGAGCGTCGATCCGCTTCTGGGTCTCGATGATCTCGTCGGTGAGCAGGCCCTTCTGCTGGGTCAGCCGGCCGTAGGCCAGCGCCGCGTCGCTCTGGCCGATGGCCGCCCGGCGGCGGGTCTGCTCGATCCCCGTGATGCTCTGGATCTTCTCGGCGAGGATGGCGAGCTTCGCCGTGTCGGCGGCGAGGAGCGCCTGGTACTTCTGTCGGGCCAGGGCCGCGAGGTCCCGATCGAGGCTCACGAACTCGGGGGCGGTCGGCCGGAACCGCACCGCCAGCTCGGCGCGCTTCGTCCGCAGGTCCGCCCAGCGCTGGTCGAAGGCCGTGACCGTCGGGTCCGCGTCGGGCGGCGTCGGCTGCCAGCGGTCGGGTCCGGCCTCGCGGGTGCGCTTGAGCCGGGTCTCGACCACCTCGCGCTCGATCTGCGCCGCCGATTTCTGCTTGGCGAGGTCGGCCAGGGTGCCGAGGTCGTTCTGCTGCTCGATCTCGAAGCTCGCGGTGTTGTTGCCCTTGAGGTAGGTCGAGAGCTGCGCGTCGATGGCGGCGAGGTCGGCCCGGGCGCGCTCCAGCTTGCTCTGGTAGAACGAGGCGGGAGTCTCGTCGGCGTAGACCTCCACGTGGCGGCGCTTGTAGGCGTCGAGCAGCCGGTTCAGCGCCTGGGCGGCGAAGTGCGGGTCCGTCCAGGTGAAGCCCGTGAGGATCACGTCCGTCTCCTTCACGAAGACGACCTTGAAAGCCGCGAGGTACGCCTCGTAGAGCTTCTCGTCCGGGGTCAGGTGGCGCAGCAGGCCCACCGCCTCGAACGGGATCCGCACCGTATCGACGACCCAGGTCTTGACCGCCTTCGCGCTCCGCACGGCCTGACGGCCCTGGTAGATCAGCCAGTCGGTCCAGTCCGCCGGGGGCGGCCCGAGGTCGCCGGTCGGGGTGATCGCCTTCAGCGTGGCGAACTCGTCGCGCACGATGCTGGGATCGCGCAGGATCTCGATCTCGTTGTTCACGTTCTGCGCGCGCTCCGAGAACATGTAGTTCTGGTTCGCGCCGCCCTGGAGCGGGGCGCCGGCCTTCTCGCGGCCGAGACGGATGATCAGCTTGGCGTCGGCCGTGTACTCGGCCGGCGTCAGCAGGAGGTAGATCCCGGCGCCGAGGATCGCCGCGACCAGGATCAGCAGCGCCGGCCGGATGTGCCGGAACAGGGCCGCGAGGGCGTCGCGGAGGTCGAAGGCCGGGCCCTCGACCGCGTCGGCGGCGGTCAGGTCGCTCTGCCTCACGTGCCGGACCTCACGGTGGCGCTGGTGGAGGTGCTGGCGGACGGGCCGGTGATGTAGTTCACGCCGAAGCCGGTCCCGTTGAAGAGCAGGATCTGGCGCACCACGAGGTCCACCGCGCGGGCGGTCTTGGCCAGCAGCGAGGGCGGCACGTAGACGGTGGCGTTGGGCGGCACCACGATCGAGTCCGCCAAGCCCGGCTGGCCGATGTCGACGATGCGCACGCTGCCGGCCGCCTCGGCGTCGAAGCGGATGATCCGCACGGCCTCGCCGGCCGCGGTCGGCAGGACGCCGCCGGCCGAGCCCAGGACCTGCGCCAGCGTCCGCGGCCCCTGCAGGGTGACGGGACCCGGCGCGCGGACCTCGCCGAACACCATGGTGTTGGCCGGGACGAGGCTCGCGAGCCGGACGCTGGTCGTCACCGAGGCCAGCTGGTGCTTGTAGGCGGTGTTCAGGCTGCCCATGACCTCGTGGACGGTCCGGCCCGCCGCCTGCACCGGGGGCACCATCGGCAGGTTGATCTTGCCGTCCGGCTCGATCGCCAGGACCTTCACGCGGCCCATGTCGGCCCGCTGGGTGAGGTCGCGGAAATCGTCGGTGACGGTGCGGAACCGGCGCAGCATCAGGGTGACGACCGGATCGATCAGCACGTCGTCGTAGGTGCTCTTGATCAGCGCGGCGGCCGCCTCCGGCGACAGGCCCGCGACCTTGATGCCGTTCTTGCCCGGCAGCGAGATCCGGCCATCCGGCCGGACGATCACCGTACGGTTGTATTCCGGGTGCGTGCGGAAATCGACGTCGAACTCGTCGTTCGGGTTCAGGCGGTAGGTCGGCTGGACGACGCTGGAATCGATCAGGAACGAGACTTCCAGGTTGTCGCCGACGTTGAGCCGGTAGTTCGCCAGCCCGAGGCGCATGGTCCGCCCGACCTCCTCTTGGGCGGCCGCGACCAGCGCGGCCGGGAGGCCCTCGGTGACCGAGCCGGTCTGAGCCACGTCGAGGCCGGAGCGCGCCGCGCTCTGCGGGCGCCCGGAACTGCAGCCGGCGAGCAGCGGCGCGCAGGCGACGAGCGCGAGCGCGACCGCCGAGGCACCGGATGGCCGGCCGGGACGCCGTCGCGCGACACCGAGGAACGCAGACAGGGTAAACGCCATCGACCTTCAGCCGCATCCTGCTCGAGTGCGCTCGTCCCATCACAACTCGTGATCGAACCGCGCACCGCGATACAATCGCCAAGCTTGGTTAACGAGGCTTGAACCCGGCTCTCGGCAACTCTATCAGAAGTTGTGTCTGGCAAGCCGTGGCAAAGTGCTGAGCCTCGCCCGCCCCGTAGAGGGGGGCGGGTTCCGGCGCAGGCCGAACGCGTGTGCGCGGCCGGGGCGCCGTCGTTCCCGCCGCCGGCGGGTCGACGCGCGGATCCCACCGCGGCGGTGCCGTCTCCCGACAAGTCCCGCGCACGCTCCCGCCGATCTAAACCTGTAATTAGAGGGATGCTTGCCCGGATTTAAGAACGTGATCTATAGTTCGACGGTATGGAGCCGTACCGAGCGAGGACGAGAGTTCGGCGAGCCGGCGCTGGGCGCCAGTATCCGGCGCGGCGGAGGCGCGTCACATGTCGGGCGTGAGGCCGGATCTCTTCGCCCGCCTGCACGACGACCTGGAGTCCGGCTTCCGGGAGGACCTCGAGGAGGCCGTGATCGATCCCGCGCGCTGGCCTGACTTGGCCGAGCGCGTCGTGCGGGCGTCCGGCAGCGAGGGCGCCCTGCTGCTGCGCTCCGACCGGACCGGCCTCGAATCGCTCTGCACCGCCTCCCTCGCCGACGCCTCGCGCCGCTACTTCGACGAGGGCTGGCACCGCGACGACCATCGCCTCCGCGGCATCCCGCTCATGCGGACGCGCGGGATCGCGGTCGATCAGGACTTCACCACGCCGGAGGAGATCGCGCGCCTGCCCTTCTACCAGGATTTGCTGGCCTCCCGCGGCCTGCGCTGGTTCGCCGGGATCGGCTTCTCCGTGAAGGGACGCCTGTGGTGCCTCTCCCTGCAGCGGACCGTGGAGCAGGGACCGTACGAGCTGCACGAGCAGCGGCGCCTCGCGACCCTGTCGCCGCTCCTGCAGCGCGCGGGCCTGCTGACGTCGATGGTCGAGCGGGCCCGGCTCGCGGGGCTGACGCAGGCCTTCGAGCTGATCGACCGCGCCGCCCTGATCCTCGACGCCGACGGGCGGGCGCTCCGCTGGAACGACGCGTTCGGCGCCCTCCTCGGGCGCGACCTGAAGCTCTCGGGCGGCCGCCTCACCGCGGAGGATCCGGACGCCGCGCGGCAGCTCGAAGCCCTGGCGCGGCCCTCCGGCCGCCCGCCGATCTCGGCGGTCGTCGCCGCGCGACGGGACGGGCCGCCGCTCGTGATCCACGTCGTGCCGCTGGTCGGGCCGAGCCGCGGTCTGTTCGCCGGGGCGAGCACGCTGCTCCTCGGGAGCGTGCCCGGGGCCCCGGCCGCGCCCGCGACCGCGATCCTCCAGGCGGCCTATCGGCTGACCCCGGCGGAGGCGCGCCTCGCCCAGGCGCTGTCGAGCGGAATCTCGCTGGCCGAAGCCGCTTCGCGATTCGCGATCACCGCCGCGACCGCGCGCTCGCAGCTGAAGGCGATCTTCGCCAAGACCGGAGCGACGCGCCAGTCGGATCTCGTGCGGCTCGTGGCCGGGCTCGCGCGCTGAGGGGTCACGGTTCCGAGAGGCGCGCGGCCCTGTCGCGTCGGCGCCGGAACGGGTGGGGCCGGCCGCCGGTTGCCGCAGGAACGACAGGAGATGTCTCGATGACGAATCGGATCGCACTCGTTTCCGCCCTGGCCGTCGCGGGCCTGCTGGCCGGCGCGCCCGCCCAGGCGAAGGGCTGCCTCAAGGGCGCCGTGGTCGGCGGCGTCGCCGGGCACATGGCCGGACACGGCAAGATGGGCGCGGCCGCGGGCTGCGCGATCGGTCACCACAACGCCAACAAGAAGGCCAAGCAGGGCTGACCGTCCCGACGCCGTCTACTTTGACGGCGATCGGATCGGCTAAAGGGTGATGACCAAGTCATCGCCGCTTCTCCGAAGCCGGATTCCCAGCGGAATCCGGCTTCGCTGCGTTCCGGGCCATGGCGCCAGCGAGATCGGTTCGCGCGGCACCTGACCTTCTCACCCAGATGACGGGACCGTCGGCGCGGCGACCGCCGACCCGGACCGCCCGCGCGTCCACGTCTCCAGTCGCCCTCGCTCCACCCTTTCGCACCGCGTCGCGCTCGGCCCCCCGCCCGCAAGCCCCGCGCAAGCCGGCCGTTGACCTTACTTTCGAGCTATTCTAATTAAGAACTGTGGAGGGCGCGCCGCCGATGCGGTCCCCTCCCTCCGAGATACCCGATGGAGAGACCCGATGGCCGGTTCCGCGAACGCCGCTTGCGAAAGCTGCCGCTTCTTCGACGATCACAAGCTCAACGGTGCCCAGGCGCAGGGTGACGAGGGCCTCTGCCGCTTCAATCCGCCGGTCAGCCAGCCGGCCCCCGAGTCGAAGGGTCTCTGGCCGGTCGTGGCCTCGAAGGACTGGTGCGGCCACTTCACGGCCGAGATGTCTGCCGCCGAGTAAGTCATCGCATCCTCGAGCCGTGCGGGATCTGCGCCGAGGCGCCGGTCCCGCCGAGGCTCCGCCACCGTCCACGGGATCGAGCCGCGCCCGGCTCGTGCGGGCAGATTGCCGGAGCCGCGCCGCCTCGCGTAACCTGCGGCCGTGACAGACGTGATACGCCCGGCCACGGAGGCCGACCTTCCCGCCATCGCGGCGATCTACGGCGACGCCGTCGCCTCCAGCACGGCCAGCTTCGAGACGGAGCCGCCGACGCTGGCCGAGATGACGCGCCGCTTCGAGGTGCTGCGCGCGGGCGGCTTTCCCTACCTCGTGGCCGAACGGGACGGCGCGGTCGCGGGCTACGCCTATGCCGGCCCCTATCACCAGCGCGCCGCCTATCGCTCGACCCTCGAGGATTCGATCTACGTCGCCCGGACGGCCCGCGGCGGCGGAGTCGGCCGGCGCCTGCTCGCCGCCCTGATCGCGGCGAGCGAGCAGATCGACTGCCGGACCCTGGTCGCCATCATCGCCGAGAGCGGCTCACCCGCCTCGATCGCGCTGCACGCGAGCCTCGGCTTCACGCCCGTCGGAACGCTCGCGGGAGTCGGCCACAAGCACGGGCGCTGGCTCGACGTGACGCTCATGCAGCGCAGCCTCGGACCCGGCCGCAGCCTTCCGCCGACCCGGATCTGACCGTTCAACGCGCACCGATCCCAGTATCGCCGGGTCGATTCCCGTCCAGAGCCCCGGCTGAGTTGTCATGATGCGGACAACTTCGCGCGGGAGAGGGCGGGCATGACGCGCACGCCGTCCGGTTCTCGGCGCGGGCGCGATGACGCGGAGGGAGCGATCCTTCCTGCGCGGAAGCGGCACACGCGAGGACGGGCGGTCAAGGCTCCATCACGACTCGCGAGGGATGGGAGTTCGGGTATGCGGTTTACATCGATCGGTCGCCGGGTTGCGCCGCTCGCGATCCTGGCGCTCTCGGCGCTGGCGGGCACGGCCCAGGCCAAGACGCCGACCGATCCCAGCGGCACCTATCTCACCGAGGACGGCCGCGCGCGCGTGCGCCTCGAGAAGTGCGGGACCGCGGGTGACCGGCTGTGCGGATACGTGGTCTGGCTGAAGGTCCCGCTGAACGACAAGGGCGAGCCGCGGATCGACTTCAAGAACCCCGATCCCAAGAAGCAGGCCCGGCCGTCCCTCGGACACCAGCTGATCCTGGGCCTGAAGCCGAATGCCGACGCCCATTACGAGGGCAAGATCTACAATTCCGAGGACGGCAAGTCCTACGACGTCACCATCTGGACCGAGACGGCCGGCGAGCTGACGGTGCGCGGCTGCCTGATCGCGTTCCTGTGCAAGTCGCAGACCTGGACCAAGGTGACCGATCTCGCGCCGGGCCAGCTCCCCGGCCCGACCAACGGTGCGAACGGTCCGCGCAGCGATCCCGAATACGCCACCGCCGCCCCGAAGCCGACCGCCAAGGCCGGCGCGAAGCCGGCTCAGAAGCCGGCCGCCGAGGCGCCCAAGGAGGAGTGACCGGCGCGGACCCGCGCGTGGCCGGCCCTCACTCGGCCAGGGCCGCGTAGGTCAGGACGCGCAGCTCGCGCCGGATCGGCAGGGCCGAGGACGGGACGAGCTGCGTCATGAGCACCACCGACAGGTCCTCGGCCGGGTCGATCCAGAACGCCGTCGAAGCGAGGCCGCCCCAGGCGACCTCACCGGGCGTGCCGAGGATCTGGGCCCGGGCGGGGTCGAGCATCACCGAGAAGCCCAGGCCGAAGCCGATGCCGGTGTAGGAGGTCTCGGCGAAGCGCGGCGTGCCCATCGCCGCGAGGTCGCCCGGCAGGTGATTCGCCAGCATCAGGTCGACCGTCTTGCGGCCCAGCAGGCGCGCGCCGTCGAGGGTGCCCCGGTTGAGGATCATCCGGCAGAAGCGCTGATAGTCCGCCGCCGTCGAGACGAGGCCGCCGCCGCCCGACGCGATGGCGGGCGGGCGCGCGAAGGCCGTGTCCACGGAATCGTCGAACAGGCGCAGCTGCCGCGCGCGGTCGTACGCGTAGGTGGCGCAGAAGCGCGGCATCAGCTCGGGCCGCACATGGAAGTCGGTATCGACCATGCCGAGGGGCCCGATCACCGCGTCGCGGAGATGGTCGGCGAACGGGCGGCCGGTCAGCGCGGCCACGTACTGGCCGAGCACGTCGGTGGCGACGCTGTAGTTCCAGGCGCTGCCCGGCTGGGCGAGGAGCGGCAGCTTCGCGACCCGCGCGGTCATCTCGGCGAGGGTGCCCTCGCGCGCCAGGAAGTCGGCGCCCTGCTCGCGGTACTGCGCGTCGACCAGGGTCGCCTCCATGAAGCCGTAGGTCAGCCCGGCCGTGTGGGTCAGCAGGTCCCGCACGGTGATCGCCCGGCGGGCCGGTTCGGTCTCGAGCTTCGCCCGGTTGCCGCCCACGGCGACGCGCATCTCGGCGAACTCGGGCAGGACCCGGGCGATCGGATCGTCGAGCTGGAACAGGCCCTGCTCGTAGAGCTGCATCACCGCCACCGAGGTCAGCGGCTTGGTCATCGAGTAGATCCGGGTGACCGTGTCGAGGGTGAACGGCGTTGCCCGGGCGAGGTCGGCCTGCCCGCAGGCGCGCGCGAAGGCGATGCGCCCGCGCCGCGCCACGGTGACCGACAGTCCGGCCAGCCGGCCGTCGCCGACGAGGCGGTCCATCCACGGCACGATCCGGGCGAGCCCCTCCGGGCTGAACCCGGCGCCGGTCGGATCGGTCTCGGTCAGCGCGGTCATGCGGTCTCCTCGTGGTGGCTTTCCGCGAACGTAGAAGGGGCGGTGGACGAAATCACCAGCCCATCGTTCCGGGACCGCCCTTGAACGGGCCGACGATGCCGGGCGTGATCCAGCCACCGTAGAAGTTTCCCGGTTGCGGGGTCACCGGGTCCGCCCCGACGAAGCAGGCGTCCATGGGGCCGGCGTAGAACGCGACGTAGCCGGCGATCGCGCGGAAATCCGGGGTCGGATCCGGGTAGGCCCAGGCCGCCCCGGGCACGAGACGGTCGCCGCCGCGCACGTCGAACAGGACCGCCTGTCCCTTCCACTCGCAGATCCCGCCGCGCCGCCGGTTCACGAGCGTCCCGTCCGCGATGTCGGCGGGCGGCAGGTAGTAGGTCGGCGGGTGCGAGGTCTCGAGCACCCGGAACCCGGAGCCCGTCTCGGCGATGACGCGGCCGCCGAGCACGACCCGCAGCCGGTCCGGGACGGATTCGAGCCGGGGCGGCCGCGGATAGTCCCAGACGCTCTCCTCGCCGGGTCTGACCGGATCGGGGACGGGCCGGAAGGGCGATCCGCGCATGGAGAACCTCGTGCTGTGCCGCTTCGGATCCAGATAGGGCAGTGCTGCCGGCGTTTGTCGTCCGGCGCGCCCGTGCTAGCCCGTCGCCGACACTCGAGCCCGGGATCCCCCGCGATGGACATCGCCCTCTTCCTCGACTTCGACGGCACGCTCGCCGAGATCGCGCCGCGTCCGGACGCCGTGCGGGTCGAGCCCGGCCTCGTGGAGGATCTGGAGCGGCTCCGGGCGCGACTCGACGGCGCCCTCGCCATCGTCACCGGCCGGCCGGTCACAGTGATCGACGGCTTCCTGGCGCCGTCCCGGTTGGATGCGGCCGGTCTCCACGGCGTCGAGCGCCGGGTCGCCGGCGCGCTCACGGGCGGCCGCGCGGAGGACCATCCGGATCTGCGCCGGCAGGTCGCGCGCCTGCAGGCCGAGACCGCCGCGCTCGCGCAGGTCCTGATCGAGGACAAGGGCGCCTCGGTGGCGGTCCACTGGCGGCTCGCGAACCCGGACGATGCCCTGCGGGCCGAGACGCTGGTGAAGGGCGCGGCGGAGGCGCTCGGCGCCGAGTACCGCCTGCAGCTCGGCAAGGCGGTCGGCGAGATCGTCCCCGCGCAGGCCACCAAGGCCCACGCGATCCGCGCCTTCATGGCGCAGGCGCCCTACGCCGGACGGGTCCCCGTCTTCTTCGGCGACGACCGCACCGACGAGATCGCCTTCGCGTCGATCAACGAGGACGGCGGGGTCGCGGTGCGCGTCGGTGACGGCGAGACCGTCGCCCGGCGGCGCCTGCCCGACCCCGCCGCCGTCCGTGCCCTGCTCAGCAACTGGGCTGCCGGGGGCGCGATCGACCCGGACGCGCTGCCGCCGGCCTGACGCGCCGCGCCGTTCAGGGGAGATCGCGATGTCGGGGCGTTCCGTCACGGGCTGGCCGCGCCTGCTGCTGCGGCTGGAGGGAGCCTGCATCCTCGTCGCCGCCCTGCTCGCCTATGGCTGGCTCGGGCCGTCGTGGTGGCTCTTCGCGGCGCTGCTCTTCGTCCCCGACCTGAGCATGCTGAGCTACGCGGCCGGTCCCGTGGTCGGCGCGGTGCTCTACAACGCGGCCCACACGCTCGCGCTGCCGCTCGTCGGCCTGTCCCTGGCGATCGCTTCAGGCCGCCCCGAGGCCGTCGGGCCGGTCCTCATCTGGCTGGCCCATATCGGCCTCGACCGCGCCCTCGGTTACGGTCTCAAATACGGCAGCGGCTTCGGAGATACCCATCTCGGCGTGATCGGCCGGGCGCGTGACAAGACGATCGCGCAATCCTGAGCGGCGGATGCCGCCGATTGGGACTTGCCCGCGCGGTGTCGCGCGGCCGATGAATCGCCGGAGCCGTGCTGGACGCGAGTCCCGTCGCGGCGGGCCAGAGAGCAGGGGCAAGTTGCGATGTTCGAGTTTCCGGTTCTGGTCGGCGACATCGGCGGGACGAACGCGCGGTTCGGTCTGATCGAGACGTCCGGCGACCAGCCCCGCCTCCTCGCGCACGAGGCGACCGCCGACCATCCCGATCCGTCGAGCGCCATCAAGGCGTCGCTCGCCAAGGGCGGCGGCCCGGCACCGCGCTCGGCGATCCTGGCGATCGCCGGCCGGGTCGACGGGCCGGAGATCCAGCTGACGAACGCGCACTGGAAGATCGCGGGCCAGCGCATCGCCGAGGATTTCGGGCTCTCCTCGGCGACGGTGGTCAACGACTACGTGCCGGTAGCGGCCGGCGCCGCCGATATCGCGCCCCACGACCTCACGCCGGTCGGCCCCTGTCCCCCCGTGCCCGGCGGCGCCCGCGTGGTGCTGGGCCCCGGGACCGGGTTCGGCGCGGCCGCGCTGGTCCCCTATGCGGCCCATCTCGCCATCGTCTCCACCGAGGTCGGCCACACCGATATCGGTCCGGCCGACGCCTTCGAGGAGAAGGTCTGGCACGCGCTGGAGCGGGTCGAGGACCGGATCACCGTGGAGACGGTGCTGTCGGGACCGGGCCTGTCGCGGCTCCACGCGGCCGTCGCCCATGTCCGGACCGGGCAGCCGCACGAGAAGATCGAGCCGGCCGCGGTCACCGAGGCCGGTCTGAACGCCACCGATCCGCACGCCGCGGAGACGCTCGCGCTGTTCGGCCGGGTGCTCGGACGCGTCTGCGGCGACCTCGCTCTGACCTTCCTGGCGACGAGCGGGGTCTATATCGGCGGAGGCATCGCGCCCCGGATCCTCAAGGTGCTGGAGGAGAGCGGCTTCCGCGACGCCTTCGAGAAGAAGGCGCCCTTCGCCGCCATGATGCGCCAGATCCCGACCAGCGTGATCACCGTCCACGACCCCGCTTTCCGGGGCCTGGCGGCCCTGGCGAACGAGGGCGCCAAGTTCGTCTACCACGGGCAGGTGTGGCGGAAGGGGGCGTGAGCGCCCGCGGCGTCGGCCGGGCGCGGAGCGAGGCCGGACGGCTCCGCTCCGCGCGCGTCCCGCTGTCGCGCCGGGCCCGCCCTCAGGCCGCCGCCAGCGGCTTCGAGACCTCCTCCAGGGACTTGCCCTCCGCGGCGGTGCCCCAGATGCCTCCGATGACCGCCGCGATGAGCATCAGCACTGCGCCGAGGCCGTAGCCGAACAGCACCCAGTCGCGCGAGCCGGTCTCGACCAGCGTGCCGAACAGGAGCGGGCCCGAGACGCCGCCGATGCCGGTGCCGACCGCGTAGAAGACCGCGATGGCGAGCGCCCGGATCTCCAGCGGGAACGTCTCGGAGACCGTGAGATAGGCCGAGCTCGCCGCCGCCGAGGCGAAGAAGAACACCACCATCCAGGCCGCGGTCTGGCCGACCGGCCCGAGGATCTCAAGACGGAACAGCAGGCCGACGCCGGCGAGCAGCAGCGCGGAGATGCCATACGTGAAGGCGATCATCTTGCGCCGACCGATCGTGTCGAACAGCCGCCCGAGCAGCAGCGGGCCGAGGAACGAGCCGAGCGCGAAGGGCAGCAGGTACCAGCCGACATGGTTGCCGGGCACCTGATAGAAGCGCTCCAGCACCAGCGCGTAGGTGAAGAACAGCGCGTTGTAGAAGAAGGCCTGCGCGATCATCAGCGCGAGGCCGACCATGGTCTCCTTGCGGCTCGTCACGAACAGCGCCTTGAACACCTCGGAGAGCGGGGTGTGGTCGCGGGTGCGGACCTTCATGCGCTTGCTCTCGTCCACCGGCGGCAGGGTCACGCCCTCGTCGGTGAAGCGCTTCTCGATGCCGGTGACGACGCGGTCGGCCTCCGCCGCGTAGCCGTGGGTCGCGAGCCAGCGCGGGCTCTCGGGGATCCAGGTGCGCAGGAGCAGGATCACGAGGCCGATGGCGCCGCCGGTGAAGAAGGCGACGCGCCAGCCCCAGGCCGGGTCGATCACCTCGGGCTTCAGGAGCACGATCGACATGAACGAGCCGAGCGCCGCGCCGATCCAGAACGAGCCGTTGATGACGAGGTTGGTCCACCCGCGCACCCGGGCCGGGACCAGCTCCTGGATGGTCGAGTTGATCGCCGTGTACTCGCCGCCGATCCCCGCGCCCGTGAAAAAGCGGAAGAAGCAGAAGCTCCAGATGTTCCACGACAGGCCGGTGGCCGCCGTGGCGACGAGGTAGAGGGCGAGCGTGATGAAGAACAGCTTCTTCCGGCCGATCCGGTCGGTGAGCCAGCCGAAGCCGATCGCGCCGGTCACGGCGCCCACGAGATAGCAGGAGGCGGCGAGCCCGACGTCGAACTCCGAGAACGACATCGGCGGCTGGCGCAGCGCGCCCACCAGGGAGCCGGCGAGCGTCACCTCGAGGCCGTCCAGCACCCAGGTGATGCCGAGCGCCACGATCACGAGGACGTGGAAGCGGCCCCAGGGCAGCCGGTCCAGGCGCGCGGAGATGTCGGTGTCGATCACGCGGCCGATCTCCGCGCGCTCCGGCGTCCCGGATCCCCCCTCGACCTTGCTCGCCATGTCCGCGTGTCCTCCCAATTCACCTGTTTAACCGTGCCTGGACAGCGGGCATTTACCGCGACTGTAGGCAGGTGTTGGGAACGGGTTGGAAATCGATTCGGTTCGATTTCGTCTTCACGTGCGCGGCGCAGAACAGGGAGGTCCACGCGGTGCCCCTCCCATGCCTTCCAGTCCCGCCCGTCCCCGCCGATCCTGGCCCCGCTACGCCCTGCTGGCCGCGATGACGCTCGGCGGGCTCGCGACCGCCCCCACCGAGGGCGCGGACCGGCACCTCGAACGGCCCAAGCCCCGCGTCGCGATCCAGGCGGCCGAGCGCTGGCGCCTGCGGCCGACCGAGCCCGTCGTGGCGGCGACGACCGGCAGCATCCGCAAGCGGGCGGAGACCGCGATCCCCGAGGATCGGCGCAACGTCCGCCTCGTCTACCCGGCGCTGATCGAGGCGCGCTGACGGAGCCGGCGCCCGACCCATCTCGACGATCCGGATCCCGTCAGGCACAGCGCCTGCTTCGCCCGCGCGTGGACGGGCCGAGCGGTACGGTGCGGAGGATTTAGATGGCGGAGGCGATCGCCCTGGTCGGGTGCAAGGGGCCGGATCAGGAGGCGGAGTACCTGCGGATCCTCTCGGCGGCCATGCCCGAGGAACGCCTGATCCCGTTCCGGTCGATGGACGACGCGGCCCGGGCGGCGGCGCGGGTCGCCGTCGTGGCCAACCCCGATCCGGCCGAGGTCGCGGCGCTGCCGGGCCTCGTCTGGGTGCAGAGCCTGTGGGCCGGGGTCGAGAAGCTCGTCGGTGCCTTCGACCGGCCGCTGCCGATCGTCCGCCTCGTCGACCGCGAGATGGCCCGCACCATGGCCGAGGCCGTGCTGGCCTGGACCTACTATCTCCAGCGCGACATGCCGGCCTACGCCCGCCAGCAGCGCGACCGAGTCTGGCGCCCGCACGCCTACCGCAAGCCGTCCGAGACGACGGTGGGCCTGCTCGGCCTCGGGGCGCTCGGGACCGCGGCGGCGGAGCGGCTCACTGGAGCCGGCTTCCGCGTCGTCGGCTGGAGCCGCAGCCCCAAGGCGGTGCCGGACCTCGAGACGTTCCACGGCGCTGACGACCTCCCGGCGATGCTCGGCCGGTGCGACATCCTCGTCTGCCTCGTGCCGCTGACGCCGGAGACGCGGGGCCTCGTGAACGCCGAGCGCCTCGCCGCCCTGAAGCCCGGCGCCGCGCTGATCAACTTCGCCCGCGGACCGATCGTCGTCACCGAGGACCTGATCGCCGCCCTGGACAAGGGCCATCTGGCCCACGCCGTGCTCGACGTCTTCGCGGTCGAGCCCCTGCCGGCGGAGTCGCCGCTGTGGTCGCATCCCGGCGTGACGGTGCTGCCGCACGTCTCGGGGCCGACCGACATGGATTCGGCGGCCGCCACGGTGGCGGCCAACCTGAGGGCCTATCGGCGGACCGGCCAGGTGCCGGACGGCGTCGACTCGGCGCGCGGATACTAGGGCGCGCGCCTCACAGCTTCGGGAATGTCGCCGCGAGGTGGTCGATCAGCACCCGCACGGCCGGCGGCAGCCCGCGCCGGGTCGTGAAGACGATGTGCACGATCCCGGGCTGACCCTGCCAGTCCGGGTAGACGGGCACGAGCCGGCCGGCCGCGACGGCATCGGTGCAGGCGTGGTCGGGCAGGAACGCGACCCCGAGGCCGTCGGCGGCCGCGTCGCACAGCGCGGCGAAGTCGCCGCAGGTCAGGCGCGGCTCGTGGCGCAGGGTGAAGATCGTGCCGTCCCGGTGCTCCAGCCGCCACTCCGCCTCGCCGGGATCGTCGCGTGTGCCGAGGGTCGGGACCGCGCCGAGCGCGGCGATGTCGGGGCCGAGGCCGCGCGCGATCCGCGGCGCGGCGACCAGGATCCACCGCGAGGTTCCGAGCGTGCGCATGGTCAGCGACGCGTCGCTCGTCAGGTCCCGTCGGACCCGCAGCGCCACGTCGATCCGCTCCTCGATCAGGTCGACGGGCCGGTCGGTCACGACCAGCTGCAGCCGCACCTTCGGGTATCGGACTAGGAATCCGCGGACGCGCGCCGCGACGATGTCGGTGAGGCCCGTGGGACAGCTCATGCGGATCCGCCCGTGCGGCTCGGTCTGCGCCTCCGCGACCAGCGCCTCGGCCCGCTCCGCCTCGAGCATCATCGCCCGGCAGCGCTCGTAGAACCCCTGGCCGACCTCGGTCACGCGGAAGCGCCGGCTCGACCGCTCGATCAGGCGGGCGCCCAGGCGCGCCTCCAGGGCCGCGATGCGGCGGCTCAGCTTCGACTTCGGCTGGTGCAGCGCCCGGCCGGCCGCGGCGAAGCCGCCATGCGCGACGACCTCGGCGAAGTAGACGTAGTCGTTGAGATCGGCGCGGACCATCGTTCCTCCTGTGGAACGCTGAGTGCCACATTCGCCGACTACCCGCACCATCGTTCCGGCGGCATCTCTCCGACCAGCGGCGCGCACGGCGCCGAACAGCGGAGAACGACGATGACCGGCAGGTTTCAGGACAAGGTCGTGGTGGTGACCGGCGGCACCAGCGGCATCGGCCTCGCGACCGCCCAGGCCTTCGTGGCCGAGGGGGCCTCGGTGTTCATCACCGGTCGCCGCCAGGAGGCGCTCGACGCGGCGGTGAAGCGGATCGGCGGCCGGATCACGGGCGTGCGCGGCGACATGGCGAACCTCGCCGACATCGACCGCCTGTACGACGCGGTCCAGCAGAAGCACGCGCAGATCGACGTGGTCTTCGCCAATGCCGGCGGCGGCAGCTTCGCGCCGCTCGGCGCGATCACCGAGGCGCATTATCAGAGCATCTTCGACACCAACGTGAAGGGCGTGCTCTTCACCGTCCAGAAGGCGCTGCCGCTCCTGCGGGACGGAGCCGCGATCGTCCTCACCGGATCGACCACCGGCAGTTCGGGCACGCCGGCCTTCAGCGTCTACTCGGCCACCAAGGCGGCCGTGCGCAACTTCGCCCGGAACTGGATCCTCGACCTGAAGGACCGGCGCATCCGGGTGAACACGATCAGCCCGGGCGTGACCGAGACCGCCGGCCTCGACGAGCTCTTCGGCGGCGGCGATCAGGCGGCGGCCACCAAGGACGTCCTCGCCGGCCAGATCCCGGCCGGCCGCGTCGGCCGGCCCGAGGAGATCGCCCAGGCGGTCCTGTTCCTCGCCTCGGACGCGGCGAGCTTCGTCAACGGCGTCGAGCTGTTCGCCGACGGCGGGCAGGTCCAGATCTGAGGATCCGGGGCGGCCGGGACGCGACACCCGGTCCCGGCCGCCCCCGTGAACCCTGGCAATGGCCGGCGGTTAAAGGCCCGGCCCTCCGGTCCCGCTTCCTCGCGGGCGGGCGCCGGGAAGGACAAAAGGTTTCCATGGGTTGGCCGCGCCGCATCCTGATCACCGCCGGTCTGGCGACCGTCGCGGCCGGCGTCGCCCTGGGCGTCGGCCGCTTCAGCTACGCGCCGATGCCCGACCGGGCGGACCTGCTCAACCCGGACCGCTACCCGATCCAGACCGCCTTCGACATCCTCGGCCGCCGCGTCTCGCGCGCGGAGGCCGATGGGCTCACCGGCACGGAGGCCGGACGGAAGGCGCTCTCGCCGAAGAGCGGCGCGGTCGCGATCGATCCCGCGATGGTCGAGCGCGGCCGGCAGGCCTTCTATCAGGAGACGTTCGGCAACGAGGTCTTCCTCACCGACGTCACGGGCATGCTCGACGGCGGCCTGACTCCCACGCAGGTCGCCCTGGCGGTGGCCAAGCTCGGTGGCCAGGGCACCACCGATCTCAAAGTTGCCATGGCCAGGGACGTGCGCGTCGGCGACCGCGTCTACCGGGCGGGCGAGCTGGTCCCGACCGGGCTCGACGTGCCGAAGGGCGGCGCCTTCATCATCGGGATCAAGACCTTCTACGACCGCGGCCACCTGCGCATGGGGATCACCTGCGCCCTGTGCCACGCGGCGGTCGATCCCGGCACCGGCAGGGTCGTGGAGGGCGCGCCCAACACCGACCTCAATGCCGGGCTGCTGATGGCGCTCGCGAAGAACTCCTCGGCCTACTTCATGCACGCCAGCGTGCCGGAGGCCGATGCCAAGCCCCCCGCCGATCCGCAGCATACCGGCTCGACCGGCACGGGGCCGGCGCTCCCGGACGCCGCTTCCGTCGAGGCGGCCACGAAGGTGCAGGTGGCGAGCTGGCCGCCGGGCAGCTTCGACTCGTCCGCCGACCGGGTCACCAACCCGACCTCGATCCCGTCGAGCTTCTCGGCCCACGGCGAGCCCTACAGCTGGAGCGGGCGCGAGGCGATCGGGCCCTTCGCGGGCCTGTCCTCGCTCAACAACAACGTCCACGCGGCCAATTCCGACACGACCCAGCTCGCCGCCGCCGCGCCCTGGCTGTTCGGCATGGATCCCGAGACGTATCTCGGGATCGTGCTGCGCGGGTCGGCCACGGAGGCGTTCCGCTACAGGCCGGACGGCGGCCGGAGCCCGTCGGAGGTGCTGCGCAGCGTCGATCCGACCCCGGCCTCGCCGGGGCTGAACAGCTACGCGGTCCTGCCGACCTATCCGGCGACCAACTACGTCACCGACAACGGCCTGTTCACGTCCGTGCCCGGGGAGCCGGTCAACCACGCCAACAACGCCATGTCGGCCTTCCAGAACCTGCTGCACCCGCCGGCCGCCGGGCAGGATCCCGACCGGGTCCGCGCGGGCCGCGCGGTGTTCGAGAAGGCCGGCTGCGGCAGCTGCCATTCCGGCCCGGCGCTCACCAACCACCGGGTCGTACCGGAGGCCGAGATCGGTACCGAGCCGACCCGGGCGCGGGCGGGCGCCAAGATGGAGGCGCGCCTGTCGGCGCCGGCGATGTTCGCCGCCGACACGCCGTTCCCGACCCCGGCCGACCCGGTCATCGTCCCGGTGCCGCTCGCGGGCGACGCCCTCGCCCAGGTGCAGCTCGCCTGGGGGCAGGGGGGCACGGAGGGCGGCTACAAGGTGCCGAATCTCGTGGGCCTCGCCTGGACGGCGCCGTACCTGCACGATTCCGGCGTCGCGGTCGGTCCCGATGCCGAGGGCCAGCTCGGCGTCCCGGGCACGCTGTACCGGGGCGTCACCCCCGATCCCGCCAACAGCCTGCGCGCCCTGGTCGACCGGGATCTCCGGGCGAAGGTGATCGCCGCCAACGCGGCCTCGGACACGGCGCGGATCGCCCGCGTGACCGGCAAGGGGCACGCCTACTGGGTGGATGCCGGCTCGGGCGTCTCGCGCGAAGAGCAGACGGCGCTGATCGCGTACCTGCTCTCGGTCGATCGCCTGACGGAGCCGGCCGCGACGCCCTGACCGCGCCGCCCGCGAGCCGGATCTCCCATGTCGCGGACCCTCACCCCGGTCTTGGTCAGCCTCGGGCCCTGTTACCCGGCGCTGTGAAATCTCATCGTCCTCGCGGGCGGGGCGAAGCGATCCAGCAGCGCCGCGCGCGCCGGTGTCGCGCCGCCCTGGGTTGCTTCACTGCGTTGGCAAAGACGCGGCTCAGATCACCGCCTCGATCAGGCCGCGCCGCTTGGCCTCCTCGGCCTCGAGGTACCAGTTCGACGGTGCCTTCTCGAGCACCTCGTCGAGGGTGACGTCAGAGCCCTGGATCAGGTTGGCGAAGCCCTCGTTCTGGATCTCGATCGAGCACAGGATCTCGTTGAGCGTCGCCTTCACGGAGGCGATGCAGGTGGTGAGCGGTCCCTCGACCTGGAGCTGCTTGTTCATCTTGCGCTCGTGGATCATCAGCCGCGTCCCGCAGGTGAGATATCGGTTGGGCCGGGCGAAGAAGCTCATGAAGGTCGTGCCGGCCGAGTAGATCGCGGCCTTGCCGAGGAAGACGAATCGCCGGTTCGGATCCATCGCGCTGTTGAAGCGGATGTCCTCGCCCATCATCCGGGCGACCTCCGGGTCGCCGCCGAGCGTCGTCAGCTCGACGACGACGAGGTCGCGGTCCCCCGCCGCGTCGAGCTGGCGGCGGAAGTCCTTGTACATGTCGTAGTCGACCGGTCCGGAGAGCAGGACGGCCGGGGCCCGGAAGGCGGTGGGGCCGAGGGGAGTCGTGTCCATGGTCCTCCTGGTCGCGCGGCCGGCCGGCTGGTCAGCGCGCTGGGTCGGGCGCGCCCGCGCCCTTGCCCACGAACGGGATGCCCTCGATCGGGCATTCCTCCGTGCCGACGCTCTGGCGGGTAATGGCCCGGACGGCGTCGCGGGTTCCGTCGGGATCCTCGATCCAGCGCCGGTAGAAGTCGTAGGGGCATTCCGACATCCCGTGCCGGTTCTCCTTCGAGTTGATCATGCCCGTGTAGCCGCGATGCAGCAGCTTGAAGAGGTGGTTCTCCGACTGGCCGTGGGCGCGGAAGTCCCGGATCAGGAATTTCGACAGGGCGGCGTACTGGATGCCCATCTCCTCCTCGCCGCACTCGCCGAGCGTGCGGCCGTCGAAGCCGATGATCGCGGAGTGGCCGAAATAGGTGTAGACGCCGTCGAAGCCGGCCGCGTTGGCCACCGCCACGTAGGTGTTGTTGGCGAAGGCCATCGCCTTCGAGATGACGACCTGCTGCTCCTTGGCCGGATACATGTAGCCCTGGCAGCGGATGATCAGCTCGGCGCCCCGCATGGCGCAGTCGCGCCAGATCTCGGGATAGTTGCCGTCGTCGCAGATGATCAGGCTGATCTTCAGCCCCTTCGGCCCGTCCGACACGTAGGTGCGGTCGCCCGGATACCAGCCCTCGATCGGGGTCCAGGGCATGATCTTGCGGTACTTCTGCACGATCTCGCCCTGGTCGTTCATCAGGATCAGGGTGTTGTAGGGCGCCTTGTGCGGGTGCTCCTCGTGGCGCTCGCCGGTGAGCGAGAACACGCCCCAGACCTTGGCCTCCCGGCAGGCGGCGGCGAACACCTCGGTCTCCGCGCCCGGGACCGTCGAGGCGGTCTCGTACATCTCGGCGGCGTCGTACATGATGCCGTGGGTCGAGTATTCGGGGAAGATCACGAGGTCGAGGCCGGGCAGGCCGGTCTTCATGCCGACGATCATCTTGCCGATCGCCTTGGCGTTCTCCAGCACCTCCGCGCGGGTGTGCAGGCGCGGCATCTTGTAGTTCACGACGGCGACGCCGACGCTGTCCTGGCTGGACGAGATGTCTCCGTGCATCATGGCGTGATGTCCTCCTGACCTTGATCGTCCCCCCGGTTGAGGGCGGCTCAGTGGCTGATCATCCAGGGCCGCGCCTTCGGGAAACTCTTGGCGGCGGCCGGAGCGGCGCTCGCTTTCTTGGGTGAGCAGCAGCCGCACCCGGCCCCGTGACTGCCCGAGCGCCTGGGCGCGTGGCGGCTGCGCTCGTTGGTGGCGTGGGCAGTCCTGAGGCCCGCATCCATGCCGGCGATGCGCGGCGCGGTGAGGAAGGCGCGCGGGCTGTCCCCGCCGCAATCCGGGCAGGCATGCGGCTCGCGGAACTCCACCATCGGCCGCATCACCGTGAAGGGCCCGCAGGCCTCGCAGGCGTAGTCGTAGACGGGCATGGGAGGCTCCCGGAATGAACTTGAGAGGTACGAACGGTTCCGAAGGATCGCGGGCCCCCTCTCCCGCACGGGAGAGGAGGCCTGTCGCGTCAGCCGCGACCGGCAGGGAAACGAACCATCACAGATCCGGCGAGAGCGGCATCTGGATCGAGCCGTCGAGGAACTTGGTCGGTCCGTCGGCGCCCGGGTTGATGTCGAACTCGAAGATCTTGGTCGGGATCCAGAGCGTCGCGCAGGCGTTCGGGATGTCGACGACGCCCGAGATGTGGCCCTGGACCGGCGCCGTGCCGAGGATCGAGTAGGCCTGCGCGCCCGAGTAGCCGAACTTCTTCAGGTACTCGATCGCGTTCAGGCAGGCCTGCCGGTAGGCGATATGGACGTCGAGGTAGTGCTGGCCGCCGCTCTCGTCGACCGAGATGCCCTCGAAGATCAGATGATCGTCGTATTTCGGCGTGATCGGCGACGGCTTGAAGATCGGGTTCTTGATCCCGTACTTGGCCATGCCGTCCTTGATCAGCTCGACCTTGAGATGCACCCAGCCGGCCATCTCGATGGCGCCGCAGAAGGTGATCTCGCCGTCGCCCTGGCTGAAATGCAGGTCGCCCATCGAGAGGCCGGCGCCGGGGACGTAGACCGGGAAGTAGATCTTCGAGCCGCGCGACAGGTCCTTGATGTCGCAATTGCCGCCGTGCTCGCGCGGGGGGACCGTGCGGGCGCCGGTGGCGGCGGCCGCGTCCTTCGCGTCGCCCTTCAGGCGGCCCATATGGGCGGTCGGGCCGAAGGGCAGGGTGGCGAGCGCCGGCACGCGCTCCGGATCGGTGTCGTAGAGCGCCTTCTCGCGGGTGTTCCAGGTCTCCAGCATCTTGGGATCGGGCAGGCAGCCGATCAGGCCGGGATGGATCAGGCCGGGGAAGCGCACGCCCGGGACGTGGCGGGATTTCGTGAACATGCCCTCGAAGTCCCAGATCGACTTCTGGGCCTGCGGGAAATGCTCGGTGAGGAAGCCGCCGCCGTTCTTCTTCGAGAAGAAGCCGTTGAAGCCCCACCGGCTCTCGGGCTTGGCGCCGATGTCGAGGAGGTCGACCACCAGCAGGTCGCCGGGCTCGGCACCCTCGACGCCGATCGGTCCCGAGAGGAAGTGCACGATCGACAGGTCGATGTCGCGCACGTCGTCGGCGGAATCATTGTTCTTGATGAAGCCGCCGGTCCAGTCGTAGGTCTCGACGATGAAGTCGGCGCCCGGCTTCACGTACGCCACCATCGGGATGTCGGGGTGCCAGCGGTTGTGCACCATGTCGTTGTCGTAGGCCGATTGCGTGAGATCGACCTTGATCAGCGTCTCGGGCATTCTTTTCGACTCCCTGCTGCGATTACGATGGTCAAATCTTTGGCGTCGGCGTCTTCGCGAGCGCAGCGAAGCGATCCAGCAGCGCACCGTCCTGAGGCCTCGCGTTGCCCTGGGTCGCTTCGCTGCGCTCGCGATGACGGACCGCGTGGGACGGTCGGCGGCTAGACCGACAGGAACCGGGCCACCGCCGCCTCGTCGATCCCGTCGCGCGGGGCCTCGTGGACGATGGCGCCGTTCTCCAGCACGATCACCCGGTCGGCGACGTCGAGGGCGAAGCTCAGGACCTGCTCGGACACGACGATGGAGAGGCCGCGCGCGTCGCGGATCGCCTTCAGGGTCCGGCCCATCTCGCGGATGATCGAGGGCTGGATGCCCTCGGTCGGCTCGTCGAGGAGCAGGACCTTCGGGCGGCTCGCCAGGGCCCGGGCGATGGCGAGCTGCTGCTGCTGCCCGCCCGAGAGGTTGCCACCGCGCCGTCCCTTCATCTCCAGGAGCACCGGGAACATGTCGTACAGGTCCTGCGGCACCTTCCGGGTGCCGGTGACCGTCAGGCCGGTCTCGATGTTCTCCTGGACCGTCATGGTCGAGAAGATCATGCGGCCCTGCGGCACGTAGGCGAGGCCCTTGGCGACCCGGGCGTGGCTCTTCAGCCCGGCGACGTCCGCGCCCTCGACCTGGATCGAGCCGGCCCTGACCGGCACGAGGCCCATCAGGGTCTTCATCAGCGTGGTCTTGCCCATGCCGTTGCGGCCCATCACGGCGACGATCTCGCCGGGCGCCACCGAGAAGGTCAGCCCGTGCAGGACCTCGCTCTGGCCGTAGGCGGCGTGCAGGTCCTCGACGGCGAGCGCCGGCGTCGCGGACGGGATCGCGGCGAGCGGGGGCGCCTGGATCCCGGGCGTGTGCGCGGTCTGGAGCGAGGCCATCGTCAATGTCCCAGATACACTTCGATGACCTTCGGGTCGTTCTTGACCCGCTCCATCGAACCTTCGGAGAGCACCTTGCCCTGGTGCAGGACGGTCACCCGGTGGGCGATGTCCTCGACGAACTTCATGTCGTGCTCGATCACCAGCACCGAGCGGCCCTTGATGATCTGGTTGAGCAGCTCGGCGGTCTTGATCCGCTCGCCGACGCTCATCCCGGCGACCGGCTCGTCGAGCATCAGCAGCTCCGGGTCCTGGATCAGCAGCATGCCGATCTCCAGCCACTGCTTCTGGCCGTGGCTCAGGAACTCGGCCCGCTCCTTCAGCTGGTCCTTCAGGAAGATGGTCTCGGCGATGCTGTGGATCCGGTCGCGGACCTCCGCGTCCCGCTTGAACGTGAGGGCGCCGAAGACCGAGCGGCCGCGGGGGAACGAGATCTCCAGGTTCTCGAACACCGTCAGGTCGTCGTAGATCGACGGCGTCTGGAACTTGCGGCCGACGCCGGCCTGCACGATCGCGCTCTCGGAGAGCTTGGTCAGCTCCTGGCCCTTGTACTTGATCGAGCCGCCGCTGGCCTTTGTGCGCCCGCAGATCAGGTCGAGGACCGTGGTCTTGCCGGCGCCGTTCGGGCCGATGATCACCCGGATCTCGTCCGGGTCGACGTAGAACGACACGTCGTTCACCGCCTTGAACCCGTCGAACGAGACCGTGAGCGCCTCGACGGCGAGGAGGTAGTCGGGCGGGGCCGCCTCGGCGCCGACCACGGGGGAGGAGAGGATCGCGGCGTTCATGGGGGACTCACTCGGCCGGGGCGCCGTGGGGGGCGATGGCGGGCGCGGGCGCCTGCAGGCTCTTGGCGCGGCGGGTGAGGCGGGGCTCGATGTGCTCCCGCCAGATCCCCGCGAGGCCGTTCGGGAAGGCCAGCACCACGGCGATGAACAGGGCGCCGAGGCCGAACAGCCAGAGGTCCGGAAAACTCTCGGAGAAGCTGGTCTTGGCCCAGTTGACCAAGAGCGTGCCCCAGACCGCGCCGAACAGCGACAGGCGCCCGCCGACCGCGGCGTAGATCACCATCTCGATCGAGGGGACGATGCCCACGAAGGAGGGCGACATGAACCCGACCTGCAGGGTGAACATCGCGCCGCCGATCGCCGCCAACCCGGCGGCGAAGCAGAAGGCGAAGACCTTGAAGCCCGCCACCGAGTAGCCGGAGAACCGGACCCGGTCCTCCTTGTCGCGCATGGCGACGAGGATGCGGCCGAGCTTCGACTTCTTCACGTACTGCGCCGCCAGGATGCAGGCGATCAGCAGGCCGCCGTTGACGAAGTACAGGATGAACTTCGCCGAGTCGGTGCGGATGTCCCAGCCGTGGAGGGTGCGCAGGTCGGTGATGCCGTTGATGCCGCCGGTGTAGCCCTGCTGGCCGACGATCAGGATGGTCAGGATCGCGGCGATCGCCTGGGTGATGATGGCGAAGTAGGTGCCGCCGACCCGGCGCTTGAACATCGCGAAGGAGATCAGCATCGCGAACAGGACCGGGACGGCGACCGCCAGGATCAGCGTCAGCGGCAGGCTCTTGAACGGCTGCCAGAACCAGGGGAGGGCGGTGATCTGATTCCAGTCCATGAAGTCCGGGATGCCGGGAGTCGACTGGATTTTCGTATTCTCGATGCTCGAAGCTTCCAGCTTCAAGTACATCGCCATGCCGTAGCCGCCCAATCCGAAAAAGACGCCCTGGCCGAGGGAGAGGATACCCGCGTAGCCCCAGCAGATCACCAGTCCGAGGGCGACGAAGGCGTAGGTGAGGTACTTGCCGACGAGGTTGAGGCGGAAGCTGTCGAGCGCCAGCGGCAGGACGACCAGGATCACCCCGGCCAGGAGGAGCAGGCTCAGCCACTCCACCGGCTTCATGAACGGGTTATCGTTGACGGTGACGGATTTGGTGAGGGTCTGGACCGGGTTCGTCATGGTCGAAAATCCTCAGCGCCGGACCTTGAGGGTGAAGAGGCCCTGCGGCCTCAGCATCAGGATGCCGACCACCGCGAGCAGGGTGATGACCTTGGCCATCGAGCCGGAGAGGAAGAACTCGAGGGTCGACTGCGTCTGGGAGATCGAGAAGGCCGACGCGATGGTGCCGAGCAGGCTCGCGGCCCCGCCGAACACGACGATCAGGAAGGTGTCGACGATGTAGAGCTGGCCGGAGGTCGGCCCGGTCGAGCCGATCATCGTGAAGGCCGAGCCGGCGATGCCCGCGATGCCGCAGCCGAGGCCGAACGTGTAGCGGTCGACCTTCTCGGTATCGATGCCGACCGCCCCCGCCATGGCGCGGTTCGACATCACGGCGCGGACCTGCTGGCCGAAGCGCGAGCGGAAGATCAGCAGCGCGACGCTGACGGTGATCAGGATGGTGACGGCCATGACGAACAGGCCGTTGATCGGGATCTCGATCGTGTCGGTGACCTGCACCGAGCCGATCAGCCAGGACGGCAATTCGACGCCGACCTCGCGTGCGCCGAAGATCGACCGGTAGGCCTGCTGGAGGATCAGCGACAGGCCCCAGGTGGCGAGCAGCGTGTCGAGCGGGCGCTTGTAGAGGAACCGGATCAGGCCCCATTCCACCAGCATGCCCAGAGCCCCGGAGGCGAGGAACGCCAAGCCCATCGCGATGAAGAAGTAGATCGGGAACAGCGCCGGCAGGTAGGTCTGGAAGAAGGTCGAGCAGAGATAGGTGACGTAGGCGCCGAGGATCATGAACTCCCCGTGGGCCATGTTGATCACGCCCATCTGCCCGAAGATGATCGCGAGCCCCAGCGCCATCAGCAGGTAGACGGAGAACAGGATCAGGCCTGCGAAGCCCTGCATGGCGAAGATCGCGCCGAGGTCGCCGAGGGAGTAGTCGCCGAGCATGGTTTCGGTCTTCCGCAAAGCGAATGTGGTTCGTGCCGGATCGTCACGGCCCCTGGGACAGACGGAACCGTCTTTGCGAGCGGAGCGAAGCAATCCAGGGTCGCACTACGTCCCGGAAAGTCTCGCTGCCCTGGGTCGCTTCGCTGCGCTCGCGATGACGCTGGGGAGGGGCGAATTCGCCCCTCCGAACGAGGTGACTACTGGTACCCCTTGGGGAACGGGTCGGGCTTGATCAGCTCGGGACTGGTGTAGACGATCTCGAACTGGCCGTCGGGCTTGGCCCGGCCGACCCGCGTCTTCGACCAGAGGTGGTGGTTCTCGTCGATCTTCACGTAGCCTTCCGGCGCGCCCTTGAACTCGATCCCGGGCGAGGCCGCCACCACCTTGTCGACGTCGAACGAGCCGGCCTTCTCGCAGGCCATCTTCCACAGGAACGGGCCGAGATAGGCCGCCTGCGTCACGTCGCCGATGACCGTCTTCTCGCCCCACATCTTCTTGAACGCGGCCACGAACGCCTTGTTGTTCTCGTTCTGGATCGACTCGAAGTACTTCATGCAGGCGTAGGCCCCGGCGATGTTCTCGCCGCCGATGCCGTCGATCTCGTCCTCGGTGACCGAGATCGTCATCAGCACCTGCTTCGACAGGTCGATGCCCGCCGCCTTGAGCTGCTTGTAGAACGCCACGTTCGAGCCGCCGACCACGTCGGCGAAGATCACCTTGGGCTTGGTGAGCTTGATCTTGTTGATGACCGAGTTGAACTGCGTGTGGCCGAGGGGGAAGTACTCCTCGCCGACGACCTTGCCCTTGAGCACGTTCTCCACGTGCTTGCGGGCGATCTTGTTGGAGGTGCGCGGCCAGATGTAGTCGGAGCCGATGAAGTAGAAGCTGTCGCCGCCCTTCTCCTTGTGGACCCAGTCGAGGCCGGCGAGGATCTGCTGCGTGGCCTCCTGGCCGGTGTAGAAGACGTTCTTCGACTGCTCCAGGCCCTCGTAGAAGGTCGGATAGTACAGCAGGCCGTTGTACTGCTCGAAGACCGGCAGCACCGCCTTGCGCGAGGCCGAGGTCCAGCAGCCCATCACGGCGGCGCAGTGGTCGTTGACGAGGAGCTTCTTGGCCTTCTCGGCGAAGGTCGGCCAGTCGGAGGCGCCGTCCTCCTGGATGATCTTGATCTTGCGGCCGAGCACGCCGCCGGCGTCGTTGATCTGCTGGATCGCCAGCTTCTCCGCTTCCTGCGCGCCCGTCTCCGAGATCGCCATGGTGCCGGTGACCGAGTGCAGGATGCCGACCGTCACCTCGCTGTCGGTCACCGCGAGGCCCGTGGTGTTGACCGCCGCGGTCGGCGGCGCCGCCCAGGCGGTGCGCGGCAACAGCGCCAGCGCCGGGGCGCCGGCCAATCCCATGAGCAGCCTGCGCCGCAGCGGGGAGCGCAAGCCGTGATCGGCGCCGGTCTCGGTGTCGTCTGCCATGTGCCTGACCCTGTTCGCGTCCGGGCCTTGAGAGGCGGCCCGGATCGACGAGCGCAGGCTAGGTCCTGGGTTGCAGTGCGGCCTATACGCGATTTTGCGTATGGCCGTGGTCTTGCATGCGCCGCACCATCGCGGCGGAATACTTTGAGGTCGGGGTGGCTGAGAGCGCGAATAGTGGGAGCACCGCTCCGGTGCCCGGTCTTTCGCGCGCGCGCGCGTCGCGCGGCCGCCCGTGCGCGACGCTGCCCGGGCACGACGGGCTGATCGTCCCGGCCGGGGCCCGATGAGCGGTCCGCAGCGCATCATCCCCATCCGCCGGGACTACAACCGCTTCGTCGCCGACGAGACACTGGAGGATTACGCCCTCCGCTTCACCGCCAAGAAGGCGCGGCGCTGGTCGAGCCTTGAGGTGGCGCAGACGGCCCTCGGCTCGATCTCGTTCCTCGCGCTGGAGGCGATCGGCGGGACGCTGGCGCTCACAGCGGGATTTCCCAACACGGTGGCGGCCGTGCTGGTCGTCGGCCTGATCATCTTCGCCACGGCGGCGCCGATCACGGTCTACGCCGCCCGCTACGGCGTCGACATGGACCTGCTCACCCGAGGCGCCGGCTTCGGCTATCTCGGCTCGACCGTCACCTCGCTGATCTACGCGAGCTTCACCTTCCTGTTCTTCGCCATCGAGGCGGCGATCATGGCGCTGGCGCTGCAGCTCTGCTTCGGGCTGCCGCTCGGCGTCGGCTACCTGCTCTGCGCCGGGGCGGTGATTCCCCTGGTCGTCTACGGGATCCGGCTGATCAGCCGGTTCCAGATCTGGACGCAGCCGATCTGGATCGGGTTGAGCCTGCTGCCGCTGATCTTCGTGGCGGCGCAGGGCGCGGGGCCGCTGCGGGCGCTCGCCGGCTACCCGGGGCTCGACGGCGGCGGGAGCGGCTTCGACCTCGCGCGCTTCGGTCTCGCCACCGGCGTCCTGCTGGCGCTGCTCGCCCAGGTCGGCGAGCAAGTCGACTTCCTGCGCTTCGTGCCGGAGCCGCGGGGCCCGCGCGACCGCCGCTGGTGGCTCGCCGTCCTCTCGGGCGGCGCCGGCTGGATCCTGCCCGGGATGCTGAAGATCCTGCTCGGCGCCGCGCTGGCGGTCCTTGCGCTGGGGCACGGCGTCCCCGCCGAGCACGCCGCCGAGCCGACCCGCATGTACGCGGTGGCCTTCGGCTACCTGACGGGGGAGGGGAGCCGGGCGGCGCTGCTGCTCACCGGGCTGTTCGTCCTCGTGTCGCAGCTCAAGATCAACCTGACCAACGCCTATGCCGGCTCGATCGCGTGGTCGAACTTCTTCTCGCGCCTGACCCACAGCCATCCGGGACGGGTGGTCTGGCTCGTGTTCAACGTCGCCATCGCGGTGCTCCTGATGGAGCTCGGCATCGACAAGACCATCGAGAGCACGCTGCCGCTCTACGCCTCCGTGGTCTCGGCCTGGGTCGGCGCGCTCGCCGCCGACCTCGCGGTCAACAAGCCGCTCGGCCTCTCGCCCCCGGGCATCGAGTTCAAGCGCGCCCATCTCTACGCGGTGAACCCCGTCGGCACCGGCGCCATGGCGCTGGCCCTCGCGGCCGGGGGCGCGGCCTATGTCGGCTGGCTCGGCGCGACCCTGCAGCCCTTCGCGCCGTTGCTGACCCTGGCGATCGCGTTCTGCGCCGCGCCGGCGATCGCCTGGGCGACGGCGGGGCGCTGGTACCTGGCGCGGGTCCCGAAGCGGGATTGGGGCGCGGCCGAGGTGGTCTGCCGGGTCTGCGAGCTGCCCTTCGAGGGCGAGGACATGGCCCATTGCCCGGCCTACGACGCCCCGATCTGCTCCCTCTGCTGCTCGCTCGACGCCCGCTGCGGCGACCTGTGCAAGCCCCACGGGCGCCTGGAGGTGCAGGCGCAGGCCGCCGTCGCGCGGATCCTGCCGGGCCGCACCGCTGCCTGGATCGGCGCGCCGCTGGGCCGCTACCTCGCGGTGATGCTGACGCTCTGCGCGGTGATCGGCCTGATCCTCGGCATCGTGCACGCGGGCGCGACGATCGCCCACCCGGAGAATCGCGCGTTCCTGCGCACGGCGCTGACCAGCGTGTTCTTCACCCTGGTGGTGATCCTCGGCGTCGTGGCGTGGCTGTTCGTGCTCGCCCAGGAGAGCCGGCGCGTCGCCCAGGCCGAGACGATGCGCCAGACCGCGCTCTACCAGGCCGAGATCGCCGCCCATAAGATCACCGACGCCAAGCTGCAGGAGGCCAAGGAGCGGGCCGAGGCCGCCAACCAGGCCAAGAGCCGCTACGTGGTCGGGATCAGCCACGAGCTGCGAACGCCGCTCTCCACGGTGCTCGGCTACGCTCAGCTCCTCGAATCCGACCCGGCGATCCCGGCCCACCGGGTCAACGGCCTGCGGGTGATCCGGCGCAGCGCCCAGCACCTGTCGGGCCTGATCGACGGCCTCCTCGACATCTCGCGCATGGAGGCCGGGCGCCTCCAGATCCACCGCGACGAGGTCCGGCTGACCGACTTCCTCGACCAGCTGGTCGACATGGTCCGCCTCCAGGCGCGGGAGGCCGGACTGGAGTTCCGGTTCTCACGGCCCGAGATCCTGCCGGCGGTGGTCGCCACCGACGAGAAGCGCCTGCGACAGGTGCTGCTCAATCTCCTGTCGAACGCCATCAAGTTCACGGAAGCCGGCACCGTCTCGCTGGACCTCAGCTACCGGAGCCAGATCGCGGTGTTCACGATCCGCGATACCGGGCCGGGCATCCCGGAGGCGGACCTCGCGCGGATCTTCGAGCCGTTCGAGCGCGGCTCGACCCCGGCCGCCCGCAGCACGCCGGGGACCGGGCTCGGGCTCACCATCGCCAACCTGCTGGCGCAGCTCCTGGGCGGCGAGATCACCGTGACCGCCGCCCCCGGCGGCGGCACGCAGGCGCGGCTGCGCCTGATGCTGGCCTCCGTGGCCCAGCCCGCGCCGATCGCCCCGGCCGCGCCGGCCGCACCCCCGGAGCGGGCCTACGCGGGCGCGCGCCGCACCGTTCTGGTCGCCGACGACGACAGCGCTCACCGCGCGCTGATGCGGGCGATCCTGGAGCCGCAGGGCATCTCCGTGCGGGAGGCCGGCTCCGGATCCGAGTGCCTCGCGACGGTCGCGCAAGGCGGCGTCGACCTCGTCCTCCTCGACATCGCGATGCCCGGGATGAGCGGCTGGGCGGCGGCGGCGGCCCTGCGGCAGGCCGGGCATACCGGCCCGATCGCCATGATGTCCGCCAACGTCCACGAGATCAGCCCGACCCGGGGCGACGACGCCCCGCACGACGCGATCTTCGCCAAGCCCTTCGACCTGCGCGACGTGATGGAGCGGATCGGCAAGCTCCTGCACCTCGAATGGACCGAGGGCGCCGCGCCGGGGCGGTCCGGGGCGGCCGCGGCCACGGCGGACGTCCCGGGGCCGGGGCCCGAGCATGTCGGCGAGCTCCTGCGCCTCGGCCGGATCGGGCATATCCGCGCCATCGAGGCCAAGCTGACCCAGATGGAGCAGGACCCGACCGTGCCGCCCGCTTTCGTCGCCCGGATGCGCGGGCTCGTCGAGGGATACGACCTTCGCCGCTACCTCGCGGTCCTGCAGGAACTCGCCCGCCATGACTGAGGCGCCGAAGGTCCGGCCGCACCGGGACATCGTCCTGGTGATCGACGATTCGCCCGACACGCTGAGCTTCCTCACCGAGGCGATCGAGCGGTCCGGCGCCACCGTGCTGGTCGCGGTCGGCGGCGACCTCGCCCTGACCCTGGTGGACGAGATCACCCCCGACGTGATCCTCCTCGACGCGGTGATGCCGGGCCTCGACGGGTTCGAGACCTGCCGGCGGCTCAAGGCCAAGCCGCAGCTCGCCGGCGTTCCGGTGATCTTCATGACCGGGCTGAGCGAGACCGAGCACATCGTGAAGGGGCTCTCCGCCGGCGGGATCGACTACGTCACGAAGCCCATCGCCCCCGACGAGATCCTGGCCCGGATCCGCGTGCATCTCGCGAGCGCCCGCGCCGCGCAGAGCGCCCGGACCGCCCTCGACACGGCCGGGCGGACCCTGTTCGCGGTCGCCGAGGATGGCACGATCCTGTGGTCGACCCCGCAGGCCGGACGCCTGCTCGCCGGGCTCGGCGCGGTACCCTCCGGCGCCCCCGCGCTGCCCGCCGGCGCCCGCGAGTGGCTGCGCGGTTGCCTCGCCGGCGCCGCCCAGCCCCTCGCGCTGACCGATCGCGACGGCGTCGCCTACGCCCTGAGCTTCATCGGCCGCACCCCGGACGAGATCCTGCTCCGCCTGTCGCGCGACGCGCTGTCGGCGGGGGTCGAGCGGCTGCGGGTGCGCCTGCCGGTCACCGGGCGCGAGGCGGAGGTCCTCCTCTGGCTGTCCCGGGGCAAGTCGAGCCGCGACATCGGCGAGATCCTCGGGCTCAGCCACCGGACCGTGACGAAGCACCTCGAGAGCATCTACGCGAAGCTCGGCGTGGAGAACCGCACGGCCGCCTCGATCATCGCGGCGCGGCACCTGCAGGATTGAGCCCGCGCGGAGGCCGGTCGGCAGGGTTGCGCCGGCCGCGGATCCCCAAGCTTGTCCACAGGCGTCGATCCCCGGCGAAACGCCTTGGTAAGCCCCGCCGCCCCACGGTCCCGGCTCAGCCCGACAAGCCGAGTCCGGATGCGATGATGACCAGCCAGCAGCTCGCCGACGAACTGAAGCGGATCGCCACCACCCAGGTCAGCGACATCACGCGGGCGGTGAAGGAAGGCCAGAAGTCGATCGCCCTCAACGAGGTGCGGGACATGGCGCGGCGCCTCGGCCTGCTCGCGGACGCCTTCGATCCGAAATCCGCGGCCGAGAGATCCGAGGCCGACGGCGCGAGCGTCGCCGAAGCGGTCGACGACGCCCAGGCCGCCTGACACCCGTTGCCGGCGGCGCCCCGCCGGTCCCCTCCCAGGAGCGCTCCATGGTCCGCGCGCACTTCACCATCCGCCTCGGCAACGCCTCACTCCCGGCCTCGGCGGCCCAGTGGGTCGAGGATGTCGAGGCCGCCCGGTCGACCGCGCGCACGATCGTGCAGGGGCTGATGCGTCAGCACGGCGGCGACCCGCGCCTCATGGAGGCCGCGATGGTGATCACCGGCGACGACGGCGCCATGCTGCTCGAGATGTCCTTCTTCGACACGCTGTACCTGCCGGTCGAGCCGGTGCCCGACGCCGACCGGCGCCGGCCGCGCACGCCCCGCGGGGCCGCGCCGCGGGGACTGACGGCCGCCCTCGGCCCGGTCCGGCGCCTCGCCGGCGCGCTGGGCATGCGCGCGCAGCCGCAGCCGCGACCGCTGCCCGGGCGCTGAGACGCTTCAGCCGTAGAGATCGCTGACCACGAAGCCCCGCGGCGCGAGGCGCTCGGCCAGCACGCGCCGGTGGCAGCCGGCCGGATCGCGCTCGAAGCAGAGCAGGCAGATCGGCGACGCCTCGGCGAGCGCGGCGAGTTCGTCGAGCGCCGCGATCCCGGCAGCGGTGTCCAGCACTTCCTCGCAGTAGATCCGGCGCATCAGCGCCGCGTCCCCGGCCCGCGCCGCCTGCCGGCCGGTTTTCGGGGTGCCGAGGCTGCGCAGATGCGCGTAGCCGAGCCCGGCCTCGCGCAGGGAGGTGCCGAGTGCGCCCTTCGAGAAGCCGCGCTTGCGCGAGTTCGCCACCGCCCGGACATCCGCCAGCACCGCGACCCCGGCCGAGCGCAGGACGCCGACGAGGCGCTCCGAGTCGAGGCCTTCATAGCCTATGGTAAAGAGTTGCTTACTCACGGTGCCCCGTCCGGACTCGCGTTGCGGGACCGCGACTTAGCCGTATGCGGCCCTGTGAACCAGCCGGGGATCGACGCCGTATGTCGCGGGGATGCAACGCGTCCCGGAATTCCGCCGCAATGATCGCAAAGCTCCGTTAACCGCGCCAGGGCCATCGAATACGCCTGTCTGTGGCGCATCTTCGGTGGCGGGCTAAACACTGATGTCGCGGATCTACACGCCTTCGCGGTCACCGATCGAAGATCTCGCTCGGGGCCTGATCAGTCGCCTCAAGCCGGCCCGGCGTCTCGCCGGGCGCTTCGCCGCCGCCGCGATCCTGGCCGGCCTCGCCGCCTGCGCGTCGAACAACGACTTCTACCCGACGAAGGGCGACGCCAAGCCCCATCCGGGCGTGGCCAAGGCCAAGCTTCACCCGATCCAGGGCATCGATATCTCGAAGTGGCAGGGCAACGTCGACTGGGCCTCGGTCCGCGCCGCCGGCACCCAGTTCGCCTTCATCAAGGCCACCGAGGGCGGCGACCACGTCGACGAGCGCTTCCGGACCAACTGGGACGGCGCGGCCCGGGCCGGCGTGCCGCGCGGGGCCTACCACTTCGTGTTCTGGTGCCGCTCCGCCCGGGAGCAGATGGACTGGTTCAAGAAGAACGTCCCCAACGACCCCACCGCCCTGCCGCCGGTCCTCGACGTCGAGTGGAACGGCCACTCGCAGACCTGCCCGAAGAAGCTGCCCAAGGCCCAGGCCCTGGCGATGGTCACCGAGATGCTGGAGGAGATGGAGCGCTACACCGGCAAGCGCCCGATCATCTACACCGACATCACGTTCCACAAGGACGTCCTGGAGGGCGAGCTCCCCGATTACCCGCACTGGCTGCGCTCCACCGCGGCCGAGCCGGAGCAGCGCTTCGTCAACCGCAAGTGGATGCTGTGGCAGTTCACGTCCACGGGCCGGGTTCCGGGCGTGCGCGGCGACGTCGACCGCAACGCCTTCTACGGCACCCCGTCCGAATGGGCCTCGTTCCTGACGACCGACTGCGACCCGCGCGAGCACAAGCGGCTCTCCGAGCAGGGGCTCTGCACGGACAAGTAGATGAAAGGCGTCGGCGAAACCTAGGTTAGTTCAAGGACGTAGAGCGCGGGGTATGGCTGACGGGCCCGCGCACCGGCGGGCGAGCCCGAGAGGATCCTGACGGGAGACTCTCCTCCCGCACCTCTCCGTCCCCCATGCCGATCGACTCTGCCGCCTCCACCGGCAACCTGCTCCTCGACGCGCTGCCGGGTTCGGATCGCGCCCTGATCGCCCCCCACCTGGAGCCGGTGACCTTCGCCAAGGGGGACACGGCGCTGGCGGCGGGCGCCGCGGCGAGCCACGTCATCTTTCCCCGTGACCAGACCGTCGTGGCGCTGATCGTCGCCACGCGGGACGGCCGGACGGCCGAGGTCGCGAGCGTCGGGCACGAGGGCGCGATCGGCGGGATCATCGGCGAGGGGCGGCTGCCGCCCGCGGTCAGCGGGCTGGCGCAGATCGGCGGCGCGGCTTTGCGCCTCGACGCGGCGCGGCTCCGGCAGGCCGAGCTCGAGTCATCGACGCTCCGCGACCTGTTCGCGCGCTACGCCGACTGCTTCCTGGCTCAGCTGTTCCAGATCGCGGCCTGCAACGCCCTGCACCCGATCGAGCAGCGCTGCCTGCGCTGGCTGCTGTCGCTGCAGGACCGGACGGGCGGCGACACCCTCCCGATCACGCACGAGGTCCTGGCCTCCATGCTGGGGGTCCAGCGGACCTACCTCACGCGGATCCTGCGGGTGCTGCAGGAGCAGGGCCTCATCCGGGTCGGCCGCGGGCGCATCACGATCCTCGACCGCCGGGCGGTCTCGAACGCCGCCTGCGAGTGCCACGCCCGCGTGCGGATGCAGTGCGAGGCGGTGCTCGGCGCGGTTTTCCGGGCCGAGGAGCCCCGCCGGACCGAGCCGGTCGAGACGCTGTCGCGCGCCGGGTGAGGGACCGGCCCGCGATCCGTCGACCACGTCAGGCAACGACCGGCACGCAGACCGGCGCCGCGAGGCCCGGCACCGGCGCCACCACCACGTCGATCCCGTAGATCAGGCGCAGCAGCTCCGGCGTGACCGTCGCGGCGGCGGGTCCGTCGGCGACGAGGCGGCCCGCGTGCAGGGCGATGAGGCGGTCGGCGCAGAGCAGGGCGTGCCCGGGATCGTGCGTCGAGAACAGCACGGCGATGCCGGCCTCGGCGAGGCGGCGGACCTGCCCGAGGACGCGGGCCTGGTTGCCGAAATCGAGGCTCGCGGTCGGCTCGTCCATGACGAGGAGCCGCGGCTCGCCGCTGAGCGCCCGCGCGATCAGCGCGAGCTGGCGCTCGCCGCCGCTGATCTCGGTGTAGACCTGATCGGCGAGATGCCCGATCCCGAGCGCGGCCAGCGCCCGCTCGGCGGCCGCGACGTCCGACGGGCCGGGGGCGGCGAACGGGCCGAGCCGGCTCGCCCGGCCCATCACCACGACCTCGCGCACCGTGAACGGGAAGTACGCCGCGTGCGCCTGCGGCACGGCGGCGATGGTGCGGGCGACGGCTTTCCGCGACAGGCGCGACAGGTCGGTGCCGTCGAGGATTAACCGCCCGGCGCGGGCGGGCAGCAGGCCGAGCAGCGTCTGGAACAGCGTGGTCTTGCCGCCGCCGTTCGGCCCGACGAGGCACAGCACCTCGCCGGCGGCGAGGTCGAACGACACGTCGTGGCCGACGATCCGGCTGCCGTAGCCGAAGGCGAGGTCCCGGACCCGGAGCAGCATCAGCTGAAGCCCCGGCGCCCGGACGCCAGCAGCCAGAGGAAGAACGGCGCCCCGACCAGGGCCGTCAGGATGCCGAGGGGCACCTCGACGGTGCCGAGATTGCGGGCGATCAGGTCGACCAGCACGAGGTAGCCCGCCCCGAGGACCAGCGAGGCGGGCAGCAGGCGGCGGTAATCCGGCCCGACCAGCAGCCGGGCGACGTGCGGCACGATCAGCCCGATCCAGCCGATGACCCCGGTCATCGCCACGGCCGCCGCCGTGATCAGGGTCGCGCCGGCGATCAGGACGGGCCGCAGCACCCGCGTCTCCACGCCGAGGGCCCGCGCCTCCGCGTCGCCGAGGCTCATCAGGTTCATGCGCCAGCGCAGCAGCACCAGCGGCACGAGGCCGAGAAGCAGCATCGGCAGGGTGGCGGCGACGTCGCCGAGGGTGACCGAGGACAGGCTGCCGAGGAGCCAGAAGGTCATCGCCGGCAGCTGGTTGTAGGGATCGGCCAGCACCTTGAGGAGCGAGATGCCCGCCCCGAGCACCGCGCCGACCGCGACGCCGGCGAGGACCAGCGTCAGGACCGGGTCGTGCCGCCGCACGGCGAGGCCGACGCCGTAGACCGCCGCGACGGCGCCGAGCCCGCCCAGGAAGGCCAGGGCCTGGATCGGTGCCACCGGCAGGCCGAGATAGATCCCCAGGACGGCGCCGAGCCCGGCGCCGGCCGAGACGCCGAGGATGTCGGGCGAGACCAGCGGGTTGCGGAACAGGCCCTGGTAGGTCGCCCCCGCGGCCGACAGGGCCGCGCCGACGACCAGCGCGGCGATCACCCGGGGCAGGCGCACCTGCATCACGACCGTCTCCGCCGTCGCCGGAACCCGGAGGGGCAGCCCGAGCAGGCGGTGCCCGAGGATCGCGGCGAGGTCGGCGGGCGCGACCGGGTACTTGCCGACCGCCAGCGCGACGGCGGTCAGCGTCAGCAGGGCGAGGCCGGCCAGCAGCGCCGCGGGCAGGCGGAGGCGGCTGCGCGCCCGGATCGTCTCGGCGGCGGCCGGGACGCGACTCACCGCGCCGGGCCCGGGGGGCCGCCCGGCGGCGTCGGGCCGAGGAGGGCGTCGGCCTGACCGGCATCGAGGTCGACATGGTAGAAGCGGCCGTAGAAGGCGCGCACCACCTCGGGCATCGGCTGCGGGAACAGGTCCGGATGAAGCCGGGCCGCCAGCCAGCGCAGGCCGATCAGCCGGTTGACCCCCGGCGGGGCGTCGAACCACGGGAAAGGCTGGAGCGGCGCCACGTAGACCCGCCCGGTCTGCACGGCCCGGACGTCCCGCCACAGCGGGTCGGCGCGCAGCCCGGCCGCGAAGGCCGGGTCGAGGGTGACGATCACGTCGGGGTTCCAGGCGAGAACCTGCTCGGGCGAGACGTTGCCGAGGCGGCCGCCCCCGTCCTGCGCGACGTTGCGGCCGCCGGCGGCCTCGACCAGCTCGGTGTTGATCGAGCCGGCGAACCCCGTCTCCAGCCCGCGCGGCCCGCGCGCGTAGTAGACCCGCGGCCGCTTGTCCTCCGGGACCGTCGCGACGGCGCGGTCCACCGTGTCGGCGAGACTCTGGGCCTCCGCCGCCAGGGCGTCCGCGTCGGACTGACGGCCCAGGGCCGCGCCGAGCTGCCGATACGCCTCCGGGGTCTTCGCGAAGCTGCCGTCGAGCAGGATGTAGGGGATCCCGGTCTGCGCCTGGACCCGGTCGGCGAGCGACGCGTAGGTCGGCCCGAGGCTGCCCGAATCCACGATCAGGTCCGGTTTGGCGGCCAGCACCGCCTCGACGTTCGCCGTGCCGCCGCGCCCGGTCAGGCGGCCGTAGGCGGGGAGGGCCCGGGTCCGGGGCGCGAGGAAGGGCAGCGCCTCGGGATGCGGGGCGCTCACCCAGCCGGCCATGAGGTCGGGCGCCAGCGTGTAGAGCAGCACCGCGGCCGGCGGTCCCGCGGCGAGCACCCGCCCGACCCGTTCGGGGAGTTCGACCGTGCGGCCGGCCGCGTCCGTGAACGGGCGCGCCGCCGCCCCGCCGGACGCCGCCAGCAGCAGGATCAGCGCCGCGGTAAGGGCGCGGCGGCGCGCGGGTCGCGGCGCCATCAGGCGGATTTCCGCTCCAGGATCTCGATCAGCGCCCCGTCGGGGCCCTCCACGAAGGCGATCCGCAGGCCGGGGCCGCGCTCCGTGATGCCGGTCCGCACGGGCACGCCCCGGGCGGTGAGATCGGCCATCGCGGCCTCGATGTCGGCGACGCGCAGCCCGAAATGCTCGATTCCGAGGCAGGGCGTGGCGGTCGCCGGCGCGATCTCGTCCGGGGCCTGCTCGATGAAGACGGCGAGGCCGCCGAGGTCGAGCACGACGCGCTGCACCGGGTCCGCGCCGACGCGCTTCACCTCCCGGGCCCCGAAGGTGTCGACGTAGAAGGAGGCGGCCGCGACAGCGTCGCGGCTGCGCAGGTGGAGGTGGTCGCAGGCGTAGTGCATCGGCTCTCCGGTTTCAGGTGATCCAGACGGGCGCGGCCCTCGGCCCGGAGGCGCCGTTCCGCGCCGTGTCCGACGATAGGGCCGGCGCGGAGCCGCGGCGAGATCGGCCGCTTGACGTTCGGCCCGAACCCGCAGACTTTCGCCGCCAGAACCGTTGCAGGGATGCAACATCCATCCCACATCCCGGTTGCGTACCCACATCGCACAGGCAACCGCACAGCCAAGAGATCCATGCGCAATCCCTACGACGTGCTGGGCGTGGCCAAGGGGGCGAGCGAGGCCGAGATCAAGAAGGCCTATCGCAAGCTCGCCAAGGACTTCCACCCCGATCGCAACAAGAACGACGCCAAGGCCAAGGACCGGTTCGCCGAGGCGAATTCGGCCTACGAGATCCTGGGCGATTCCGAGAAGCGCAAGCAGTTCGACCGCGGCGAGATCGACGCCGAGGGCAAGCCGCGCGCGACCGGCTTCGAGGGGTTCGGCGGCTTCGGCGGCGGGCGCGGGGGCAATTTCGATTTCGAGAACATGGCGCGCGCGCAGCGCGGCGGCGGTGGCGGAATGGGCGAGGATATCTTCTCGCACATTTTCGGGGAGGCCTTCCGCGCCGGCGGGGCCGGTCCGGGCGGCCAGCGTCAAGCGGCCAGGGGCGAGGACGTCGCCGCGGAGCTGCTGGTGACGCTGGAGCAGGTCGCCAGCGAGGAGAAGCTGCGCCTCGCCCTGCCCACGGGCCGCGAGGTCGACGTCGTGATTCCCCGCGGCGTGGTCGACGGCCAGACCATCCGGCTTCGCGGCCTCGGCCAGAGTGGCGGCCTCCGGGCCGAGCCGGGCGACGCCCTCCTCACCATCCGGATCCGGCCGCACCCGCGCTTCACCGTCGAGGGGGCCGACCTGCGCACCAGCGTCGACGTTCCGCTGGAGGATGCCGTGCTCGGCGGCACGATCCGCGTGCCGACGCTCACCGGCGCCGTCGAGATGAAGATCCCGGCGATGACGAGTTCCGGCCGCACCTTCCGCCTGCGCGGCAAGGGGCTTCCGAAGAAGGACGGCACCCGCGGCGACCTGTTCGCCACGACGGCGATCGTCCTGCCGGAGGGCGAGGATGCGGCACTGACCGAATTCGCCCGCGGCCGCCGGGCGGCCAACGCGGCCTGACGCGCCGGCGTAGCCACCGGGGCGCGCATGAAGGTGCTCGGCGGCGTCCCGGACTTCCGTCGCCGGGCCGCCTCCGCTAAGGAGGCCCCCCGGCCCCGAGAGGGGTCGCGCGGCTTCGGGATCGATCATGGCGGAACACGGGCAGGGCCTTCTGGCGGGCAAGCGGGGCATCGTCCTCGGGGTCGCCAACAACCGCTCGATCGCCTGGGGCATCGCCCGCAGCGCCCGCGCCCACGGGGCCGAACTGGCGTTCACCTACCAGGGCGACGCCCTGCGCAAGCGTGTCGAGCCCCTGGCCAAGGAACTCGACGCCCACGTGATCGGGCACTGCGACGTCACCGAGGCGGCCACGATCGACGCGGTCTTCGCGGAGGCCGCCAGGGTCTTCCCGGACGGCATCGACTTCGTCGTCCACTGCGTCGCCTTCTCCGACAAGGACGAGCTGACCGGCCGCTACATCGAGACCTCCGAGGACAACTTCACCAAGTCGCTCCTGGTCTCCTGCTACTCGTTCACCGCCGTGGCCCAGCGCGCCGAGAAGATCATGCGCCCGGGCGGCTCGCTGGTGACGCTGACCTATTACGGCGCCGAGAAGTGGATGCCCCACTACAACGTGATGGGCGTCGCCAAGGCGGCCCTGGAGGCGTCGGTGCGCTACCTCGCGGCCGATCTCGGCCCGAAGAACATCCGGGTCAACGCCATCTCGGCCGGCCCGATCAAGACCCTCGCGGCCTCCGGGATCGGCGATTTCCGCTACATCCTGAAGTGGAACGAGTACAACGCGCCCCTGCGTCGGACAGTGACGATCGGGGAGGTCGGGGAGACCGCGTCCTACCTCGTCTCCGACATGGCGGCCGGCATGACCGGCGAGATCCTCCACGTGGATGCCGGCTACCACGTCGTCGGCATGAAGAATCCCGAGGCACCGGATCTCACCCTCGACAAGGACTGAGACGGGTCGGTCGTCGCGGCGGCCCGGACCTGAGGCGTGAGCGGCCCGGCGTAGCTCACGCGTTTTCCGCCTCGTCGAACTCTCCCGAGAGCGTGAGCCCGTCGATCCAGGTCTCGCCGTCGCGCTTGATGACGGTGCGCGGCCGGACCTTCCCGTGCTCCGCGATGCCGGCCGCCAGCCGCTCCGAGTGCGTGACGAGCCAGACCTGCGTGCGCTCCGCGGCCCGCGCGATCAGCCGCGCGAGCGGATCCATGAGATCGGGATGCAGGCTGGTTTCGGGCTCGTTCAGCGCGATGAACGGCGGCAGCCGGTAGCCGAGCAGCGCGCCGGCCAGGGCGAGGTAGCGCAGGGTGCCGTCCGACAGTTCCGGCGGATCGAAGGTCCGGCCCGGGAAGTCGGGGAAGCGCAGGCCGAAGCGCGCGTGACGGCCCGGCTCCGGCAGCACGAGCGCCGCGCCCGGGAAGGCGCCGTCGACGGCCTCGTCGATCTCGGTCGTGTCCTCCCGGATATGCGCCAGGGTGGCGAAGACGGCGGCGAGGTCCGCGCCGTCGGACGCGAGGGTCGGCGTCGTCACCGCGAGGCAGGGCCGGCGCAGGGGCGACTCGGCATCCGTCCGGAAATCGTGGTGGAAGCGCCACCCCGCCAGGGCGAGGCGGACCACGGCGATCTCGGGATGGCCGGTGGCGTCGAGGAGGCTGCCGAGGGCGGTCTCGGTCGGCAGCAGGTCACCGCCGAGGGTGCGCTTGCGGCCCTCCGCGTCCCGGACGAAGCCGCTCCGCCCGTCGCGATCGAGGATCACGGCCGCGCGGCCGCGGGTGCGGACCGTCAGGCGCTCGGCCTTGACCTGCGGCTCCTTCCGGAAGGCGGCACCGAAAGTCGTCCCGCCGACCTGCTGCACCAGCCCGATCTCGACGGCGTAGACGAATTCCTGCCCGATCGTGTCGTGGCGCAGGGTGGCCGACAGGCGGATCCGTGCGGCCTCGCCCTGCCGCCGGCGGCCGGCCCAGAGGGCGGAGTCCATGCCGCCCTCGGCGGCGAGGTCGCGGGTGAGGGTGCCCCGGGCGGCGGCCTGCAGCAACTCCAGGGCCCGGTAGAGGTTGGTCTTGCCGGTGCCGTTGCCGCCGACGAAGACCGATAGCGCGTCGACCGGGAAGCCGATCCGCCGCAGCGAGCGGTAGCCCGAGACCGCGACCTCTCGAACCACCAGCATCCCGGATTCTCCCGCGTCAGTCGGGGACCGTCAGATCCGCGATGCCTTTGGCGGCCTCGGGGAATCGCGGGTCCATGGCCTCCAGCGTATCCGCCACGGTCCGGGCTATCACGTAGTTGCGGAACCACTTGTGGTTGGCCGGCACCACCAGCCAGGGCGCCTCGGGCGTCGAGCAGCGGCCGAGGGCGTCCGCGAAGGCCTGCTGGTAGGCGTCCCAGGATTTCCGCTCGACCAGGTCGGCCGGGTCGAACTTCCAGTGCTTCTCGGGGTCGGCGATCCGGGCCTCCAGGCGCCGCTTCTGCTCCGCCTTGGAGATGTGCAGGAAGAACTTCACGACCGTCGTGCCCGACTCGGTGAGCAGGCGCTCGAAATCGTTGATCCGGCCGTAGCGGCTCTGCCAGACCGCGTCCGGCACGAGGCCTTTCACCCGCACGACGAGCACGTCCTCGTAGTGGCTGCGGTTGAACACACCGATCATGCCGCGCCCCGGCACCCGGGCGTGGTAGCGCCACAGGAAGTCGTGATCGAGCTCCTCGCTCGAGGGCACCTTGAACGAGGCCACCGCGCAGCCCTGGGGGTTCACCCCCTTGAGCACCGACCGGATCGTGCCGTCCTTGCCGCCCGTGTCGATCGCCTGGAACACCAGCAGGAGGCTCCGGGCGCGCTCCGCGTAGAGGCGCTCCTGGAGGGCGACGATGCGCGCCCGCTCCTGGGCGAGGGCGTCCTTGGCCCAGTCCTTCTCGAGGCCGCCGACGTCGTCGGGATCGACCGAGCCGAGATCGAAGGGCGCCCCCGGTTCGACCGCCACGATGCCGGGCGCCGGGCGGATCGGTACCGGCCCGTGCCGGCCGAGCGCCGCCGGGACGGATTCGGCCACGCTGTCGACGCTGCCGGCCCAGCGGGCCGTCGACGGGCGGTGATCCACGGTGGCGCCATGCAGATCGGCCTCACCTGTCATGCCGTCACCGCGTTTGTGGCCGCGATGATGCTTGCCGTGCTTCTTGGACATGGGGCAGGACCTAGTTCCGGATATTGCCGACCGCCGGCGAGAACGGCCGGTAGTCCAGGCTGTTCCGGACGCCTGTGCAGGACGGGGTTGAGACGGTTGGGTACGATCTACTTCATCCGGCACGGCCAGACCGCCTGGAACGCCGAGGGGCGCCTCCAGGGCGGGCGCGACACCGACCTCAATGCCCAGGGGGAGGCACAGGCCGCGGCCGTGGCGGAGCGCCTCGCCGCCGCGGCGGGGCCGGCCCTGGCAGAGGCCGATTTCGTCGCGAGCCCGCTCAAGCGCACCCGGCGCACCATGGAGATCCTGCGGGGCGCCCTCGGCCTGCCGCCCGAGGCGTACCGCGTCGACCCGCGCCTGCGGGAGATCGGTTTCGGCAGCTGGGAAGGCTCCACCTGGGCGGAGATCCGCCGCCGCGACCCGGCCGGGGCCGCCGGCCGCGACCGGGACCGCTGGCACTACCGCCCGCCCGGCCTCGGCGCGGAGAGCTATGCCGGCCTCGTCGAGCGCGTCGGGCCGATGATCGCGGGGCTGGAGCGGGACACGGTCATCGTCGCCCATGGCGGCGTCGCGCGGGCCGCGCTGGTCGCCCTCGGCCACCTCGACGTCTACGCGGCGCCCCGCCTGGGCATCCGCCAGGGCGAGGTCCTGATCCTCGAGCCCGGTGGCTGGCGCTGGGCTTGATCCCGTGCGCCGGCGCAGTGCAAAGCCGCCTCGATAACGGCATGATCGGCAGGCTATAGGGCGGCGGCCAGGACAGGCGCCGGCCCGAGCGGGCGGCCAGCGGAGCAGCGGATGAGCGACGTCGCCGAGAAGACCCGGCCCGGACCGACGGCCGGGGAGCCCGCGCCTCTCGGAGCCGCGGCGGCGATCCTGCGCGGCGACCACCGGCCCGACCTCATCCGCGACGAGGTCCTGGCCGAGATCTTCCTGCACGCGGCCGAGACCCGGCCCGATCATCCCTGCCTGGTCGACGGCGCCAGCGTCGGCGCCGGGGGCGTCCACCCGCACCTGACCTACGCGGAGGTCGCCGCCCGGGCCGGCCGGATCGCCGCCGGCCTCGCCCATCGCGGCATCGGGCCGGGTGACATCGTCGGCCTCTGGATGGCCCGTGGCCCGGACCTCCTCGTGGCGCAGATCGGCATCACGATGGCGGGCGCGGCCTGGCTGCCCTTCGACGCCGAGGCGCCGGCGGACCGGGTGGGCGTGTGCCTCGCCGACGCGGGCGCGAAGGCGCTGCTGGTCTCCCCGGCGCTCGCCGCGGCGGCGCCCGACGCCGCCCCGGCCCTGACGCCCGCCGATCTCGACTCCGGGACGCCCGCCGGCGCGCCGCTGCCCGATCCGCGCGCGGCCGGGCTGACGCCCGAGCACCCCGCCTACCTGATCTACACCTCGGGCTCGACCGGCGTGCCCAAGGGCATCGTCATCAGCCACGCCAACATCTGCCACTTCCTGCGGTCCGGGAACGCCCTCTACGGAATGCGCGCCGACGACGTGGTCTTCCAGGGCGCCTCGGTGGCCTTCGATCTCTCCATGGAGGAGATCTGGGTGCCGTATCTCGTGGGCGCGACCCTGTTCGTGGCGAGCCCCGCCATGATGGGCGACCTGGAATCGCTCCCCGGCATCCTGGAGGCCGAGAAGATCACGGTGCTCGACACCGTCCCGACGCTCCTGGCGATGATCTCCGGCGACCTGCCGCGGGTGCGCCTCGTCCTGCTCGGCGGCGAGGCGCTGCCCGAGCCGCTGATCGCCCGCTGGGCGACCGGCGGCCGCCAGCTGTTCAACACCTACGGCCCGACGGAGGCCACCGTGGTGGCCACCGCGGCCGAGATGCGGCCCGGCGAGCCGGTGACCATCGGCGGCCCGATCCCGAACTACTCCGTCTACGTCGCCGGCGAGGATCTGACCCTGCTCGGCCGAGACCAGCAGGGCGAGCTGCTGATCGGCGGTCCCGGCGTGGCGCGGGGCTACCTCGCCCGTCCCGAGCTGACGGCGGAGAAGTTCATCGCCAACCCGTTCGCGTCGGACGGGACCGACCCGGTGCTCTACCGCTCGGGCGACGCGGTCTCCCTCGACGCCGACGGCCGGATCGTGTTCCACGGCCGGATCGACGACCAGGTGAAGATCCGCGGCTTCCGCGTGGAACTCGGCGAGATCGAGTCCCGGATCCGGGCGGCGCCCGACATCAACCAGGCCGCCGTCGTGCTGCGGAACGACGACGGCGTCGACCGCCTCGTCGCCTTCCTGATCCCGGAGCGCGGCCGGTCCATCGACGCCGCCGCCCTCCGCCGGACCCTCGCCGGGCAGATGCCGCCCTACATGGTGCCCGGCCATTTCGAGGTGGCCGAGACGTTGCCCCGACTCACGTCCGGCAAGGTCGATCGCAAGGCACTCAAGGTCGCCCCGCTCACGGTGGTCGCCGCCGACGGCGAGCAGGAGACGCCCGCCAACGAGACCGAGGCGGCCCTGGTCGCCGCGGCCAAGCAGATCTTCGGCAACCAGCCGATCGCCCTCGAGGGCGACTTCTTCGCCGATCTCGGCGGCCATTCGCTGCTCGCCGCGCGCTTCGTCTCGGCGGTGCGCGAGAACCCGCCGTTGGCCGGGATCACGCTGCCGGACGTCTACGCCCTGCGCACCGTGCGGGCGATGGCCGACGCGCTCATCGCCCGGACGGGCGGCATGGGCGCCGGGGCCGCGACCCGCGACCTGAGCTTCGCGCCGCCGCCGCTGCTGCGCCGGGCGCTGTGCGGCCTCGGGCAGCTCGTCGCGCTGCCATTCGTGATCGCGCTGGCCACCGCGCAGTGGCTCGGCATGTTCGTGACCTACCTGCTGCTCACCGGCGGAGGCCTGAGCTTCTTCGCCGAACTCGGCGTGCTGCTCCTCGTCTACGTGGCGATCAACGGCGTGACCGCGGTCGCGGCGGTCGCCGGCAAGTGGCTGATCCTCGGCCGGACCAAGCCGGGCCGGTACCCGCTCTGGGGCACCTACTATTATCGCTGGTGGCTCGCGCAGCGGCTGGCGCCCCTCGTCCACGTGAAGTGGCTCCAGGGCTCGCCCGCGATCGCCGTCTACCTCCGGCTGATGGGTGCGAAGGTCGGACGCGACACGCTCATCTCCGACATCGAGATCGGCGCGGCCGACCTCCTGACCATCGGGGACGGCGCGTCCCTGGGCGGCCGCCTCGTCATCGCCAACGCGGAGATCGTCGGCAACGAGCTGGTCATCGGCAGGGTCGAGATCGGCGCGGACGCGGCGGTCGGCACCTCCTGCGTGATCAGCCACGACGCGGTGATCGGGCCGCAGGCGGAGATCGCCGACCTCACCACGATCCCCACGGGCTCGCGGGTGGGCGCGGCCGAGCGGTGGGACGGTTCGCCCGGCCGCAAGGTCGGGATGGCCGACCCCGCGGAACTGCCCGCGCCCGCCGAGGCCTCCTTCGCGCGCCGCGCGGCGTTCATGGCGGCCTACGTGGTGCTGCTCGGCGCGATCCCCGCGGTGGGTCTGCTGCCGATCTTCCCAGCCTTCTTCATCTTCGACCAGATCTCGGACTCGCTCTCCGACATCACCGACATCGACTACCACTGGTACCTGCCGATCCTCACCTGGCCGACCGCCATGCTGATGACCGCCGGCACGGTGCTGCTGATCGCCGGCATCCGCTGGGTGGTGCTGCCGCGGACCCGCTCCGGCACCTACTCGGTCCACTCGCTGTTCTACCTGCGGAAATGGTCGCTGGCGCTCGCCGTCGAGGTCACCCTGGAGACGCTCTCGTCGCTGTTCGCGACCGTCTACATGCGGGCCTGGTACCGGCTGATGGGCGCCAATATGGGCCACGGCGCCGAGATCTCGACCAACCTCGCGGGCCGCTACGACCTCGCCGAGGTCGGCGCGAAGAACTTCATCGCCGACGAGGTGGTGTACGGCGAGGAGGAGATCCGGCGCGGCTGGATGCACCTGGAGCCGGTGCGCACCGGCGCCCGGGTCTTCGTCGGCAACGACGCCGTTGTGCCGCCCGGCGCCGTCATCCCCGACGACGTTCTCATCGGCATCAAGTCGAAGCCGCCCGAGAACGCCGCGATGAGCCCCGGCGAGACATGGTTCGGCTCGCCGCCGATCCGGCTGCCGGCCCGCCAGAAGGTCGATCTCGGCTCGACCGCCCAGACCTACGAGCCCGGCGCGTGGCCGAAGATCCGGCGCGGCGTCTTCGAGGCCTTCGCGACCTCGTTCTCGCCGATGCTCTACATTACCCTCGCGATCACGGCGATCGACTGGTACTTCTACCCGGCCATCCTGGAGCAGGACTGGTGGGGTCTGGCTTACAGCTTCGTCGGTGCGAGCGTCGCCATCGCGCTGATCCAGTCCTCGGCGGTCATCGCGATGAAGTGGCTGCTGATGGGCGTCTACAAGCCCGGCATGCAGCCGATGTGGTCGTGGTGGGCGATGCGCACCGAGGCGATCGCGGTGGCCTATTGGGGGCTCGCCGGCAAGGTGCTGCTCGAGCACCTCCAGGGCACGCCCTTCCTGCCCTGGGTGCTCCGGCTGTTCGGCGTGAAGGTCGGCAAGGGCGTCTGCATGCTCACCACCGACATCACCGAGTTCGACTGCGTCACCATCGGCGACTACGCCACGATCAACCGCGTCTCGGCACTGCAGACGCACCTCTACGAGGACCGGATCATGAAGATCGGCCGCGTCGTCGTCGGGCGCGGCGTCTCGGTGGGTGCGTTCTCGACCGTGCTCTACGACACCAAGGTGGGCGATTTCGCCCGGCTGCGCCCGCTCACCATCGTCATGAAGGGCGAGTCGATCCCCGCCAACACCGAGTGGGAGGGCGCGCCCGCGGTCCCGGTGATCCACCGCGCCTGACGGGCGGGCCGCACCGCGCGTTCCGGCCCCGGCGTCCCGGGACCGTGCGGGGGCGGGCCCGCGCCGAGGTCAGAGTCGGCGACTCTGCGGCACTCAGCACGAGAGACCCGGCAGGCTCCGGGACGAATATGCCGGTGTACTAGCACCCTCGTCCCGGTTGGTCGTTCTAATCTAGCTTACAGTGGCTTCCGGCAAGATAGAGCGATATACTCTGCCGGCTCGTATCGTTGCTCGGCCATAGTGCGGCGCGACGCGGGGCGGGGGCGGCTAACGTCCGGGTCGAGGATAGACAGGCGTCCGTGCAACTCGATCCCGCCACCCTGCTGGTCGTCAGCGCGGCGACGACCTTCCTGGTCGGCACGCTCTTCATGGCCTCGTGGCGGCAGGCGCCCGAATCCCGGGTGCTCGCCTACTGGGGCGCGGCGCATCTCGTGGGCGCGGCCGGATCGGCCGGCCTCGCGCTGCGCAACCAGATCCCCGACCTGATCTCGGTGGGCTTGGCCAATGCCGTGGTGCTCGCCGCCTACGGCCTCATCTGGAGCGGCGTCCGCTCCTTCGAGCATCGGGAGCCGCGGGTGGGCATCGCCATGGCCGGCGCCCTCGGCTGGTGCGTCCTGTGCCTGATCCCGACCTTCTACGCGTCGATCGAGGCCCGCATCATCTACGCCTCGGGGACCGCGGCGCTCTATTGCTGCGCCGCGGCCGCGGAGATCTGGCGCGGTCGCGCCGAGCGGCTCGCCTCCCGGATCGCCGCCGCCACCATCCTGGGACTGCACGGCAGCTTCTACATCGTGCGGATCCCCGCGACGCTGGTGGCGCCCCCGCAGCCGGGTCTCAGCCCGCTCGCGTCGCACTGGGTGGCGATCCTGTGCTTCGTCACCCTGATGTTCTCGATCGCCTCGGCCTTCACCTTCATGGCGCTGGTCAAGGAGCGGGCGGAGCGGGAGCAGCGCATCGCCGCCTCCACCGACGCGCTGACGGGCGTGCGCAACCGCCGGGCCTTCGCCAGGGCCGCCGCGGACGCGATGGCGCGGCACGGCGACGCCGCCCTGCTGCTGTTCGACCTCGACCGGTTCAAGGCCGTCAACGACCGCTTCGGCCACGGGGTCGGCGACGCGGTCCTCATCGGCTTCTGCACCATGGCGTCGACCCTGCTGCCGCGGGAGGCCCTGCTGGGCCGCCTCGGCGGTGAGGAGTTCGCGTGCCTCCTGCCGGACGTCTCGCCCGCCGAGGCTCTGGCCCGGGCCGAGGAGCTGCGCCAGACCTTCGCGCAACTCGCGGTTCCCGAGCTTCCGGCCCTGCGCGTCAGCGTCAGTATCGGGATCGCGCAGGCGCGCCCCGGCATCGCGTTCGACCTGCTGATGCAGCGGGCCGACGCCGCGCTCTACGCCGCCAAGAATGGCGGACGGGACCGGATCTCCGTGGCCGATCCGGTCGCCACCCGCGCGGCCTGAGGCCCTGCCGGGCCGGCTCACGCGAGGGCGCGTGCCGCCTCCGAGACCTTGCGCACCGAGGCGTCGACGACGCTCGCCGAGGAGGCGATCTCCGCCATGGCGGTGTGGATCGCCGCGACGCCCTGCGCCGCCGACTGCATGTTCTCGGTCATGTCGCGGGTCACCGCGGCCTGCTCGGTCACGGCCGACGAGACGCTGAGCGAGATCGCGCTGAGTTGCTCGATCGTGGCGCCGATCCCGTCGATCGCCGAGACGGCCCGGGAGGTCTCGGCCTGCACGGCGGCGATCTGGGTTCCGATCTCGCCGGTGGCCTTGGCGGTCTGCTCGGCGAGCGCCTTCACCTCGGCGGCGACGACCGCGAAGCCCTTGCCGGCCGCTCCGGCCCGGGCCGCCTCGATCGTGGCGTTCAGCGCCAGCAGGTTCGTCTGGTCGGCGATGGACCGGATCAGGCTCACCGCCGCCCCGATCCGGTCCGCGGCGCCGGTCAGCCCCACGACGATCGCCCCCGCCTCCTCGGCGCGGGAAACGACCAGATCGACGGAGGATTTCGCCTGCATCGCGTGACGGCTGAGTTCCTCGATCGAGGCGGCGAACTCCTCCGAACCCGCAGCGACCGCATCGACGTTGCGGCTTGTCCGGCTCGAGGCCTCCGCGGTCTCGTCCGCCTGCCGGACCACCCGGCTCATCGAATCGCGGATCGCCGCGATGTCGGCGTCGATCGCGCGCTGCCCCTCGGCCCGGCGCTGGCGGTCTTCGACCTGCCGGGTCACGTCGGTAGCGAACTTCACCACCGCGCAGGGCTTGCCGTCGGCGTCGAGGATCGGATTGTACGCGCCGAAGATCCAGACGATGCGGCCGTCCTTCCCGACGCGCCGGAACTCGCCGGCCTGGTACTGGCCGTTGCCGAGCGCGGCCCAGAACGCCGTGTAGTTCGGGCTGGCCGCCTCCGCCGGCGCCATGAACATGCGGTGATGCCGCCCGCGGATCTCCTCCAGCGTGTAGCCCATCGTGGACAGGAAGTTGCTGTTCGCGTCCGTGATCGTCCCGTCGAGGGCGAAGCAGATCACCGCCTGCGAACGGTTGAGCGCTTCGACCTGACCGGCGTGGAGCGCGTTGCGGGCGCGTTCCGCGGTGATGTCGGTGGCGAGCTTGACGACCTTGGTGGGCTTGCCGCGGCGGTCGAGGATCGGGTTGTAGGAGCTCTGGATCCACACGGTTTGGCCGGCTTTCGTAACCCGCGGAAAGGCACGCGCCTCGTGCTGACCGGCGCGCAGCCGGTCCCAGAAGGCGCTGTAGTTCGGACCGGACCTGTCGGCCTCAGGCACGAACATTCTGTGATGCTGGCCCCGGACTTCGTCGAGCGTGTAGCCGACGAGGTCAAGGAACACGGCGTTCGCGTCGGTGACGGTGCCGTCGAGGTCGAATTCCACCCGCGCCATCGTCCGGTCGATCGCCGCGAGGAGGGCGTCGTCGCGTGAACCAAACATCGCCATCGGAGCCCGTGCCCGACTGATCTGTAAAATTCGGACGATCATGAGGAGACGCGCTTAAAAAACCGTCAATGGCGTGCTCTCGTCATGAAAAAGGCTCAATGAGAGCGCGAGAAAGTTGTAGGAGCGCTGTCGATCATCGCAAAATGCATTTATTCAGACTGCAAAGACACGCGAGATATAAATCAATTTCGCGCAATTATAGGTCTTCGAGTCTATACATCACTGATGGACGTTCTCGACTGGTCATGGCTGTAGGCGGTCCGTCGGGTTGTTCGGCGCGCGGCCTGCGTTAGGAGGAGCGTCGAGCGCCGGCGGTCCGAGACGATCGGGTCGGGGACAGCTCGCGACACGGCACTGCCTGGAGACCCGACATGGACGAGGCGACACGGATCGATCGCCTGGAGATGCGACTGACCGAGCAGGATGCGACGATCGAGGATCTGAACCGGACCGTGACCGAGCAGTGGCGGGTGATCGACCGGCTCGTCCGGCAGCTCGACGCGCTGCGGGAGCAGGTGGAGGAGGCGGCCGCCCGCGCGGCGCCGCGCGGGCCGGAACCGCCGCCGCCGCATTACTGAGGGAAGGGGCCGGCGCGCCGCGGCGCGCCGGCCGGTGCGTCAGAAATTCGCCTGCGTGACGAACTTGGTGACCAGGTAGGCGTCGAGGGCCTCCGGGCCGCCCTCGCTGCCGTAGCCCGAATCCTTGACGCCGCCGAACGGCGTCTCGGGCAGGGCGAGGCCGTGGTGGTTGATCGAGATCATGCCGCTCTCGACCGCGTTCGACACCCGCGCCGCGCGCTCGGCGGAGCGGGTGTAGGCGTAGGCCGCGAGCCCGTAGGGCAGGCGGTTGGCCTCGGTGAGCGCCTCCTCGTCGTCGGAGAACCGGTTGATCATCGCCACGGGGCCGAAGGGCTCCTCATTCATGATCCGGGCGGTCAGCGGCACCTCGGTGAAGACCGTCGGCTCGAAGAAGTTGCCCTGGTTGCCGAGGCGCTTGCCGCCCGCCCGCAGCGTCGCCCCGCTGGACTCGGCGTCCGCCGCCAGCGCCGTGACGGCGTCGAGGCGCCGCCCGTGGACCAGCGGGCCCATCTTGGTCTCGGGATCGAGCCCGTCGCCGACCTTCACCGACTTGGCGAAGGTCGTGAAGCCCTCGACGAAGCGGTCGAAGACCGAATCGTGCACGAGGAAGCGGGTCGGCGAGACGCAGACCTGGCCGGCATTGCGGAACTTCGACGGGGCCAGGACGGCCACCGCCTTCTCCACGTCGGCGTCGCCGAACACGATCGCGGGGGCGTGGCCGCCGAGTTCCATCGTGGCGCGCTTCATGTGCTCGCCCGCGAGCGCCGCGAGCTTCTTGCCGACCACGGTCGAGCCGGTGAACGAGATCTTCCGGATGACCGGGTGCGGGATCAGGTAGGTCGAGATGGCTTCGGGATCGCCGTAGACCAGCGAGAGCGCATCGCCCGGGATGCCCGCATCCAGGAAGGCGCGGACCAGGGCGGCGCAACTCGCCGGCGTGTCCTCCGGGCCCTTCAGGATCACCGTGCAGCCGGTGCAGAGCGCCGCCGAGATCTTGCGGACCGCCTGATTGATCGGGAAGTTCCAGGGCGTGAAGCAGGCCACCGGCCCGACCGCCTCGCGGACCACCGCCTGCAGCACGCCGTCGGCGCGGCCCGGGATGACGCGGCCGTAGGCGCGCTTACCCTCCTCGGCGAACCAGTCGATGATGTCGGCCGCCGCCAGGGTCTCGACCCGCGACTCGGCGAGCGGCTTGCCCTGCTCCAGCGTCATGATCCGGGCGATCTCGTCGACCCGGGCGCGCAGCAGGTCGGCCGCCTTGCGCATCACCTTGGCGCGCTCGAAGGGCGCGACTTTGCGCCAGGCCGGGAAGGCGCGGGCGGCGGCCGCCAGGGCCTCGTCGAGATCCGCCGTGGTGGCGACCGCGCACTGGCCGATCGTCTCGCCCGTGGCGGGGTTCAGGACCCCCAGGGTGTCCCGGTCGGCACCCGCGCGCCAGCGCCCGGCGATGTGAAGCTCGGTATCCGGATACATCGGTCGATTCCCGCTCGGCCGCACCATCGGCCGCAGGCGGAATGTGGCGATGTGGCGCGCCCCGGCAATCCCCGCGGCGGCATGGCTGGGGCCGTCTGTATTCAGGCGGCGGCGCGCGCGGGCTCCGGCGCCTCGACGAGGGTCGCGCTCCCGTGGCGGGCGCGCAGTGTCGCGCCCTTCGGAACCACCCGCCAGCCCTCGCGGCAGCCGTCGATGGGCTCCGAGACGACGACGATGCCGCCCGGCCCCTCGCGATAGTACAGGCTCGGCGGCCGGCCGTCGCAGGCCCAGCGATAGGCGGTCAGCGTCTCGCCGTCCGTGAGAAGCGCGGTGAAGCGCAGCGGCTCGCAGACATTCGCCGACTCCATCAATTCGCGGACGGTCTTCAGCGTCCGCGCCATCGCGCCGACGGGGTCCGCCTCGAGGCCGTTGGCGAGCGCCAGGAGGAAGATCGCCTCCGAGTCGGTGCTGCCGCGGCGATGGTCGTAGTAGGAATCCGGGATCAGCGCCTCGAGGCGCCGCTTGATCCGGTGGTAGCCGCCGATCTGGCCGTTGTGCATGAACAGGTGGCGGCCGAACACGAAGGGGTGGCAGTTGGCTCGGGCGGTGGCCGTCCCGGTCGAGGCGCGCACGTGCGCGAAGAACGTCCGCGCCCGCACCTGCCCGCAGAGGTTCACGAGGTTCTCGTCCGACCACGCCGGGGAGATGTCGCGGTAGACACCCGGCTCGGGCCGCTCGGCGTACCAGCCGATGCCGAAACCGTCGCCGTTGGTCTCGGTCTTCCCCTCGTCCGCGTGCAGCGACTGGTGCACCAGCGAGTGGGTCGGCGCGCAGACGAGGTCGGAGAGGAAGACCGGCTCACCGCTGTAGGCGAGGAAACGGCACATGTCGGACGATGATCCTTCAGCTCTGGGCCGCGTTCGATCCGGCGAAACGCCCCGCGCGGGTGGAGACGTTCCGCCGCAGGACGTTAACAGTCGGTCCACTCCGGTGAACAGTTTCTTAACCGCCCGGAAACTGCGCCATTTTCGTGCGTTCCGCATGAAAATGGCGCCGCCTGTCCGCAGGGCAGGCATTCGCCTCCGGAGCGACGCGACTCTTGTGAGCCGCCTCATGAAGGGTCAGCATGGCCGAATCGGGGAATCAGAAGCTCGCCGCACAGGCGGCCACCCGACGCGGGGCAAGGTACCGGCAGCAGGAGACTTTGATGGATCGCGCAACGCCCGATAGTTCCGCCCCCGTGGCGCTCGTCGTGGAGGACGATGCGGCTGTGCGCGATCTCGCGACGGCGGTGCTCGAGGAGACCGATCTCGGCGTGATCGCCTGCGAGAGCGCCGAGGCGGCCCTCTCGGTGCTGGAGCGGTCCGACGTGACCGTGGCGCTGCTCTTCGCGGACGTGCGCCTGCCGGGCGCCATGGACGGCGTGTCGCTGGCGCAGGCGGTCAAGCGGCGGTGGCCGGACGTGCGCGTGGTCGTCACCTCGGGCGCGAGCCGGGATGCGCGTCTCCCCGATCAGGCGGTCTACATGCAGAAGCCCTGGCGGGCCCTCGACGTGCTGGTCCAGGCCGAGCACGCCACCATGGCCGCCAAGGCGGCCTGAGCTAGCGGCCTGAGCTGGCGGCCTGAGCGCCCGGCGCTCGAAGCTCTTCACGTCATCGCGAGCGCAGAGCCCCGGCTCGGCGCTACAGGCGCGACCTTCCCCCTCTCCAGACGGATCTCGGGCCTGCCCGAGATCCGTCCTGAGAAGCCCGACTCGGGGCAAGCTCGACTCGGGTGGAGAGGGAACCCGCGCCGCGTGCGGCTCGCGTGCCCGGGCGCCTTCATCCGGACGCGACGCAAAGAAAAAGCCCGGCCTGCGCGCGCAGGCCGGGCTCTCTCATGACTGACGTGGTGTCGCTCAGGCGGCGGGAGCCGGGCTGACCGGGGTCTGGCCGGCGGCGTTGCCGCCCTGGCCCTGCGCGGCGGACGGCGACGGGAAGCCGGGACGACGGCCGCCGGCGGGGAAGCGGGGCTTCGGCTTCGGCGCGGCGATCAGGCCCTCGCGGATCGCGGTCTTGCGGGCCTGCTTGCGGGCGCGGCGGACGGCCTCGGCCTTCTCGCGAGCCTTGCGCACGGACGGCTTCTCATAAGCCTTGCGCTGCTTCATCTCGCGGAAGATGCCCTCGCGCTGCATCTTCTTCTTGAGGACGCGGAGCGCTTGATCGACGTTGTTGTCGCGAACGAGTACCTGCAACGGACTTGATCCTCTGGACCTGAAGTTCTGGGTTCACGCGGCCCGCCGCCGATCTGGAAACCGGCAACGTCCCTCGCCCGGTTTGAACCCGGGAGGGACGGGAACGTCGGTTTCCGAATCGGCGTGGAGCTCACGCCTTGACGGGGCTATTACACCAAGCGCGCACCAGTTCCAACCTGTCCGCGCGATCCATCCGCGCCTGCGCCGTGCTAGGCTGCGCGGATGAGACACGACGACTCGCAGCAATTCGCCAGCGACAACTATTCCGGCATCTGCCCGGAGGCCTGGGCTGCGATGGAGGCGGCCAATCGCGGCCACGCCCAGGCCTACGGCGAGGACACCTGGACCGCCCGGGCGGCCGACGCCTTCCGGGACCTGTTCGAGACCCCGTGCGAGGTGTTCTTCGCCTTCAATGGCACGGCCGCCAACGCGCTGGCGCTGGCCGCGCTGTGCCAGTCCTACCACAGCGTGATCTGCGCCGACTCGGCCCATGTCGAGACCGACGAGTGCGGCGCGCCGGAATTCTTCTCGAACGGCTCGAAGCTGCTGACCGTCCGGACCGAGGGCGGCAAGCTGACGCCGGAGGCGATCCGCGGGCTGGCGCAGAACCGCAGCGACATCCACTTCCCGCGGCCGCGCGTGGTGACGATCACGCAGCCCACCGAGACCGGGCAGGTCTACAGCCTCGCCGAGCTGCGGGCCCTGTCGGCGACCTGCCGCGAGCTGGGCCTCGCCCTGCACATGGACGGGTCGCGCTTCGCCAATGCCTGCGCGAGCCTCGGGTGCAGCCCCGCCGACATGACGTGGCGCTCGGGCATCGACGTCCTGTGCTTCGGCGGCACCAAGAACGGTATGCATGCCGGCGAGGCGGTGGTGTTCTTCGACGCCAAGCTCGCGGAGGATTTCGGCTACCGCTGCAAGCAGGCCGGCCAGCTCGCCTCGAAGATGCGCTTCCTCGCGGCCCCCTGGGTCGGCATGCTGGAGAGCGGCGCGTGGCTGCGGAACGCGGCCCACGGCAACGCCTGCGCCCGCCGCTTCGCCGAGGCGGTCGGCGGGCTGCCGGGGGTGCGAGCGCTGTTTCCCGTCGAGGCGAACGCGGTCTTCCTGACGATGCCGGCGGCCACGATGGAGGGCCTGCGCGCCCGGGGCTGGCGGTTCTACACCTTCATCGGCGGCGGGGCGCGCTTCATGTTCGCCTGGGATGCCCGGACGGAACGGGTCGACGAGCTGGTCGGCGACCTGCGCACCCTGGCGGCCGCCGCGGCCTGAGCGCGCGGACAGAGGGGCGCGGAGCCAACCCGTCGAAGGTGTTTCGCGCGCTGATGTCGGGATCCGCTGAGGAGCATCGATACGTCGGCACGACATGCGCTTGGTCGTCCTTGCGAGCGCAGCGAAGCGACCCAGCGTCGCGCGACGCCTGCCGAACTCGTGCGGCCCTGGGTCGCTTCGCTGCGCTCGCGATGACGGAGGGGCTGAGAGCCCGGGCTCGCGAGTGCTGGGACGGCGCGACGCTGCGACGGCCCGCTCCCTACAGCAGCGCGAGATCCGCCGGGTCCGCGCTGGGGAAGATCCGCCGCAGGATCGCTTGGTCGAGTCCGTAGAGCCGCCGGAACAGGCCGCCCAGCAGGCCGCGATAGTCGGTGAGCACCGGATAGTCCCGGTTCTGGAACAGGTGCGCCTCGTCGGCCCGCACCTGCGGTCCCGCGATCCGGCCGCCCCGGACGCCGCCGCCGAGGATCCAGTAGACGCTGCCGTGGCCGTGATCGGTGCCGCGGCTCCCGTTCTCCCGGAAGGTGCGTCCGAACTCCGACAGCACCACCACCACCGTGTCGGACCAGCCCGGCCCGATCTCCTCGACGAAGCCCGAGAGTCCGCGCCCCAGCTCGCCGAGTCGGTCGGCGAGGTAGCCGGTGCCCGCGCCCTGGTTCACGTGCGTGTCCCAGCCGCCGACATCGACGAAGCCGAGGTTGAAGGTCTCGCGCATCAGGCGGCCGATGCGCCGGGCTGACAGCTCGAAGCCCTTGGGCGAGACCGCCCCGCGGTCGGCCTGCCCGGCATGATCGGAGATCGTGTGGTAGACCGCGTCGCGCACCCGGAACCCCTCGGTCACGGCGGCGGCCAGCTTGGTGTCGCTGTACATCGCCGCGATGAGGCGGGCCTGCCGGTCGTCGATGCCGGGCTTGCCGACTCCGTTGATGGCGATGTTGGGCACCGTCTCGCCGCCCCGGAAGATGAGCGGCATCTGGTCGGTGAAGGCGATCGGCCGGACCCGGGTCAGCTCCGCGGCGAGCCGGGCCATGAAGCCGGAATTGTAGTCGCGGGCCGCGCCGACCGTCTGGCCCATCTCGATCGTGTCCTGGGTCTCGAAATGGCTCCGGGTCAGGTCGTCGGTGCCGGCGAACGGCACGAGGGCGGCCTGACCCTTGGCGTAGAGCGGCAGGAGCGTGTCGCGCAAAGCCGGGTGCAGGCTCCAGTCGGCGTCGAGCGCCAGCGCTGCCTTCGGGTCCGACGCGTCGGGCTTCGGGATCGCGAGGTTTGGCCGCGACCGGTAATAGAAGTCGCTGCCGGTCGGGATCACCACGTTGGCGGCGTCGTAGGCGCCGCGCAGGAACACCACGAGGAGGCGCGCGTCGGCCTTCGGGGCGGCCCAGACGCGGCCGGCCACCGTGGACAGGCCGAGCGCCGCCGAGGCGCGGATCAGGTCGCGACGGTTCATCGCATGAACTCCGGCGAGGCGAGGTAGAGGGTGTTCCAGTCCTGCGGCGAGACCGCCTGGGCGAGCGCCGCGCGCGTCGCCGCCGACAGGGTGCCGGACAGCGCCGAGAAATAGAGCCCGTTGGCGAGCACCGGGAAGGCCGGCTCCTCGGCCTGATCGGGCAGCGCCGGCTTGAACAGGCCGGCCGAGCCGGATCCGATCTGCCGGGCGATCTCGAACCGCGTCGCGAGCTGCCCGGGTCCGTTCCAGGCGGCCGCGTCGAGGGGGTAGCCGTCCGGCGTCGAGCGGTTGAACAGGCCCTCGCCGAGGCGGTTCAGCCAGCCGAGCACCGGGCCGGCGTTGCGGATCACGCGCCCGTCGTAGGCCATGCGCAGGGCCGAGAAGACATAGCGCACCGGGTCCTTGAAGGCGCCGCCGCGCTCGGCCGTGAAGGCCGGCTCGCGCACCAGCGCCTCCATCACCGCGGCGATGTCGCCGTCGGTCCGCGTGAAGACGGCGGCGAGCCGGGCGACGAGGGCGTCGTCGGGTGCCTGCCCGAGGAAGTAGGTCGCCAGCGCCCGTGAGACGTTGGTCGCGGTGGCGGGGTTGCGGGCGATCAGGTCGACCGCCTCCTCGACCTCGGGCCAGCCGCGCCCCCGGATGCGCGTGCCGAGGAAGACCTTGTCGCCGTAATCGTGCCGGTTCGGGTTGAACGCGAACAGGCCGTCCCGGCGGAAGTCGGCGGCGCGCTCGGGGCGGAGCTTCGGGTTCTCGGGCTTCAGGTCGATGCCGACCCCGCTCAGGATCCGCGCCAGGGCCTCGACGTCGCCCTGCGTGTAGCCGGATCCGACACCCATCGTGTGCAGCTCCATGATCTCCCGGGCGTAGTTCTCGTTCGGGCGACCGGCGGCGTTGGCGTCGTTGTCGAGGTAGCGCAGCATCGCCGGGTGGCGCAGGCTCGCCATCAGCAGGTCGCGGAAGCGCCCGAGGACGTGCGGGCGGATCGCCGTCTCGACGTAGTCGCCCACGGCGGCGCGCAGCATCGACTTTCCCTGGTGGACGTTGAGCCGGTTGAACCAGAACCACGTCAGCCGCTCGCGCAGCTGGTCGGGGCTGTAGAGCGCCCGCAGCACCCAAACCGAGGCGGCGTTCCGCGCGGCCGCGTTGAGCGCCGCCTGGAAAGCCTGCTGCGCAACCTTCCTGGCCTCGGGATCGGCGATGTCCTTCGCCGCCTTGGCCTGCGCGTCCAGGGCCTGGGCCCGCTCGAACAGGCTGCCCGGCGGGGTCAGCGCGTCGACCTGCGCCTGGGCGTCGGGGGGCAGGCGCATTTCGGCGGGCGGGTGAAGCTGATCGTGTAGCCAGCGCGTCCGCCCCTCCGAGGTGAGCTGCGCGAAGGCCGAGGGCGTGGCGCCCCAGGTCAGGGCATCGAGGAAGGCGGCGTCGGCCGCTGCGGCGCGCTGCAGCGCCTCGGCCGCGCGGGGCCCGGGGCCCGCGGAGGCGAACAGCAGAGCGGTGACCAGACAGCAGCGTGCTGCGGCGCGCGACATCGGGGCCTCGCGAAGCGTGGATCGACCGGGGAAGCGTGGTGTCACGCCCCTGTACGGTGCCTGAAAGGCGGCCCCATTCTGCCGCCGTCTTTGCCAATATCGGGGCTTGCCGCTACACGATCCCGAGACCGCGCGAGTGCCGCGCCGCGCACCACCACGTTTCGCCGACCCAGAGCGTTCGCTCCATGCTGATGCAGACCAAGACCGAGGCGAGGCCGGCCGATCCGGTGTCGCGGCGGCGCACCTTCGCGATCATCTCGCACCCGGACGCGGGCAAGACCACGCTCACCGAGAAGCTGCTGCTGTTCGGGGGCGCGATCCAGCTCGCCGGCGAGGTGAAGGCCAAGCGCAACCGGGTCTCGACCCGCTCCGACTGGATGGGCATCGAGAAGGAGCGCGGCATCTCGGTGGTCACCTCGGTGATGACCTTCGAGTACGGCGACTGCGTCTTCAACCTCCTCGACACGCCAGGCCACGAGGACTTCTCGGAGGACACCTACCGGACGCTGACGGCGGTCGATTCGGCCGTCATGGTGATCGACGCTGCGAAGGGCATCGAGGCGCGCACGCGCAAGCTGTTCGAGGTCTGCCGCCTGCGCGACATCCCGATCGTCACGTTCGTCAACAAGCTCGACCGCGAGGCGCGCGACCCGTTCGAGCTGCTCGACGAGATCGAGAAGACGCTCGCGCTCGACGTCGCCCCGGTCACGTGGCCGATCGGCACCGGCCGCAACTTCTCCGGTACCTACGAGCTCGGCGGCAATCGCGTCCGGCGCCTCGACGCGGCCGAGGATGCCGGCATGGTCGCGGTGACCGGCCCGGACGACCCGCTGTTCGACGAGCTGCTCACCGAGGACGGCGCGGCCGACGCGTGGCGCGAGGAGGTGGAACTCGCCGAGGGCGGCCTGAAGCCGTTCGACCTCGACGCGTTCCGCGAGGGCCACTTGACGCCGGTCTTCTTCGGCTCGGCGCTGCGCAATTTCGGCGTGCGCGACCTGATCGACGGTCTCGCCAAGGTGGCGCCGCCACCCCGCGGCCAGGACGCCGACAAGCGCCTCGTCGAGCCGACCGAGCCGCGCATGACCGGCTTCGTGTTCAAGATCCAGGCGAACATGGACCCGAATCACCGGGACCGGATCGCGTTCATGCGGGTCTGCTCGGGGAAGCTCAACCGGGGCATGAAGGCCCGGCTGGTGCGCACCGGCAAGCCGATCTCGCTCTCGGCGCCGCAGTTCTTCTTCGCCCAGGACCGCGCGATCGCCGACGAGGCCTACGCGGGCGACGTGGTCGGCATCCCGAATCACGGTACGCTGCGCATCGGCGACACGCTCACCGAGGGCGAGGACATCGTGTTCCGCGGCGTCCCGAGCTTCGCCCCCGAGATCCTGCGCCGGATCAAGCTGACCGACGCCATGAAGGCCAAGAAGCTGCGTGAGGCGCTCCAGCAGATGGGCGAGGAGGGCGTCGTCCAGGTGTTCGTGCCGCAGGACGGCAGCCAGGCGATCGTCGGCGTGGTCGGCGCGCTGCAGCTCGACGTGCTGAAGGAGCGGCTCCAGGCCGAGTACGGCCTGCCGGTGGATTACGAGACCTCGCGATTCTCGGTCTGCCGCTGGGTGTCGTCCGATTCGGAGGCCGAGCTCGACAAGTTCATCGACTCGCACGGCTCGGCCATGGCCAAGGACCTCGACGGTGCCCCGGTCTTCATGGCGACCACGGCCTTCTCGCTCCGCTACGAGGAGGAGCGCTACCCGGCCGTGCGCTTCACCGACGTGAAGGATTACCAGAAGCGGGCGGCGTGACGCGCTTCGGCGGCGCCTCCGCGTCGCCGGGCCCGCGAGGGGTGCGCGGCGTCAGAACTTGCCGAGCATCGGGAATTCGACGCTCAGGGTCGATTCGGACGCGATCGGCGCCTCGCGCTTGCGCGGCTTGCGGTTGAGGACCTGCTTTAGCTTGGTCTTCAGCACCGCCATGTCGAACGGCTTGAGGATGAAGGCGTCCGCGCCCGCCTGGTGGGCGAGATTGATGTCCTCGAAGTCGAAGGACGACTCGGTGAGCATGAAGGGCGTGTTCATCAGCGCGTCGTCGGCGCGGATCTCGCGCAGCAGGGTGAGCCCGTCCATGGGCTCCATGTCGAGATCGGAGATCACCAGGGCGTAGCGGCGCTGCCGCATCCGCTCCAGCGCCTCGGGCGCGTTGGTGACGCCCTCGACATCCGGGAAGCCGATGCGGGTCATCAGCATCACGATCAGCCGCAGGAGCTTCTCCTGATCGTCGACGATGAGAATCGGGGGCGTATCGCTCTCGGACATCGGCGGCTCAGATGAAGAGGTGGTCGATGCCCTGACGGGACATCGCGTCGGACTGCAGCGACAGGCACAGCCCGTGTATCGCGGACGCCTTCGGCGTTCCGCGCTGGAGCATCGGGAGCAGGTTGGCCTTGGCGAACAGCGTGTCGTTCCCGGCCGTGCGCTGCGCGCTCTTGAACGAGTGGACGAACTCGCGCTTGGTGATCTCCCGCCACTCGCTGATCTGGACCTCGCGGTGCCGGCTGTCGGCACTCACCCGGTCGAAGGTCTCGTGCACGGATGTGCGCTCGCCCTCGATGACCTGGCAGGCGAAGTTCCCCTCGATGACCAGAAAGCTCGTGATCACCGCGAACTCGTTCTTCTTCTGAGCGATCCGACCGATATCGCTGATCTGCTCGGACCTCTTCGCCGCGTCCGACGACAGGTTGAGACGCGAGAAGTAGATGATGTGGACGAGGCTTGTCCGTTTCGCCCGCATGATCCCGAGATCCGCAATCCGTACCCGTTGAGCGCTTCCGGACAGGACGCACCGCGCGTGGCCCCGGCCCGGCGGCATCTTCGCGCGTGTCGAATAACACCGCGTAAACGCGGCGGACGGGACTTCCGGTCCGGATCTCCGCGCCTGCGTTACCGACCCGGCAGGATCTGCCGGGCGCGCGGCCATGACCGGTCAACCCTGCCGGGTCGTCGACAATCCGGTCCAGGATTCTCAAGGACTTAGCCCTGGCACGCCGGTTGCGGCCGGTCCGGCCTGCGGGCCAGTGCGGCGCGCATCGGGATCGTTCGCAATGGATCTTTTCACCGCCCTGCAGACCTCGGTCTCCGGACTCCAGGCGCAGTCCTACGCCATCAGCAACATCTCCGGGAACATCGCGAACTCGCAGACGACCGGCTACAAGCGCATCGACACCAGCTTCGTCGACCTGATGTCCGAGAAGACGCCGGGCCGCGAGGTCGCGGGTTCGGTGCTGCCCCAGTCGCAGCTCACCAACACCCTGGCCGGCAACGTGGTCTCGTCGAGCGTGCCCACCAACATGGCCATCAACGGCCAGGGCTTCTTCACCGTCGTGCAGAAGACCGGCGACGCGAACGGCGCCACATCCTTCGGCGGCACGAGCCTGTACACGCGCCGGGGCGATTTCGCCCAGGACAAGGACGGCTATCTCGTCAACGGCGCCGGCGGATACCTGACCGGATCCAACCTCGATCCGATCACCGGTCAGACGACCAGCATCGGTCCGATCAAGATCGGCAACTCGGCGCTGCCGGCGCAGGCCACCACGACGATCACCTACGCCGCCAACCTGCCCTCGACGCCGAGCACGTCGGCCTCGGCGACGTCGGGATCCGATCTCTACAATCAGAATACCGCGGCCGTCGTGACCTCCGGATCGGGGCAGACCGGCGTCAAGGTCGATTCGACTCAGACCGGTGCCGTCTCGACCTTCATGAGCAACAGCATCGCCGGCCCGTCGCTGCCGGTCTACACGTCGACCGGCGCGCCGCTCACGCTGACGACCCGCTGGGCCAAGGTCCAGGACGCGACGACCACGCCGGCTCAGCCGGCCGTGTGGAACCTGTACTACTCCACCAACCCGAGCGCGCTCACGACGTCCGACTGGAACAACGTGGGCACGGCCTTCACCTTCGATTCCACCGGGAAGCTCACCTCGCCCTCGACGAACCCGATCCCGCTGGGGCCGATCACCATGGGTGACTACACATTCCCCAGCCTCAACATGAATCTCAGCGCCTCAGGCCTGACGCAGTATGCCGACACGACCGGTGCGGCGACGACCAACGCGCTGACGCAGAACGGCAACAGCTCCGGGACGCTCACAAGCGTGGCCGTCGGTCCGGACGGCAAGGTCAACGGCACCTTCTCCAACGGTTCGGTCGTGGCTCTCGCCTCGGTCGGCGTCGTCCAGTTCGCCAATGCCGACGGTCTGAAGGCCGATACGAACGGGAACTATCTCCAGACGGTCGATTCGGGGCCTCCGCTCGCGGGCCTCAACGGCAGCACGATCTCGGGCGCGAGCAACGAGCAATCGAACACCGACATTGCGACCGAATTCTCTAAGATGATCGTAACCCAGCAGGCTTACTCTGCGAACACGCGCGTCATGTCGACGGCCCAGACGATGATGTCTGATCTGCTCAACGTGATCCGCTGAGTGAGGGTGCGATTCGAGCCGCGGAGGCCGTGACATGTCGCTGAATGCGATCTCCACCTCGAGCGCAGGCCTCGCCGCCACCCAGGCGGCGATCAACATCGTCTCGCAGAACGTCGCCAATGCTGGGACGGCGGGCTACGTCAAGCGCACGCTCTCGACGGTGGCCACCGGGACGAACAATTCCGGCGTGGCCGCCGGCACCATCACCCGCAGCTTCGATGCCGCGGCGCTGAACCAGCTCCGGCTGGAGACCTCGGGGGCCGCCTACACGGGCACCAAGTCCGGCATCGCCGCCCAGCTCGACGCCCTCTACGGCGTGCCCGGCAGCTCCACCTCCCTCGACGGGACGCTGAACACCTTCACCCAATCGCTCCAGGAACTCGCCGCGAACCCGACCTCGGCGGCCGCCCGCACGACGGTGCTGGGCAATGCCGCGGCCGTCGCCAGCCTCATCAACAGCGCCGCCGGAACGGTGCAGAACCTGCGCACCGGCCTCGAGTCGCAGCTCGGCACCGACACGAGCGCGGCGAGCACCATCCTGTCCAACATCGCGACGCTCAACGGCAAGATCCAGAACACCACTGACAGCACCTCGCTGACCGATCTTCAGGACCAGCGCGACCAGGCGATCAACAGCCTGTCGAGCTACATGGACGTACAGACGGTCCAGCAGCGCGACGGCACGGTCTCGGTCATGACCCAGTCGGGGGTGACGCTGGTCGACCGCGGGAACGCCGCGACCCTGACCTTCGATGGACGCGGCGTGCTCAGCCCCACCGCGAGCTACTCGACCGACCCCGCCCAGCGGACGGTCGGAACCATCACGGCGACGCTGCCGGGCGGCGGCAAGATCGACCTCGGCGCCCCCGGCGTGCTGCGGTCCGGCAGCTTGGCCGCCGAGATCGAGATGCGCGACCAGACCCTGCCGCAGGCGCAGCGGCAGCTCGACGATCTCGCGGCCGGCCTCTCGAAGGCGCTCACGAATACCGCGACCACCGGGACGTACAGCGGGACCGACACGCAGATCAGCGTCTCGACGATGCAGCCCGGGAATACGATCACCTTCCCGGTCACCGACAACACCGGGGCCGTGCGCAACGTGACGCTGGTGGCGTCCGCGACCTCCAGCGGCGCGGTCGTGCCCGCCGCGCAGACCACGGATGCCAGCGGCCTCACGCTGACCTTCAACGCCAGCGTCGGGCCCGGCACCTACGCGGCGGCGATCCAGTCCGCCTTCGCCACGTTCAACGCCTCCGGCAGCACCTACAAGCTGCCGACACTGTCGGCGAGTCCGGTCTCCTCGACCGCCACCAGCGCGACGCTGACGCTGGGGGCGGCCGGCAAGGTCGCCGGCGCGGCGAGCGCCAGCGTCACGGCCGTCTCGGCGTCGGACCTGAACACCGGCAACCCGTCGATCGCGATGTTCGTCGACGGTACGGGCAACAAGCTCTACACCGGCACGTTCGACGGCGGCTCGCAGCTCACCGGTTTCGCCCAGCGCATCACGGTCAACGGCGCGCTGGCGGGCAACACCGCCGCGCTGACGGCGACGAGCGCCACGGACACGAGCACGTCGGGCGCCCGCGCCCAGAAGCTGTTCACGGCGCTCACCGCGAACCAGCAGACCTTCTCGTCGTCGAGCGGTATCGGCGGCGTCTCGGCCCCCTACAGCGCCACCGTGATCGGTTTCGCGCAGGACATCGTGTCCACGCAGGGGGCCAACGCGTCGAACGCCGCCGCCCTCGACGCCACCCAGCAGACGGCGCTCTCCACCGCGCAGAGCCGGTTCTCCGCCGGGGCGGGCGTCAACATCGACCAGGAGATGTCGAACCTGATCGCCCTGCAGACCGCGTACGGTGCCAACGCCCGCGTGCTCACCGCGGCCCGCGACATGCTCAACCAGCTGCTGCAGATCTGATCATGACGACGATCACGCCCTTCGCGGCCGGCTCCTACATCACCAACCGCAACGCCTCGCAGCTCCAGGCGCTGAAGAGCCAGCTCAACGACCTGACCAACCAGCTCTCGAGCGGTCAGGTCTCGCAGACCTATGGCGGCCTCGGCTCCGGGCGGTCGACGGCTCTGTCCGCGCAGGCCGCCCTGAGCGCGCTCTCCGGCTACGCCGCCGGCATCACCGCCGCGCAGACCCGGACCGACCTCGCGGTCACGAGCCTGACGCAGGTGGCGACCCTCGGCACCTCCACCGGGACGATGCTCCAGAACGGCCTGCAGAGCGTGGCGGCGAACTCGGTCTCCGGCCGGTCGACGGCGCTGGCCAACCTGCAGACGGCGCTCGACACGCTCAACGAATCGGCGGCGGGCAACTACCTGTTCGGCGGCACCGACACCACGACCCAGCCGGTGGTCGATTCGAGCAAGATCCTCAACGGCACGACCGACGCGAGCGGCAACACGCTCGACGGCCTCTCGACCCTGATCTCGCAGCGGGTCACCGCCGAGCTCGGCGCGGGGGGCAACGGCCGCCTGACGCAGACTCTGGCCAGCCCGGCCACGAGCGTGCAGGTCACCGAAGAGTCGAACAACCTGACCCGAGGGCAATTCGGCTTCACCCTGGCGGGCGCGCCGACCACGACCGGCTCGGCGATCGGCGCGACCTATACGGCGGGCACGGCTACGAGCCCGGGCAGCTTCAGCCTCAGCATGACGACGCAGCCGAGCGCCGGCGATACCGTGTCGTTCGCGCTGAAGATGGCCGACGGCACCTCCACGACGATCACGCTCACGGCCGCGACGAGCGCGGACCCGAAATCGATCACCAACTTCGCCATCGGCTCGACGCCCGCCCAGACGATGGCCAACCTGTCGGCGACACTGAGCAACGCGCTGACCGGTGCGGCCAACAGCACGCTGGCGGTGAACGCCACCGCGGCGACCGCGTCGAACTTCTTCTCGGGCGCGGCGGAAGGCGGCCCGTCGGGGTCCGGCGTGATGCCGCAGCGCATCCTGTACGACGGCACCACCCCGGTCGGCTACAGGGCGGCCACGCCCCAGGACACGGTGCTGTGGTACCAGGGCGAGAACACCTACACGCAGCCCGCGCCGCCGGCAGTGCCACAGCCGACCTCGGCGATCGACACGCAGTCGGTCCAGGTGAGCGCGACCGGGAGCGTCGGGACGGGCGCCCGCGCCAACGATCCCGCGGTCCAGAACGTGCTCGCCGGCCTGGCGACCATGGCCTTCGGCCTGCCCACCACGAACGACGCCAACACCTACAACACCTACCAGACGGTGGCGACGAAGGCCGGCAGCCTGCTCTCGTCCGCCAACCAGACCCCCAGCGTCCAGGACACGGTCACGCAGCTCACCGTCGCGTCGACGCGGCTCTCGAATGCCGGCACGACCAACAAGGCGCTCCAGAACACCGTCCAGAACACCCTGGACGGGATCGAGCAGATCTCCCCCGAGGAGGTCATCACCAAGCTGCTCGACGTGCAGAACCGGCTTCAGGCCAGCTATCAGGTGACCGCGACGCTCTCGAAGCTCTCCCTCGTGAACTACATCAGCTGAGCTGATCGCCGAGACCGGTCAACGCGCGCCTGACGCTCGAAAAATCTCGCGACGTGTCGGGTTCACCATAGTCTTGCCGCTTTCCGGGAATGAAGCGCAGCGTGCGGTCGCGCCCACGCGCCGTCATTCGATTGAGGAGAGGTCGGCATGGCGCTGTCCGGACCCATCGAACTCGTCCTCCGCCTGGGAGCCGTCCCGCGTAGCGGCGCGATCGTCCTGGTCGAGCAGGCCGTCGACACCTACCTCGCGGGCTACGCGCATCCCGAAGAGCGCGCCATCGCCCTCGACATCCTGCTGCGGGACCTCGCCCGCCTGCGCATCCACGAGCCCGACCTCGACGGGTTCGTCGGCGAGGTCGAGCACTACATCGACCTGCTCCACCGAGATCTCGCCCGCCAGGCCGCCTGAGATGCGCGGCCGGATCCCGGTCTGCGCTGCCCTCGCGGCGATCGTGGCCGGCGCTGGCCCGGCCGAGGCCCTCGACCTGCGGGATCTGCCCGTGATCCCGGGGCCGGTGCCGTGCCCGTCCAAGGGCCAGGGCTTCGTGCGGCTGCCGGGGAGCGGCAGCTGCCTCCGCGTCTCGGGCCGCGTCGTCGCGGGGGCGGATCTGGCCGCGGGGAGCGGCGTCGCGGCAGCGCCAGTTGTCGCCGGCCGCATCGCGGTCGACAACCGCGTCGACACCGATCTCGGCGAGGTGCGGACCTACGTCCGGATCGGCGCCGGCCGCCGTCCGGGCGGGCCCTAGAGGTTGCGCGAGAGGACCAGCGGCCCGCTGCGCACGCCGCGGCCGTACGGGGACGGCGCTGGCGTCTGCCGCCCGTAGCCGGAGGGGAGCTGTGCCCGGCCGATCTCCTCCGCCAGGGTCTTGATCAGCCCTTCCGAGACGGTCTTGGCGCTGGCGAGCACCGTCTGGTTCGCCTCCACGGCCGCGGTGAACCGCCGGTGGGCGGTGCGCAGGGCCTCGACCCCGTCGGGATGGAAGCGCTTCAGTGCGACGGCGTTCGCCTTCGCGACCTCGAGACCCTGCATGTAGGCGGCGGCCAGCGCGGCCTTCGGCTCGGCCGCGGCGACGCCCTCCTGCAGTCGCCCTTCCCGGACGTAGGCCGCCTCTTCGGCGAGCACGGCTTCCAGCGCGGCCATGTTGCCGAGCACGCCCGCCACCAGGGCCTCGGCGGTGATCTGGTCCCCGACGCGCAGCGGTTCAGCCCTTTGCATGGATCGCTCCCTCGCTCGCCGCGCCCTGCATCTTCATGATCTCACGGAAAACCGAATCGGCGATGCCGACTCCGCCGCTCTTCACGATCTGCTTCGCGTATTCCTTGGTCAGCATCGAGCGGTAGACACCGCCGCCGGTCCCGTTCTCGCCGAGCGGCCCGTCGGTGCCCTCCGACTGGGTCAGCCGGTCGAGGCTGTTCTCCAGGAACATCGATTCGAACTCGGTCGCCGTCTTCAAGGCCTTGGCCTTGTTGGCGGTCTTGATGATCCCGTCGACGGCGCTCCCGGCCACCGAGGTTCCGACGCTGGCGGCGGCGCTGGCCGCGAGACTGGCGAGTTGCAGCATGGATCGTCCCTTCGCGTCCGTTCGGTCACATCAGCTCGATATCGGCCTGGAGCGCGCCAGCGGCCTTGATCGCCTGGAGGATCGAGATGAGATCCCGCGGGCCGACGCCCAGGGCGTTGAGACCGTCGACCAACTCGCGCAGGCTGACACCCTCCTTCACCAGGGCGAGCTTGTTTCCGTCCCCGGTATCGACCTTCACCCCCGTGCGCGGCACCACGACGGTGCGTCCGTCGGAGAACGGCGCCGGCTGGCTGACCTGCGGCTGCTCGGTGATGGTGACGGTGAGGTTGCCCTGGGCGATGGCCACCGTCGACACGCGCACGTCCCGGCCCATGACGATGATGCCGGAGCGCTCGTCGACCACGACCCGGGCGGTCTGGTCAGGCTCCACCTTCAGCTGCTCCACCTCGGTGATGAGGCGGATCATGTTGCCGTTGTAGCGGGACGGGATCTGGATCGTGACGGTGGCCGGGTCGGTGGGCTCGGCGGTGTCGGCGCCCATGAAGTCGTTGATCGCCGCGGCGATCCGCTTCGAGGTGGTGAAATCCGGGTTGCGCAGCGACAGACGCAGCGAGCGGGCGTCGTTCAGCTTGAAGGCGATCTCGCGCTCGATATTGGCGCCGTTGGAAATCCGGCCGTTGGTCGGCACGCCCCGGGTGATCTTCGCGGCATCGCCCTCGGCGGCGAAGCCGGCGATCGCCACCGAGCCCTGCGCCAGGGCGTAGACCTCGCCGTCGGCGCCGAGCAGCGGCGTCACCAGCAGGGTGCCGCCCTGGAGGGACTTGGCGTCGCCCAGCGACGAGACCGTCACGTCGATCCGGGTGCCCTGCGCGGCGAAGGGCGGCAGGCTCGCGGTCACCATCACGGCGGCGAGGTTCTGCGTGCGCATCGTGGCGCCGCGGGTGTTGACGCCGAGGCGCTCCAGCATGGCCTGGAGCGACTGCTTGGTGAACGGGATGTTGTTCAGCGTGTCGCCGGTTCCGTTGAGGCCGACCACGATGCCGTAGCCGACGAGCTGGTTCTGGCGAACGCCCTCGATGGAGGCGAGATCCTTGACGCGCGACAGGGCGAGCGCCGGCACGGACAGCGCGGCGAGAAGCAGGGCGCCCGCGAGGGCGACCGAGAGAGACCGGAGAGGACTGAACGCGTGACGCGGGCGCATGCCGTGTTTCGACCGTGACGGACCTGCCCCCATCCTGCCAGGGTCGTGCCAGCCGCCCGATCTGTGCAAGCCATTGAAGAAAACAAAGTTTTTCCGGGCCAGGTCTGGCCCCGCGCCTCGCGGTGCCGGCACCGAACCTGCCGACCCGGCAGCTTCTGCCGGCTTGTTTACCCGCGCTTAACCCTGGCGGCCGAATTTCCGGTTCTGCGCGGGGGCGCTTGGAGCAACGCGAACCGGATCATGCGTGTCGAGACTCGCCAGCCGATCCAGAGCGCCGGCGGTGTCGCGTCCGCCCGGAAGCCCGAGGGCGGCGCAGCCTTCAGCCTCGGCGCGGCCCCGTCGTCGACGACGTCTGCCGGCGCGCCGGCCGCCGCCGCGACGCTCGCCGGGCTCGACGCGGTCCTGCTTCTCCAGGCCGAGGCCGACACGCCCCAGGAGCGGCGCCGGCGCTCCGCCCAGCGCGGCCAGGACCTCCTCGACGGCCTCGACCGGCTGAAGGCGGCACTGCTCGGCGGCCGCGTCGCGCCGCAGGATCTGCGCGCCATCGCCGGCCGCCTGAACGAGCGTGCCGGCCTCTCGGGGGATCCCCGGCTCGACGGCCTGATGGCCGAGATCGAACTGCGCGCCGCGGTGGAACTCGCCAAGCTGGAGATGGCCCGGCGCGTCTGACCGGGCTTCCGCACCTCACCCTGGGCGCATCCCGGTACTGCGCCCGGCGAGCGCCCGATCCCGCTACCCCGCCCGCTACACCGCCCGCCGCTTCGGACCCGTCGGCAACATCTGCGGCTCGCCCGGTCCGGTCTCGACGCCGAGATCCGGCACCGCGATGATCGGTGCGCCGCGCAGGTCCTTGCGGGTGACGATGGCGCCGCGCTCCTCGAGATAGGCCAGCATCCGCCGCGCCCGGCCGCCCGAGCTGGTGCCGTAGGCCTCGGCCAGCACGGTGTCGGTGGGGCAGGGGGCGCCCTCGATGGCAGCCCGCGCGACCACGAGGAACAGGCCAGCGAGGTCGTCCGGCAGGCCGGCCGCGATCGCCTGGGCCTGCTCCCAGCCGGAATTGTCCGCGACCGCGCCGCCGGCCTCGGCCCGCGCGACCGCGAGGCGCCGCTTGAACTCGGGCAGACCCATCGTGTCGCCGCGCAGGCGCCGGATCCGGCAGCGGACCGTGAAGTCCTGGTAGAGCGTGGCGGGAGTGCAGGCGGCGGCGTCGGCATCCGCCAGCACGGAGGCCAGCACCTCGGCGAGCGCCGCCTCGCGGGCCTCCGGGTCCATGGGTTCCTCCTCCACCTCCTCCGCCGGAGCCGGCGGACGGTAATTGGCGAGCTGGACGAGCACGTCTGGCGCCGGCGCGGGGCGCGGCTTCGGCCGCGGCGCCAGCGGCGCGACGATCTCGGCGGGGCTCGCTGTGAGGATCAGCGCGCGGGCATCCTCCAGGGCGTCGGGCAGGGGCACGAGGACCGGCGAGGAACTCCGGCTCACGGTCTGGGTCGGCCCGACCGCGATGGTGAGCGGGCGCCGGGACAGGGCCGGTCCCAGGGCCACGAAATGCCCGCGCGGCAGGTCGCGGAACGTCTCGGCCTGCCGGCGCTCCAGCCCGAGGAGGTCGGCGGCGCGTGCCATGTCGATGTCGAGGAAGGTCCGGCCCATCAGGAAGTTCGAGGCCTCGGCCGCGACGTTCTTGGCGAGCTTGGCGAGGCGCTGCGTGGCGATGATGCCGGCGAGCCCGCGCTTGCGGCCGCGGCACATGAGGTTGGTCATCGCGCCGAGCGACAGGCGCCTGGCCTCGTCCGAGACCTCGCCGGCGGCCGCGGGCGCGAAGAGCTGCGCCTCGTCCACGGCCACCAGCATCGGGTACCAATGGTCGCGGTCGGCGTCGAACAGGCCGCCCAGGAAGGCGGCGGCGGCCCGCATCTGGCCGTCGGCGTCGAGATTCTCCAGCGACAGCACCACCGAGACCCGGTGGGTCCGCACCCGGGCGGCGATCCGCTGCAGGGCGACGTCGTCGCCGTCGGCCTCCACCACGACGTGGCCGTAGCGGTCGGCGAGGCTGGCGAAGTCGCCCTCCGGATCGATGATCGCCTGCTGCACGAGGCCGGCGCTCTGCTCGAGCAGCCGCCGTAGCAGGTGCGATTTGCCGGACCCGGAATTGCCCTGAACCAGGAGCCGCGTGGCGAGCAGTTCGGTGAGGTCGAGGAGCGCGGGGCGCTCGCCGGTCAGGCCGAGATCGATGTCGGAACGCATGGGGCCTCATAGCACGGCCCGGCGGGTCCGGGTGTGCCGCCGCGGCACTGTCCACGCTTCCCGCATATGGGCCGCGTGTGGGCCGCATGTGGGCGTCGGTCCGAGGCGTGGCTCCGCCGCCGGTGCGCGATCGGGCCGTCAACCCCCGTCCGGGAGCCCCGGGCCCCGCTCTTCCGCCCTGGACCCCGGCATGGCGGCCCTGTAGGCCCACGGCCCTTCTCTCCACTCCCGGATCCACGACACGATGGCGGCCTGCGGCCTCGATTTCGGCACGTCGAACACCACGCTCGGGCATATCGGCCCGGACGGCCCGACGCTGCTGCCCCTGGAGGGCGCGCACCGGACAATACCGAGCGCGATCTTCTTCGAGCTCGGACGGGAGCCGATCATCGGCCGGGCCGCCACGGCGGCCTATGTCGAGGGCCGGTCCGGCCGGCTGATGCGCGGGCTGAAATCCGTGCTCGGCACGCCGCTCATGGATGAGGCGACCCCGGTCGGCCGCCAGCGGCTGCGCCTGCGCGACGTCATCGCCCGCTACCTCACCGCCGTGAAGGCGCGGGCGGAGGCCGCCAGCGGCCAGAGCCTCGACACGGTGGTCCACGGCCGCCCGGTCCACTTCGTCGACGGCGACCCGGAAGCGGATCGCCGCGCGGAGGACACGCTGCGCGACATCGCCCGCGACGTCGGCTTCCGGGAGGTCTCGTTCCAGTACGAGCCGATCGCCGCGGCACTCGACTACGAGCGCCAGGTCCGCGCGGAGGAGATCGCCCTCGTCGCCGACATCGGCGGCGGCACCTCGGACTTCTCCATCGTGCGCCTCGCGCCGGAGCGGCGGGGGCGGCCGGACCGGGCCGGCGACATCCTGGCCAACGACGGGGTGCGGATCGGCGGCACCGATTTCGACCGACAGCTCAGCCTCGGAACGGTGATGCCGCTCCTGGGCCTCGGAAGCCCGATGCGCCGCGGCGACCTCGCGGTGCCGAACGCCTACTACCACGACCTCGCCACGTGGTCGGCGATCAACCGCCTCTACAATCAGAAGACCCTGCGCGAGATCGACGAGGTCATCCGCGACGGCGCCCGGCCCGACCTGCTCGCGCGGCTGCGCGAGGCGGTGGAGGGCGAGCGCGGTCACGCCCTGGCCGGGGCAGTGGAGAGCGCCAAGATCGCGGCGTCCGAACAGGACGCGACCCTGCTCGACCTCGGCCTCCTGGAGCCCGGGCTCGCGGTCCCGGTGGATCGCGCGACCCTGTCCGCCCAGACGGGGGACCTCGCCCGCGCCGTCGCGGCCCGGATCGCGCGCTGCCTCACGCAGGCGGAACTGACGGCCGACCGGGTCGACGCCCTGTTCCTCACCGGCGGCTCCACCGGCCTGCCGCACCTGCGCGCCGCGCTGACGGCCGCGCTGCCGGCCGCCCGGGTGGTGGAGGGCGACACGTTCGGCTCGGTGGGGCTGGGCCTGACCATCGAGGCGGCCAGCCGCGGAGCGTGAGGCCGCGCCCGGCCGGGCGCGCCGCCTCTGCGACGATTGACGGGCCGGCCCTGATCCTCGACAAGGCGGTCCCTCCCGCTCGGAGACAACGGCGGCCCATCCGGGCTCCTCCGCGCCGCCTCGCCCGATGCTGTTCAACTCCTTCGTCTTCCTCCTCGCCTTCCTGCCGGCCGCGCTGATCCTGCACGGGCTGGTGGCGCGCGCCGCGCCCGCGTGGCGGCTGCCGCTCCTCGTCGCCCTGTCCTTCGTGTTCTATGGCTGGTGGGACGTCCGGTTCGTGCCGCTGCTGGCCGGCTCTATCCTGGCGAACTGGTGCGTGGCGCGCGCCTACCGCCGGTGGCCCGGCCGCTGGCTGATCCCGGCGGCGATCGCCGCCAACCTCGCGCTGCTCGGCGTGTTCAAGTACCTCGACTTCGCGGCCGACCTCGCCAACCTGATCCCCGGCCTGGAGGCGCAGCGGCTCGGCCTCGCCCTGCCGCTCGGCATCTCGTTCTTCACCTTCCACCACATCATGTATCTCGCCGACCTGCGGGCCGGCCGGGCGCCGGGCTTCGGGCTCGTGAAATACGCCCTCTACATCGCGTTCTTCCCGCAGGTTCTCGCCGGCCCGCTCGTGCGCTGGAGCGAGATCATGCACCAGTTCGACGAGGCGCCCTACGCGCGGCCCGACGCCGCCGAGCGCTTCGCCCGCGGGCTGATGCTGCTGACCGTCGGCCTCGCCAAGAAGGTGTTCCTCGGCGACCCGCTCGCGGAGTACGTGAACCCGGTGTTCCAGGCCGCCGCTGCCGGCAAGGCCGTCACGGTGGTCGAGGCGTGGCAGGCGACGCTCGGCTTCACCTTCCAGATCTACTTCGACTTCTCCGGCTACACCGACATGGCGCTGGGCATCGCGCTGCTGTTCGGCCTCGTCCTGCCGCAGAACTTCGACGCGCCGTACCGCGCCACGTCGCTCCGCGACTTCTGGCGGCGCTGGCACATGACCCTGTCGCGCTTCCTGCGCGACTACCTCTACATCCCGATGGGCGGGAACCGCCGCGGGCTTCCGCGGCAGGTCGGGGCGCTCGTCGCCACGATGACGCTCGGCGGCCTCTGGCACGGGGCCGGCCTGACCTTCCTCGCCTGGGGGGCGCTGCACGGGATCGGCCTCGGGGCCGGTGTCCTGGCGCGCCGGGCCCGGATCGCGATCCCCGCGCCGCTGGGCTGGGTGCTCACCAGCCTGTTCGTCGTGCTGACCTGGGTTCTGTTCCGCGCGACGAGCTTCGAAGCGGCCCTCGCGATCTTCAAAGGACTCTTCGGGCTCGCGCCGAAGGGCTCCGGCTTCAAGTGGCGCACCATCGCCATCGCCGCCCTGGTCGCGACGGTCGGGCCCACCGCCTGGAACGCGGTGCACCGGCTGCCGCCGCGCCGGCTCCTCGCCTTCGGCTTCGCGCTGCTGTTCGTGCTCGTCCTGCTGAAGATCGGCGACGATGCGAACTACGAGTTCATCTACTTCCAGTTCTGAGGATGGCGCCCGCACCCCCCACGACCGACAGGGACTGGCGCGGCTTCGCCCGCACCCTGGCCTTGTCGATGGTCGGCCTCTTCGCGGGCTACCTGGCCCTCGCGGTGCTGGTCGACCCCTACGATACCGGCCGCTCGACGCTGCTGTCCCGGGGGGCCGTGCGGCCGCAGGGGCCCCGCACGGCCTCGGCCGTCCGCGGCCGCGATCCGGCCTATGCGGGCGTGGTGATCGGCAACTCGCACATCCAACTCATCGAGCCGGCGGCACTGACCCGGCTCACCGGCATCCCGTTCCTCCAGCTCTCGGTGCCGGCCACCGGCCCGTCCGAGCAGTTCGCCTTGCTGGGATGGTACCTGCAGCACCACGCCCGCCCCGCCGCGATCGTGCTCTCGGCCGACGCGTTCTGGTGCGCGGACGACCCGTCCTTCCCGAGCGAGCACGGCTTTCCCTACTGGCTCGTGGGGGACTGGCCCGCCTACCTGCGCGGGCTGATCCGCTTCTCGGCCGCGCAGGAGACGGTCAACCGCATCGGCTGGCTCCTGAACCCGCGCCGCAAGACCGCCGCGGCCGACGGCTGGTGGGATTACGAGCGCAACTACCTGAGCCAGGGCTTCGGCGTCGATCCCGCCAAGAAGGCGGCGCTGGAGAAGCCGGTCGGGCCCGAGCCGGAGCCGCGGCACGGCGGGCCGTTCCCGATCGCGGCGCGCCTGCGCGCCGAACTGACCCGGATCCCGGCGGAGACGCCGGTCGTGGTGGTGTTCCCGCCGGTCTACGCCCGCGGCGAGCCGCCGCCCGGCAGCCCTCGGGCGCGGGCCGAGGCCGCCTGCCGGGCCGAGGTGCGCACGGTGTTGGCGACTCACGCGCTCAGCACGGTGGTCGACTGGCGCGACGGCCGCCCCGCGGCGGCCGATCCCGACCAGTTCTTCGACCAGACCCACTACAGGCTGCCGATCGCCCGGAGCCTGACGACCGAGATCGCCGAGGCGATCGTACGGTTGCGGACCAGATGACAGCGTAAAACATCTGTACCGTGGCCTGTTTGCCGCACGCGGCGATGCAGTGACAGCCAGTTACAGCCCCTGCATCCGTGTGCGTTGTGGCGATGAGGCACCTCGACTATACGGCACCTCACGTTATCGCCGCACACCGGCCATCCCCTGGTGGGCGGTTTACCATCCAGCGAGGGTGACGCATGGCGAAGGTGCAGCTGGAGGACGGCTACGTCCCGTCCGACGACGAGCCCTTCATGAACGACCGGCAGCGCGAATATTTTCGGCGCAAGCTGCTGAGCTGGAAGAACGACATCCTGCGCGAGGCGCAGGATACGCTGGTGGCTCTGCAGAGCGAGAACGAGAACCACCCCGACCTCGCCGACCGCGCGTCCTCCGAGACGGACCGGGCGATCGAGCTGCGGGCCCGGGACCGCCAGCGCAAGCTCACCGGCAAGATCGACGCGGCGCTGGCCCGAATCGAGGACGGATCCTACGGGTTCTGCGAGGAGACCGGCGAGCCGATCTCCCTGCGCCGCCTCGACGCGCGCCCGATCGCCACCCTGTCCCTCGAGGCGCAGGAGCGGCACGAGCGCCGCGAGCGGGTCTACCGCGACGACTGACCGGGTCCGGCCCGCGCGCCGGATCCCGCGCAGCGCCGGCGCGGCGCCTACTGCGTCAGCCGCAGCGCGCCGATGCTGGCCTGGATCGACTTGAAGGCCTTGATCAGGTCGTCGGACGAGTTGGCGAGGTAGAACTGGTCCGGTGACGAGGCGCAGTTCCGCAGCAGCGTCTGGCCGGCCGAGTCGATCGGATCCGCCGGGACGCTGAAGCCGATCGTGTAGATCGATATATTATTTGTCTTCGCGTTGCTGCACGCGAGGGCTGTCAGTTTGTCGAGCGCATCCCGCGCTGTGCGGGCATTCGAAATATTTTGATTGCTGGGCGGAAGCCGCGAATTCGGGTTCGATCCATCGGCGTTCGTAAAATAGCCGAAGGGAAAGTACATGGATTTATTGTAGGACGGGTTCGAATTTACGGGCCAGGTATTTTCCCCGTCTGTCATGAGGATCATGATCTTGTTGATCGTGCTGAGGTCGGAATTGGCGCTGTTCGAGGAGTAGCGCGCGCCGTCTGCGAACACGCTGTTCGGGGAAAGCGTGCGCCATCCCCACATGAAACCTTCATGAATATTGGTCGAGCCTGAGGCTACCATCAGGTTGATCAGGTTCTTGAGCGTCGTGGTATCACTGGTCAGTCGCTGAAGCGGCTGGGTCGTGCAGCCGAAATTCGGCCCGTTGGGAATACCCGTGTAGCGGTTTCGCGAGGTGGGTGACGGATCGCGGGGGCTGAGATACTTGCATGCACGCGCCTCGGCCGTCGAGAATGACGTGTCCCGGGTCGGCTTGGGGCAATCGGGGCTGTTCGTATAATCGTCGATATAGCTGTTAAAGCTGATACTCGATGAGTTTTTAGTCGAGTATTCGCTATATTCCGACGAGCCGTCACCCGGCTCGTCGGGGGCGAAGAGCGGGAGATAATAAGAATCCTTGTTGCTCGCGGTCGGTGCGCCGTCTTGAACATTCAGGGGATAGGGCAGTGTTTCGAGGCATCCCGCCCAGGCCCAGCCGGAGTTGGCCGCCTGCAACTTCGAGAAGATGTCGAAGCGATTGGTGATGCCCGTGCCCTGAAGGCCGTTGACGTTGAGCCAGTGATAGCTGGATTGCGCAGCTTGATCGATCCAGGTCGCGTAACGATAGGTGGCTGGATTGACAGCCACAGACGCGGCGAACGGCACGATGGAGATCTTGCTCGCGCTGGAGAAGGCCGGGCTGGTGTAGACGTAGTTGACGAAGTCGGTCGCGGCCGTCTGGACGGCCTGAAGCTTCGACTGTCCCCCGCTCGAGGCGGCCATCGAGCCCGTGTTGTCGAGCACGAGCGCGATCTCGAAAGTCTTCGGCAGCGGCGTGGCGCATTGCGAGACGGCGCCCGGGTTGATGCGCTGGGTCCCGGTCAGGCCGCCGAAGAAGGTCGTCGACTGCTTGTGAGCGGTCAGCGTGATCTTGCGCGGGCTGCTGGTGATGGCCAGCCGGTCGACCACGAGGCTCGCCGCCCCCATGGCACCGGTCATCGTCGTCTGCGCCAGGGCGTTGAGTTCGGTTTCGGACGTCGTCAGCGGCGTCTGGCAGAGCAGCAGCGCCGTGGCGTCGGCCGCGGCCTGGAGCTTCGTCTCCAGCCGCGTGGCGAAGCCGTAATCGATCGCCGCGCCGCCGACCATCACCATCGGCACGCTCAGGAACGCGAACAGCAGAGCGACGTTGCCGCCGCGGTCGCGCAGGATGTCGCGGCGCCGCTCGGGGCGGCCGTCAGGTTTTGCGAACGATCTTCGTGCCATCGCAGTTCGATTGTTTGTCGTCCGGCAGGACGACTTCCGTGTAGGTGCTGGTGCCGTAGGCCTGGCCGCCGCGGGTCGGCCACGGCGCGCTGCTGGTGAACGTGATCGTGTTGCTCACGCCCTTGGCGAGCTTGACCAGCGCGCTCCCGATCATCGGCGTGTAGCTGATGCTGACCTCAGCCAGCACGTAGCGCATGCCCGGCATCCGATAGCCGTCCGGCACGGTCAGGCTGGGCGCGGGGCCCGGGCTCCGCGCGGTCCCGTTGGTGTTGGCGACGCTGGAGCAGACCACCGGAGGACCGCTCGGGTCCTTCGCGTCGGTGCCCATCGCGCTGACCACGATCTTGACCTTCGACGTGTCGAACGGGCGCATCACCGCCGTGGCGGAGGCGAGGATGTCGTTCATCACGGTGGTGCTGATCGGGTTCTGTGTGTCGCCCTGCGCCGTCAGGTCCGCCACGGTGCGGCCGAGCTGCGTCAGCTTGCGCCACTCGTCGATGGCGTGCGTCACCTCGGTCATGCCCGCCCAGATCGCGAGCAGGATCGGCAGGATGACGGCGAACTCGACGGCCGCGCCGCCGCGCCTGTCGTGCCGGAGCCGCGCCGCCCGCCGGGTCAGGACGGTGAGGACGGGCACGGGCTCGCTCCGACGATCTGGTAGGGCTCGGTGCGGAACACCGCCGTGGAGGTCAGCAGGCTCGATCCCTCCGCGGATCCGCTGGTGAACTGCTTCGTGTTGAGGCCCATCAGGTTGAAGAAGGTCGGGAACGGCACCGCCGCGGTGACGATCACGATCGTCCCGGGCGAAGCGCATTTGTAGTTGGAGCCGAAACTCGTGCTCCACGTGCCCGTGGCGGTGTCGATCGGCTTGTTCGCGGTCGCGCTCGCGAAGCTGCTCGAGGTCGCGACGTCGATCTTGACGTTCTGGCAGTTGAACACGGTGGGCACGGGGCTGACGGGCGATCCGCACATCCGCGCCTTCAGGGTCGCGAGCACGGTCCCCGGATTGGTCTGGCCCGCGGTGTCGAGCTGGAACTGGCCGGTGAAGATCGTCCGGACCGCGTTCTGGAGCGCGCGATCGAAATTCTGCGTCGCCCACATCTGGAACACGATCTGGATGATCGCGCCGCACAGCGCCAGGAAGGGCAGGGCCACGAGGGCGAACTCCACCGCGGCCGCGCCCCCGGTGTCGCGCCCGAGGCGCGCCAGAAGGCAACCTGGCGTCACTCTGACCTGCGTTCCTACAAGTCCTCGGCTGTTCATATGCGAGCAGATCACTCGGAAGTAGACATCTCATCCGATGTGACGCCAAGCTTTTGCGAAACTCTTAATCCAATCGACTAGACCAGGGTTATCAAAGGGCCACTACTTTCGGTTGTAATAGCGCCGGCGTGTCGGCGACGCGGTGTTGACGCACCGCCTGCGCGCGCCAGTTCCCCGCGCAGCGTGCCGGAGAACCCCATGAGATCCCCCCTGATCGCGCTCGTGGTCGGCGCGGTGGCGCTCGCGCTCGCCGCCTGCGATGCCCCGAAGCCGGGACCGGCCGGACCTCCCGGTGCGAAGGGTGATCGGGGACCGGCGGGGCCGGCCGGGCCGGCGGGGGTGAACGGCGCCACCGGCGCCCGCGGCCCCGCGGGCGACCCGGGCCCGGCCGGACCGGCCGGTCCGCCGGGACCGTCCCTGAACAGCCAGGTGCGCCTCGACGTGGCGTGCCGCCGTGACGAGGAATTGATTGGCGCTTACTGCCGAGGCATGGCGGTGGTGCCGTCGGTGACCGTCACGGAGGGCGTGTCCACGGTCGGCTGCCTCGACATGACCGCCAAGGCCGCCAAGGATGCCCAGCCCGTCGCGGTCTGCATGAAGAAGCCATGAGACTCGCCGTCCCCGCTCTTCTGGTCGCGCTGGTGTCCGGCCCCGCCTGCGCGCAATCCTTCGTGCCGACGGAACGGGCGGCGATCGACCTCGTGCGCGACCGGCGCACCGCCGGCTTCACCACGGTGGCGCGGACGCTGGCCTATGCCGAGCGCGCGACCGGCGGCGCCTTCCGTCTCGGCGGCTACCGCGTCGATTACCGCCCGGACGTCCCCTTCGCCCGGGTGCGGATCTGCTATCGCCTGGGGATCGACCCGCCGACCTGCGGCCTCGCTTACCGCGTCGCGGTCAATCCCGCCCATGTCGAGCCGGCCGATCGCTACAGCGGCCTGACGCGCGACCTGGAGCACGGCCCGCAGGCCTTCCTCCGGGCACTCGCCCGGGAGGCCGACCTTCAGCACCAGCCGGACGTCCTGCGGAAGGTCGAGGCCGCGCTCGAGCCCTACAACCCCTACGACTGGCGCTGAGGGAGGCGGCTCTCAGAGCAGCCGCGGCCAGCGCAGGAGCCGCTCCGGCGCGAAGGCCGCGACCGGCACGGCCGGTTCCCGGCCGGTGGCGAGGTCGGCGACGATCTCGCCGGTGATCGGGCCGGTGGACAGGCCGATATGGCCGTGGCCGAAGGCGAAGAGCAGGCCGTCGTGCCGGGGGGCGCTGCCGATCACCGGCATCCCGTCGGGGGTCGACGGCCGGGAGCCGAGCCACGGCGCGTTGTCCAGCGGGCCGCCGAGCCGAAGGGTGGAGGCCGCCTCCCGGGACGCCGCATCGATCTGGGTGTGGTCGGGCGCGGCGGCGCGCGCGTTGAGCTCGACACCGGACAGGACCCGGACCCGGTGCTCGCTCATCGGCGACAGGATCGAGCCCGCGCCCGTGTCGAGGATCGGCCGGGTCAGCGGCGGGCTGTCCGGATGCAGGGCGTAGTGGCGGTGGTAGCCGCGTTCGGCCGCAACGGCGAAACGGTAGCCCAGGGTCCGGGCGATCGCCCCGGACGCGGCGCCGGCCGCGAGGACCACCTGTCGGCCCCGCACCGCGCCGCCGTCGTGATCGACGCGCCAGCCGTCCGTCTGGGGCTCCAGCCGGGCGACGCTGCCCCGCAGGCGGCGGCCGCCGAGACCGGTGAACAGGGCCTCGCACGCCTCGATGAGCCGGCCGGGCTCGCGGACCGACCCCGTCTCGGTGAGCAGCATGGCCCGCGCGTAGGGCCGCACCAGCGCCGGCTCGAGCGCGCGCAGCGCCGCGGTGTCGAGGATGTCGAAGGCGACCCCGTGCCCGGCCAGGATCTCGCGCTCGAGGGCGGCGGACGCGAAGGCCGCTTCGGTGCGGTAGGCCTTGATCCAACCCGTCCGCTGCAGCCGGTCGCCGGTCCCGGCCCGGGCCGCCAGCCGCTCGTGGGCCGGATAGGCGGCGCTGGTCAGCGGCAGCAGCGCCTCCGCGGCACGGCGCCAGCGCGAGGCGCGCGCGGCGGCGAGGAAGTGCGCCGTGTAGGGCACGATCCGCGGGAGATGCCCGTAGTGCAGCCGCAGGCCGCGATCGGCGTTGCGCAGGTAGGCCGGGAGCTTGCCCCACAGGGCCGGGCTCGACATCGGCAGAATCGAGCCGCGGCTGACCACGCCGGCATTGCCGTAGGAGGTCCGGGCCCGCGCCTCGCCGGGATCCAGCAGCACCACGTCGAGCCCGCGGTCCCTCAGCGCGATGGCGCTGGCGAGGCCGACCATCCCGCCGCCGACCACCACGATGTCGGCCGTCTCGTCCGTCGCCATGCCGCTCACATCCTGCACCGCACCACGCGCGCCCTTCTGCCGGGTTTCCCGCGTCCTGGGTAGCGGGCGCTGCGGGGGACGCATCCGGCCGGTGTGATCGCGAAGTCCCGCGCACATTCCCGCGCAGATCGGCTAGAGAGCGGGCCATGACTCTCGTCCGCTTCGCACCCTCGCCGACCGGGTATCTCCATATCGGCAACGCCCGGCCGGCCCTGCTCAACGCCCTGTTCGCCCGCCGGACCGGCGGCCGCTTCCTGCTGCGCCTCGACGACACCGACGCGGAGCGCTCCACGGAGGCCTTCGCCCAGGCGATCGGCGAGGATCTCGCGTGGCTCGGCATCGTGCCCGACCTGTTCGCCCGGCAGAGCGACCGCACGGCGCAGCACGACGCCGCCGCCGGCCGCCTGCGCGCAGCGGGGAGGCTCTACCCCTGCTACGAGACGCCGGAGGAGCTGGAGCGCCGCCGCAGGCGTCAGCTCGGCCGCGGCCAGCCGCCGATCTACGACCGGGCGGCGCTGCGGCTGACCGCCGAGGAGCGGGCGGCGCTGGAGGCCGAGGGCCGCCGGCCGCACTGGCGGTTCCTGCTCGAGGCGCGGACCGTCGGCTGGGACGACCTCGTCCGCGGGCCGGCCCATGTCGACTGCGCGTCCCTATCGGACCCGGTGCTGATCCGCGCCGACGGCAGCTACCTCTACACGCTGCCGTCGGTGGTGGACGACGCCGATCTCGGGATCACCCACGTCATCCGCGGCGAGGACCACGTCACCAACACCGGCGTGCAGGTGCAGATCTTCGAGGCCCTGGGTGCGCCCGTCCCGGTCTTCGGCCACCACAACCTGCTGACGACGGCCGACGGGGAGGGGCTGTCGAAGCGCCTCGGCCACCTGTCGCTGCGCGGCCTGCGCGAGGCCGGCTACGAGCCCGCGGCGGTGCGCTCGCTGGCGGTGCTCACCGGCTCGGCCGAATCGGTGCGGGCGGTGCCCGACCTCGACACCCTCGCGAGCCTCGTCGATCTCGGCGAGATCTCGCGGGCGCCGGCCCGGTTCGACCCGGCGGAGCTCGACGGCCTCAACACCCGCTTGGTCCACGCCATGCCGTACGCGGAGGCGGCCACGCGCCTCGCGGCTCTGGGGATCCCGGAGGATCGGGCCGAGGCGTTCTGGATCGCGGTGCGGGCCAATCTCGGGCGCGTCGCGGAGGCGGCCGACTGGTGGCGGGTCGTGGCCGGTCCCGTCGAGCCGGTGCTCACCGAGCCCGCCGTGATCGCGGCCGCCCGCGAGACCCTGCCGCCCGAGCCGTTCGACCCGGAAACCTGGAAGGCGTGGACGACCGAGATCCGGACCCGCACCGGGGCCAAGGGCCGCGGCCTGTTCAGGCCGCTCCGGCTCGCCCTCACCGGCCTGGAGCACGGGCCGGACCTCGCCGGCCTGCTGCCGCTGATCGGGCGGGAGCGGGCGGCGCGCCGGCTCTCCGGCGCCGCCGCCTGAGCGATCAGCGGCCGGGCTTCGGGCGCGCCTCGATCAGCGCGGCGTCGAGCAGGAAGCTGCCGTCGGCCTCGATGGCGAAATGCGCCGCGACTTCCGCGGGCGCGGTGACCTGCAGCGCCCGGATCGCCGCGACGTGGGTCTCTGGCGTCCGCATCCGGGCGATCCAGCTCGCGAACTCCATGCGCGGCCGGCTCGGCGTCGCGTCGCCGGGCGCGAATCCGGCCGCCTCCAGCAGGGCCCGCCATTCCGACACCCGGTAGTCGCGGACGTGCGAGGGGTCGCGCAGCAGCTCCACCGCCTGCAGGTGCGTGTCGAGCAGCGGATCCTCGGGCGCGACGATGTCGCTGACGATGAGGAACCCGTCCGGCCGCAGCACCCGCCGCGCCTCCGCCAGGGCGGCCGGCACGTCGCGCCAGTGGTGGGCGCTGTAGCGGGTCAGGATCGCGTCGAAAGCCGCGTCCGGGAAGGGCAGGGCCTCGGCGCCGCCCTGACGGGTCTCGATCCGGTCGAGTCCCCGCCGGGCCGCCTCGGCCGCGACCGCCGCCAGCATCTCGGCCGACAGGTCGTAGGCCGTGACGGCGGCGCCAGTGGCGGCCGCCGCGAAGGCGACGTGGCCGCCGCCGCAGCCGAGGTCGAGCACCCGCAGACCCGGTCGCGCGCGGACCCGCTCGCCGATCCGGTCGAGATCGGCGCCGGCGGCGTGCACGGCGCTGGTCACGTAGGCGGAGGCCTGCGCGCCGAACTGGTCGACGACGTGTCGGGCGTGGCTGCGGGCGTTCATCGGCGGATCTCCCGGATCAGGTCGCGAGCGGCTTCAGGCGGGACAGCCGCAGGGCGATCATCAGCGCCAGACCGTACAGCCCGCCCACGAACAGCACCACGCCGTTCCACCCGGAATGGGCGAAGAACCAGCCGCCCGCGGTCCCGAGGACCGACGAGCCCAGATAGTAGAGGCCGAGATAGATCGCCGAGGCCTGGGCCCTGTCGCGCAGCGCCCGCCGCCCGACCCAGCTGCTCGCGACCGCGTGGGCGCCGAAGAAGCCTACCGTCGTCACTACGATGCCGGCCAGGATCACCAGCAGGCGGTCCGAGAGCGTCATCACGATGCCGGCCAGGCCGACGGCGGTGGCGACCCAGAGGACACGGCGGCGGCCGAAGCGGCTCGCCAACTCGCCGGTGACAGGGCTGCTGACCATACCGGCGAGGTAGACCGAGAAGATCATCCCGATCACCGCCTGGCTCAGCGCGTAGGGCGGGTCGAGCAGGCGGAAGCCGATGTAATTGTAGATGCAGACGAAGCCGCCCATCAGCAGGAACGCCTCGGCGAAGAGCCAGGGCAGGCCGGCGTCGCGGAAATGGTGGGCGAAGCTGCCCGGGACTTCCGCCCAGGCCAGCCGGCGCGGCACGAAGCGGCGCGAGGGCGGCAGCCAGCGCCAGAACGCCAGCGCGGCGGCGAGCGCGAGGCCGCCGATCACCGCGAGCCCGGCGCGCCAGCTGACGAAGTCCGCCATCACGCCGCTGATCAGGCGGCCCGACATGCCGCCCAGCGCGTTGCCGCCGACGAGCAGGCCCATCGACAGGCCGATGGCCTTGGCGTCCATCTCCTCGGCGAGATAGGCCATGGCGACGGCCGGGAGTCCGCTGGCCGTCAGCCCGGTGAGCGCGCGCAGCGCCAGGAAGCCGTACCAGCCGGGGACCAGGGCGGCTACGACCGTGAGCACCGCCGAGGCGACCAGCGAGGCCAGCATCACCGGCTTGCGCCCCCAGATCTCCGAGAGCGGGCTGACGACGAGCAGCGCCACCGCCAGCAGCCCGCAGGGCAGCGACAGGGCGAGGCTGCTCGCAGCCGGCGAGACGCCGAAATCCTCCGCGTAGATCGGCAGGAGCGGCTGGACCGCGTAGAGCACCGCGAAGGTCGAGAAGCCGGCCGCCGCCAGGGCCAGAGCCGTGCGGCGGAAGACCGGTGTGCCCGACCGGATGAGCCCGTCCTCCGCCTCGCTGTTCATGACCGTCCCGCGCCGCTGTCCTCAACCGGTGGTGAGGCGCTGTGGCCGCACGGTCAACTGCCGCGCAGGACAGGCCCGCGCGGCGGCCGCCCTAGCGCGGCGGCGGAGGCGGCGGAGGCGCTGCCTGGCCCTGCCCCTGACCTTGCCCCTGCTGCAGCAGCGGCGTGATCCGCTGGACGACGACGCGGCGGTTCTCCCGCGACGGACCCTGCGTGTTCACTTTCAGGTACTGCTCGCCGTAGCCCTGGGTAGTCAGGTTCTCCGGCGGCACGCGGAACTGCTCGGTCAGCACGGTCGCCACCGACTGGGCGCGCCGGTCGGACAGCGACAGGTTGTCGAGCGCGGAGCCGACGGCGTCGGTGAAGCCCTCGATCAGGAACACCTCCCGGGGGTTGGCCTGGATGGCGCGGTTCATCGCGGCGGCGATCACCGACAGCTTGGCCGCCTGATCGGGCGTGACGGTGAACGAGCCGGTGTCGAAGGTGATCGTGTTGATGTCGACCGAGCGCAGGCGGGCGCGGAGGTCCGGGCTGTAGCGGATCTGGTCCAGCGTGTACCGGCGGTCGACCTGCACCACGGGCGGCGCCGTCAGCGCCTCGTAGACCTCCGCCTCGTCGGCCTGGGCGTAATCCACGATGTAGCGGTCCCGCGGGATGCGGATCTCCGGCGGCGGCAGCACCACCACGTCCTCGTAGATCGGGCGGAGCGGGCCGGCGTAGCTGTTGTCGATCAGGACGAGCTCGCGACCGTCGCGGTAGCGGAGGTAGCGGCGCAGCATCCGACCGTCGTCGTTCGTGACGGTGACGATCTGCTCGCCGCCGGGCCGGTCGACGTAGCTGTAGAAGTCCGCGCCCTGCCGCTCGAACCGGTAGCCGCGCGGGTCGAGGGTGCGGAAGCGCTCGTTCTCGTCGTGGCGGATCAGGTAGCCGTCGCGGTCCTGCACGATGATGCGGCCCGGCTCCCGGTAATAGGTCCGGCCATCCTCCCGGAACTCGCGCCGGTCTGTGCGGACCTGATCGAAGTCGCGCACGCCGTCGTTCTGGCGGAAACCGCCGGGGACGTAGCCGGGCTGTCCCGGCCGGTTGAAGGCGTTCGGGTCGGCCGGACGGCCCGGGCCGCCCGCGGGCGGCTGTCCCGGCTGTGCCGGCGCCGTCCCGGGCTGCGGGCCGCCGGGCGGCGGGGCCTGTCCGGGGGCGGGAGCCTGGCCCGGCGGCACGAACGGCCGTCCCGGAATCCCGGGGGCCATGTTGGGCGGCACCGGCCGTCCGGGCTCGGCGCCGGGAGCACCGTTGGGCTGGGCCGGCGCCCGTCCCTCGGGCTGGGCTCCCTGCGGCTGGAACGGTCGTCCCGGAACGCCCGGAGCGGCGTTGGGCGCCTGCGGCCGGCCGGGCTCGGCGCCGGGACCGCCATTCGGCTGGGCGCGGTTCTCGGGCAGGCGGTTGTCGGGCGGCGCGTCTGGGCGCTGGGCCGGTCGACCGGGTGCGCCGGGGGGCGCGTTCGGCGGCTGAGACCGGTCGCCGGGCGCACCCGGACCGCCCGGACGCTGACCCGGCGGTCCGCGATCCGGCGCGGACCGGTCGGGGGCCGCGTCGCGCTGCGCGGGACGGTTCGGCTGGTCGTCGGGACCGGGGCGATCCCGGTCGGGCGCCTGGCGCTGATGCGGCGGGGCCGGCGGACGCTCCGGCGCGGGCCGCCCCTGGGGCGGCGGAGCCTGATCGCGATCCGGCGCCTGCTGACGCTCGGACCGCCCCGGGCCGGGCCGATCCTGCGGCCCGCGGTCCGGACGGTCCGGCTGCTGATCCCGCCGGTCCTGCTGCCGGTCCTGCTGCCGCTCCGGTTGCCGGTCCTGCCGGTCCGGCGCCGGGGGACGGGCCGCCGGCGGCTCCGGCCGGCGCTCGGGCGCGCGCTCCCGCGGAGGCGGTTCGGCCTGCGGCTGGCGCTGGGCGGGCGGTTCGGGCCGCTCGCGCGGGGGCGGCGGCGCCCGCTCCGGCCGGGGTTCGGGCCGCTCGCGCGCGGCCGGTGGGCCCGGCGGCGGGCCGGGACGCTCCTGCGGCGGCCGCTCGGGGCGCGGGCCGCCGTGCGGGGGTTCGCCGCCGCGGGGGCCGCGCTCCTCCGGTCCGCCCTGCGCCACCTGGATCCGGCCCGGCGCGGCGTCTGCGAGCTGCACGAGCGTCAGGCCCGGCAGCACCGTGCCGGTGAGGAGGATCAGGCGGAGCAGGCGCATCGCGGTCTCGTGTCGGTTCAGGCCGAGCCGAACACCGGACGTCGCGTATGGTTCCGCGCCCGTCGGCGCGAAACCAGTCTCAGGGGGTGAGGCGCTGGGGCACCGCGATGACGTCGGGCGCGATGATGCGCACGGCAACGTGATCCGGCTTGGCTTCCGCGGCCTTCGTGCCGTCGGCCGCGGCAGGTTGGATCTTCGCCGCATCGTCGCGGCCGGGTCCCGCGCTGCCCTTCGTGTCGACGCCCGCGCGGCCGGCGGCGTCGGCGGCGAGCTCCGCCGCGGTCCGGTCGGCCCGGCCGACAAGGGTCAGGCGCACCTTCGGCCGGGACAGGGCCTCGGCCTGCATCGGCGTCACGAAGATGTCGCCCTTGTGCCGGACCAGCATGCTCTCGGCCTTCACCAGAGACTGCGCCCAGGACTTGCCCTCCGGCTTGCAGGAGCAGTTCGGCACGAATTCCTTGCGGAATTTGAAGGCGTTGGCGAGGTTCGTGTAGGCGCGGCTGCCCTTCACCGTGGCGGCGTGCTTCAGGGCGTCGTCGCCGTACGGCATGGAATAGGCCTGCGCCTCGGTCCCCGGGCAGAGCGCCTGACACATCTCGTCGGCGCCGCCGCGGCCCTCTGGCAGGTTCTTCATCGGGAAGTAGCCGCCGTCGCAGGTCCGCACGCAAACCATCTGCGGGCCGCCCCGGCCGTAGGCCTCACCGGAGCCGGCATAGGCCTCGCGCGGCGGGCAGGTGGAGGCGACCAGCCCCTGGAGCTCCCGCTTCCGGGCGCCGCTGTCGTCGATCACGGCGCCGCCGTAGGTGGCCTTGAGCGCGCGGATGCGCTGCTCCACCGCGCCGCACTGGGGCGGCCGGGTGTCGAAGAACAGGAATTTGCCGCCCTCGCAGTTCAGGCCGCGGAAATAGGCTTCGAGCCGACCGATCTCGTCGTTGAGCGCGCGCGTCGTGCTGGCGCCGCTCTGGAGCGAGGCCAGCTCAGCCCGGTAGCGCCGGCACTGCGGCGACGGCAGCTGCGGCGCCGGCCGCGCCTCGGCGGGCGCCGGGGCGGGCGCGGTCTCCTGCGCGCTGGCGGAGGTCGCGAGCGGAGAGGACAGTCCGAGGGCTATGGCCGCGCTCAGGATGAGGCGGCCGAGCGTACGGACGATCGGGCGGTGAGGCATAGGCTGCATCGCGTTGATCGGGTGCGCGGCGATCCGGAGTATCCGGAGCCCGCGCGCATCCGCGCTTCGGGACGGAAGCGGGGCCATTCTACGCCCCCTCGCAAGACCGCGACACCCCTCCTACATCCGGCCCGCAAGCGTGAGGGGGAATTGACCGGCGATGTTGTTTCGGAGTCTCACCTATGTTGGGCTTCTCGCACTGGGCCTGGCAGCGGCCGGTCCGGCCGCGGCGCAGGAGCCGGATCGGATCTTCGACAAGTCGACGGTCTGGCGCCCGCTGACGCCCAATGACAAGCTCGTGGTCTACGGCGTCGACGATCCGGCGGTCTCGGGCGTGTCGTGCTGGTACACCCAGCCCGAGAAGGGCGGGATCAAGGGCACACTGGGCCTGGCCGAGGATGTCTCGGACATCTCGCTGGCCTGCCGGCAGACCGGGCCGATCGCCTTCAAGGGCAAGCTCAGCCAGGGCGAGGTGGTGTTCAGCGAGCGCCGGTCGCTGATCTTCAAGTCGATGCAGATCGTCCGCGGCTGCGACGCGAAGCGCAACACGCTGATCTACATGGTCTACTCGGACAAGGTCATTCAGGGCTCGCCGAAGAACTCGACCTCGGCGGTGCCGCTGGCGCCCTGGGGCACCGAACCGGCGCAGAAATGCGCCGACTTCATGAAGTGAGCGGCACCCGGTGACGCGAGCTTTCCGCGCGGCGGCCCGGCGACGGGCCGTCCGCGGTCGGCTCAGTCCTGGCAGGTGATCCGGATCGGGCGCTCGGACGGCGCCGGGACCGGCTGGCTGATCGCGCCGGTATACTCGTCGGCGGCGGCGACGCCGTAGGAGTTCGCCGCGGCGTAGCCCTGGGCCTCACACCACGCGTTGGCGACCACCTGGCCGCAGGCGCTGCCCGGCGTCGTCAGGCACTCGCCGACGCCGTAGCCGTCGCTCGACGGGATCAGGAAGGTCTTCTCGACACGGGCCGGCGCCTTCGCGGGCGTCTCGCCGTCGGTGCCGGCCAGCGCGGCGTGGGTCAGGCCCGCGCAGGCGAGAACGGTGGCGAGAGCGAGGGAACCAACGGCCGAGCGTCGCATGGATTGTCCTTGGGCACAGGATCTGTGGCGTGAGGATCGTGGCCCGGACGGTCCGACGGCGCGGTTAAGGAAGCCTTACCCGCATGGCGCGCAGGCCATCTCGAATTCCTCACGCTTTTGGGTTAGCCCCATCGCGCGGGCCGCGCCGTCGCCGCGATGCAACAGGGTGCCGTGCCGGGGCTGGCCGATCCGCCACGTTTCGGCCGCTCTTCGCCGCGCGGGGCCCTCAGGTCGTTGAAGGCAGGGCCGGATTTCCGGCCACGGCTCCGGGCCGGACGTCATCCCCGGCGCCGGAGAAGGGATGGGTTTCATGGCGCCGATGTTGCGGCTCTACAACACGCTCACCGGCGCCAAGGAGGCGTTCGCGCCGATCGACCCGCAGCATGTCCGCGTCTACGCCTGCGGCCCGACGGTCTACGACGCCGCCCATATCGGCAACGCTCGGCCGATCATCGTCTTCGACCTGCTGTTCCGCCTGCTGCGCCACCTCTACGGGCCGGAGCACGTCACCTACGCGCGCAACGTCACCGACGTGGACGACAAGATCAACGCCCGGGCGGCAGAGCGCGGCATCACCATCCGCGAACTCACCGACGGAACGCTGGCGCAGTTCCACCGCGACGTGCGTGACCTCGGCGTGCTCATGCCGGAGGACGTGAACGTGCCGGGCGCGCGAGCCCGCTTCGTCGAGCCCCGCGCCACCGACCACATCGCCGAGATGGTGACGATGATCGAGGCCCTGGTCCGGGCCGGCCACGCCTATGTGGCGGAGGACCACGTGCTGTTCGACGTCCCCTCGATGCCGGATTACGGCGGCCTGTCGAAGCGGCCCCTCGACGAGATGGAGGCGGGTGCCCGGGTCGAGGTCGCCCCCTACAAGCGCTCGCCCCTCGACTTCGTCCTGTGGAAGCCGGCGAAGCCCGGCGAGCCGTCCTGGCCGTCACCGGCCGGCCTCGCCGCCGCCGGCCGCCCGGGCTGGCACATCGAGTGCTCGGCCATGTCGGCCAAGCATCTCGGCCGGACCTTCGACATCCACGCGGGCGGCATCGACCTGATCTTCCCGCACCACGAGAACGAGGTGGCGCAGTCCCGCTGCTGCTTCGGCACGCCGGTGATGGCCAACGTCTGGCTGCACAACGGCTTCCTCCAGGTGGAGGGGGAGAAGATGTCGAAGTCGCTCGGCAACTTCATCACCATCCGCGACGTTCTGAAGGACTGGCCGGGCGAGGTCGTGCGCCTCACCATGCTCAAGACCCAGTACCGGCAGCCGATCGACTGGACCCTGCGCGGCCTCGAGGAATCGGCCCGCGTGCTCGACCGCTGGTACAACGCCGCCGGGGACGCGCCCGCCGCGCCCGACATCCCCGCCGGGGTCGTCGAGGCGCTCTGCGACGACCTCAACACGCCGGCCGCGATCAACGAGCTGCACCGGCTCGGGAGCGGTGCGGAGGCGCAGCCCGGGGCGCTGCGCGCCGGCGCGAACCTGCTGGGCTTCCTCGCGCGCACCCGCAGCGACCGCGAGCAGGATCAGGTCGCGGCGTCCGGGGTCGACGTCGCGGCGGTCGAGGCGCTGATCGCCGAGCGCCGGGCGGCGCGGGCCGCCAAGGACTGGCCCGCCTCGGACCGGGCGCGCGACGCTCTCGCGGGGATGGGCGTCGCCGTGAAGGACAACAAGGACGGCACCACGACCTGGACGGTGGCGCGCTGATCGCCGAGCCGGCTGCCGATGACACGGACGTGACGGCGGCCGCGTCCTCGCGCCCGCTTGCGCGGCGCGGCGCGTGCGGCATCTGTGGTCCGGGGGCTCGCGGCGGAGATGAGCAGCACGTGATCAGCTTCGGGACCACTTTCGCGACCATCGGGGCGCGACGCGCCGCCGCCGCGTCGGCGCTCACCCTCGGTCTGGGCCTGTCGGGCCCGGCCGCCGCGATCGACGGCGGCTCGGCCGCCGGCCGGGATGCCCTGGCGCAGGCCACCGTGGCGATCGGCACGATCACCCAGCCCGAGGAGGCGCTGAAGCTGACCCGCTGCACCGGCGTGCTCATCGCGCCGGATCTCGTGCTCACCGCGGCCCATTGCGTGAACGGCGATCCGCTCGGCGCGCTCGTGGTGTTCTTCCGGGGCAGCGAGCCGGCGCGGCCGGTCTACGGGGCGCGGGTCGCGGCCCGCTACAGTCCCGATCCTGGTGAGATGCTGCCGAATGAGGCGTCGGGCGTCAGCCTCTCCGACCTCTCCCTCGACCTCGCGGTCCTGCGCCTGACCGAGCCGGTGCGCGACCGGCGGCCGGTTCCGTTGGCGGCGGATCCCGGCCGGGTCCCCAAGAGCCTGCGCATCGCCGGCGCCGGCCTCTCCGGCCGGACGGTCGGGCGCCTGCGCACCGCCACGCTGACGCCGGTCGCGGCGAGCAGCACCGGGCTGACTATCGCGCGGGCCAACGGTGCCCGGGTCTGCTTCGGCGATTCCGGCGGCCCGGTCGTCGCGCAGGATCGCCGCGGCACGTACATCTGGGGTGTCGCCAGCGCGGTGATCAGCCGGGCCGCGCCCTGCGGCGGCTACGTGGTGATCGCGCCCGCCGCGCAGGTCTTCTCGGCCACCGGGACGCGGTGAGGGCTGCGGATACCGCCGGAACGCGAAAACCCCGCGCGGCCGGACCGCGCGGGGTTTTTCAGGAGACGGTGCGACCGGCGGATCAGACCGCCATGCGCTCCTCGCCGTCCATCGGCTCGCGCAGCACGTAGCCGCGGCCCCAGACGGTCTCGATGTAGTTCTTGCCCTGGCTGGCGTTGGCGAGCTTCTTGCGCAGCTTGCAGATGAAGACGTCGATGATCTTCAGCTCCGGCTCGTCCAT